>NZ_BOPF01000002.1 GCF_016863615.1 Virgisporangium aliadipatigenens | reverse complement strand
CCGGGCCGATCCGCCTGCGGCGTGCTCGACCGCTCCGCTGCCGGGTCCGCGTTCCCCCGTGGGTGTGCGGTATTGCCGTCGCTCGCGACGGGTCGCACTGCCTCTACCGCGTCCTAGGATGCTAGGTCAGTGGCTTCTCAGCGTCCCTGTACGGTGGCGGCCCGTGGCGGAATCGATCACGATTGGGGGCATGGGCCGACGGAATTGGGCGCTTCCGACTGCCGCGCTGGCGTTCACGCTCCTCGCTGTCGCCAATCCCACCGACCTCGCCCGGGTGCACCGGGCCACCGCCGTGGTGGCCGGCGGGGCCGTCACCCTGGGGCTCGCGACCGCCGCAGCGCTGGCCGACCGCCGGCACAGCCTCAGCCGCCGGATCAAGGTCGTCGGGGCGGTGGGCTTCGTGGTCGCCGCGCTGCTGGGGACGTTCGGGGTGGCCGGGGTGCAGCGGTTCGCGCCGCACTGGGAGGTGCTCGCCACGTCCCCCGACGGGCGGTACGCCGTGGCGCGCTACGCGGAGTACAGCCTCGGGGCCGACAGCACCCACGTGCTGCACCTGTGGGCCGGCTCCGGCGTCCTCGCGCGGGACATGGGGCACCTGGTCAGCTACTCCGACGAGTACCGGGCGGTGGCGCTGGGCGCCGTCGAGTTCGCCGGCAACCGCACCGTCCGCGCCCGGATAGGCGACGCGGACTACCTGTTCGACGTGGCCCCGGACGGCCACCCCACCCGCCGCGCCGTCGCCCATATCCCGGTGAGCGCATCGGCGGGTGGGCGTTAGGGTTGCCCGTCATGAACAACCCCGACGTCCTGCCCGCCACGCCGGACGACCGTGCCCGGGTCGTCGCCACCCTCGTCGCCGCCTTCCGGGAAGACCCGGCGGTGCGGTGGATGTTCCCGGACGACGACGTGTACGAGGCGCACATGCCGCACTTCGCCGGCGGGCGCTTCGACCGGCGCATGCCGCTCGGTGCCGTGTGGACGGTCGAGGGCGGCGCCGCCGTGGCGCTCTGGTCGCCGCCCGGCGGGGACGGCGGCGACCCACACGCCTACCCCGCCGGCGTCACCGAACGCCTCACCGCCTACGACGAGGCCGTGCACGGCCTCCTCCCGGCCGGCCCGCACTGGTACCTGGGCATGCTCGCCACCGACCCGGCGTGCCGGGGCAAGGGCCTGGGCCGCGCCGCGATGATCCCCGGCATGGCTCGCGCCCGCCTCGACGGCGTGCCCGCGTTCCTGGAGACGAGCAACCTGCGCAACGTCGCGATATACCAGGGCGCCGGCTGGCGCGTCGTCGGCGAGACCGCTGTCGCGGGCCTGCCGATCTGGGTCCTGCGCCACGGGTAGACGGGAACGCCACCGTGCCGGATGCTACGGAGATCCCTAGCGAACGGGGGCTGCGGTGGCGGCACGGGATCAGCAGGCACGCATCGCCGTCGGGGCCGCCTACGCGGCACAGGGCTTCTCGTTCGCGGCGCTGCTGACCCAGACGAACGTCCTCAAGGACCGCTTCGGCTTCACCGACGGCGAACTGTCGCTGGTGCTGCTCGCCGTCCCGCTCGTCGCCGGCATCGGCAGCATCGTCGCCGGCGCCCTGGCGCCCCGCCTCGGCAGCGCACCGGTCCTGCGCGTCGGTGGTCCCCTGGTGTGCGCCGCGCTGGTGGCCGTCGGCGCGGCGAGTTCGGTGCCGGCGCTGGCCGCCGCCCTGGTGCTGCTCGGCCTGGGCCTCGGGATCGTCGACGCCACCATGAACATGCAGGGCGTCGCCGTCGAACGCCGCTACGGCCGGCCGCTGCTGTCGTCGTTCCACGGCTGGTGGAGCCTGGGCGCGGTCGCCGGGGCGCTGACCACCGCGGCCACGGCGAAGGCCGGCCTGACGGTCCTGGAGTCGCTGACGGCGGCGGCGCTGGTCGGCCTGGTGCTCACGCTGGCCGCCGGCCCACGGGAGCTGCGCCGCGCCGAGGAGACCGCGCTGGCACCGTCCACAGTGGACGCCGCCGCGGTCGCCGCGATCCCCTGGCGCCCGGTGGCCCTCATCGGGACGGCCGTGATGCTCATGTACGTCGCGGACTCGGCGACCTCCAACTGGAGCGCGGTCTTCCTCGACGACGTGCTGGAGTCCTCCCGCAGTGTCGCCGCGCTGGGCGTCTTCGCCTACCAGTGCGCCACGATGCTCGGCCGGGCCGCCGCCGACCGGTTGGTGCGGCAGTACGGGCCGGCCGTGGTGACCCGCGCGGGCGCGGCGATCGGTGGCGTGGGGCTGCTCGTCGTGGCGGCCGCGCCGGACTCGGGCGTCGCCCTCGCCGGGTTCGCGTTGCAGGGGCTCGGGCTGTGCGTGGTGGTGCCGCTGTCGTTCTCGGCGGCGGGGCGCCTCGATCCGGCGCACACCGGTGTCGCGGTGGCCCGGGTCAACCTGTTCAACTACGCGGGCTTCGTCGTCGGGGCGGGCCTCATCGGGGTGGTCGCCGAGGCGGCCGACCTGCGGTGGGCGTTCGTGGTGCCGGCGGTGCTGGCGTTCGGCGTGATCGGGCTCGCGGGGTCGTTCGCGGTGCGCGCCCCGGACCGCACCCCGACGGGGTCCCCCACACGTGTCGTTTGAACGTGACCGGACGGTGATGCTCCGTGACGAGGAGTATCAGACGGGCTGCGCGAGATCCGGCCTTACGCGCTGGTGGCGCCCCCTGAACGGGCTTATGGTTACCGACGGCAACAATCGGGCGAGGTTACGCCCTCGGGGGCACCGGTCTCAATTGTCACCCGTTTAGGCTATGTCGGACATCGTCGGACAACAGGCACCATAGAACCCGTCGAAGTTCACCGACTCCCGAGGAGCACCCCGATGGCTTCCCGCATGCAGGATTCCGACCCGTTGCTCACCCCCGCCGAGGTCGCGTCGATGTTCCGCGTCGACCCGAAGACCGTGACCCGTTGGGCCAAGGCCGAGAAGTTGACCGCGATCTTCACGCTCGGCGGCCACCGCCGCTACCGCGCCTCCGAGGTGCGGGCCCTGCTGCACGGCGGCAACGGCGGCATCCCCCAGCAGCGCACCGGCGAGTAGTCCGGCCCTCCCCCACGCGGCAACGAGAGCGGATCGCGCCGGCCACCGGGAAGTCCCGGTCGGCGCGCCGCTCCCGCCGCCGTTTCGCTCACCCGAACATCCACCTCCGCCCGGTGAACCCGAAACCGGCGGCGGTCAGCGCAGCGGCCGGAAGAAGTTCCGCAGGTCGTCGACGAGAAGGTCGGGTGCCTCCAGGGCCGGGAAGTGCCCGCCCCGCCCGTGTTCGGCCCAGTAACGGATGTCGGGGTAGCGGCGGGCCGCCCAGCGCCGGGAGGGCCGCGGCACCTCGGCGGGGAAGACGGAGGCGCCGACCGGGACGGACACCGGATCGAGGCGGGTGCCGCCGATCCAGGCCGACACCCGGTCGATGCTCTCCGCGTAGAGGCGCGCCGCGGACGCCGCGGTACCGGTCAGCCAGTACAGGGAGACCTGGTCCAGGATCTGGTCGCGGGACAGGCCGCCCGGCGGTGCGGGGTCGCTCCACGCCATCAGCTTCTCGGCCATCCACGCGCAAAGGCCGGTCGGCGAGTCCACCAGGGCGTAGCCGACGGTCTGCGGCGCGGTGCGGTGCATCTCGGAGTACGCCGAGGAGGTCCGCGCCCGGTCGCGCAGCCGGGCCAGCGCGGCCCGTTCGGCGTCGGTGTGGTGCGGGTCCGCCGGATCCGGTCCAGCCAGCGGTGGAACGAGATGGATCCCGGCCACCCGCCCCGGGTCCACGGTCGCCAGGCAACTGGAGATGCTGGTCCCCCAGTCGCTGCCGGCCGCACCGTAGCGGCTGTAGCCGAGGCCCGCCATCAGTTCGGCCCAGGCGGTTGCGATGCGTTCGATGCCCCAGCCCGGAGCGGTCGGCCTGGCGCTGAACCCGTATCCGGGCAGCGACGGGATCACCACGTCGAACGCGTCCCCGGCCGAGCCGCCGTGCCGCACCGGATCGGTCAGCGGTGCGACCAGGCCGACCAGTTCGAGCACCGAACCCGGCCAGCCGTGGGTGAGCACCAGCGGCAACGCGTCGGGATGCGGGGAACGCGCGTGCAGCACGTGCACCCGGATGCCCCGCACGCCGACGAGGTACTGCGGCACCGCGTTCAGTCGCGCCTCGGCGACACGCCAGTCGTACCCGTCGGCCCAGTACCGGCACAGGTCCCGCAGCACCTCCAGCGGTATCCCCTGGGTCCAGCCCGGCACCGGCGACGCCTCGGGCCAGCGGGCGCGGGCCAGCCGGGCGCGCAGGTCGGCCAGGTCGGACTCCGGCACGTGTACCCGGTACGGCGCGACGTCGATCCCCATCGGACATTCCTACGGCGACCGAACGGCACCCGGCAAGGCGACCCACGCCGGGTGCCGTTCATCGGGTTGGGATCCGGCTTCGCCACCGCCAGGTCAACGACATCGGCGGCGCCTCGCGCGGGTACCGGCCTCAGTCCCGTAGGGGCGTGCGCCGCGGGCGCACGATCCGGTGCGTGATACGCCAGCCGGCGGCGGTTCGCTCGACGGTGTCGTCGTACGTGACGCTGCCGGTCGAACCGTCGGCCATCACCCCGAGGCCCTTGGAGAGGGCGTGCACGACGCCGTCCGCCGTCTCGCGCAGCACGATGTTGGTCACGTGGTGCGCGACGGGATTGGCGTCGGCCAGCGCCGTACCGGCGTCGCGGATCGCGGCGAGACCCACCAGGGCGCCGCCGCCGAAGGCCGACACGTCGTAGACCACCTGTTCGGTGAAGAGCGCCGCCAGGCCGGCGAAGTCACCGCGGTCGACCAGGTGGCCGTGCAGGCTGATCAGATCCGCGATGGCAATCCGATCGTCCGTCGTCAGCGCCATCGCGGCTCCCCTCCGTCGAAGCGGGGTACTCCCCGTTTAGTTGCCGGTAACGTATCCGGGGATGTCCTCGGATAGCAAGCGCGGCCCACGTGCCGACGCGTCCCGCAACCGCGCCCGGCTGATCGCCGCGGCCGGCGAAGCACTGGCTGAGGCCGGGAACGACGTCGCGTTCGACGTGATCGCCCGGCGTGCCGGCGTCGGCAACGCCACCCTGTACCGCCACTTTCCGACCCGCGCCGACCTGCTCGTCGCCGTCTACTCCGACGAGGTCGACGCGCTGTGCCGGCACGGCACGCGGTTGCTGGAGTCGGCCGATCCGACGGACGCGCTCTTCGCCTGGCTCGACGAGTTCGTGGCACACGTCGCCACGAAGCGCCCCCTCGCCCTGGCCGCCACCGAAGGCGCCGACGGGCGCCGCACGGCGCTGTTCCACGAATGGCACGCCTCGATCACCACGATCGCCGACCGCCTGGTCCGGCGCGCCGCGCCGACCCTGCGTCCCGACCTCACCGCCGCCGACGTACTGACGCTGGCCAGCGGCGCCGCCCTGGCCGTCGACGCCGACCGGGCCCGCCGGCTGGTCGCGATTCTGCGCACCGGCATCGTCGCTATCACCCCGACCGCCGACGAGTGAGGCGCGGTGTCACGGGCCTGAGCGTGGCCGGCTCAGCCCTCCCGATCCGGCCGCAGCGACGACTCCGCGCGGGCGGATGAGCGGATCGGCCCGGATCCGGCGGTCAGCGGCCGCGCCGGTCCGGGCGGTGCCACGGCCACGCCGTGGCGACCCAGTGCGCGACGGCCTCGGCCAGCGGCACGTCGAGGGCCGCCCGGTCGGCCCGCACCCAGGACTGGATCGTCACGTCGTACTCCGCCGCCTTCGAGGGGTACAGGTAGACGCAGCCCATGACGTCGCCGTCGGCCGGGTCGAGGACGGTGAAGGTGAATCCGGTGCGTTTCGCGAAGTCGTCAGCGTGCCGGCGAAGATCGGCGAGGTTCCGGTCCAGCGGCATGCCGTCGAGTGGCGGCCAGGTGCCGTCCGGGTAACCCGGGGTGGCCCGGATGTGCCCGATGCTCGACGTCCACGCGGCGTGGTCGGCCGCGTTGTGCCGCGGACCCAGCGGCTCCAGGCGAAATCGGTCGGTGACCAGCGACGTCGGCGGAACGAAGCCGGGTGGCACGAAAGCGGCGGACGGCATGAACGGAACGCTACCGGCCCGCGCGGCGATGGTGAATCTCTGCGGGACCGCGTACGTGGCGCGCACGGTCGAGGGATCCGCCCGCTCCGGTTCGGCCGCGGCGGGCGGCGCGACCCTACAGCACCGCGCGCAGCGCCTCGACGAAGCGGTTCACGTCCTCCTCGGTGGTGCCGAGCCCGATACTGGCCCGCAGCAGCGTGGCGCCCGCCGCGCCGCAGGAGCCGTCGACGCCGCTCAGCCGGCGGGCCAACGGATGCGCGCAGAACTGCCCCGCCCGCACGCCGATGCCGTGTTCGTGACCGAGGCGGTCGGCCACCGCCGTCGCGTCGTGGCCCGGCAGCGCCAACGAGACGATGCCCACCCGCGGGTGTTCGGGGCCGAACAGGCTGACGTCGCGCACCCCCGGCACGGCGGCGACCCCGGCCCGCAGGCGCGCCAGGAGCCGCTGCTCGTGGGCGTGCAGCGCGTCCCGGTCGGCGGCCACGAGCGCGTCGCAGACCGCGGCGAGGGCCACGGCGCCGAGCAGGTTCGGGGTGCCGCCCTCGTGCCGGGCCGGCCCGGTGGCCCAGGTCAGGTCGTCCGCGGTGTCGCCGACCCGGGCGCTGGCCCCACCGCCCGCCAGGTACGGGGGCGCCGCGTCCAGCCAGTCGCCGCGTCCGACCAGCACCCCGGCCCCGAACGGCGCGTACAGCTTGTGCCCGGAGAACGCCAGATAGTCGGCGCCGAGGGCGTTCAGGTCGACGGGGGTGTGCGGGGCGAGCTGGGCCGCGTCGACGAACAGCCGCGCGCCGTGCGCGTGGGCGACGTCGGCGAGCCGGCGCACCGGCCAGATCTCGCCGGTGACGTTGCTGGCCCCGGTGACCGCCACCAGCACCGGGCCGGCCAGGTAGCGCAGCGCCGCCTCGAGGGCCCGCACCGCGTCGTCGGGGCTCTGCGGCGCCGGCAGGCGGCGGGCGTTCGGCCAGGGCAGGAGGGTCGCGTGGTGCTCGGTCTCGAAGACCACCGTCGTGGTGCCGGTGGGCAGGGCCCGGGCCAGCAGGTTGGTGGCGTCGGTGGTGTTGCGGGTGAACACCACGAGGTCCTGCGCACCGGCGCCGACGAAGTCGCCGACCGACTGGCGGGCCCGTTCGTACTCCAGCGTGCACCGCGCCGAACGGGCTCCCGCCCCGCGGTGCACGCTCGCGTACCAGGGCAGCACCGCCTCGACGGCCCGGGCGGCGGCCCGCACGCAGGGGGCCGAGGCGGCGAGGTCGAGGTTCACGAAACGGGAAGCGCTGCCGTCGGCGAGGGTGACGGACAGGTCGGCGCCGACCACGTCGAGCGCGTCGGTCGTGCAGTCGAAGGTGGCGGTGGCGAGCACGGGCGAACCCCCAGGGGCCAGGGACCCCACAGTCGCTGGAGGGTCCGCGCTTGCCCGCGGCCAAGCCGGCGCACGGGCCAGGTCCTCACCCGGGGCACCCCATCGCGGATCGCAAGGGTTGCCGGCCAGCAAGCCGGGGCTACGCGCTGGCACTCATGACCTGGCCCGAGCATAACGGATCTTCGTGGATGGATCTACCAGGTGGTGGGTTTCCCGGGCGTGTACACCCACGTGCGGAAGAAGGCCCGCAGGTCCTGACGGGCGATCGCCGAGGAGAGCACCACCAGGTCCTGGGTGTCGGCGTCCCGGTCCCGGTACCGCGCGTACCAGGCGGGCAGGATCGCGAAGAACTTCGCGTCGCCGACCTTCGCCCGCAGCGCCTGCAACGCCATCGCGCCGCGGATGTACACCGAACCGGCGAAGAGGTTCTCCGCGCCGGGGGCCGCCGGCGGCGGGTTCCAGATGGTGGAGCTCTCCGGGCGGGCGTACAGCTCGGCGAATTGGTCGGCGGCCGACTTTCCGCCGTTGTGCTCCTCCCACAGCCACTCGGCGTAGGTGGCGAAGCCCTCGTTGAGCCAGATCTCGCTCCACGCGTTCGGGCTGACGCTGTTGCCGAACCACTGGTGCGCCAGCTCGTGCGCGACGGTCGACTCGTCCGGCGCCCCGGAGTAGATCGGCCGGGTCTGGGTCTCCAACGCGTAGCCGGCGTCCTCGTCGTCGTCCACGATCGCGCCGTACGACGAGAACGGGTACGGCCCGAACACCTTGCCGAAGTAGGTGATCATCTCGTCGGTGCGGGCCAGCCCGTCGTCGGCGGTCTCCGGCAGGTCCCGGTCGATCGCGTCGATGATCGGCAGCCCCTTCGGGCCGCGCCGCTTCCGCAGGTCGTAGTCGCCGATCGAGGCCGTCGACAGGTAGCTCGCCATCGGGTCGTTCGCCCGCCACACCCACGTCGTCCAGCCGTTCGACGTGCGGTTGGCGACGAGTTCGCCGTTGCAGACGGCGACCTTGCCCTCGGGCACGGTGATCCGGAAGTCGTAGCCGGCCTTGTCGGTCGGGTGGTCGTTGACCGGGTACCAGGTCGAGGCGCCCTCGGGCTCGTTGGCGACGAACGACCCGTCCGGCGTGGAGACCCAGCCGTAGAGCGCGCCGGTGTTGTCCACCGGCCGGCCGGTGCTGCCGTCGTAGCGCACGACCACCTTGAACAGCCGGTCCCTGCCCAGCCCGCCGCGCGGCGCGACGGTCAGCTCCTGCCCGTCCCGGGTGAACGCGGCGGCCCGCCCGTCGACCGTCACCGCGCGCACGGTGAAGCCGCGCAGATCCAGGTTGAACGACGACAGCGCGGCCGTGGTGCGCGCGGTCACCTCGGCGACGCCGCTGAACGCCCGGGTCGCCGGGTCGTAGCGGATGTCGAGCTCGTAGTGGCGAACGTCGTATCCCCCGTTGCCGGCGAGCGGGAAGTACTCGTCGCCCGCACCAGGGGCGCCCGGCCGGGGCGCGGCGGCCTGCGCCGGACCGGCCGTGAACACCGTCGCCGCGACGGTCGCGAGCACCACCGCACCACGTAAGAGCTGCATGCAGGGGACAGTACCGACCAGTGACCTCCACCACGAGAGCACCGGTCCGACGAGGGAGATCCTTAGGGTCGGAGGCATGGTCCTGGCGCGTTACCTGCTCGTGGCCGCGCTGGTCCGCCTCGCCGACGAGGGTGCGCGGGTGGCGATCGTCCTGCTCGCCGTGGACCGCACCGGCGACGCCGCGCTCGGCGGGATCCTGGTCGCCGCGCTGATGATCCCGCACGTGGTGGCGGCGCCGCTGATCGGCGCGTACGGGGACCGGACCCGGCGGCCGCGGCTGTTCTACACGGTGGCGCTGCTGACCTTCGCGTCCAGCCTCGCGGGCTGCGCGCTGCTGGTGGGCGGCGCGCCGGCGTGGACGGCCGTGGTGGTGGTCGTTCTGGGCGGGTGCTGCGCGCCACTGGCGACCGGCGGCTTGTCGAGCCTGCTCAAGGAGCTGGTGCCGGCGAAGCGGCGGCCGCGCGCGTACAGCTTCGACGTGCTCACGTACAACACGGCCGGGATCGTGGGGCCGGCGTTCGCGGCGCTGCTCGCGGCGCGCATCGACGCCCGGCCGGCCGCGCTGGTGGCGGCCGCCGTGGCCGCGTGCGGGGCGCTGCTGGTCCTCACCCTGCCGCTGCGCGAGCGGGTGGCGAGCGGGCCGCGTCCGCCGATGGCCGCCGGTGTGGTGGTGCTGTGGACGGATCCGGTGCTGCGGGCGATCACGTTCGCGAGCAGCCTCGGCGCCATCGGCATCGGCGTGCTGCCGATCGCGGCGACGGTGCTGGCCACCGAGCGGACCGGCGACGCGACCGACGCCGGGCTGCTGATCTCGGCCTACGCCGTGGGCGGGCTGATCGGTTCGCTCGCCAACGCGCGCTTCACTCCCTGGGTCGAACGCCCGCAGCGCCTGGTCATCTGGGGAACGCTCGTCGGCGCGGTGCCGCTGATGTGCGTTCCGCTCGGCGGCGGGATGCCGGTCGCCGTGGTGCTGTTCGCGCTCTCCGGCTTCACGACCGGACCGGTGGCGAGCGGGCAGTTCGGGGTGCGGGACAGGTACGCGCCGGCGCCGGTGCACACGCAGGTGTTCACGATCAGCGCCGGCATCAAGGTCTCCTCCGGCGCGGTGGGGGCGGCGGTGGCCGGCGCGACGATCGGGCTCGGCGGCGCCTGGCTGGTGCTGCTGTTCGCCGGCGGGAAGCTGTTCGGGGCGCTGCTCGGCGCTCTTCTCCTCAGGAGGGCACACCGGCCGGCACCCGAGCCCGCCGGCGTGCCCCACGCCGCCTAGATCAACGCCGCCTCGCACGCGGCTGATCGACGAGACGGGTCCTGGCCGCATCGCGCTCGCGGTCTATATAGTGCGCGCCGTGATCAGGCGGATGATTCTCGCGGCGGCTCTGCTCGCGGGAGCCGGAGGATGCTCGGTCCCGGATGCCGGCGGCGGCGGCGACTTCACCCCGGACCTCGCGCCGGCCACAGCGCGGCAGCAGGTCCGCGAGCGTGCCGAGCGGGTCGCCGCGATCGCCGCGATCTCCCTGGACGCCCCCAAGGAGGAGCGCCTCACCTGCCCGGGCCAGATCAGCGACTTCCCGGACAAGGAGCTCTACCGGATGCAGGGCACCTATCACCTGCCGATCGCCGCCGCCGAGGAGAAGGCCACCTACGCCCTCCTGACCGATCACTGGCAAGCGGCCGGTCTCCACCCGCGGACCGGCGACGACCCGTGGGTCAAGGGCCCCTGGGCCGGACCCGCCGATCTCAAGATCGACCTGCGGGACGGCCACACGGTCGCCCTGTCCCGCAGCACGGACACCACCGTCCGGATGATCGTCTGGACCCGGTGCCTGCACGAGACGGACTGAGGTGCGTGATCGCACCTAACCGACGTCGTCGGTGTCCTTCGGGCAGTCCTTGTGCGGCTTCGGCAGCCGGGGGTCGCCGAACGAGCCGCAGTGCAGCACCAGCGTCGGGGCGTTGCGGCCGACCCTGCTCAGCATGACCACCGTCTTGTCCAGCGGCACCGTGTGCTTACGCGCGAAGTCGATGATGCCGGTCGCGCCGGTCAGCCGGGCCTCGTCGCGGATCTGCTGCAGGTGCCCGACGAGCGCCTCCCGGTGCGGCCGCCCGCCGCCGGCCCGGGCACCGGTCACGGCCGTCATAATCGTGGTGAACGCGTCGTAGGCGAGCATGGCGTTCCCGTCGCCGCGGCGCTTGCAGTCCCCGGACTCCGCGCTCAGCCGGATCCGTTGCGCCACCGCGCTGGACTCCACGAAGAACGGCAGGCTGGTGCAGTCCTCGCCCCAGACGATGCTGGTGGCGAGCGCGGTGTACTCGACGGTCAGCCCGCGCGGCAGGTCCCGCGGGTCGAGCATGAACCGCGTGACGTCGTCGCCGGCGAGCAGCTTCGGGTAGGCGCCGTGGCAGTGTGCGCTCATGCCGGCGACGAGGTCGTCGAAGCGTTCGGCCCGGCCGGCGTAGATCACCACGTCGTCGGCCCCGAGTTCGCAGGCCTGCTCGCCCAGTTCCTGGATGGTGTGGCCGCCCTGGCTCGGATGTGTGTAGTAGGTCCGCGCGGTGACCGCGATCCCGACGGCGCCGAGCGCCTCGTCCAGCTGCTCCTTCAGGTCCGAGCTGTACAGGTCGTCCGGGTCGGCCGAGTAGTACACCCGGGCGCGCTTGGCCAGCTTGGCGGTCTTCGCGTGGAAGGCCAGCACCGCCGCCGTGCGCCGGTTCGTCGGACCGACCTGCCGGTAGTACGACGTGGTGCGGGTGGCCAGTTCCGTCGCCGTCAGGGTGGTGCCGACCATCGGGATCCGGGCCGCGGCCAGTCGCAGCATCGCCTTGCGGGTCTGCTTCTTGCTGATGCCGAGGCCGAGGACGCCCACGATGCTCGGGTCGTTCTCGGCGGCGGCCACGATCGAGTCGACCGCCAGCGCGCCGTGCAGCATCCCGTCGCCGCCGTTGGCGAGCAGCAGCCGCACCGGCGCCTGCAGGCTCAGGTACTTCTCCTGCGCCGTCACCAGCCCGAGCAGGTCCTCCAGCGCGGACTGGTACGACTCCGCGCCGGAGGACGAGAGGATGCCGACGTACACCAGCGTGACGTGGTCCGAACGGCGCAGCGCCCGTTCGTTGTTGGCGGCGATGCGTTCCTCCACGCGGCGCAGGTCCTGCCGCAGCGCCCCGGAGATCGGCGCGTCGTCGTCGACGTCGGCGAAGAAGCGGTGGCGCCCCGAGGAGACGCCGACGCACTGGTGCCGTTCCTCGGCCAGCGGCACCCGGGTCATCGCCGCGCGCGACGGCGGCGAACCGCAGTGCCCGTACACGTAGCCGCCGACCACGGCGGCCAGGCCGAGCAGCATCGCGGTGACCACCACGGCCGCCACGGAACGCCGCCCGTGCGGCATGCCGGCCAGGGCGATCGGGCGCTGCCAGCCGTCCGGCAACGGGTCCGGGTAGCTCAGGCGCATCGGCAGCAGCCACGAACGGTGCGTCCCGCCGGCCCGCAGTTCCTCCAGCCAGCGCAGGTACGGGGCGGGCAGCTCGGCCGGGGTCAGCGGCTCGCCGTCGGCCGCCCGGCGGGCACCGGTGAGCGCGGTCAGCCCCTCGCGCGGGCCGACGGCGACGACCAGCAGCGGGTCCTGCCGGTAGCGCGGACGCCGGCCGAACCGCCGCTCGACGGGTTCGTTCCGCGCGGCCGACAGCAGCCGCAGCAGTTCCACGCCGGCGGTGTCGGTGCCGACGTCGTCGAGGAGCAGCACCGGATGGCTCAGCCGGCCCCGGCGCGTTCCCGGCAGCACCGAACGCCGGTACGCGATCCGCAGGTCCGTGAGCACGGCGTCGACCAGCATCCGACCGACGGCCTCGGGGGCGAACTCCCGCGCGGCGAACGCGGCCGCGAGTTCGCTGAGATTGCTCATGCGGTTGCGGACGGCCGGGTGCCGCACGAGCCACGCGCGCACCGGCCACAGCCGGGAGACCAGTTGGCTGCCGCGCAGCGTCAACCGCGCCGTGATCAGCACGTACCAGGGCACCTCGGCGGTCAACGGCCGGGTGGCCGCGTCGACGGCGCGCACCGCCGGCCGGCGCCCGTTCAGGAACTCGCGCAGCTCCGCCTCGTGCCGGCCGGCCCGCTCCTCGGGTCGCACCGCGGGATCGTCCGTGTACAGGCCCACCAACCAGCTGACCGCCCCGTAATACGGGAACCGGATGCGCCGCACGCCCTTTCGGGTCGCCGCGAAATTCGTCACCACCGCGTCGAGCAACCGGTGCAGTCGCGCGACGAATTCCTGGTCCGGGGTCCGGCCGGGCGGCGCGCCGTCGGGCGGCACCGGTGCCCGCGCCGACAATTTGACGTGAATTATCTTTCGGCCCCGTGCGCGATTGAGCCGTTCGGCCAGCACGCCCAGGACATTCTCGCCGGCGGCACCGCCGACCAGATAGATAATCGGCAGATATACGCCGACGAACCACAGGCGGGGTCGACGCACGAGCCGGTCGAGCAGGCGCAGCAATTCCGGCGCACCGGTGAATCGCAGCGTGTGCATCTCCCGTTCGGAAAGCAGTGCGGGATTTCTGCCGTGCACGGAAATCACCATTCCCTTCCATTCGCACAATGCGCAGCGCAGCGTAGACGGGACCCGCGGCGTTTCTCTTTCAGCAATTGCGCTGATGGTCCGTTTTCATTGCTTACCGCGCGGCGACGTTCACCCGTTGGGGACGTGGCACGCCTGTCCGCTTCTCGTCTGATCGACCGTTCTCGTCGCGTGGTGGTTGTTCCGGCACACGGCGTGCCAGACTCGATGGCACGCCCGTTCGAAGCGAGGGGGTCACGTGGCCGAACATCCGTCCACCTACGAGGTCAGGTCCGACGGCATCGCCGAGGCGCTGGAGACCGCCGGTCCCGAGCCGGTCGACCTGTTGCGGGCGGGTGACTTCCCGGCCCCCGTGCGCGGGGTGCGCTTCCTGCTCGCCCGCGACGTCGACACGCACGTGCTCACCGCCCGGGTCACCACGACCGGCGTCAACGCCCTGCCGCCCGCGTGGCGGTACTTCTTCACGCCGGGCAACGACCCGCTCGGGGTGCTGCTGTCCCGGCGCGTGCAGGCCGGCGACCGCTGGGCGACGAAGCTGGTCGACGGCGTCGGCGAGGCCGCGGCCGAGCTGCACCGCAGGATGAACGCTCCGCCGCCGCGCGAGGTGCGCACGGTCGCCGTCGAGGAGGGGCGGCCGCTGCGGATGGAGCTGACGCCGGACGGCAAGGGCGGGCTGGTGCTGCGCACCGGCGTGCCGAGCGGCTCGGTGCGGCCGGCGCACGTGGAGGCCGTCTTCGCGGCCGTGCTGGACGCGGTCGGCGAGATCGCCACCGACGGTCGCAAGGCGCTCGCCGGCCGGCGGTACGTGCTCGGCCCGGCGTCGGCGCCGATCCCCCGCCCGGCGCGGCCCCCGCAGCCGCCGGCACCGGCCGAGGAGTCCTCGGAGGCGGTCACCCTGGACCAGGTCGGCGGCCTCGACCCGGTCGTCGCGCAGTTCCGCGAGATCGCCGTGTCGTTCAAGCATCCGGAGGCGATGGCCCGCTGGGGCGCCCGCCGGCCGCAGGGGATCCTGCTCTACGGGCCGCCCGGCACGGGCAAGACGATGCTGGCCCGGGCGTTGGCCAACGAGGTGGGTGCGCGGTTCCGCGAGGTGCGCACGCCGGAGATCCTCGACAAGTGGCTCGGCGCCTCCGAGCGCAACATCAAGCGGATCTTCGCCGAGGCGCGCCGGTACCGGGAGCCGACCGTGCTGCTGTTCGACGAGTTCGACAGCATCATCACCTACGCGGGCGCCGGGGACGACGCGGCGAGCCATGCGGTCAGCGCCGTCGCGGGCATCTTCAAGCAGGAGATGAACACCCTCATCGAGGCCAACCCGCTGGTGATCGTCGTGGCGACGACGAACTTCCCGCAGCGGGTCGACGAGTCGCTGATCCGCTCGGGGCGGTTCGACGTGAAGATCGCCGTCCCGCGTCCGGACGCCACCGGGCGAGCGGCCATCCTGCGCACGATGATCCGGGATCTCGCACGTCGGTACGACCGGGCCGGATTTCGGATGTTCGACCGGAACATCGACGTGGACGCGCTGGTCTCGGGGGCTCCCGGAATGACCGGGGCGGACCTCAAAGAGGTGTTGCGGCGGGCCCGGCTGGCCAAGGCGATGCAGGAGGCGCGCAGCGGCAAGCGGGCCGAACCGATCACGCAGGAGGAGCTGGCCCGGGGCATCGCCGAGGTGACGACGCCCCGGGCGTGAGGCTCAGTCGCCCTTGTTGCCCGGGCAGTTGATCTCCGCGGTGACGGCCGTCGTGTACGGCGACGCCGACACCAGCACCGTCGCGGTGCCGATGCCGCTGCCCGACGGGGTGGTCACGTTGTGCACCCGCACCGAGCCGGCGCCGGCGGCGTCGGTCGTGAACGCGACCGGGCCCGTGCCGAAGCCGGTGGCGTGCGCCGTGTACGTGGTCGACGGGCGGCCACCCGTCACCGTGACCAGCACGTCCGCGCCGAAGTCGTCGCAGTAGGCGCCCTGGTACTGCTCGGCGCCGACGGTGCCGATCGGCGTCACGACCGTGGCCGCGTACGCCGGGGCCGAGCCGGCCAGTGCCAGCGCGCCCGCCGCCAGGACCGCCGCGGCGACACCCGCGACCCCCGTGATCCTTCGCATCGTTCCTCCGTGATCGACGTCGATACCATCCACATAGATGTGCGTGCCGGCCCGAAACGTTGTCCGGCGGCGTGAAAAAGTTGGGCATGTCTCGAGCCGTTCTCGTCACCGGTGCCTCGCGCGGCATCGGGCGCGCCGTCGCGCTGGCCTTCGCCCGTTCCGGCGACCGGGTCGCCGTCCATCACCGCGACTCCCCCGCCCTGGCCGACGCCGTCGTCGCAGCGCTCCCCGGGGCCGGTCACGCCGTCGTCTCCGGCGATCTGGCCTCGGCCGAACGGGTTCAGCACTTCGTGGACGACGCCGCCGCTCAATTGGGCGGGCTGGACGTGGTGGTCAACAACGCCGGCGTCTACCTGTCCCACCCGTCGCCGGACGCCCCGGACGGCTACGCGAAGTGGCAGGAGGCGTGGCGGCGCACGCTCGACGTCAACCTGTTCGGCGCCGCCAACGTCGTCTGGTGCGCACTGCGCCACATGGGCACCGGCGGGCGCATCGTCAACGTCTCCTCGCGCGGCGCCTTCCGCGGCGAGCCCCAGCACCCGGCGTACGGGGCGAGCAAGGCGGCGCTGAACGCGTTCAGCCAGTCGATGGCGGTGGCGCTCGCACCGCGCGGGATCGCCGTCACGGTGGTGGCGCCGGGGTTCGTCTCGACCGACATGGCGGCCGGGCATCTCGCCTCGCCGGCCGGGGACGCGATCCGCGCGCAGAGCCCGTTCGGCCGCGTGGCGGAACCGGAGGAGATCGCGGCGGCGGTGCACTGGCTGGCGTCGCCGCAGGCCGAGTGGGCCAGCGGCACGGTCGTCGACCTGAACGGCGCCTCATACCTGCGGACCTGACGCGATCACCGTCTTCTTCGGCGCGCCGGATCGCTGCGGCGCAGCCCGTCAAGCACGACGGCGAGGATCCGGCTGCGAGTCGGCGGCTCGGCGTGGCGCAATGCGTGGACCGTTCCCACCATCACCATGGCGACGACGGCGGCGTCGACGTCCGGACGCACCCTGCCGGAACGTTGGGCACGCGCCAGCAAGGTACCGAGCGCGGGGTTTACGGGATGGCCGGGACGGTTCGCCACCATTTCCGCGTCCAGCCCGGCCCGCGCGATTCTGTCGGTGACCTCCCCGCCGCGGGTGCGCTCGCCGACGATTCCGGTGAAGACCTCGAAGAACGCCCGCCCGGCCAGGCGCGATCGCGTCGGTCGACGCGTGGTGGCCCTGTGCGGCGAGGACGGCCTCCGCCGCGACAAGGATCCGCTCTCGATTTCGCACGGCATCGGCGCGTAGGACGGCCGCGCCATCAGCAGTCGGATCCACCACGACGCCTCAGTCCGCCATCGGGAGGAGCTCGTCGAGCGAGTCCCGAAATCGGCCGGCTATTTCCCTGTCCAGCAAAAATCTCCCCGCCTTTCCCGTCACGGGATCACGCACCACCACCTCGATGGACACCGGCGCCTCGCCCAGCGGTTCATCGATGAGGCAGGAGAGCTGCGCGGTGATCATGACGTCACCGGGACGACCGCCGCCGGCGCGGCGCGGCGTGCTCAAGTGGCAGGGCAAGGGATTCGACTGTCCGCAGAAATGCGCATCGCACCACCCCGGATGGGCAAAATCGCCGTGTGTCGCGCCCGGGCGAATCAATTCGATCATGAAAGCCTCCTCATGAATTGCGCGGCCCTCGCATAGAATGTCGATGTTCGACCTGCTGAGGAGCAGTCAACCAAGGACACGGCGCCCCATCGAGGAAAGCGCGATGCAGGCGAGTGCAATGCGGTGCAAGCAACTGTCGTCGCCTTCCGGAAGGGGAAGCGATGCGCGACGTCGACCGGTGGACCGGTGCGCTCGCGTGCGCGCTTCAGGCAGCAGCCGGCATGACCAACGAACGCTTCGCCGGCTGGCTCGGAATAGCCACTCGCACGGTCGCGTACTGGCACAGCAGACCGGACACCGTGCCGGGTTCGGCGAATCAGGATTTGTTGCACGCCGCGCTCCGACGTCTGCCGGCCGCGGCACGGGACAGATTCGTCGGCGAAGTGCGGCAGCCGAAGTCGGTTGCGGACGAATCCGTCGCGCACACCGTCGTCGCTGCGGTCGACGACGTCACCAGCGACGCACTGCTGCTGAACACGGCCGCTCCGGCAGAGTCACCGGAGTCGCTTCAGGACGAGGTGACCCTGCTTTCGCGGGCAACCAGCAGGACGGCCTTCGATGTGTTTACCTCGGCTCGGCAGATTCGAGAGGAGGCGCGCCGGCAGGTCGACCGGACCCGTCGTCCCACTGCACTGTCCGATCTCTACTCGACGATCGGGCAGGCCACGTCACTCATGGCCTCGACCGCGTTCGACCTGGGCCACTGGCACGAGTCCGAGACGCTCGCGCGCGCCTCGACCCGATATGCCGATCTGGCCGGGCACGCCTCGCTCAAGGCCTGGACGCTCGGCCTTCAGATGACGCTCGCCAACTGGCGCGACGAACCGGATGCCGCCCTCACCTACTATTCGCGAGCCATGTCGCAGGCGCCCGAGGGGTCACCACGCCTCAGACTGCGTCACATCGCCGCTCGCTCCTATGCGCTGCTGGGTGACAAGGTGGCCGTCGACAGGACACTGACCGATGCGGATCGGGACAGGGCTGTCGCCGCCCTGCGGCAGGATGAACTCACCACCTCGGTCGGCGGGGAGTTCGCTTTCGAGGAGGCAAGAGCGGCAGCCTGCGCGGCGGCCTGCTGGCTGGACGTCCACGACGGCGAGAAGGCCGTTCGGTACGCCGAAACAGCCCTCGAACGCTACGCCGCTGAGCCTCCGGGCCGCCGGCCGTACTCACAGATCAACGGCGCCCTGATCGACATCGCCGCCGGTCGGCTGCTGATGCGGGACCGCGACGGGGTGATCGCGGCCCTGGGATCCGTCCTTGACCTGCCCGTCGCCAAGCGCAACGTGTCGCTGACCGGAAGGATGCGAAGGATCAGCACCGCGCTGGCAGCTCCCGCGAAGAACGGGGACTCCGGTCTGGCGCAGCTCGCCCAGCGAATCGAGTCCTGGCTCGCCGAGACGTCCTCCCGCCCGCTCATCTAGCCCCGAGCAGGCGAGCCTCCCGCTCGGGCGAGATGCCGATCTCGGTCGCCCGGGCGTCACGCGACCGCTCACCGGACTCGCACAACCACTCCCACGTGGACGCGACCGTCTCCGCGATCGGCCTGCTGCGCAATCCCAGCCGTCGGGCTCGCGCCGCGTCCACCTGCCACACCCCCGGGAAGGTTCGCCACAGTGGCAGCTCGGACCACTGCCTGACGCCGCCGCCGACCAGGTCCTGGTCCGGCACCCACACGAGTTCGGCGTCCGACCGCGTCGCCCGGATGCAGGCGCGCAGCAGCTCCTCGAAGGTGATGAAGTCGCGGGGTGCGCAGACGTTGTAGGAACCGGCGTGTCCGCGCTCGATCGCCGACACGGCGAACTCCGCCAGGTCGCGCACGTCCACCGGCTGGATCGTCCGGCTCGGCGCACCCGGCGCCAGGACGCGGCCGCCCCGAGCGACGCGTCGCAGCCACCACGGCAGGCGGCCGACATACTCGCGCCGGCCGAGGACCACGCCCGGGCGCAGTACCGTCGTGCGCTCGTGGCCGAACGCCATCGCGACGGCCGCCTCGCAGCCGGCCTTCTGATAGCCGTAGCGGGTCGGCCCGTCCTCGGTGTCGTTCCCGAAGTCCGGGCCGGCGTCCGGAGGGCAGACCAGAACGGGCGAATCATCAGTCAACGGCAGCACGGGCCAGTCGGCGTAGACGCTCACCGTCGACACGAAGAGGTAGCGTTCGGCCGCCCGTTCGAGTCCGCGGGCCACGTCGCCCACATTTCGGGGCACGTACCCGGACGTGTCGATCACCGCGTCCCACGGTCCCCGTTCCGCCAGCGCGGTGAGGTCCCGATCGCGGTTCCGGTCGCCACGGATCGTCTCCGCACCGGGTACGTCGTCCCCGGAGGACCCCCGGTTGAACGTCGTCACGTGATGACCGGCGGCAAGCGCGGCAGTGACAACCGCGTGCCCTACGAACCGGGTACCGCCGAGGACGAGAATGCGCACCCCGCCATCCAACCGGGGATGGGTCAGGACTGGACCCAGGGGCCGGACGGGAAGGTGCCGTCCTTCAGGAACGGGTGCACGTTCGGCACGCAGCCCTGCAGATTGATCGTCTGGGTCATCATGATCGGGCCGGGCTTGCCGGGCCCCGGGCAGTTCATGTGGTCGAACCCGAGGTAGTGGCCCACCTCGTGGTTGATCACCGCCGCGCGGTAGTCGTCGATGGTGACCGGGTACTCCTTGGCGCCGTTCAGCCAGCGCTTCAGGTTGATCAGGATGGTCTGCCCGGAACGGCACGAGTGCTCGCCGGCCGTGTCCAGCCCCACCTTGCCGCACTCCCGGTCGACGGTGTCCGGCGTCGCCAGGCGCAGCCGCACCTCGTAGGCCGTTCCGTCGACGCGCTGGAAACGCCACGACGCGTTGGACAGGCGCACGTCGGCGTTGGTCACCGGGTGCTGCGCCGACTCGGTCCAGCCCTGCGGGGCGCCGAGGATCTTGTCGACCGTCGTGCCGAACTCGGCCGGCGTCCACACCGGGTTCTCGCCCCAGAGGATGCCGGTCTCCACCTCGATGCGGTACCGGATGAGCTTGTTGCCGGCACCCAGCACCTCTCCCCTGCCGGAGCCGGCCGTGAACGACCCGCTCCCACCGGTCGGTGGCGGGACGGGGCTCGGGCTCGGCGGGATCGAGGGTGCCGGCTGCACCGCCGTGGCCGGCTTCTGGGGGATGCGGTCGTTCGCGTCGGCGGGGGGTGGCTCCCCCGCACACGCCGTCAGCACCAGAACGACGGCTATCGACACAATCGCCCGCCAGCGAACACGCACAGTAACCTTGCCTCCCCCAGGTTCCGGGGAAGAGTAGTGCGTTGCGTGCATGATGATCCAACGGGGACACAAGAAAATAAGGAAAACTCACTCCGTGCAACAGTCGGGGCCGGTTAGCACTCAGTGGTGGATGTACTCCGGGGGCACCTCGTCGGTGAGCCATACGCCGTTGGCGCTGCGGTAGAACTCGTGCCCCGCCCGTTCCATCGCGGCGGCGTCGACGGTGAGGATCACGACCGCGCCGGCCCGACGGGCGCCGACCCGGTGGGCCGTGGAGGTGTCCGCGGAGAGGTGGACGTGGTGGCGGCCGGCGCGGTGCAGGCCGGTCGACAGGATCGAGTCGAGGACCGCCGCGCTGGTGCCGTGATAGAGCACCTGGGGCGGGGGGACGGCGGCGAGGCCGAGGTCGACGTCGATCGAGTGGCCCTGGTTGGCGCGGATGCGCTCGACGCCGTCGGGCCCGGGCTCGACCGCGAAGCGCTGCTTGTCGTTGCCGGCGACGACCTCGTCGAGGTCCGCGCGGGAGATCTTCATCGCGGCCAGGAAGCGGTCGACCGGGACCCAGCCGCCGGGGTCGAGCGTGAGCCCGGCCCGCGCCGGGTCGTGCCGCAGGACCTTCGACATGCGCTTGCTCAGTCTGACCAGTTCTCGATGTTGCATGACTCCAGCTTGACGGGCGCCCTCAATCCCTTTTCGGGAACTTCCCGGGCCCCGGCCGCGTACACCAACAGTGACCGCTATCCGCCGCGCGGCGCTGCTGGCCGGCGTCCCACTGATGATCATCGCGCTGACCGGCGTCCCGGCGCGCGCGCACGGTGCCCCGACCGCGCCGCTGAGCAGGGCGGCGGAGTGCGGCCCTGACGGCAGGCACCGCACCGGCCCGGCCTGTGCGGCGGCGATCGAGGCCAGCGGCGGCGGCAAGCTCGACTGGGACAACCTGCGGGTCGCCGGCGTCAACGGCAAGGACCGCCAGAAGATCCCCGACGGCAAGCTGTGCAGCGCCGGCCTGTCCCGCTTCGCCGGCCTGGACCTGCCGCGCGGCGACTGGCCCACGACGGCACTGACCCCCGGGGCGGCGTTCACGTTCACCTACCGGACAACGATCCCGCACAAGGGCACGTTCCGCATGTACGCCACGAACGAGGGCTGGTCGCCGACGTCCGGCCTGCACTGGGGCGACCTGCCGGCCGAGCCGTTCCTGTCGGTGACCGACCCGCCGATCCGCGACGGCGCCTACGTGATGAACGGCAGGCTCCCGAAGCGCACCGGCCGGCACCTGATCTACACGATCTGGCAGAACTCCAGCAGCCCGGACACCTACTACTCCTGCTCCGACGTCGACTTCGGCGCGGCACCGGCGGCCGCCCCGCTCCCGTCCTCCCCCGCCCCGTCGGCCGGGCCGGCACCGTCGGAGTCCGCGGCGGCCGTGGCCCCCTCCTCCGAACCGGCGTCGGAGCCGGCGGTGGTCGACGCGGCGCCGTCGGCCGAGGCGCTGCGGCGCACCTCCGGCACCGGCGCGGCGCTCCCGATCACGGCCGGCGCGGTCGGCCTCGCCCTGGTGGCGGGCCTCGGCGCGTGGGCCCGCCTCCGGCGGCGCCGCACCGGGACCTGACGGAACCGCGCGGGCCCGCGGCTCGTATCCATTGACATGTTCGCGACCCGCCGCGCGACGCTGTTGGCCGTCGCCTGCGGCACCCCGCTGATCGTCCTCGCGCTGACCGGCGTCCCGGCGAGCGCGCGCGACACCGGGTCTGTTCCGCTCAGCCGGGCGGCCGGGTGCGCGTCCGGCGGGCGGAACAGCGCCGAAGCGGCCTGCGCGGCGGCGATGTCGGCGGGCCGCGCACCGGGTCCGGCGCGGGGCCGAGGGCCGGGCGGTCCGGGTCCGGCCGGCAAGGGGGACAACGTTCGGGTGCCGGGCGTCAACGGAAGGGACCGCCAGCGGATCCCCGACGGCAAGCTGTGCAGCGCCGGGGTGCCCCGGTACGCCGGCCTGGACCTGCCGCGCGGCGACTGGCCCACCACGGCGATGGCACCCGGGCAGATGTTCACGTTCCGGTACCGCCCGGCCGCGCCGCACCGGGGCACCTTCCGGATGTACGTCACGCGCACCGGCTGGACGCCGACGGACGGGCTCCACTGGGCGGACCTGCCGGAAGAGCCGTTCCTGACGGCGACCGACCCGCCGCTGCGCGACGGCGCCTACGTGATGCACGGCGAACTCCCCCGGCGCACCGGCCGCCACGTGATCTACACGATCTGGCAGACGTCCGACGGCCCCGACACCTACTACTCCTGCGCCGACGTCGACTTCGGGATGCCCCCGCCGATGCCGGATCCCGGCGCCGGATCCCCCGCCGCCCCCGCGGAGCCGGTGGCCCCGCCCGAGGCGCAGCCACCGGTCGAGCCGGAGTTCCCGGCCGGTGGCGACCGGCCGAACGCCGACCGGCCGCGCCCGTCCTCCGCCACGCCCCGGGTCGCGCTGCTCGCGGCGACCACGATCGCCCTGGCGTTGGCCGCGGTCGGCGCGTGGCTGGTCTACCGCCGCCGCCCCGATCCGCTGCCGGACGGCGCCCCCGACGACGCCTGACCGGGCCTCCTCCTCCGTCGATCTTGCAGTTGTGGTGGGGACACCGCCGGGCAAAACCGGGCACCCCGGGCGCCACATTGCAAGATCGGCGCGGGGCCTCGCGCCGGGTGGCCGGCGCCACGCCGCCTCGCGCGTCCTAGGACGCTAGGATCAGCCGCCGACGGAAGGGCTCAGGCCGGACCGGGGGGCGCCGACGTGTTCGGTGAGTACTCGGGAGGCGGTGTGTCGAAGCGCGCATGGCCGGTCCTGCGGACCGTCGGGTTCGCGGCGCTCTACGTCGCGGCCGCCTACGCCGGACGGCTGACCGTCATGCCGGGCACCAACCTGAGCCTGGTGTGGCCGGCCGCCGGCGTGGCCGTGGTCTGGTTCGCCACCTCGGTGCGCACCCGCTGGGCCTATCTGGACGCGGGTGCGCTGGTCGCCGTCACGCTGCTGGTCAACCTGACCACCGGCGCGCCGCTCGTGCTGGCGGTGGCGTTCGCCGCGGCCAACCTGATCCAGGTGTGGGTGTTCCTGTGGCTGTTCGGACGGCTGTGCCCGCACCTGTGGGGCGGCGGCGGCGCGAAGCGCCTCGAGCACACCGGTGAGCTGTGGCGGCTGATCGCCGCCGCCGCGGCCAGTACCGCCGTCGGCGCCGCGCTCGGGCCGACCGCCGTGTGGCTGGTCAGCGGCCAGTACTCGTGGCTCGCCACGACCGTCTGGCTCACCCGCAACACGGTGAGCATCGTGCTGATCGGCACGCTCGGGCTGCGGATGGCGTTCGTGTGGCCGGCGCTGCGCCGGTGGCGGGAGATCCGGGTGCCGCAGTGGCGGGTGTCGGAGTACACCGCCCTGATCGCCGCCTCCGCGCTGGCCTACTTCGTGGCGTTCGGGGTCAACCACGGGCTGCCGCTGGCGTTCCCGCTGCTGATGCTGACGGTGTGGGCGGGGCTGCGGCTGCACACGACGTTCGTGGTGCTGCACGACCTGTGCGTGGGGACCGCGGCGATCCTGTTCACGCTGCACGGCGACGGGCCGTTCGCCGACATCCCCTCGTACGGCGTGCGGGCGCTGGTGGCGCAGGCGTTCGTCGGGATGGTGGCGGTCGTGGGGCTGGCCATCGCGCTCAACCGGGACGAGCGGGACGCGCTCGTCGGGCGGCTCAGCGCGGCCGAACAGGCGGCCTCCCGCCAGGCCGGCCTGATGTCCGCGATCGTGGAGTCCACCGACGACGGCCTCGACGTGGTCGACCCCGCGGGGCGGGTGCTGCTGCGCAACCCGGCCGCGCTGTCGCTGTTCGGGGGGCCGACCGGCTACGCCGGGATGACGCTGCCGGACGGCTCCCCGATCGACGAGAGCGCGCTGGTCGCCGCGCACGGGCTGGACGTGCGGGTCGGCGACGGCCGCATCGTCCAGGTCACCGCCGCCGAGCTGGGGTTCGACCCGGGCACCGGGCACGCCGCCGTGCTGATGTTCCACGACGTCACGGCCGAACGCCGGCACCGCGACGAGCTGGCCGCGTTCGCCGGGGTGGTCGCGCACGACCTGCTCAACCCGCTGACCACCGTGGACGGCTGGGCGGAGGACCTCGCCGACCTGCTGGAGAAGGCACCGCCGCACCCGGCCTACGCCGGCGCCGAGCGCAGCGTCGACCGGATCCGCCGCAGCGCCGCCCGGATGCGCGGCCTGATCACCGACCTGCTCGGTTACACCACGGCCCGGGACGGGGAGATCAATCCGCAGACCGTGGACCTGCGCGCCATGGTCAACGACATCACCGCCGCGCGCGTCGATCTCGCGACCGCCGCCGGCACCCCCGTCCCCCGGTTCGAGTTGGGGGAACTGGCACCGCTGCACGCCGACCCCGCGTTGATCCGCCAGGTGCTGGACAACCTGGTGAGCAACGCCGTCAAGTACACCGCACCCGGTGCCACGGCCGTCGTGACGATCGGCACCGCGGACGGCGCACCGGGCTGGGTGGAGATCGTCGTGGCGGACAACGGCATCGGCATCCCGCCCGGCCAGCACGAGGCCGTCTTCGACACGTTCCACCGGGCGCACCGTGCCTCGGGCTACACCGGCACCGGCCTCGGCCTGGCCATCTGCAAGCGGGTCGTGGAACGCCACGGCGGCACCATCGTCGCCCGCGACGACCCGGGCGGCGGCACCCGCATCTGCTTCACGATGCCGGCCGCCCGCAACCCGGCCGCACCCCAGCAGCACCCGGAAACCGTCCTTTCGGCCGGCATCCTCGAACCGGCTACCAGTAAGAGGAGCGATGACCAGTGAGCAACGGACTTTCCATCTCGCTGCCGAGCCTGGACGACCTCCGGCAGCCGAACATCCTGGTCGTCGACGACGACGCCGACCTGCGTGAGCTGCTCGAACTGAAGCTGACGAGCGCCGGCTACCGGGTCGACACCGCCGCCAACGGCGAGGCCGCGCTGGCCCGCATCGCCAAGCGGCTGCCCGATCTCGTGGTGCTGGACGTGATGATGCCCGGCCTGTCCGGCGTCGAGGTGTGCAAGGAACTGCGCGCCGACGGCCGCACCCGCAGCCTCCCGATCGTCATGCTGACCGCGCGGGCGCACGTCATGTTCGAGAGCGAGGGCATGATGGCCGGCGCCGACCTGTACCTGACGAAGCCGTTCAGCCCGCGGACACTGCTTGCCCGGATCGAGGAACTGCTGACGTTCTGACCGCGGCCGGCAGCGTGAACCGGATGACGGTGCCGCCGCCGGGGTTGTCGTGGGCGGCGATCGTGCCGCCGTGGCGTTCCACCACCCGCTGGCAGATGGCCAGGCCGAGGCCGGTGCCGGTGTAGCCGGACTTCGGGTGGGCCCGGCGAAACCCGGTGAACACCGCGTCGTGCTGGCCGGCGGGGATGCCGATCCCCCGGTCGGCGATCGCCACGTGCACCAGGCCGGCGCCGTCGTCCCGGCCGGTGATCTCGATCCTGGCCGGCTGTCCGGGGGGCGTGTACTTGACGGCGTTCCCGATGACGTTGTCGAGCAGCTGGTGCACGAGGGACGGGTCCGCCTCGACGGCCGGGAGCGGTCCGACGTCGAAGCGCGGCACCGGCGTGTACGGGTCGACCGCGACGGCGGCCAGCCGGTCCTGGATCACCTCCTCGACGAGCGCGGACAGCGCCACGGTCCGCGGGTGCACCGCGCTGTCACCCGCGGACGTGAACGCCAGCAGGTCGCTGATCAGCGTCGACATGCGCCGCGAGGTGCGGATGACGGTGTCGAGGTCGTGCACGTGGGCGGCCATCTCGGGATTGTCGGTGAGGCGCGTGCGGACCAGGTCGGCGTAGCCGCGCACGGTGGTCAGCGGCGACTGCAGGTCGTGCGCGACGACGGCGGCGAACGCGGCCAGTTCGGCCTCGCGGGCGCGCAGCTCGGTGATCCCGTAGCCGGACGCGACGGCTCCGATGATCGTCTCGTCGCCGGCGAAGAGCGGCCGGGCGTGCATGAGCATCACCTCGCGGCTGCCGTCCGGGCGGGTGAGCAGGGCCTCCGCGCCGACGACCGGCTCGCCGCGCAGCGCGCGGGCCAGCGGCAGTTCCGCGGGCGGCAGCGGGGTGCCGTCGGCCGCGGTCGGCACGAGGCCGGGCAGCAGGGAGTCCACGGAGCGCCGGCCCGGATCCGCCGGCAGGAAGTCCCGCGCGCGCCGGTTCGCGTGCACGATCGTGCCGTCCGGGTCGCAGGTGAGCACGGCGACGTCGATCGCGTCGAGAACCTGCGTCAGGTAGTCCTTCTGCGCGGCCACCCCGGCCTCGGCGGCGCGCCGGCGGATCAGTTCGTCGCGCAGCGCCCCGGTGGCCTCGTGCACCTGGGCGCGGGCCCGGGCCCGGCCGGTGCCGAGCACGTACACCAGCAGGCACAGCAGCAGGGTCAGCACCAGGCCGGCGGCGCTGACGGCCGCGGGAAGGGCGTTCGCGCCGCCGGGGATCTCGGCCGCGCTGGCGCGCGCCTCGAGGCGCCAGCGGCGGTGGGCCACGTCGAGGTCGACCACGCGGCGCAGGTCGCGCGGGGTGCCGGAGCCGGGCTCGTGCACGGCCACGACGGCATCGCCGCCCTCGACCGTGCGGGCCCACACGGTGACGTCGAGGAGCCCCTGGCCGGCCCGGCGCAGGACCGAGCCGATGAAGTCCTCCCCGCGCACGCCCATCAGGATCCAGCCGAGGAACGCGCCCTCCGGCGGCCCGCGCACCGGGGCGGCCAGCACGAACGCCCGCTGCGCCGGCCCGTTCGGGCGCAACGGGTCGTCCGGCAGCAGGAACGTCTCCGACGCGGCCGGCGTCCCGGTCCCCCGCGCCTCGGTGAGCGCCGCCGCGACCGGCGGGTACCGGCTGAAGTCGAACCCGCGCACGCTCAGCGTGACGGTCGGGTCGATCAGCCGTTCCAGCACGACGTGCAGGTGCTCGGGGCCGGCGCCGCCGCCGTCGAGCACCAGGCCGGTGGCGCCGCGTTGGCGCCACTCGCGCTGCACGTCCGGCATCGTCGCGGTGGTGTCCGCGACGACGAACAGGGCCGAGATGGCGCCGGCCAGGCGCAGGTCGTCCATGGCGGCGGTGACGTCGGCGAACCGCGTGGTGTCGAGCCGTTCGAGCGCGCCGGTGGCGGTGGCGAGAGTGGTGAGGGTGTCCTCGTAGCGGCGCACCTCGGAGGCGACGGCCGCCTGGATCTCCGCGGTGCGACGGATCATGGCGGTGTCCGTGGTGCGTTCCTGGGAGTCGCGCAGCACCGCGCCGACCGCTCCGGACGCCGCTACTCCGGCGACCGCGAGCAGCAGCGGGTAGACGATGACGGGCCGCACCCCGTCCCGCCAGCGGGCGCCCACGTTCCGATCATCGAACGTCGGCCGCAGCGACGGGGGCGTATTCGCGCACACGACGCTCGAGCGCGTAGCCGGTGGCGGCGAGGGCCAGCCCCACGGCGGCGAGGGCGGCGCCCACCCAGGCCGGCGCGCGGTAGCCGAGTCCGGCGGCGATCACCACGCTGCCCACCGCGGCGCCGAGGCTGTTGGCGCAGTTCATCGCGGACTGGTTGACGGCGGCGCCCATGAGCTGCGCGCCGGGGGCCACCGCGATCAGCCGGGACTGCAGGGCCGGGCCGAGGAAGAGACTGGTCGCGCCGGTCAGGAACGCGCCGAGGAACAGCCCCACGGGGTGGCCCGCCGCGAGCGCGAAGAACGCCGCCGCGACGATCATGCCGGTGAAGCCGAGCAGCGTGGCGCGGCGCAGGTCGCGGTCGGCGAACCAGCCGCCGAGCGCGTTGCCCACGGTCATGCCGAGACCGACGGCGACCAGCACCCACGCCACGACACCCGACGGCAGGCCGGCCACCTCAGTGGTCACCGGCGCGATGTAGCTGCTGATCGCGAAGAAGCCGGCGAAGCCGACCGCGGCGGTGACGGCGACGAGCCACACCTGGGGCCGGCGCAGGGCACGCAGTTCGGCCGCGGGTGAACCGCCCGGCGCGGCCGGCGCCTCCGGCACGCTCACCGCCACGGCCAGCAGCGCGAGCCCGAACACGGCGGCGACGGCGAGGTACGCGATCCGCCAGCCGACCGTCTGCCCGAGCCAGGTGACCAGCGGGACGCCGGCCACGTTGGAGGCGGTGAGCCCGCCCAGCACGACCGCGAACCCGCGCGCCTCGCTGCCCGGCCCCATGAGCGCCGCGGCGAGCAGCCCGGCCGCGCCGAAGTACGCGCCGTGCGGCAGGCCGGCGGCGAAGCGGGCCACCAGCACCGTGCCGAACGTCGGCGCCAGCGCGGAGGCGAGCGTCCCGAGCACGAACCCGATCAGCAGCCACAGCACGAGCCGCCGGCGCGGCAGCCGGGCGGTCAGCGCGGCGATCAGCGGCGCGCCGACGACGACGCCCAGCGCGTAGGCGGTGATCATCCAGCCGGCGTGCGCCACCGCGTCCGGCCGCGAGCGCGCGTACTCGTCGCCGAGAACGTCGTGCGCGATCTCCGGCAGCAGCCCCGAGGGCACGAACTCGGTGAGCCCGATCGCCACTCCGCCGAGGGCCAACGAGAGCAGCGCGGCCCAGCGCCGGCGGCCGTTGATCTTGTCCACGGTGGGACTGTAGCAACGCAACTTCACTATGTCGTACCGCTGTGACGCCGGGTTACGATCGTGACCGCCACGAGCGGGAAGGATGATCGATGACAGATGCCCGGAAGGTCCTCGAGGAGTACGTAGCGACCGGAAAGGTGCTGCAACTGGCGACCGTCGGCGAGGACGGCGCCCCGTACGTGTGCAACCTCTGGTTCGCGAGCGCGTTCGACCCGGACCGGCTGTGGTTCATCTCCCGCCCTTCCCGTGTGCACTGCGCCAACCTGCGCTCCGAGCCGCGCGTCGCCGGGGCCGTTCTGGCGATCGAGTTGGAGGAGCTCGGACAGGACGTCACCGGCGTGACGTTCCAGGGCAACGCGCGTGAGCTGCCGATCACCGGCATCGAGGAGCAGATCGCGGCGTACACGTCGCGGTGGCCGCGCGCGACCCGGGCGATCGACCCGGCGCGCATGCTCTCCGGCGAGGCGCACCACCGCGTGTACCAGATCGACGTGACGAGCTGGATCCTCTTCGACGAGCAGAGGTTCGACCCGAACCCCCGAGTGCCGGTCGACGCCCACACGGCCGCGTGACCCTATCCTCCACGGCGTGGATCTGAGCGCGTTCTACGCCGTTGTCTCCGGAGTCAACTTCACGTTGCTGGGCCTGTGGTGGGTGGCCGTCAACGATCGGGTGGAGCTGCGTTCCAGCCGGCTCGCCTACGTGGTGTCGCTGCAGTTCGTCATCCCGGGCACCGTTTCGCTGCTGTCGCAGGTGGCGCCCGACGCGCCGCTGTTGTGGCGTTCGGCGTTCACGCTGGCGGGCGTGGCCGGGGCGGCGGCCGTGCTGCTGATGTCCCACGAGGTGGCGGGTGCGGCCCGCGCGGCGGCCGCGCTGCTGCGGTTCGGGGCGGTGCCGCTGTACCTGGCGGTGGCGGTCGTCGCGGCGGTCCCGGGCGCCACCGAGGCGGCGAAGCCGACGTTCACGTCGCTGCAGATCGAGGCGATCCTGCTGTGCCTGCTGGTCTTCCTCGGCGTGCAGTCCGCGTGGTGGATCGCGATGGCGCCCGCCGCCCCGCAAGCCGAGGACTGACTCGCGTTCAGTCAACTAGGTTCCACGGCGGTTTGATCCGCGTTTCGCTGTGGTTGGGTGGAACGCATGGAACCGGACCGCTACCTCACCCATCTCGCCGCCGACGTCGCGCTGATCCGCGCGCTCGCGGCCGAGGTGGACGGCCGGGCCGTCCAGGTGCCGACGTGTCCCGAGTGGACACTCGACGACCTCGTGCGCCACGTCGCCCACGCGTACCTCAACGTGGCGTCCCGACGGCTGCGGTTGCCGCAGGACGTTCCCCCGGAAGATCTGTCGGCAGAGGATCCGATCGCCGCGCTGGACCGCGGCCATGCCGAGCTGCTCCGCCGGCTGAAGGGCGGCGACCCGGCGGAGTCGTGCGGCGGGCAACCCGACACGGTCGGCTTCTGGATCCGGCGGATGGCGCACGAGACGGCGATGCACCGCATCGACGGCGTGCGGGTCGGGCCGGCCGGCGGCGGGACCCCGGACGCGGTGGTCCACGGGGTGCCCGACCCCCTGCTGCGCCGGCTGTGGAACCGCGGCTTCGCGGGAGAGGTGACCGCTCGCGGCGACGGCGCGCTGCTCGACCGGCTGGGCGGCCTGCTGACCGCCGTCACCCGGGTCGGGTGAGCGCGGCGCGCGTGCGCGGCGACGGACCGTTCGCCGCGGTCGGCCGGCCGGTGGCCGTCCAAGTCTCGCCCGACGGGACGTTGGTCGCCGTGGGTGGCGCGCCGTCGGCTCCCCGCTGGCACGGCTTCGATGTGGGGGAACGCCCGGAGCCCCACCGCGGCTGGTACCCGATCGGGGTGTACCGCACGGCCGACCTGTCCTGCGCGCACCTGGTCACCTCGTCCTGGGAGCCGTCCTCGATCGCGTTCCACCCGACGCTGCCGCTGGTGGCCGTCGGCACCGGCACCTACGACGGCGGATGGCGTTCCGACGGCGAGTTGCTCCTGCTCGACGTGCGCACCGGCGACGTCGTCTCCGTCCTGGACGAGTTGCGCTGGGTGCACCGGGTCGCGTGGCGGCCCGACGGCGAGACCCTCGACCTGATCCTGTCGACGCGCAACGACGGCGAGGCCGAACGGGAGGGCGCGGCGCGCTTCACCGTGGCGGTTCGGCGCTCCGACTGGCGGCGGGCGCAGCCCGGGATGGTGCGCGTCGGCGCCCTGTGCCGGCGGCCGGAGCCGGCCGCGCCCGTGCCGTCCGGCAACGCCGAAGCCGGCGACGCGGCGCTGATCGTGGACGGGTTGTGCACGTCGCGCGGGACACACCGGGTCGGGCGGGGTGCCGTGTGGGCGTTGCGTGCCCTGCCGGACGGGCGGGTTCTCGCCGCGCTCGCGGGGCTGTCCGCCGACGGGCCGGGGGTGCGGGCGGAGTGCTGGTCTGCCGGGCCATCGCCGGACTGGTCCGTGCCGGTGATCGGCGCGGGGTGCCAGTTGGCGGTCGCCGGCTCGTCGGTGGTGACGGTGCCGGGAGCCGTCGACGACGCGGCGGCCCTGTACGGCGCCGGGGCGGACGGCTCGGCCGGCGGCGCGGCGGCCGCTCTCTTCGGCGGCGGGGCGCCGTCGGCGCGCGGCGCGGCGGATCCGGCCGGGGAGGCGGGGGCGGCCGTGGTATCCCTGTTGGATGTCGGGACCGGGTTGCCGCGGGCGGAGCTTCCGTCCGACGGGGCGGCCGTGCTGGTGTCGCGCAGCGACGGGTGGTTCGTGCTGCGCGGGCGTTCCGGGTCGGTGCTGTACCGGCCGGACGGGACGGCGGTGTCCACTGTGGACCTGCGCGGGCCGGGCCTCTACTTCGACGTGCGGCACTCCCCCGAGCTGCTCTGCGTCGACGAGGTCGACGGCCAGCGGTGCGTGGTCGCCGTCGACGTGCCGGACGGGAGCGTGCGGCCGGTGTTCCCGCTCGACTGGGGCACCGAACGCGACGGCGTTCCCGGGGGCGGGCCGGCCGTGTTCCTGACCGACGCGGGCGGGCCGGCGGTGGTGCAGGCCGGCGCCGTCCACTGTGGATTCGCGCTGCGCACCGGGTGCGTGTTCGTGGTGCGGCGGGCGTACCCGTCGGGGACGGTGTCGTGGGTGCACCGCGCGGATCATCCGGTGACGGCGGTGGAGTCGGACGGGCGGCGGGTCTTCGTGGCGTTCAACAACGGCGACGTCGCGGTGCTCGACGCGGTCACCGGGCGGCTCCACCGGCGCCGCGAGGTGGAGGCGGGCGGGCTGTCCCGGATACCGCTCTCCCTGGCGCTGACCGCAGTCGGCGGGCTGGTCATCGGGACCCTGGACGGGTTGCTGGTGGAGTGGCGCGACGTCGATTGACGGCCGGTTTCGAGATCGGATAACGTTTTCCCAACGACATTGGTCGTCGTCAATCTTCTGAAGAGTCGACCGGCCCGTCCTCCCGCGGTCCCCGACCTTGTGAGAGGTCACGCCCATGGCCGCGTCACGCCGTCGCACCTCCGTCTGGATCGCCGTCACCGCCCTTCTCGCCGGGACCCTCGTCGCGAGCACGCCCGCCGTCGCCGCCCCCAAGCCGCCGCGTCTGGCCACCCCGTGGACCGGACAGGTCTCCACGACCAACCCGCTCCCCGAGTACCCGCGCCCGCAGCTCACCCGGGACCGCTGGCTGAGCCTCAACGGCACGTGGCAGTTCGCTGGCGCCACGAACATCGACAACCCGCCCGTGGGCCAGAACCTCGGCGAGGAGATCCTCGTCCCCTACCCGATCGAGTCGGCGCTGTCCGGCATCATGCGCCACCAGGACTACTCGTACTCGCGGCGCACCTTCACCGTCCCGGCCGACTGGTCGGGTCAGCGCATCCAGCTGAACTTCGGCGCCGTCATGTGGCGTTCCAAGGTATGGATCAACGGCACGCTGCTCGGCACCCACGACGGCGGCTACGACCCGTTCACCTACGACATCACCGGCGCACTGCGGACCGGGAGCAACGAGATCATCGTCGGCGTGTGGGCGCCGGTCAACGCCCAGGAGATCCCGGTCGGCAAGCAGCGGCTCGCCCCCGGCGGCATCTGGTACACGCCGTCGTCGGGCATCTGGCAGACGGTCTGGCTCGAGCCGACCCCGGCCGCGCGGGTGACCCGCCTCGACACGGTCCCCAACCTCGCCGCCGGCGCGCTCGACCTGACCGTGCAGGGCACCGCCGGGCAGGGCGTCACCGCGCAGGTCTACAGCGGCGGCGCCCTCGTCGCGACGGCCACCGGCACCGTGGGCTCGCTCCTGCGGGTGCCCGTCCCGAACGCCCGCCTCTGGACCCCGGACGACCCGTACCTGTACGACCTGCGCGTCACGCTCAGCGGCGGCGACTCCGTGGGCGGCTACTTCGGGATGCGCTCGGTCGGCAAGGCGATGCTCGGCGGCGTCCTGCGCCCCACGCTGAACGGCAAGTTCGTCTACCAGCTCGGCACCCTCGACCAGGGCTACTGGCCGGACGGGCTGTACACCGCGCCGACCGACGAGGCGCTGCGCTTCGACCTGGAGCAGCAGAAGGCGCTCGGCTTCAACACCGTGCGCAAGCACATCAAGGTCGAGCCGGCGCGCTGGTTCTACCACGCCGACCGGCTCGGACTCATGGTGTGGCAGGACATGCCGGCCCTGGCCAGCGGCCGCGAACCGTCCACAGTGGGCAGACAGCGCTTCGAGGTCGAGCTGCGCCGCATGGTCGAGAACCTGCGCGGCATCACGTCGATCGTGCAGTGGGTGCCGTTCAACGAGGGCTGGGGCGAGTACGACGCCGGCCGCATCGCCGACCTGGTGAAGAGCCTCGACCCGACCCGGCTGGTCAACCACAACAGCGGTTCCAACTGCTGCGACTCCGACCCGGACCCGGGCAACGGCGACGTGATCGACGACCACTGGTACGTCGGCCCGAACGTCGCCCGCCAGCCCAGCAGCACCCGGATCCTGGTCCAGGGCGAGTACGGCGGCCTCGGCCTGCACGTCACGGGCCACGAGTGGAACCCGGGCAACACGTTCGCCTACGAGATGCTGCCCACCGTCGACGCGCTGACCGCCCGGTACGTGCAGATCACCGAGAAGCTCGTCGACCTGCAGAACGGCAGCGGCGTCTCGGGTTCGATCTACACGGAGCCGACCGACGTCGAGGACGAGATCAACGGCTTCTTCACCTACGACCGGCAGGTGCGCAAGATGGACTTCGCCCGCGTGCGGGCGGTCAACCTGCGGGTCATCGCCGCCGCGTCCGGCACCGTGCTGCCGCTGAACCGGCTGGTGTCGCTGAAGGTCACCACGCCCGGCTACCAGGACCGTTCGCTGCGGCACATCAACGGCGTGGTCAACACCGAGGTCGTCAACGGCTCCAGCGGCCAGACCCTGAAGCAGGACGCCACGTTCTGGGTGCGCCCGGGGCTGTCCGACGCGAACTGCTACTCGTTCGAGTCGCGCAACTTCCCCGGCCAGTACCTGCGCCATCGCGGGAACCGGGTGTACAAGGAGGCCGACACCGGAGGCACCTACCGGGCCGACGCGACGTTCTGCGCCCGGCCCGGCCGCTCCGGCGGGGCGACGTCGTTCGAGTCGCCGAGCCTGCCCGGTTCGTTCCTGCGGCACCGGGGCGGGGAGGTGTGGATGGACCCGCCCGGCACGGGTTCGTACAACGACGACGCCACGTGGACGGTCAGCCCGCCCTGGTGGCGCAGCGGCGCCGACCTGCCGCAGGGACAGGTGAGTTCGTTGCGCGTCACGACGTCCGGCTACACCGACCGGTGGCTGCGCCACTTCGACGGCGCCGCCCGCACGGACGTGGTGACCGCCTCGAGCACCACCGTGACGAAGCAGGACGCCAGCTTCACGCTGCGCCCGGGCCTCGCCGACAGCAGCTGCTTCTCCCTGGAGTCGGTGAACTACCAGGGCCAGTTCCTGCGGCACAGCGGCTATCGGCTGGTGCGCAACACCAACGACAACTCGGCGCTGTTCGCCCAGGACGCCACGTTCTGCGCGCAGCCGCCGCGCGGCGGCACGGGCGGCAACGCGGCGTTGGAGTCGCTCAACTATCCGGGCTACTTCATCCGGCACTACGCCGAGCTGGTGTACATCGCGACGAACGGCGGCGGGAACACCTGGGACAACCCGGGCAGCTTCGACGCCGACGTCACGTGGCGGGTCACCACCGCCTGGGTGAACGGCACCCCGACGTGAGGCTGCTGATCCTGCTGGCGCTGCTGGCACCCGCGCAGGTGCCGGCGGTGTCGGCCGCCACGGTCTGCGCGCAGTTCTGCGACACGCTGGACCCGTCGCGGGCCCGACAGGAAATCTTTCCCGTCCCGGAGGTCAACCTCAACGGGCGCCGCCTCGTGCTGCACGTCTCCGACACCGACGGCATGGCGTGGGGCAGCATCGACAACGGCACCACCGGCAACGCGGTGTGGCTCGACCGTTCCTGGGACGGCGGCGCCACCTGGGACGGGCTGCTCGGCCGGGCCAGCATCCCGTCGACGTGGACCGGCACGCGCACGCTCATGTACAACGTCGCCGACCCGGTGAACCACCGGCGCGGCATCGTGCGCGCCTGCGGCGACGCCGGCGGGGTCGCCTGCACGCAGTGGGTGTACCCGTCGGTCTGCGACGGCGGCGTGTGCGACCGGGCCGCCGCGTCGGGTGCCGCCGGCGACGTGCAGCCGGTGCCGGAGACGACGTTGCGCGGGCGCCGCATCGCGCTGCACGTCGACAGCCGGGGCCTCGCCTGGGGAACGCTCACGAACGGCGTCGCCGGCGACGAGGTGTGGCTGGACCGTTCCTGGGACGAGGGCGCCTCCTGGCCGGGCGGCTCGTCGCTGGGGCGCACCACCACCGGCCGGACCGCGCTGTTCCAGACGCGCGATCCGCGTTCGCTGCTGTACGGCGGGGCCGTCCGGGCATGCGGGAAGGGCGTCGACGGCAACGACGGCTCCTGCACCGCCTGGGCCCGCCCGCCGCTCGACCGGGCGAACGCCGCCGCCGACGCCCTGCTGTACGCGTACCGCGCCGACACCGCCTGGTGGCCGTCGAGCTGGTGGAACACCGCCGCCACGCTCACGACCGTCATCGACTGGCAGCGCCGGGCCGGGCGTTCGGACCTGCGGTGGCTGGTCGAGCGGACGTTCGACGTCAACAAGGGCACCTTCCCCGCCGGGATCAAGAGCAGCGATCCCATCGAGGGGAACTTCATCAGCCGCGCGATCGACGACGCGGCCTGGTGGGGCATCGCCTGGGTGGCGGCGTTCGACCTGACGGGTGAGCGGCGCTACCTGGACATGGCGGCGACGATCGCCACGTACGTGCACGGCTTCTGGGACACCGGCACGTGCGGCGGCGGCGTCTGGTGGAACCGCGAACGCACCTACAAGAACGCCGTCACCGTCGGCCTGTACATCCGCCTGACGGCGGCCCTGCACAACCGCCTGCCCGGCGACAGCACCTGGCTCTCCCGCGCGAACGCGGGCTGGCGCTGGTTCGACGGCAGCGGCCTGATCAACGGCGCCGGTCTGGTCAACGACGGCCTCACCGGCGGCTGCGCCAACAACGGCCAGACGGTCTGGACGTACAACCAGGGCCTGGCGATCGGCGGCGCGCTGGAGCTGTACCGCGCCTCCGGCGACCCGAACCTGCTGGCCAGGGCCCGCCGTCTGGCCGACGCCGCGCTGGCCTCCACGGTCCTGACCAGGAACGGCGTGCTGACCGAGTCCTGCGATCCGGCCGGCACCTGCGACGACAACCAGAAGCAGTTCAAGGGGGTGTTCATGCGCTACCTCGACGACCTGGCCGACACGACCGGCGACGCCCGGTACCGCGCTTATGCCCGCACGCAGGCGGACACGCTCTGGGCGGCCGATCGGGACCCCCTCAACCGCATCGGGCTGCGCTGGAGCGGCGGCAGCGCCACGAACCCGCGCGACTGGCGCACCCAGGCGACCGGCCTGGCGGCACTGTTGGCGGTCTAGGGCAGGAGACGCGCCCTAGAGTGGCCGCGTGTATTACGTGTGCCGCTGGCGGGACTTCGGGCCGTTCAGCAAGTCGATCGTCACCCTCCCCGACGCGACCGTCCTCGACTGGTTCCGTCGGGGCTGGGGTGAGGATCCGGAGAAGTGGCTCGCCGATCAGGACATCGACGCCTACGGGCTGGAGTCGATCTTCGAGGCGGTGCACGAGCACGACCTGCCGAAGCCCGCGACCGTCGACGAACTGCGCGCGCTGCTGTACGAGCACCTGTACGTCGAGGGCGACGACGTCACCGTCAACGTTCGGCTGGACGAACACACCCTGCGGGTGCGCACCGACGACGACGAGGTCGACCTCGCCTACTACCTGCTCGACGACGTGGCCGTGGCGGCGTCGCCCGACCGGCTCGCGTACCTGCTGAACGACGCGTGGCCGCTGCCCTTCTCCGCCGGCGACGGCGACGCGTTCGTGCCCGACGTGCCGGTGCGCACCGTGCGGATCGCCCCGCCGGCCGCGCACTGCGTCTGGTCCGTGCGCATCGGCTGGGACCCGACGCCCGAGGGCTCCAACCTGGACGTGGCCGGCGCGGTCGCGTTCCCCGGCGTGAGTCTGCCGAACCTCGGCGCGACGCTGCGCGACCTCGACGACGCGCGGGCCGAGGCCCTGCCGGACGAGGCGCGGCTGCTCCGGGCCCTCGTGGCGCCCGGCGAGAACGACCCCGGGCCGGCGCTGCACCGCTACTCCCGGCTGGACGGCTACGACCCGTCCGCGGAACTCGTGCCGCCGGTCCTCCTGCCGCGACCCGAGCAGGCGGCGCTCTTCGACCTGCGGCCCGATCCGGAGCCGCCCACCCGGTCCCTGGTGCGGGTGGATCCACACATCGCGCAGGTCGCCCGGTACATCGACGACTTCTTCGGCTTCGACCAGTGGTTCCTCTTCGACGACCGGTGGGCCGCCGCTCATCCGGAGGCGGCGCTGTCGTTGCTGCGCACCGCGGCGCACTGGGACCCGTTCGGGCCGTAGGCGGGTGATCTTGATCGGGCGCCCGGGCGGCCGGCACGGGGATGTCAGGAAGTGGTGAAGAGGGCGAGGTTTGTCAAGATTCGCGAGCGGGTTTACGGTGCACGCCATGCCCTTCGTGCTGGTGGCCGAGGACAACGCCATGCAGGCCGAGGTGATCCGCCGCTATCTGGAGCAGGACGGCCACACGACGACGGTCGTCCGGGACGGACGCGCCGCGATCGACACCGTCCGCCGGGAACGGCCGGATCTCGTCGTGCTCGACGTGATGATGCCGCACACCGACGGCCTGGAGGTCTGCCGGGTGCTGCGCCGCGAGTCGGACGTGCCGGTGCTCATGCTGACCGCCCGTTCGACCGAGGACGACCTGCTCATCGGGTTGGAGACCGGCGCCGACGACTACCTGACCAAGCCGTACAGCCCGCGGGAGCTCGTGGCGCGCGTGCGCACCCTGCTGCGGCGCGCCGGCCGACCGGCACCCGCCCAGGAGGAACGGCAACTGCTGCGCGCCGGCGGCCTGGCCGTCGACGTCGAACGCCGCGAGGTCCGCGTCGACGGCCGCCCCGTGGAGTGCACGCCGGGCGAGTTCGAGATCCTGGCCGCCATGGTGGCCCGGCCGGGCCGCGTCTTCACCCGCCAGCAGTTGCTGGTGCGCACCAGCGTGATCGACCGGGCCACCACGGAACGCACCGTCGACGTGCACGTGCGCAACCTGCGCAAGAAGATCGAGGCCGATCCGGCCCGACCGGAGTACATCCGGACGGTGTTCGGCGTGGGATACAAGATCCATGGCGGATAGGGTCCCCCTGCGGCGCAGCCTCCTGCTGCGGCTGATCGCGACCTCGATCCTCATCGTGGTCTGTTCGACGGCGGCCACGGCCTGGCTGGCGGTGCAGAGCACCACGCGGGCGTTCCAGCAGGCGCAGGGGCAGGCGCTCACCGACGACGCGGCGATCTACGACGCCCTCGTCGGGTTCGCGGCCCTGCACCCGACCTGGGACGGCGTGAGCGAACTCGTCGCCGACCTCTCGCAGCGCACCGGCCGCCAGATCGTGATCACCACCCTCGAGGGGCGCACCCCGATCGCGGTCTCCTCGCCGGCCGCCGACCTGCCCGAGCGCGAGTCGGCCACCCTGAACCCCCTCAACACCGACTCCCTGCTGTCACCGAACTCGGCGTCGGACCGGATCGACCGGCGGGCCGTCGGCCCCTACCGGCTGACCGATCAGGAACGGGCGGACCAGAAGACGATGGCCGACCGGATCCTCACCTGCCTGACCAGGTCGGGCTTTGATGCGCGCGCGGTGGAGCAGCCGAACGGCCGGCAGAAGGTGGAGATCACCTCCCCGAACTACGCCGGCCTGGACGACGCCAAGGAGAAGGAGGTCATCCGGCAGGAGTGCGGCGGCCCGGCCGGTGGCGCCCGACCGGTCAAGCCGGGTGAGGCGGCCGACCTGGGTCCGGACGGATACCTGGACGAGCTGATGCCGACCGAGCTGCGGGCGCTGGACGTGTTGAACCGTTCCTCGCTCGCGTGCCTGTCCCGCCAGGGCATCCCGGCGCAGAAGTTCTACCTCCGCTCGCCGACCGAACGGGACATCAGCGACATGTTCCCGGAGAACCAGCGGGTCACCGCGCAGAACTGTGTCGACTCCAGCTACCGCGAGCAGCTGCGGCCCTACGTGGCGCCGCCGGCGCTGCTGTTCGTGATGAGCCCGGGCGGCATCTCCACGACGCGGTTCAACCTGTCGCGGGAGAACCTGCTGCGCATCGCCGGGGTGACCGCGCTCGTCCTGACGATCACGATCGCGATCACGGCGCTCGTCGCGGCCCGGCTGATCCGTCCGCTGCGGGCGTTGACCGAGGCCGCCCAGGACCCTTCGGGAGGCCCGGCCCGCGTCGGCGACCGGGGTGAGATCGGGGTGCTGGCCGCGGCCCTCAATGACTTGTCGGAACGGCGTGAGCGCGCCGACGCCCAACGAAAGGACCTGGTCCGCGACGTCGCCCACGAGCTGCGCACCCCGCTGACCAACATTCGCAGCTGGCTGGAGGCGGCCGAGGACGGCCTCGCGACGCCGCTGTCCGACCCGGCGCTGACCGCCGCGCTGCTCAACGAGGCGCTGCAGCTCCAGCACCTGATCGACGACCTGCAGGACCTCGCCGCGGCCGACGCGGGCCGGCTGCGACTGCACCGCGAGCCGGTGCGGGTGGCGGACCTGCTCGACCAGGTGGTGACCGCCCACGGCGGGAACGCCGACGCCGCGGCCGTCACCCTGGCCACCCGCACCTCGGGCGACCCGAGCCTGCCGGCCGATCCGGTGCGGCTGCGCCAGGCCGTCGGCAACCTCGTGTCGAACGCCGTGCGCTACACCCCGCCCGGCGGCCGCGTGACGGTCCACGGCCGGCTGGTCGAGGACGTCGTCGAACTGGAGGTCAGCGACACCGGCACCGGCATCGCCGCCGAGGACCTGCCGCACGTGTTCGACCGCTTCTGGCGGGCCGACCGCTCGCGCACCCGGGAGACCGGCGGCAGCGGCCTGGGCCTGGCGATCGTGAAGCAGATCGTGGACGCCCACAACGGCAGCGTCACGGTGACGAGCGCGCCGGGCCGGGGCACCACCTTCACGATGCGCTTCCCGACCCGCGCCCCGGCCATCCGCTAGGGAACAGCAACACCTACGCGGCGAGCGCGGTGGCCTCGGCGGCGAGCAGCTGACGCAGCCGGGCCAGGGCGCGCATGCTGCGGGTCTTCACCATCGACGTGGAGACGTTCAGCATCGCGGCGACCGACTCGACGCTGTGATCCTCCCAGTAGCGCAGCACCACGATGGCGCGGTCGCGGGTCGGGAGCCGCCGCAGCGCCGCCATCAGGGCGAGCCTGGTCTCCGGGGACGGGTCCCGGTGCTCCCCGTGCGGGAAGATCTCCGCCACGGCGACCTCACGCGCGGCGCGCGAACGCTTGTGGTCGAGGAACGTGCGCAGCATGATCCGCGAGACGTAGGCGTCGAGGTTGTCCGCCTCACGGGCCCGTTCCCACGAGACATAGAGCTTGGCCAGGGTGTCCTGGGTGAGGTCATGGGCGAAGGCCCGGTCCCGGCACATCAGGTAGGCGCGCTGGCGCAGGCGGGGGGCACGGCCCCGCACGTACTCGACGAACTCCTCCGGCATACCTCGAGATCCTGGTCGGGGGATGTGAAGAAGTTGTCAGGACCGGAGCCTTCCTTGATCCGCTCTTGAATCTGGCCCGGCACTCTCGATCAGGTTGACCGACAGTGAGAGGACAGAAACTCGATGAGGTGGAAGCAGGCGGCCAGGCCACTGGTGGCGGTGGCGGCGGGCGGGACCCTGCTGGTGTGGGGCGCGGGCGTGGCGATGGCCGGTCCCGGTGCGCCGACCGGCGTGACGGTGACCCGGAACGCCGACGACCCGTCCAAGGTGACCGTGTCGTGGGCTCCGGTCGAGGGCGCGACGAACTACCACGTCAGCGTCTCCGACGGCAGCCACGAGAAGGTCTCCGTGATTGCCGGAGGCGCCACCTCATTCGCGTTCGACGACGCCGGACTGTGCGGGCGGTGGCGGTTCAAGGTGGCGTCCCGGGACGCCTCCGGGAAGGGCACCGCGTCGAAGAGCACCTGGCTGGACACCGCCGGCCCGGGTGAGGCGTCGAACGTCAAGGTGACCCGCAGCGCGGACGCGACCGCCGTGACGGTCACCTGGCAGCCGCCGGCGCACGCGGGTGACGCCCCGGTGGACCACTACGACGTGGGGCTGAGCGTCAACGGCCAGACCGTGCGCCGCTCCGTGACCGGCCTGACGACGACGTTCACCGACGTCAGCCCGACCATGGACGCGCTGGCCATGGTGAGCCCGTACAACAGCCTCGCCGGCTGCACCTCGACCCACGTGATGTCCAAGGTCAGCAAGGACCCGGACTCCGACGAGCCGGGGCAGTTCAAGGTCAACCGGGATCCGGCCGACCCGCGGCACCTGACCCTCACGTGGCAGGCGCCGAAGAACACCTCGCACGGCGCGGTGCACCACTACACGTTCAAGTACCTGTACGGTTCGACCACCTGGAAGACGGTGGACCTGACGGGCACCAGCACCACCGTCGACCTGCCGGAGACGTGGAACGACCCCGACGGCGCGACCTTCGCCGTGGTCGCGTGGTTCGCCGACGGCCAGTTCGGCGGCCACGCGTGGGCGAACCTCGGCGGCAAGCCCTACGTGCCGTCGCAGAAGGTGACGGTCAGCCACACGTTCGGCCGGATCTTCGCCCGCCTCGAGCTGGCCTCCGGCCAGTACGCCGCCTACCCGAACGCCGTGCTGCGGGTCAGCCGCGCCGACGGCTACACCAGCGAGGAGTGGCTGGAGCCGGGCACCCGTTCGATCGCGATGTACGACGTGCCCAAGGGTGTCTACACGGTGACGGTCAGCGGCGCGAACGAGCTGGGCGAGGAGGAGTGGTCGCGGGAGACGGTGCAGATCGGCGGCGACACCCTCGCCTCGGACGCCGACTTCGACGACCTCGGCACCACCTGGAAGGGCGCCAGCGGCAACGCGATCATGGCGGTGAACAAGCCGCTCGGCAGCCAGGACCAGAGCCTCGCGTACTCGATCGACACGGCGGCCAACGAGAGCTACGCGGCGATGGTGCGCGCCACGGCGGACGTGTACTCGACCAAGCAGAGCGGCCTGGTGTTCCGCTACGAGCCGAACCACACCGAGACGGTCGACGGCAAGGCGCTGACCGGGCCCGGGTTCTCCCTGGTGAAGCTGACCAACAACACCGAGTGCGGCAAGCAGCTCGCGGGCGCCTTCGCCCCGCCCGGCACGTTCGGCGCGGGTCGGCACCGGGTGGTGGTGCGCGCGATCGGCAACACGTTCACCGCGACCGTCGACGGCAAGACCGTCCTGCAGGTCTCCGACATCAAGGCCGTGAACGCCGCGAACTGCGGCGGCGACGCGCCCCGGGGCGAGAAGGTGGCCGTGCACGTGTGGCACGACATCTACCTGAAGCCGTTCTCGAACATCGCGATCGGCACCGGCGTCTGACAGCTCCATGCGTCGAAGGCCCTTCCCACACCGGGGAGGGCCTTCGACGCGTCCGCGCCCGCCGGCTGCGAACAACCGATCCGGAGCCGGCCTTGAGCCGCGCTTGAACCCCGCCCGGCAACGTGAACGACCTGGCAGCGACCGGGGAGGAACGCACACGATGAACTGGAAGCGCGCGGCGAAGCCGCTGGTGGCGGTGGCCGCCGGGGGGACCCTGCTGGCGTGGGGCGCGGGGGTGGCGATGGCCGGCCCGGGCGCCCCGAGCGGCGTGCAGGTGACCCGCGGCGCGGACCTGAACACGGCGAACCTCACGTGGCAGCCGGTCGAGGGCGCGGCGCGGTACTACGTCAGCTTCTTCGACGGCAAGAAGGACACCGTGACGGTCGTGCCGGCGGGCACCACCTCGATGTCGTTCGCGGTGCCGGACGGGTGCAAGCGGTACCGGTTCAATGTGGCGGCGCGGGACTCCGCCGGCGCGGGCACCGTCTCGAAGAGCGTCTGGCTCGGCACGGTCGCCCCCGGGCCGGTGGAGGGGCTGAAGGCCACCCGCAACGGCAGCGACGTCACGGTCACCTGGGAGACGCCGCGCGACGAGGGCTACCACCCGATCACCGGCTACACGCTCGACGGCTGGGGCGAGAACTACAACACCCACCTGTGGCCCGGCGGGCACTCCGTCGTCCTGCCGAACGTTCCGGCGACCACGCGGCTGACCGTGCGGATGTCGGCGCGCAACGGCTACGAGTCGTGCGGCCCGCAGGCGCAGGCCGTCGTGCCGGCCGCCGTCGCGACCCCGGTGGCGGAGCCGACCGGCCTCACCGCCAAGCGGGACCCGGCCGACCCGCGCCGGTTCCTGCTGAACTGGAAGGCCGGCGTCAGCCCGGAGCACGGCGCGATCGCGCACTACACGGTGCGGTACGGCTACGCGGACGGCGCCTACGTGGCGTACGACGCGTCGTGGGCCGACGCCACCCAGGTCGACGTCACGGGCACCTCCACCGCGATCGACCTGCCGGAGTCGTGGCCCGAGGCGACCGGCTCCGCGGAGTTCGCCGTGAACGCCGTCTACGCGGACGGGTACGCGAGCGGCGTCGGTCCGACGGCCCGCGTCGCCCCCGCGCAGGAGGAGTCGCAGGCGCAGCGGGTCACCGTCAACCACACGCTCGGCCGGATCCAGGCCGAACTGGACCTGGCCAGCGGCGACCTGGCCGCCTACCCGAACACGGTCATGCGGATCTCCCGCGCCGACGGGTACACCGCCGAGCAGTGGCTGGAACCGGGCACCACCGCCATCTCGATGTACGACGTGCCGCAGGGCCTGTACACGATCGTGGTCAGCGGGGTCAGCGAGACCGGTGAGCAGGAGTGGTCCCGGGAGACCGCGCAGATCGGCGGCGACATGCCGCTGAGCGCCTACGACCTGGCGAGCGGCGGCAGCTGGGAGGACGCCGAGCAGACCGGCCGCTCGGTGCGGGTGACGGCGGAGCCGCTGCGCAGCGCCGACCACGGCCTCGCCTACGACATCTGGACCACGAAGTTCTCGGCGGAGCGCGGCTACGGGGCGATCCTGCGCGGCGACCGGTGGGGCCAGGGCCTGGTGCTGCGCTACGAGCCGGCCTACACCACCACGGTCGACGGGCAGACGCTGACCGGGCCCGGGTTCACGCTGACGAACACGCGCAGCGACGGGCGCACCGGCTGCGCGACCCGGCTCGCCGGCGCGTTCGCCCCGCCCGGGACGACCACGCTCGCCCAGCACCGGGTGACGCTGCGGGCGTTCGGCAACACGTTCGTCGCGACGGTCGACGGCAGGACGGTCCTGGAGGTGGCCGACCTCAAGGCGCTGTACGGCACCGGCTGCGCCGCCGAACAGATCCCGACCGGCCAGTACGCCGGGTTCCACGTGTGGGAGTGGCAGCTGGCGAACAACCAGCGGGACTGGACGGCGCTGCACTACTCGGGCATGGACCCGTACGACAACATGACGGTCTCCGTCGGCGAGTGGGCGAGCACGAAGTGACGGCACGGTAACGTGGAGTAAGTGCGAAGGATACTTCTGGTGATCGTTCTCGGGGCGGGGGTCGCGCTCGGGGGCTGTGGGGACGACGAGAGCCCCACGGCCACCGCGCCGGCCACCCGCCCCGTGAGCGGTTCACCGTCCGGCAGCGGTCCCCCCGGTTCACCCGCCGCGAGCGCGAAGGCCGAGGCGCCGCCGCAGATCGGCACCCCGCTGTCGGTCGCCGAGTGGAGCGGACCGCTGCAGGTGACGGTCTTCGAGTACAAGCAGCCGCTGAGCGCGAAGCCGCCGACGCCGAAGACCGCCGGGCACCAGTTCGCGGCGATCGACGTGCGCACCTGCAACCGCACCACCTCCCTGGTGCAGGTGATCGACACGAAGCCGTTCACGCTGGTCTTCGGCGACACCTCCACCGTGGCGGCCTACGGCTTCGACAACCCCGCCTTCCCGCAGCCGGCCTACCCGCGGGAGCACTCGCTGGCGGCCGGCACCTGCGTGCGCGGATGGATCGTGTTCGACGTGCCCAACAGCCGGCCGAGCGCCGTTCGGTACTCCGAGAGCGAACACTCCCAGGGCGGCGGCAAGACGCACGACTGGCCCGTCGTGTAACGATCGTCCCGTGCGGGTGCTGATCCTGGGCGGGACGGGCGAGGGGCGGGAGCTGGCCGGCGCGCTGCCCGGGTTCGACGTGGTGTCGTCGCTGGCCGGGCGGACCGCCGCGCCGGTGCTGCCGGAGGGCGACGTGCGGGTGGGCGGGTTCGGCGGCGGGCTCGCGGACTACCTGCGCGTCGGGCGCTTCGACGCGGTCGTGGACGCGACCCACCCGTTCGCCGCCGGCATCTCGGCCGCCGCCGCGTCGGCCACGACCGCCGTCGGCGTGCCGCTGCTGCGCCTCGTCCGTCCACCGTGGACGGAGCGGCCGGGCGACGACTGGCGGCGGGTGCCGTCCCTCGAGGCCGCCGCCGCGCTGGCTCCCACTCTGGGCGAACGTCTTTTCCTGGCCGTGGGCAGCGGTGGACTGGCCGCGTTCGCGGGCGTCGACGCGTGGTGCCTGGCCCGGACCGTCGAGCGGCCCGCCCCGCCCCTGCCCCGGCGGCTGCACGTGGTGCGCGAGCGGGGGCCGTTCACCGTCGACGGCGAACGCGACCTGCTCACCCGCCACGCGATCGACGTGGTGGTCGCGCGGGACAGCGGTGGGGCCGCCGACGCCAAGCTGACCGCCTGTCGAGAACTGCGCCTTCCGGTCGTTCTCGCGGAAAGACCGCGGGAGGAGACGGCCGGGACGCGCGTGAGCGGCGTCAGCGCGGCGGTGGCGTGGTTGTCCGCCTTAGCAGGTAGGTGTCCATGATCCAGCCGTGCCGGGCGCGGGCCGCGGCGCGCACGCGGGAGATCTCCCCCGCGACCTCGGCGAGCGGGCCGGCGACCAGCAGCTCGTCGGGCGTGCCCAGGTAAGCGCCCCAGTAGATCTCGACGCCCTCCGCCGGAACGCCCGCGAACGCCTGCCGCGCGTCCAGCATCACCACGACGTCGTCCACCCCGTCCGGCCACCCCTCGGAGAGCCGCCGGCCGGTGGTCACCGCGACGGCACCGCCGACCCGGTTGAGCCCGATCCCGTGCCGGGCGGCGAGCGACGAGACGCTGCTGATGCCCGCCACCACCGTCACCTCGACCGGAACGTCGAGATCGGCGAGCACGCCGAGGGTGCTGTCGTAGAGCGACGGGTCGCCCCAGACGAGGAACGCGCCGGTCTCCCCCTCGGCCAGGTGCCCCCTGATGAGGTCGCCGGTGATCTCCGCACGCCGGGCCCGCCACGCGGCGACCGCCTCGGGATAGTCCGCGGGCCGCCGGTCCCGGTCTGGATCGACGCCCTCGGCGACCCGGTGGCCGGGCTTCGCGTACGCGGCCAGCATCTCCCGGCGCAGCCGGATCATGCTCTCCTTCGCCTCGCCCTTGTCGAGCAGGAAGAAGACGTCGGCTTCGCCGATGGCGCGCACGGCCCGCAGGGTCAGGTCCTCCGGGTCACCGGCACCGATGCCGATGACGAGCAGTTTCCGGGCACCAGAAAGCGCGGCGCCCCCGTCGGGAACGCCGCGCTCTGACGCTTCGGTCACTCGGCGAAGACGCCCTCGGAGACGAGCTTCGCCTCGACCTTGTCCCAGCCGTGGTCCGGGTGCGCCTGCTGGAGGAGCTTCACCTCGTCACGGAGCTTGGCGGCGTGGCCGGCCGTGGCGAGCGTGCGCAGCTGCTCGACCAGCTTGTCCGAGTCGGTCGCGCAGTGCTCGGTGCGGCCGGTGGAGATGTTGCGGACGTACACGTGCTTGCCCAGGTTGAGCGGGATGAGGAACTTCATCTCCCCCAGGACGGTGACGCCACCGGCTGCACCACGCTGACCGGCTGCGACTGACGCGCGCGCGGTCTTGGAGGTCTTACCACCCGCCATTGAACTTTCCCCTAACAACCTGAAGAACGAGAGATCTGCCGAACCAGTCTAGCGCCTCGTTTGCCTCAGGCCGGGGTGGGTGCTGCCGAAGACGACCGATGTGGGGACCGTGCCGGTGCGGGAATCGCCCGCCGACGAGCGGCGCGGCACGGTGCTGCACGAGGACGAACGCAAGCGGATCACCCGCTACGAGGGCCCCGAGGGCGTGCTGGTCCGCAAGGAGTACCGGGGCCCGCTCGCCGCGGCCCGCCGGCACACCGAGATCACCCTGCTGGAACGCCTCGCCGAGGTGCCGGGCGTCCCCCGGCTGCTGCCCGGCGCCGGCCCCGACGAGGTGCTGCTCGCCGGCTGCGCCGGTCCGCAGCTGCGCCACGTGCGGCTGGAGCTGTCGCTGGTGCTCGGGTTCGCCCGCCGGCTGGTGACGGTCGTCGGCGCGATCCACGACGCCGGCGTGCTGCACAAGTACCTCAACCCGGAGTCGATCCTGGTCCTGGGCGCAGACCGGCGGCCGATGGTGATCGACTTCGACTCGGCGTCGACGTTCGCCGAGGGGCGTCCCGGCGCCGCCGTGCACCGGGGCGCGCTCGACACGCTCGGCTTCCTGCCGCCGGAGTGCACCGGCCGCACCGGCCAGCCGGTCGACCACCGCGCGGACCTGTACGGCGTCGGGGCCGTCCTGTTCTGGCTGGTCGCCGGCCGGCCGCCGGTCGAGGGCGACGACGAACTGCGGCTGGTGCGCGACATCCTGGTGCGGGTCCCGCCGCCGCTGACCGAACTGGCACCGGACGTGCCGCCGGCGCTGGCCGACATCGTCGCGCGGCTGCTGGAGAAGGAACCTGACCGCCGCTACCAGAGCGCCGAGGGGCTGGCCCGGGACCTCGCCGCCGTCGAGGAGCGGCCGGGGCTGCGGTTCCGGCTCGGCGCCTGGGACTTCCCGCCGCGGCTGGTGGCGCCGTCCCGGCCGGTCGGGCGGGACAAGGAGGTGGCCCAGCTGCGGTCGGCGTTCGCGCAGGCGTCGGAGGGCGCGGCCCGGGCCGTGTTGATCGCCGGCGCGCCGGGCGTGGGGAAGTCGTCGCTGGTGGACGCGTTGCGGCCGGAAGTCCTTGCGCGCGACGGGTGGTTCGTGGTCGGCAAGTCCGACCAGTTCCGGCAGGACGCCGCGGAGGGGGCCGGGCTGCAGGCCGTCCGCGCGCTCGGCCGGCGCCTGCTCGCCGAGACCGAGACCGACCTGGCCGCGACCCGCCGGCACCTGCTCGACGTGCTGGGGCCGAACACGGGGCTCGTCACCGGCGCGCTGCCGGAGTTCGCGGTGCTGCTCGGCGCCGGCCACGCGTCGGTCACCACCGACCCGGTGGAGGCGGAGGTGCGGCTGCGGCAGGCGCTGCTCGACGTGCTGCGGGTCGTCGTCTCCCCGGTCCGGCCGGTGGTGCTGGTCGTCGACGACCTCCAGTGGGCCGAACCGGCGACGCTCGGGCTGGTCGACGCGGTGCTGACCGGGTCGGCGCTGCCCGGGCTGCTGGTGGTGGGGGCGTTCCGGGGGGCGGGCACGGATCCGACGCACCCGTTGACGGCGATGCTGCAACGGTGGCGGCACCTCGGGGTCGCACCGCCGCCGCTGCACCTGTCGAACCTGCCGCCGACCGGCCTCGGCGCCCTGCTCACCGAGCTGCTGCGGCTGCCGGCCGAACGGGCGGCCGCACTCGCCGACACCGTGCGGGAGTGGACCGCCGGCAACCCGTACGACACGCTCGAACTGATCAACACGCTGCGCCACGAGGACGCCCTCGTGCTCGGCGCGCACGGCTGGACCTGGGACGACCGGGCCATCCGCCGGGTCGTCTCCCGCGGCGACGTCGTCGACCTGCTGCGCGAGCGCATCGACCGGCTGCCCGAGCTCTCCCGCGAACTGCTGCAGATGATGGCCTGCCTCGGCGGCGACGTGCGGCTGGAGGTGCTCGCGGCGGCCGCCGGCGACCCCGCCCCGGACCTGCTGCCGGGCACCGGCGCGGTGCTGCAACGGCTCACCCCGCCGCTGGAGGACGGCCTGCTCGTCATCGACCGCGATGCCGGACCCGACGGCGACCGGGTGCGCTTCCGGCACGACCGCGTGCACCAGGCGGCCTACGCCAGCCTCGACCCGGACCGGCGCACCGCCCTGCACCTCGCCCTCGCCCGCCGGCTGGCCCGCCGCACCGGCCGGCAGGTGGAGGCCGCCGAGCAGTACCTCGCCGCCGCGCCGCGGGACACCTCGCCCGAGGAGACGCTGGCGATCATCGCCCTGTACCGCACGGCCGCGACGAACGCGTGGCGGATCAGCAACCACGCCACCGCCGAGCGGTACCTGAGCGCCGCCGCGACCCTGTGGGACACGCTCGGCGTCGCACCGGACACCCCCGCGCTGATCGACCTGGACATCGAACGCCACGCCGCCCTGCACGCGCTCGGCCGCCTCGACGAGGCCGACGCCGTCTACGCCTCGCTGGTGCGCCGCGACCCCGACCCGGTGACGCTGGAACCGGCGGCCGGCATCCAGATCGGCAGCCTGACCCAGCGCAACGCGCACGCCGAGGCCATCGCCCTGGGCCTGGACCTGATCGCCCGGCTCGGCCACCCGGTGCCCGGCCCCGACTTCCCCGCCACGCTGCCGGCCCGCCGCGCCGAACTCGCCGAGTGGGCCGCGCACCTGGACCTCGCCGCCGACCTGGCCCGTCCCGAGGACCTGCCGCCGCGGGTGCGCGCGACCCAGCGGCTGTTCAACCGGCTGCTGCCCACGGCGTTCTTCGTCGGGGACAAGGTGACGCTGGCGTGGATCGTGCTGGAGAGCCAGCGCATGTGGGTGGCGCACGGCCCGTCCGGCGGCCTGGCGGCCAACCTGACCATCGTGGGCCCGATGGCGACCGCCGCCTCGAACGACTACCGCATCGGCTACACCGTCGGCCGGCACGTGCTGGCGGTGGCCGAGGCGCGCGGCTACGAACCGGACACGTCGGTGCTGCGCCACCGGTTCGCGCTGCACCTGCAGCCCTGGGCGGAGCCGCTGGAGAACACCGTCGGACAGGCCCGCCTGGCCCGGGAGGGGCTGCTGCGCGGCGGCGACCTGCAGATGGCCTGCAACACCAGCATGACGCTGCTGCCGGCCCGGCTGGACAGCGGCGATTCGCTGCAGGCGTTCGTCGCCGAGATCGACGCGGCCGTCGCGATGGCGACCCGCACCGCCAACCGGCTCAACGTCCAGTACGCCGCCGGGTACCGGCAACTGGCCGACGCCCTGATGCACGGCGGTGGCTTCACCGAGTCCGAGGTCGCCGGGAACCCGCTCGCCACCGGCATGCTGCACATCTGCGCCGCGATCGCGGCGGCGGTCCTCGACGACCCCGCGGCCCTCGACGCGCACACGGCCCGTGCGTGGGAACTCGCCTCCTTCATCCCCGGCTACCCGAACGTGCAGCTGCGCTTCCTGCGCGCCCTCGCACTGGCGCGCGGCGGCCCTTCCGAGGAGTTCGACCGGCACCTGGAGTGGCTCGACGCCCGCGCCGCCGAGGCCCCGGCGAACGTCGCCCACCTGGCCGCCCTCGTGCGCGCCGAACGGGCCGACGCCGCCGGCGACTTCCCCGCGGCGCTGGCGGCGTACGACGCGGCGGCGCGCGAGGTGAGCCCGCGCGGCCGGCCCTGGCACCACGCGCTGATCGCCGAACGCCTCGGCCTGTTCCACCTCGCGCACGACCTGCCCCGGCACGGACTGCGCTGGCTCGCCGAGGCGCGCGACCGCTACCGGACGTGGGGCGCCGACGCGGCCGTTCACCGGCTGGAGGAGCGCCACGAGCTGCCCCCGCCGCCACGGCACACGGCACCGGCCGACGAGTCCGACGCGGACGCCGACCGGCTGGACATGCTCGCCATCCTGCGCGCCTCGCAGGCACTGAGCTCCGAGACGAACCTCGAACGCCTGCACACCGCCATCGTGGAGCAGCTGACCGCCATCACCGGCGCCACGCGGGTGCAGGTGGTGCTGCGCAACGACGACACCGGCGAGTGGTTCCTGCTGGCGCAGGCCGCGCCCGGTTCGGCCGGGGAGCAGGCGCTGCCGGTCGAGGACGCCGGGCGGCGCGGGCTGTTGCCGATCACGGCGTTCCGGTACGCCGAACGTACCCGTGAGCCGCTGCTCGTCGAGGACGCCACCCGGGACGACCGCTTCGCGCGGGACGCCTACGTCGCCGGGCTCGGTCGATGTTCGCTGCTCGTGGTGCCGGTGCTGCACCAGGGCGAGACGCGTGCCGTGCTGATGCTGGCGAACGAGCACGGCAGCGGCGCGTTCACCGCCGACCGCCTCGACGCCGTCACGCTGATCACCGGACAGCTCATCGTCTCGCTCGCCAACGCCGTCCTCTACGGTTCGCTGGAGGAACGCGTCGCCGACCGCACCGAGGCCCTCGCCGCCGCGAACCGGCAACTGGAGGTGCTCTCCGGCACGGACGCGCTGACCGGCCTGGCCAACCGGCGCCGGTTCAACCGGACGCTGGAGTCGGAGTGGAGCCGGGCGCTGCGCAGCGGCCAGCCGCTCGGGCTGGTCCTCTTCGACGTGGACCACTTCAAGCGGTACAACGACCACTACGGCCACGTCGCCGGCGACGAGTGCCTGCGCCGGGTCGCGGCGACGCTGGCGCACGGCACCCGCAGCGCCACGGACCTGGTGTGCCGCTACGGCGGCGAGGAGTTCGCGATCGTGCTGCCGGACGCCGACCGGGCGGGCGCGACGGCGCTGGGCGAACGGGCCCGCGCCGCCGTCGCCGCGCTGGCCCTGCCGCACGAGGCGAGCGAGCTGGGCATCGTGACGGTCAGCGCCGGCGCCGCCGCCGTGGTGCCGCGCCGGCAGGACGCGCCGGAGGACCTGCTGGGCCGCGCCGACGCCGCGCTCTACGTCGCCAAGCAGGACGGGCGGGACCGGGTGAGGTGTGCCGGCCCATAGATTCCCGTGAACCGATGCCCCGTGCGGCACGTGTCAACGGGTACAGATGCGCACACGGTCGGAAGGTCACCTTTCGGCCGTGTGCTGCCGTCCCGCTCCCCTCCTGCCGAGGAACTCGCGCAGCTCCGCGACCAACTCGTCGGGCTGTTCCCAGCCGGGGAAGTGGCCGCCGCGCTCGTGCACCGTCCAGCGTTCGACCGGGTCGAGGCGTTCGGCCAGCTCCCGCACGGGCAACGAGGTGTCGTGCGGGAAGACCGAGACGCCGGTGCGCACGTGGCCGCGCGCCGGTCCCTCCCCGCGCGCGGCAGTGTCCACAGTGGAGCGGTAGTACTCGCGGTACAGCCGCGCCGACGAGCCGGCCGTGCGGGTGAACCAGTACAGGCTCACGTTGGCCAGGATCGTGTCCCGGTCCGGCCGGCACGCCGGGTCGCTCCATGCGTAGATCTTCTCCGCGATCCACGCGAGCTGCCCGACCGGCGAGTCGGTGAGGCCGTACGCGAGGGTCATCGGCCGGGTGCCCTGCTGGATGCCGTAGCCCAGCTCGTCGCGGCGGGCCAGCGCCGCGCGCCGGGCCGACGCCGCGACGGTTTCCGGGTCGGCGCCGGGCACCTCGACGCCGGGCCGCGCCACGGCCCACGGCAGCATCGTCAGGTGCTGGCCGGACAGGGCCTGCGGCGCCATCAGGGCCAGTTCCCGGGTGATGAGGGCGCCCCAGTCGCCGCCGTGCGCGCCGTAGCGGTCGTAGCCCAGCCGATTCATGAGAACGTCGAACGCGCGCGCGATCCGCGCCGTGCCCCAGCCGGTGTCCCGCGTCGGGCCGGACAGCCCGAAGCCCGGAATCGACGGCACCACCACGTGGAACGCCGGCACGTCGGGCCCATCCGGCTCGGTGAGCGCGTCGAGCAGGCCGGTGAACTCCAGGATCGAACCGGGCCAGCCGTGCGTCAGCAGCAGCGCGGTGGCGTCCGGCCGGGACGACCGCGCGTGTACACAGTGGACGGTCGCCCCGTCGATCTGCACGGCGTGGTGCGGCAGCGCGTCGAGCCGATGCGCGAACGCGTCGAAGTCGAAGCCCTCCGCCCAGTACGTGGCGAGGTCGCGGGCGTCGGCGAGCGGCAGGCCGTACCGGTCTCCGGCGCCCGCGGGCTCGTCCGGCCACCGGGTGCGGGCCAGCCGGACGCGCAGATCGTCCACATCGGACGGTCCGAACGGCAGCGTCACGACGCCGGTGCGAGTCGCTCGGCCAGGTACCGCAGGCCGATCGGGTAGCGGTAGTCGATGGCCATGTGCGTGCCCTCGAACAGCTCGTGGTGCACGTCGGTGACGCCGATCTTCGCCAGTTCGGCCCGGACCGCGCCGTGGCCCAGGTCGAGGAACCACTCGTCGCGCTTGCCCGCGTCCAGGTAGATCGCCTTGAGGCCGCGCAACGCGTCGGCGTACTTCGGGATCATGCGCACCGGGTCCCAGTCCAGCCACCGCTGCCACGCCTGCGGCACCAGCTGCCCGGTCACCGGGTCGAACGGCAGCCGCACCGTCCCGTCCGCGTCGGCCGAGAACGCCGCCGCGCAGCCGTACACCATCACCAGCGTCCCGTCGTGCTCCTTGGTGAAGGCCGGCCGGGACCGGAAGTCGGCCCAGAACTTCTCGTACGAGCCCTCGTAGTGGTCCCGCAGCGCACGCGTCGCGAGCGCGAACTCGTGCAGGTAGGCGTACTCGTAGAGGCTGTCACCGGCGTGGCTGGCCAGTCCGCCGAACAGGTCGGGGCGCAGCATCGGGGTGATGAGCGCGCCGAAGCCGCCCGAGGACTTGCCGCTGACCCCCCGGTGCGCGGCCGCGTCGAGGGTCCGGTAGCGCGCGTCGACGAACGGCACCACCTCGTCGCAGAGGTACGAGTGGTACTTCCCGGTCCCCGGCGAGTCGACGAACTGGCTGCCGCCGTAGGCGGTCCACGCGTCCACGTAGACCACGACGCACGGCGGCGCGTCCCCCGAGGCGAAGAGCGCGTCGGCGGTCTCCGGGAACGGCTGCCGGTACGCCGAACGGTTTCGCCACATGGCCAGGTGCCCGGTGTAGCCCTGGATCACGTACACGCTCGGGTAGCGGCGCCGCGGTTCCTCGTCGTAGCCCGGCGGGACGTAGACCCACAGCGGCCGCTGCGCCGGGTCGCCCAGCGGGTTGTCGCGCAGGAGCGCGCTGTCGATGGTGTGCTCGTCGAGACGGCCGGCAAACTCGTGACTCCACGGCATAGGCATTGCCCTAGCTCAGCATGGTGTCCATGATGCTGTCCAGGTAGCGGTCGGCGGCCCTGCCCCCGGGCAGCAGCCCCGGCATCCGGCCGGCCAGCTGAAGGTTTCCCAGGTAGGTGCTGTACGCCCAGAGGCCGCGCCGCTTCGCCTCGGCCGCCGGGAATCCGATCGCCGAGAAAAGGCCGACGAGATAGTCGATGCGGCGGCGGGCGACCCGTTCGACGACGGGGCCGACGAGCGGGTGGTCGGCGGCCGCCAGGAGGGCCAGCTCGATGGCGTCGGCCCGGGCGTGCCCGGTCACCGCCGCGAACAGCAACCGCAGCCGCCGCGCCGGATCGCTCGCCGCGGCCTCGACCTCGGCGATGACGCGGCCGGTGTGCCGCTCCTCCCACCGCGCGAGGGCGGCCGCGACGAGCGCGTCCCGGTTGGCGAAGTGCCAGTAGAAGCTGCCCTTGGTGGCGCCCAGCCGGGCGGCGATGGGCTCCACGGCGACGGCCGCCAGGCCGCCCTCGCCGATCGCGTCGAGGGCCGCTGTGGCCCAGCTCTCCGCGCTGAGTCGGGTCCGGGGTTCCGCCATGACCATACGGTAGCGTACGTTTTCCATACGCAACCGTATGGAGGTCCTCATGAGGAACACCCATCACCGCGAGTTCGCCGTCCCCGCGCCCGTCCTGGGCGCCCTGCTGGACGGGCTGCCGCAGCGGCTCTGGCCCGGCGACCGGTGGCCGCCGTCCCGCCTCGACGACGGGCTCGCCGTCGGATCGCGCGACCGCCACGGGCCGATCCGGTACACCGTCGTCGAGTACGAGCCCGGGCGGCGGCTGCGCTTCGCGTTCGACCCGACGATCGGGCTCGACGGGTTCCACGAGTTCCGGGTCGAGGAGGTCGGCGCCGGGCGCAGCCGGCTCGTCCACGACATGGGCGGACGGCTGCACGGGGCGATGGTGCTCGGCTGGCCGCTGGCGTTCCGGTGGCTGCACGACGCCCTCCTGCGCGACCTGCTCGACAATGCCGAACGCGCCGCCACCGGTGCCGTTCGTCGGCCCGCCCGCTGGTCGCCGTACGTGCGGTTGCTACGCTCGCTGGCCAGCCGCCGCCGTCCAGCCGTCGCGAGGACCTGAGTGACCACATCCTGGCGCCACCTGCCACCCGCCGCGCGCGCCGTCGCGGCCGCCGCCGACGAGGCCGTCGCCGCCGCGTCCACACAGGACACGGAGCTTTACGGGAACGCCGTGAGCACCCTCGCCACCACCGATCAGACCGGCTTGGCGATGGGCTCCGCGACGCGGCTCATCCTGGAGGAACGCCACCCGGACGGCCTCGACAGCGGCGACATCCAGCGCATCCTCACCGACTGCGTGCGCGGCGCCGCCAGCTGGCGACCCGACGTCGACCCGCACGTCCTGCTGCTGCTGCTCGCCGGCGCGCTGGGCCTGCACGACCCCGACGAACAGGGTGCGCTCGACCCCGCCGCGCTGGCCGAGCACGGGCCGCTGCTGGTGGCGTTCCTGCTCGACGGGCGGCCGTTCGCGCCGTACCTGGCCGCCGCGCTCGACGAGGTGCGCCGGGCCGAACTCCACGACTGAGCCATCCCGGCACCGTGCGTTGACTAGCCTGCGACACATGGTGACTCGCAGGCTCGTCGGGCTGGCACTCGTGGCCGCGCTGGCCTCCGCGTGCGGCGCCGCCGACTACCGCGAGCCCGCCCCGGCCGGCTACCCGTCAGGCACCCCCGCCGAGTGCCCGGTCTCCCCCTCGCCCACCGCGACGGCCTCGGGCGAGGCGGCCACGGCGACGCTGGCCGCTACGGAGACGTTCCTCCGGATGCTCGACGGCACGCGCCGGACGGTCGTGCGGGACGAACGGACACCGGCCAACCTCGCGCACTGGTCCCACCTGCCCGACCAGCTCTTCAAGCGCGCGGGCCTGCGGATGGACACCCTCAGCCCCGACGAACGCCGCGCCGCGCACGCGATCCTGCGCGCGGCGCTGAGCGAAGAGGGCTACCGGCAGGTGCTCGGCATCGCGGCGGCCGACGGCGTCCTCGCCGACTCCGGCGGCATCAACCTCGACTTCGGCGCCGACCACTACTGGATCCGCATCCTCGGCGTGCCCGCCGCGCTGGGCCGCTGGACGATCCAGTACGGCGGCCACCACCTCGGCCTCAACATCACCGTCGACGGCACCGGCATGACCCTCGCACCCACGCTCTGGGGCGCCCAGCCGGCCAGCCACCCCTCCGCCGACGGCGGCCTGTCCGAACCGCTCTGCGCCGAGACCCACAAGGCGTTCGCCCTGTTCAACGCCCTCGACGAGGAACAGCGGGCGGCGGCCACGCTGCCGGCCGGCGTGGCCGAGATCGTGCTCGGTCCCGGGCAGGACGGCCGGACCCTGGCCCCCGAGGGGGTCCCGGCGACGACCTTCACCGAGGCGCAGCGGCTGCTGCTGTACGCACTCGTCGACGAGTGGATCGACGCCCTGAACCCCTCGCAGGCGGCGGCGAAGCGGGAGGCGGTGCGGCGGACGGTGGCGTCGGTGACGTTCGCGTGGTCCGGGTCGGGAACGCTCGGGCAGCCGGTGTACTACCGGGTGCAGGGGGCGACGTTCCTGATCGAGTTCGCCCACCAGCAGGGGTCGGGTCCGAACGGCGGCGGCGCCTCGCACATCCACGCGGTGTACCGCGAGCCCGGGGCCGACTACGGGGCGGCTTGACCTCACCGGCGGCTTGACCCCTCCGGCGGCTTGATCGTGGATCTTGGTGCGTGGGGGTTGATCCACGGGTCGGTTCACGACATCGGTGCTTCAAGATCCACGATCATCCTTGTCCCCCGAGGGCGGCGCTCGTCCCGGGTGGCGGCGCTCGCGCCGCCTAGCGCATCCTAGGACACTAGGTCGAGGTGGATCTCCCGGCGTCGCGGAGGTGGACGGCGGTCGCCAGGATCGCGGCGTACTGGATCGCCACCAGGTCCCCGATCGGCACCGTGTGCGGCGTCGTGGTCGTCTCCGCCTCGAGCGCCCACGCGTCGTACGCCCTCGACAGGAGCGCGTACTGGCGGCGCAGCACCGGCGTCGCGTGCCCGATCGCGAACTCCCCCTCGATCGCGCGCAACAGCATCCCGCCGAACCTGATCCGCATCTGGTGCAGCATCGCCTCGCCGCTGAAGCGTTCGGCCACGGTGGCCGGCCGGGCGTGCGCGGGGTCGGCGGCGCGCTCCGCCTCGCGGGTCGCGAGCCCGTCGAGACTCGGCACGAAACTGCGGCACGCCCGCAGGAACGGCGACCCGACCGAGAGTTCACCCTCCACAGTGGACAGTACCGACTGGAGGGTCGCGTACACCTCCCGCACGGCGGCGACCCGTTCGCGCAGCAGCTGCGCGTAGGGAACCGCCGTCGGTGCCGGATCGTCGGCGTCGGTGTGCGCCCAGTACGGCACCTCGCTCACCAGCGTCAGCGCGCCGTAGCGCGCCGCGTAGGCCGCACTCGAGTCACCGGCCAGCGCACCGACCGGGTCGATGCCGTGCGACTCCAGATAGTCGTACTCGTCGGCGACGTTGATGGTGCCGTAGACACCCGGGGCGTAGTTCGCGATGCAGGGCGCCTCCGGCTCGCCGGTGTGCAACGGCAGGCCCAGCCGAGCCGGGATCGCGGTCAACGTGTCGTACAGCTCCGGTTCGGGGCGGGACAGGTAGTAGAAGACGCCGCCGTACTCGCCGTTGTGCAACGAGCACAGCAGCGCGGGCCGCGTGTCGTCGATGAGCCGCATCAGCGCCAGGGTCTCCGGCAGCACCCGGTCGAACCAGGCCCGCTTGTACCGCAGCGGGAACGTCCACTCCACCTGTTCGTCCGGCGCCGGCCGGTAGAACGCCCGCCCGTACGACCCCCAGCTGAGCGGCCCGGCGAACCAGCCCTCGTTGAGGCGCATGCCGTCCGGATCGATGCACGGAATGACGTGCCAGGTGAAACCGAGCCGTGCGCGCAGGCCGGCGTCGGCGGCGAGCGTGCGCACCAGATGCACCGCCGTCAGCCCGCCGACCGGCTCGTTGGGATGCACGCCCCCGAACACGATGGCGTGGCGCGGGCCGTCGCCGACGCGCATCGCGGACAGGGGTTCGCCGAGGCGGGAGGTGCCGATGCGGTGCTCGGTGATGATGTCGGGGTGCTCGGCGCGGAGGCGTTCGACCGAAGCGGCCAACTCGTCCACTGTCGGAAACCGGTCGGCGGACGGTACGGAACGTATCACCTCGGACAGTTCGTCGATCACAACCCATCGTAAGGTGACGCCCGCTGTGAAAGGGTTCGACAGATGCGTGACCTTCAATCCCTTCTCGACGAACTCAGCGCCGGCCGCGACGTCGCCGGCATCTCCGTCGCGGTCGGCCGCGGCGCCGCCGAGTGGACCGCGACGAGTGGTGTGCTCAGCCGCGACACCGGTTTCCCGGTCGGCCCCGACAGCGTCTTCCAGATCGGCTCGGTCACCAAACTGCTCACGGCGGCGCTGGTCATGCAGCTCGTCGAGGAGGGCACCGTCGGGCTCGACGATCCCGTGCGCCGACACCTTCCGACGTTCCGCGTGAAAGACCCGGAGGTGACGCGGACCGTGACCGTCCGGCACCTGCTGACCCACACCGGCGGCTTCGACGGCGACATCTTCACCGACACCGGACGCGGCGACGACGCGCTCGACCGGTACGTCGCGCTGCTCGGCGACGCCGCCGGACAGCTCTACCCGCCCGGCGCGCTCTTCTCGTACTGCAACTCCGGCTACTGCGTCCTCGGTGCGCTCGCCGTGCGGCTGCGCGGCGCCGACACGTGGGAGGCGCTGGTCCGCGAACGCCTCTTCGAGCCGCTCGGCATGAGCCGCACGGCGTTGTTCGCCGACGAGGCGTTGATGTTCGGCGCGGCCGTCGGGCATCTGCGTTCTCCCGCCGCGGACTCTTCCTCCGGCGGTGGTGGCGGGTTGAGGGTGGTGTCGCGGTGGCAGATGCCGCGGTCGAACGCTCCGGCCGGGTCGACGCCGTGCGCCGCCCCGCGCGAGCTCCTCAAGCTCGGCCGGTATCTGCTCACGCACCACCCGGCGATGCGCGACGCCGAGGTGCGCGTTCCCGGTCCGCCGATCATGGGGTCGTACGCGTGGAGCCTCGGCGCCGAGCTGTTCGACTGGAACGGCACGCCCGCGTTCGGCCATGACGGCGGCACCCCCGGGCAGGACACCGTGCTACGGATCGTCCCCGGGCACGACCTCGTGGTGGCGATCTGCAGCAACGGCAACGGGTACGGGCTCATGCGGGACCTGCTCGGCGCGATCGTCTCGGAGATGACGGGCGTCACGGTGCCGGCCGGCCCCGTTCCGCCCGCCGCGCCGCGGGCGCTCGACGTGACGCCGTTCCTCGGCAGGTACGCCTATCCGATGGCGGAGTACGAGGTGACGGGCGCCGAGGGCGGGATCTCGCTGCGGACGACCCCGGTCGGGTTCGCGGCCGAGGCGGGAGGGGAGCCCCGGGTGGAGCGGTACGTGGCGCTGACCGACGACACGTTCGTGTCCGTCGAGGGGCACGACGGGGCGCATTCGACGGTGACGTTCGTGGACGGGTTCCTGCACGCGGGCCGGGTGGCGCGGCGCGTGTAGCGGTGCCCCAGTTGGTCGGGCGTGGGCGACGCCGCGCTGCCGGTCTCGGCCGTGGAGCGTCGCTCGCGTGGTACCCGCTCGCCGGGCGGCGCTCACCGATCGCCGCCGACCTGTCCGGGGGGTGGTGCGGCTCCAGCGGTGCCGCGTCGCGGGCCGGACCCGTTCGTCAGGCGTGGGCCACGCCGCGCTTGTGCCGTCGGGCCTCGTTTCGCGGGGCGCACCTCCTCGAGACCGGTGGGCCGTGCGTCCATCCCTCCGGGGGCCGGCTCGGCGAGGATGGGGAGCGTGGAGGTCTCCTTCGTCGACGTGTGTCGGGCGCGCTCCGCGCGGCATCTGCTCACCGCGCCGGGGCCGGACGCGGTCACGGCCGTGCGCGCCATGTGCGGGGCGCACGCGCAGGTCATCTCCGCCGCCGAACTCTCCGTCGCGCTGCGGTGGGACGGCGCCACGCGCACGTCCGTGCGGGACGCGCTCTGGCGGGACCGGGTGCTGGTGAAGACGTTCGGGCCGCGCGGGACGGTGCATCTGCTGCCCACGACCGACCTCCCGCGCTGGGTCGGCGCCCTGTCGGCGATCCCGTGGCAGCCCGTCCCGCTGCCGGCCGCCGCGCGGCTCGACGCGGCGCGGACCGACGACGTGGTGGCCGCGATCGGTGCCGCGCTGGCCGGCGCCGAGCTGACCGTCGACGAACTGGACAGCGCCGTCGTCGACGCGCTGGGACCGTGGGCGGGCGAGCTGTGCATGCCGGCGTTCCAGGGCTGGTGGCCCCGGTGGCGGCAGGCGATCGGCACGGCGGCGCACCGCGGCGCGCTCTGCTTCGGCCCGCCGCGCGGCCGCACGGTCACCTACACCGGCCCGTCCCGCTGGTCGCCCGGCTTCGCCCCGGACGGCCCGACCGACCTGGTCCGCGACTACCTGCAGGCCTACGGCCCGGCCGCCCCGCGGCACTTCGCGCAGTGGCTGGCCGCACCGGTGCGCTGGGCCACCGAACGCTTCGCCGCACACGACGACCTCGAACCGGTGACCGTCGCCGGCGAGACGCTGTGGCGCCTGCCGGGCGACACCTTCGACGCACCCCCGAGCGGCCTGCGGCTGCTGCCCTACTTCGATCCGTACGTCGTCGGCTCCCATCCCCGGGCGGCGCTGTTCGCCGGTGCCGCGGCCGAGCGCGCGCTCAGCCGCACCGGCCAGGCCGGCAACTTCCCGGTGCTCGTCGTGGACGGGCTGGTCGCGGGCGTATGGCACCAGCGGCGGTCGGGCCGCCGGATCGCGGTGACCGTCGAGCCCCTGGCACCGCTGACCGTCGCCCTGCGCCGTGCGCTCGCCCATGAGGTCGAACGGGTCGGAGCCGCACTGGAGGCCGTCCCCACCCTGACGGTCGGCCCGGTGACGGTGGGCCCACACGCCTGAGCATGCGTCGGTGGACCGCTTCGTGGCCTCGGCCCGCCCGCGCGCGGTCCCTCCGCGTCGAGCCCAGCCGCAGGGCGGCCCGTCCGCGGCGAGCCGACCCGCACGGCGGCCCATCCACGGCGAGCCGACCCGCACGGCGGGCACTTTTCGCGGCAAGCCGGCCCGCGCGGCCGCCCCTCCGCGGTGAGCCGGCCGCACGCGGCACTTCGCGGCGAGCCGACCCGCACGGCGCCGACCTTCACGGCGAGCCCGGCCGCACGGCTGCACTGCGGCGTCGAGCCGGCCCGCGAGGTGACCCCTCGGGGTCGAGCCCAGCCGCACAGCGCGGACCTTCGCGGGGCGGCAGCCCGCCGGCGTCGGCGGGGCGGCGCTCACCGGGTGGCCGGCGGCCGGACCTCGGCGCCCGCCGGCCCCGCGCGGCCCGGCGGTGGCGCGCCTTCGGGCGGTGATCCTCAGACGACAGAGGTGGCGAGCCAGGCGGCCACGGCGGCGAGCACCAGCAGGACGATGTTGAGGCCGATCAGGCGGGCCTCGCCCCGGCGCAGGTGGGTCACGATGCCCCCGATCTGGATCAGCACCAGCCCGACGGCGGCCGCCACCGCCAGCCCCGGCAGGATGTCGGTCAACGGCGGCAGGATCAGACCGACGGCGCCGAGCAGCTCCAGCACGCCGATGGTCCGGACGAGCGGCATGGGCATCGTGTCGACCCAGCCCATCATCGGCAGCAGCTGTTCCCTGCTCTGCACGGCCTTCTTGCCACCGGCGTAGAGGTAGAACACTGCCAGCAGGCCGCCGACGACCCAGTATGCGATCTCCATGGCGGCGATGATGCGTCAGTATCGACGGGCCTACAAAAGGCACATGCGTGTTAGTAAGGCACAGGAGACTGCGATGGACTACGGCCACACGTGCATGATCCGCGGCGACGGCGGGCGCACGATCCGCGCGATCCTCGACCGGATCTGCAACAAGTGGACCCTGCTGGTGGTGGCCACCCTGGACGAGGGCACCGTGCGCTTCGGCGACCTGCGGCAGCGGGTCCCCGGCATCTCGCAGCGGATGTTGACGCTGACCCTGCGAAACCTCGAACGCGACGGGCTCGTCGCGCGCACCGTGCACGCCGAGGTGCCGCCGCGGGTCGAGTACGCGCTGACCGACGCGGGGCGCAGCCTGCTGGCGCCGGCGTTGGCGCTCGCCGGGTGGGCGATGGAGCACGTGCCGCAGATCGAGGCCAGCCGGGCGGCCTACCGGGAACGGGGCAAATAATCCTATTTGCACCTTTATCCTGGCGGGGTGGACCGTAGAACGTTCTTTGCCGCCGGCGGTGCGCTGGCCCTGACCGCCGCCACCGGTGCGGCAGCCGCCCCAGCCCACGCCTCCGCCGCTCCTGCCGAGACGGTGCGCGGGCCGATGTTCTCCTGGTCGATCTCGGGCGGGTTCGTGCCGCCGGGCGTGGGAGTGCTCGTGCCGCCGCCGCTGGTCGTCTACCACGGGGGCCTGGCCATCGCCGACGCGAGCCGGGCCCTGGACCTGAGCGGCCGGGCCGAACGCGACCTCCAGCGGCACGCCGCCGAGGTGCTCCGCGACAAGCGCAACTCCACCCGCCGCCCGGGTGCTCCGATCGTCGCCGACGTGCCGGCCGACATCCTCGAGGTGCGCGACGAGCGGAACGACGTCTTCCGGGCCGGCCTCGACGGCTGGGTCATGGCGCGGGAGCAGCGGGTCTTCCCGAAGCCGATGTACGAGTTGTACGACCACGTGGCCCCGCTGCGGCGCAAGGTGAGCCGGCAGGGCCAGCCGTGGCGGCCGGACGCGGTGCTGCTGGTGGCCGTGCACCTCGATCTCGATCCCAAGGACGCGAAGCGCTGGCCCGACGAGGTGCCGCTGCCCCCGGTGGGCGAGGACGTGATCTACAAGGAACGCAAGCTTCGCCACAAGCAGGCGCGCGCGGTGAAGCGCCTGATCCCGCACACCGACGAGGGAGTGTGGTCGCACTACCGCACCCGCGCCGGCGCGTTCGTCTCGGTGAACTGGCGCTATCTGCTGCCGCACGAATAGGGGTCTCACGCCAGGCCGTCCATCTCAGGGCACCGCGCGGTCGAGGTCGCGCAGGATCTCGGCGACGAGCACCGGGTCGACCTCGCCCCACGGCAGGCCGCCGCCGGGCGCCGAACGGTCGTCGTGCCGGCCCAGCACGGCGACCCCGGTGAGCGTGCGGTCTCCCCCGTCGGCCAGCCCGGCGGCGAGCGGGGGCGCCACCGTCGCCACCGCGGAGAGGCCGCCCGGCAGGTCGCGTTCGATCCAGTGGCGCAGGCCGTCGTCGAGAGCCTCGCCCGGCCGCCAGCCGTGCCAGCGCAACGCCGACAGGTGGCTCGCCGGCATTGTCCGGCCGGCGTAGCGGACCAGCACGGTGCGGCGTTCCTCGTCGGGGCGCAGCCGACCGACCTCGCGGCGCAGCTGGGCGAACGGCTGCACCTTGAGCACCTCCGCCCACCGCCGCGCGACACCGTCGAGGTGCACCGGATGCGCCACACCGACCCGCGCCGTGTCACTGACCGGGAACGGCCGCCCGTGCACGTCGACCGGCTCACCGGCCACCAGCCGGAACGTGCCCGTCGCCGCGCCCGCCCCGTCGAACACACCCCATACCAGCCCGTGCGCGACGTGCCGCAGCAGCGGATGGCGCACCACGAACTCCCGGAACTCCGCCCCGCCCCAGCGCCGCCCGTCGACCATGGCCCGCTGCATCCGCCGGATCTCGTCGGCGCCGAGCGTGCGCAGCTCGTGCCGCAGCCGGGCGAACCGGTCCCGCGCCGCCGCGACCCGCTGCGGATCGTCGCCGAACGCCGGCGGGGGCGGCTCCGAGGCGCGTTCGCCCGCGGCGTCCACCACGAACGGCCGCAGCTTCGCGTCGAGCCCCACCCGGAAGCGGCGCGGACCGTAGTCGAGCGACATGCCGCCGTCCGCATCGAGCCCGGCGTCGGGGACCAGCCGGTCGGCGAGGCGTTCGCCGGTGAGCCCGCGGGCCGCCGCCGTCTCGGCCAGCAGCGCACCGGCCCGCGCACGGATCCCGGGGTTTTCCGCGCGGCCGGCGAGCAGGTGCAGGTGCCGCAGCGCCACGTCCGAACCGATGGCCGCGATCGCCTCCAGCGCCGTCACCGCGCGGGCCGGCGAGGCGCGGCCTGGCCAGCGGCGCACGTAGGGCGCGAGCCGGCGCACGGTCGTGTCGTCGCCGATCAGCCCGAGCGCCAGCAGGGTCCAGGCGCCTTCCGGTGGCGAGTGGCACGCCAGCCAGTCCCGGAACAGCGACCAGCCGAACGCGGCCAGGCTCGCCGGGTCGCAGGCGGCCGCCGCCTGCGCGACGCCGGGGTACGGGGCGCCGGGGCGGGACATGGCGAGCATGACGGTCAGGTGCCGGGTGGCGCGTGCGGACAGCACGCCGCCGCCGCGCAGCGCGATCGCGCCGGCCCGGGACGCGGCACCGCCCACCGACAACCCGACGACGCTGCCGCCCTGCCGCACGGAATCGACCCCACGCACCACCCCGTCGTCCGGGCTGCCCGGCCCATCGCCGCCACCACGCCCCGCAGCTTCGCCGAAAGCCGGTGGCATGTCGCCGCCACCACGCCGGCCGGCACCGTCGCGGACGGACGACACGCCGTCCACGGCACGCCGCGCGGCATCGCCGAAAGCCGGTGGCATGTCGCCGGCACCACGCCGACCGGCATCACCACGGGGGGACGGCACGCCGTCGGCGCGACGCCGCGCGGCATCGCCGCGGGCGGGTGGCACTCGGTCGGCACCGCGCCGCTCGGTGTCGCCGCGGACGGGCGGCACGCCGTCGGTGCCGTGGAGGAACGCGGTGCCCGTGTGCCCGGCGGTGTCGGTGTCGCGCAGGCGGATCGCCGGGTGGCGGTCCGGCTCCGCCCAGTCGGGCAGCCCGGGCACCCGCACCGGCAGCGCCGCGAACAGGTCCGCGTCGAGCAGCCGCCGCACGGCCTCGTCGGCCGGTGCGCCGTAGGACGCGGCGGCCTCCTCGACGGTGGGCCGATGACCGGCCGCGACCAGGGCACGCAGCGCGCGGCCGGCCATGTGGCGTTCGACCGAGATGCGACCGAGGGCGTGCGGCACCAGGGCACGGGCGGCCGCCATGGGGTGACGGCGCAGCCAGGCACGGGCCACCCGGCGGCGCTCCTCGCCGTCCGCGCGACCGAGCCAGCGCGCGACGAGCGTCGCGACCGGCGGTCCGGTGAGCGGCAGCAGGACCTCGGCGCAGCCCGGCCCGTCGTGGGCGACCGCGAGGGCGAACGGCACCGCGTCCAGCCCGAAGCGCGCGAGAGCCGCGCGCGCCCACCGGCCCGTGTCGCCGGACCAGTCGGGCAGCCACGCACCGACCAACGGGCGCGCGAGATCGGCGGGGCCGTGCAGGAAGAAGGCCGCCTGCCACAACGGCTCCAGCACCCCGTCGCGCTGTCGTGCGGCGACGCTTTCCCAGTCCGGCCGCCGCCGCGGAACGCCCACCGCCGCCGCGAACTCCCACCACCCGGCCCGCTCGCCGGGCTCCCAACTCAGGCACACGGCGTCGGGGCAGCGCAGCCCGGGCATCATCGGCGGACGCGCGGCCGGACGGTCGACCGTCCACGGTGGACGGAGCAGCAATCCGGGCAGCCGAAGGTCGCCACGCACCACGGGTGCTCGTTTGATCTCGCCGTCGTCCCGGCCCACCACAGACATGCCGCGCAACCTAACCGTGGGGTCCGACATTTTCCCGAAGGGGCAGTTCAGGGCCGATACGACGCGAAAACACCGTCAAAGAATGACGGGATATCGCGGCTTTCTTCGATGGGGTACAAATACGCGGGTGGACGACGAGAGTGCTTTTGAGAAGCACGATTCCGGGTGGGAGCGCGCAAGCACCGCGCGGGTCGTGCCGCCCGTGCGGCCGCGCAAGCTGGCGAAGGTGCCGTTCGTGGAGCTGGCCGACGGGCGGCTGCAGGGTGTTGTCTCCAGCGGTTCGGACATCGCGCGGGTGTACGTGTCGTCGATCGGCGCGGGCACGCACGGCTTCTCCTGCAGCACCAACAACAACCGCCCCTGCGGCGGCCTCGGGTCACGCCCCTGCAAGCACCTTCAGTCCCTTGTGGACGAAGCCGTGTTGCAGCACGGGTTCGCGCGGGTGGCGCGTTATCTGCAGGTCGACGCGGCCGGTGAGAGCGGTGCGGAGCTGATGGCACAGCTGCGCGGGCAGCGCGATTCGACACCGGCCGCGACGGTGTTCAGCCGGTTCCTGCGGCACCTGGCGTATCTGGAGGTTCCGGTGAGTGTGGCGCCGGTGCCGGAGCTGGACTGGTTCCCGACGGGAGGGGCGCGCTGATGCGGGGCAGCAATCTCGCGGAGCTGCGCGCGCCACTGTCCGATGTGGACGGTGCGTTGGATCTGGTCGACGGCTTCGACGACGCGCTCGGGCACGGGTTCGCGCGACTCGGTGAGGAACGCGCCGGCCGGCTGACCGTCCTCGCGGGCGCCGTCGCGGGCAGTCCGCTCGGGGACGCCGTGGCCGACGCGGTCGCCAAGGTGGCCGCCGGTTCGGTCTCCGAGGAGCACCTGAGCGCGCTCGCCGCCGCGCGGGCCGCGTTGCTGGGCGCGGCGCACGACGCGCTGCTGGCGCGCTGCGACGCCGCGCTCGGGCGGACACGCGAGTCATGGCAGCCGTCGGCCTCCGAAGGCCCACCCGTCGCACCAAACCTGCTCGCCGGCGTCCGGGCCTGGCTCACCGAGGTCGCCGTCACCGGCTGGCGCGGTGTGGACCACGAGCTCGTCTCGGCGTCGGCGCCGCTGGTCGAGGCGCTCTACGGCGAGCCGGCACTGCGCCGCGTCGCGGTGCTCCTCGACGGGCTCACCGACGAGCTGCGGGCGAGTTCGCCGGTGGCGACGATGCCCCGCCTGCCGGAGCGCCGCTGGGCCGACCTGTGGTCCCGCGCGCTGCTGCTGACCCGCGCGGGCGCGTGGGGTGCCGCCGGCGCCACCGACGTGACCGGGCGGTTGCTCGTGCTCGGGGTCGACGTGCACGAGCACGCCACCGCGGTGCGGGTCCAGGTGCACGGCGTGCTCGAGCCGGCGGGCGGCGACACTCCCCGGCTGGTGCGTACGAACCTCGTCGCGGCCAAGGTGGACACGATCGTCGGGCCGGCCGTGTGGCAACTGTTCGGCGACCGGCCGGTGCTGCTCGGCGCGCTCGCCGGAGGGCACGCCCTCGACCTCGTGGACATGCCGCTGCTGCCCGGCGGCGACCTGGTGTGGCACGACGAGCGTGCGAGCGCCGGTGCGCCGGCGGACCCGTTCGCGACCGCGCGGGTGCTGCTGCCGGGCGCCGTCGCGCCACCGGTGCACCCGCTGGACCGCCATCCGGTGGGCGTCGCGACGCCGGTCCTGATCGAGGGCTTCACGGCCGGCGAGGGCGGGTTCGACATCGACGGGGAGACGCTCACGGTCGACGTCGAGTCCCTACCCGACTGCGGGCCGCTGACCGCCGAGGCGGTGGCCGCCGCCGAGGCCTGCATCGGGCTGCTGCGCTGGGACGCCGGCCGGTGGTCGCTGCGGCCGCTCGCCGTGCGGGGCACGGTGAAGCGCAAGCCGGTCGCCACGCACACCGGCGACTGGGCGCTGGGACCGACCGATCCCAAGGTGGTCAAGGCCGCGGCGAAGGCCGGCGACGCGGTGTCCGTGCTACGCGAACGCGCGGGAAGGCTGCTGCGCAAATGAACGCACAGGCTCGTCGCCAGGTCCTCTACTGGCGGCTCATCGCGCGGCTCTTCGACCCCGAGGAGCAGCGGGCCCTCGAGTCGGCCAGCGTCGCGATCGTCGACGACATCGGCCTGCCGACCGCGTTGCTCGACCCGTCGGTGTCGGTCGACACGGTGGTGCAGCGCCATCCGGAGCTGGCCGAGGAGTTCCGTGGCCTGATGGCGCCCTCGCCGGAGGACGCTACGTCGGAGGAGACCGGCGCGGAGGAGGTCCGTCGCGCGGCCCTCGTCTCCAAGCTGCTGCTCAACGTCTTCGCCACCGGCACGGGCAACGTCACCGCCACGCAGCTGGCCGGGTGGCAGTCCGACGCTGGCTGGTTCGAGCAGGGGCTCGGCTGCGCACCGGGATCGCTGCGGCAGCGGCCGCGCGACAGCGACATCGGCGGGGTGCTCGCCGGCATCGAGGGCGACCTCGTCAAGCGGATGCAACTGCGCGAGGTCCTCGCCGACCCGGCCCTGGCGCGGCAGCTCACCCCGAGCATGTCGCTCATCGAGCAGTTGCTGCGCGACAAGCACAACCTCTCCGGGGTCGCGCTGGCGCAGGCGAAGGCGTTGATCCGGCGGTTCGTCGACGAGGTCGCGGAGGTGCTGCGCACGCAGGTCGAGCAGACCAGCGTCGGCACGATCGACCGGTCGGTGCCGCCGAAGCGAGTGTTCCGCAACCTCGACATCGAGCGCACCATCTGGAAGAACCTCACCAACTGGAGCCCGGAGGACGAGCGTCTCTACGTCGACGCGCTCTACTACCGGCACACCGCCCGCCGCACCACGCCGGCCCGGCTGATCGTGGTGGTCGACCAGTCCGGCTCGATGGTCGACGCGATGGTCAACTGCACCATCCTCGCGTCGATCTTCGCCGGCCTGCCGAAGGTCGACGTGCACCTCATCGCGTACGACACGCGAGCGATCGACCTGACTCCGTGGGTGAAGGACCCGTTCGAGGTGCTGCTGCGCACCCAGCTCGGCGGCGGCACCGACGGCACCGCCGCGCTGCTGCTCGCCGGGCCGAAGGTCGCCGACCCGCGCAACACCGTCGTCGTGTGGATCTCCGACTACTACGAGTGGAAGCACCAGGAGGTCTTCGACGGGCTGGCCGGGCTGCACCGCTCCGGCGTGCGGGTCATCCCCGTCGGGTCGGTCGGAAGCGGCGGCCACCAGAGCGTAAACCCGTGGTTCCGGGAGAAGTTCAAGGACCTCGGGACACCCGTCCTGTCCGGGCACATCAAGAAGCTCGTCTTCGAGCTGAAGAACTTCCTCACCTAGGAGAGCACCGCAATGTCCGACGAGATTCTGCGCCCGCCGGCCGAGGTCAAGTACGCCGAGGAGCTCGACTGGCTGGAGTCGATCGACGACGCGCCCAAGCCGTTCACGTGGCGGCTGAGCCCACGCATGGTGCGGTTGTTCATTCTCGGCTCCGAACGCGCCGACGGGCTCGACCGCGAGGTGAGCCAGAAGTGGTTCGGCGACCGGAGCTTCGTCGAACGCAGCATCGTGACGCTCGCCTCCGACCGCGGGCTGCTGCTGATCGGCGACCCGGGCACCGGCAAGTCCTGGCTGGCCGAACTGCTCGCCGCGGCCATCTGCCGCAACTCGACCCTGGTCGTGCAGGGCACCGCGGGCACGACCGAGGACCACATCAAGTACTCGTGGAACGTCTCGATGGTGATCGCCAAGGGACAGTCCCGCGCGTCGATGATCCCCTCGCCGATCATGACGGCGATGGAGACCGGCCGCATCGGGCGCTTCGAGGAGCTGACCCGTTCTACCAGCGACGTGCAGGACGCGCTCATCTCGATCCTGTCCGAGAAGTACATCTCCATCCCGGAGCTGAGCACCGACAACATCGCGTTCGCGCAGCCCGGCTTCTCCATCATCGCGACGGCCAACAGCCGCGACCGGGGAGTCAACGACCTGTCGTCCGCCCTCAAGCGGCGCTTCAACTTCGTGCGCATCCCCGTGGTGACCAACAAGAAGAGCGAGGCGGAGATCGTCCGGTTCCGCACGGTCGAGCTGCTGCGCCGGCACGAGATCGAGCTGGAGGTGCCGCCGACGCTGCTCGACATCCTGCTGCAGAGCTTCGCCGACCTGCGCGCGGCGTCCGCGGCGGCGGGCAGCGACGACGAGCGGCTGGAGTCCGCGCTGTCGACCGCCGAGCAGATCGGCGTGCTGGAGGACGCGGTGCTGCACAGCAACTTCTTCGGCGACCGCACGCTGCGGGCGGAGACGCTCGCCGGCTCGCTGGTCGGGTCGCTGGCCCGGCGCAGCCCCGAGGACCTGGCCATCCTCAACAAGTACTGGCACGGTGTCGTGGAGCCGCGCAGCAAGCAGGACGGCGGCGAGTGGCCGGCGTTCCTGGAGGGCGGCCGCCAGGCGATCAGCACACTGTCATGAGCGGACGCTTGCGGGAGCGAATCATCAGCACTGCGCGCCACGCGTCTCATGGCGCCGGTGAGCGAAGCGAGGCGGTGACATGAGCGGCGCTTTCTCCGCCCTGCGCGGGCAGCTGGTCGACGCCGCCGCGCGCTTCGCCGGCGGCCCCGACGCGCTGTCCGAGATCCTGGCCGGGATCGTCGACGACGTCGACCGCGCGCTCGCCGAGCCGTTGGAGATCTTCCCGGTGTGCCACCACTCCCCCTCGTCGGGGCTGGCGATGGTGCGCCGGCTGCGGGCCAAGCAGCCCAAGGTCATTTATCTGGAACTGTGTGAGGACCTGCGCCCCCTCCTCGACGAGCTGCGTAACTGCCGCCTGCCGGTGGCGCTGCAGGCGTTCGCGTCCGAGACCGACGGCTTTCCGAAGGACTGGTCGCCGCTCAACGTCGTCGCACCGATCACCGAGGCGTCGGCCGAGTACCAGGCGATCGCCTACGCGTTGGACACGCCCGGCGTCGAACTGGTCCTCGTCGACCGCTCCACGGACCACGTGTTCCAGTGGCTGCCGCGCGAACCCGAGACTCCGCAGTCCACAGTGGACGACGAGGAGACCGATCTGCACGGCGACGCCGTCGGCATCGAGATCGGCGACCTGCGGCCCCGCTTCGCGGAGTTGGAGGAGCACCTGCTGCACCACGGCAAGGTGCGGCACTGGTCGGAGTGGTGGGACCAGTACGTGGAGCAGCCGCTCGTCGGGGCGGACTACGAGGAGTACCGCCAGGTGATGGTGCTCATCGGCAGCCTGTTCCGCCGGCTGGCACCGTCCCGGGGCGATGAGCGGCTCGCCCGCGACGAGGACCGCGAGCGCTACATGTGGACCCGCATGCGCGAACATCTCGCGGCGACCGGCACCGACCGGGCCGACTGCCTGTACGTGTGCGGTGCGTTCCACGCCGCGAGCCGGGTGGCGCAGTTCGGGTCGGCGGAGCCCGCCGAGGCCTACGAACCGTCGCCGCGCACCGCCACCCGATGGCTGTACGGGTTGATCCCGTCGAGCCACGGGGCGATCGAGGCGCAGTTCGGGCTGGCGTCGGGGTCGGTGTCGATCGCGGGCGCCACGTGGAGCCGGGCGCTGACGCGTTACGCGGTGACGCCGTTCCAGCTCGACGGCCAGCAGGGCAGCCGCAAACGGGCGAAAAAGGCACTCGCCGCGCAGCCGGTCGTCGACCCGCCCACGACCGACCGGTTGAGCGGGTTCCTCTCCGGCCCACCCCTCCTGCACGGCCTGGACGAGGAGGAACTGCTCGGCTGGAGCGTCGACATCGTGCGCCTCGCCCGCCGCAACGGCTACCTGGCGAGCACCGCCGACGCGATCGCGGTCTTCGAGACGTCGATCCTCCTGGCCGGGATGCGCAACCGGCGCCGCCCCACCCCGTACGACTTCCAGGACGCGGCCGTCACGTGCATCGAGAAGGACGTGGTGCCGGGCCGGCGGGACGTCCGCCGCCTGTGCGAGATCCTGCTCGGCGGCGACCGGATCGGGCAGGTGGGCTACGACGCGTTGCCGCCGCTGGCCCGCGACGTCTACGACCGGCTCGCGCCGTTGGGCCTCGACCTCGACCGGCGCACCATCCAGCGGGCGCTGATGAATCTCGACGCCGAGCCGGAGCTGGTGCCCTGTTCGCACCTGCTGTGGGTGCTGCGCCGGCTGCTGCCGCGGGGCGCGGTGCGGCCGATCATGGGCCAGCGGCGGCTCGGCCAGCGTTCGCCGCAGGAGAGCTGGGATCTCGACATCGGCCGCAACCAGCGCGCCATCATCGAACTCGGCTACGAGGGCGTCACCGTCGAGCAGGTGCTCGAGCAGCGGCTGCGCAAAGCCGTCCGGGAGCCGCAGGCGACCGCCGCGAAGGCGCTCGAAGCGGTGGAGGACGCGCTGCTGTACCTCGACAGCAGGCGCTTCACCGACGAGTTGGGCGGCCGCGCCGTCGAACTGCTCGCCGCCGAGCGCACCGTCGACGACGCCCCCGAGGTGCTGCGCCGCATCCGCGGCCTGCTCGCCTACTACCGGACGGCCGAGCCCGCGCTGCCGCACTGGTGCGAGGAGTTCGTCAAGGTCGGGTACGCGCACTACTGCACGCTGCTGCCGACGGCTTTCGTCGAGGACGAGACGCCGGTGCGGCAGGTGGCCGCGATGCTCGGTTTCCTGTTCACGCTGGAGAGCCTCGCGCTGTCGCTGGGCTGCGACCGGGCGCAGCTCGAACTGGCCGTGCGGCAGTCGCATCCGGAGTCGCCCGCCAAGGTGGCGCTGCTGTGGGCGGCACGCACGCAGTTGGGCCAGCTCACGATCGCCGAACTGCGTGAGCGGACCGACGCGCTGCTCGACAACCCGCTGGTGGTGCCGGCGTTCCCGCAGTACCTGAGCGGCTTCGTGCAGTCCCTCGAACCGGCACCGGGCCTCGCGGGCTTCGTCGTGGAGGCCATGTCGAAGGCGTTCGCGCGGCTGCCGGATCCAGTGCTGCTGCCGTGGCTGCCGACATTGATCACCACGCTCAAGGAGCAGGCGGGCGAACTGGTCCCCGTGCTGGTGCGCGAAGCGGCGCGGACCTTCCCGGCCGGCCTGGCCGCCGTCGACGCCTGGACCCCACCCTGGGAGCGCCGCACCGCTCCGGCGACGCACACGGCCGTCGCGCTGCCCGTCGGTGGGCCGGCGGCCGACCTGCTCGCGGCGCACCCGGCGGCGACGGACGCGCTGGCCGCGCTCCTCGGCCTCGAGCCCGGCTGGCGCGCGGTGACCCCCGCCGGGGCCGGACCGGCCGGCGTCAACGGCGCACACGGCACCACCGGAACGGGCGCCGCCGAGGCGCAGGCCCTGCTGGAGTCCCATCCCGAGACGGCACGCGCCCTCGCGGCGCTGCTGTCACCCTGAAGCCCCGGCCGCGCGGTGACAATTTCCCAGGCCCCGCGCGGCCGGCCCACCCATCCACGGCGGCGGTCGACGGACGCACGGCACATCACCCCGCCGGGGCAGTGGCCGACAGCCGACGCACGGCACATCGCCCCGGCGGCGGGCGGCGAGCGGCCGACGCAGGAAACATCACCGGCGGGCCGCGCTTGGCGCATAACCCCCGACAGCGGACGCGGGCGGCTGACCCACGGACATCACCCGACGGCGGCAGGCGGCTGACAGCCGACACACCGGACATCACCCATGCGGCGGGCGGCGACCCGAGACGCCGTCGCCCTCGGATGCGCCCCCGCGCCCAAGCCGGTCGCCCTGCCGGGGCGCCCGTCACCCACGCCCGGCACCGGGACCCACCAGGCCGCACCAGGCCGCACCGCTCATCGAGCTTGCACCTATGGCGGGAACAATCACCGCCAAAATCAACACAACGGGCACCACAACTGCAAGATCGACGCAGGCGACGCAGGCGACACGGGGACGCGCCGCCGCCGACGCCACGAGCGCCGGGCAAGATCGGCGCACGAAAAGCGGTCAGACCTTCTTCGACAGGACCACGAGGCGCAGGTCGTTCCGCAGCGGCACGCCGATGCGGAGGTCCCCGTACGGGAACGGCTTCGACTCGCCGGTGCGCGCGTAGCCACGCCGTTCGTACCAGGCGATCAGCTCCTCGCGCAGGCCGATGACGGTCATCCGCACCTCGGCCACGTCCCAGTCGGTGCGCGCGACGCGTTCGGCCTCGGCGAGCACCGCCCGCCCCACTCCGCCGCGCTGCAGCGTGGGCCGCACGGCGAACATCCCGAAGAAGGCGAAGCCGTCCCGCCGTTCGAGGTGGCAGCAGGCAACCATCTCGGCGCCGGCGTGCGCGACGATCACGACGGCGGCGAGGTCGTTCACCGCGGCGGTCACCATCTCGGCGTCGACGCGCTGGCCCTCGAGGATGTCCGCCTCGTTGGTCCAGCCCTGCCGGCTGACGTCGCCGCGATAGGCCGACTGCACCAGTTCCACCAGGGCGGGCACGTCGTCCTCGGTGGCGGTGCGGTAGGTCAACTTTTCGTTCACCGGGTCATGCTAGGCCGCGCCGACGCGCCCGCCCGGCCGCGGCGGCCCCCCGGCGGCCAACTCTGGGCGATCCGGTAGCCGGTCAGATCGTGATCTCGATCCAGGTGGCCCGGGCCCGCGCCAGTTCGGCCCCGTCGGGCCCGTACAGCGTCGTGTGCACCAGGGATTTGCGCCCCTCGGACGTCACGAGCGCGCCGCGGACGACGCACCGCGATCCGGGCTTCGGCAGTTCCCTCATGTGAACGGCGATGCGCCCCAGCACGCAGGCGCGGTCCGGCCCGAGGACGGTCCAGCCGCCGGGGCAGTCGAGTGCGGCCCACACCGTCTCGGGGCCGACCTCGCCCGGCACGGTCCACGGCGCCGCGGTCGTCCCGTCGGCGAGCCGTCCGGGGTAGATGCCCAGCCCGTCCACGCGGTCCGGCCCGCACACGTAGCACGTCCCGAACGGATGCCCGGCGAACCCGTCGTACGTCCGCGCGGCCGCCTCCGCCACGTCCCACGGCACCGCCGGCACGGTCTCCGTGACCGGTGCCCCCACGGACACGGTGGCGACGAGCGTCCCGTCCGGTGCCCGCACCTCACCGTCCACAATGGACAGCGGCGTGTCGAGCGGCGGCGGCTTGCGCAACGTCACCTCGACCGCACTGCCCGCACCCGAGGAAAAGAGCCCCGCACCCGAGGCGAAGAGCCCCGCGCAGTATCCACCGTTCCCCGACCCGGGCGGCCCGTTGAACCGCGCCCCGACCGTGATCCTCACGCCGCCCCGGACCGCAGCGTCAGTTCGGTGATCTCGCTCGGCGCGAACACCCGGAACGGCGGCCCCCAGAAACCCGTGCCGCGGCTGGTGTAGAGCTGGGTGCGCGCGCCGTGCCGGGACAGGCCCTGCACCACCGGCTGGTCGAGGCGCACCAGCCAGGAGAACGGCCAGATCTGCCCGCCGTGCGTGTGCCCGGACAGCTGCAGGTCGACGCCGTGCGCGACCGCGTCGTCGATCTGCTTCGGCTGGTGCGCCAGCAGCAGCACCGGCAGGTCGGGGTCGGCCCCGGCGAGGGCGGTGGCGTGGTCGGCGCGGTGGCCGGGCAGGCGGGAGTTCTTGGCGGTGCGGTCGTCGACGCCGGCGATCACCAGCGACGCGCCGTCGCGTTCGACGACGATGTGCCGGTTGTGCAGCGCTTCCCAGCCGAGGTCGCGCATGTGCGTCATCCAGACGTCGGCCTCGCCGAAGTACTCGTGGTTGCCGGTCACGTAGGTGCGGGCGAGCTTCGCGCGGATGTCGGCGAGCGGGGCGGCCTGGTCGCGGCGCTGCTCCACGCTGCCGTCGGCGATGTCGCCGGTGTGGCAGACGATGTCGGGCTCGAGCGCGTTCACGGCCTCGGTGACGCCCTTGGACCAGGCGACGCGGTCGATCGGGCCGTAGTGGGTGTCGGTGATCAGGACGACCTTGGTGCCGTCCAGGCCGGGCGCGAGGCGTGGGAGGTCGACCGTGACCCGGCGGATGCGCGGGATCCGCATCGCTTCGACGTTCCCCCAGATGAGCAGGACGGCCGAGATCACGGTGACCGAGACGGCGACGGCGCGGGAGCGCGTCGGGTCCTCGACCCCGGCGGCGATCAGCGCGAGCCGCAGCAGGTTGCCGATCACGGACCAGGTGAAGAGCACCCAGATCGCGCCGAGGAGGACGTCCGCGGTGACCGTCGCGCCGTCGTTGCCCCGCGCGTGTCCCCGGAACATCAGCACGGGGAACGCCAGCACCGCCACCGCGAACAGCGCCGTGCCCGCCACGAACACACCGGTCGGCCACTGCCCGGCGGCGACGAGGGTCCACCACGGCACACCGAACAGCAGCCCCAGCAGGGTGATGAGGATGAGCCCGAAGAGGAGCGGCCGCACGAGGGAGCGCCGCGCCGGTTGAACCACGTCAGCTGACATGTCGCCCAGCATTACACGCGTTATTGCCGCTCGACCAACGCTTCCTGTGCGGCTCTCAGAAAGGCCCGTTCGGCCTCGTTGCCCGTCAGGTCGGCGGCCGTCCCGTAGGCCTCGTGGGCCGCATCGGTGCGACCCAGCCGGCGCAGCAGGTCGGCCCGGACGGCGTGGTAGACGTGGTGCCGTTCCAACGGAAGCTCGTCCACGAGGCGAAGAGCCGCGACGGGCCCGTGCACCTCGGCCACCGCGACCGCCCGGTGCAGCGCGACCACCGGCGACGGCGCGATCGCCAGCAGGTGGTCGTAGAGCGCGAGGATCTGGCCCCAGTCGGTCGGCGGCGGGTCGCTGTGCACGGCGTTGATCGCCGCCTGGAGCTGGTACGGCCCGGGCCGGTCGCGGCGCAGGCAGCGGCGCACCAGGGCCCGCCCCTCGGCGAGCAGTCCGGCGTCCCAGCGCGTCCGGTCCTGGTCGGCGAGGCGCACCAGCGCGCCGTCCGGGGTCGTGCGGGCCGGCCGGCGGGCCTCGATGAGCAGCATCAGCCCGAGCAGGCCGAGCGCCTCCGGCTCGTCGGGCATCAGTTCGGCGAGGACCCGCCCGAGCCGGATCGCCTCGGCGCACAGCTCGGCGCGCACCAGCGCGTCGCCGCCGCTGGCCGCGTAGCCCTCGTTGAAGATCAGGTAGAGCACGGCCAGCACGCCCGACAGCCGGTCCGGCAGGTCCGCCTCGGCCGGCACCCGGTACGGGATGCGCGCCTCGCGGATCTTGTTCTTGGCGCGCACCAGCCGCTGCGCCATCGTGCTCTCCGGCACCAGGAACGCCCGCGCGATCTCCGGCGTCGTCAGCCCGCCGAGCAGGCGCAGCGTCAGCGCCACGCGGGCCGCCGGGGCGAGCGCCGGATGGCAACAGGTGAAGATCAGCCGCAGCCGGTCGTCGTACACGGGTCCCACCTCCTCCGGCTCCGGGTCGACGACGAACGCGGCCTCCTTGGTCGCCCGGCGGGACTCGCGGCGCAGCCGGTCGACGGCGTTGTTGCGGGCGGTCGTGATGATCCAGCCCACCGGGCTCGGCGGCGGCCCGGCCGTGGGCCAGCGGGCCGCCGCCGACGTGAAGGCTTCCTGGACCGACTCCTCGGCCAGGTCCAGGTCACCCGTCACGCGCGTCACGATCGCGACCGCGCGGCCGTACTCCGCGCGGTACAGCGAGTCGAGATCCACTACCACCGGATCTGCTACCAACGGAACGCGCGGACCTCCAACGGCAGGCCGGTGGCGGCGGCGAACTTCTTCCCCCACACCAGGGCCGCGTCCAGGTCCGGCACGTCCACGATGGTGAAGCCGCCGAGGTGTTCCTTCCCCTCGGCGAACGGCCCGTCGGTGAGCAGTTCGCGGCCGTCCTGCACGCGCACCACCGTGGCGCTCTCGGCCCCCGTCAGCCCGCCCGAGAACACCCACGCGCCGGAGTCCTTGCACTCCTGTTCGACCTTGCCGACCGCTTCCATGATCGGTTCGAGGAACTCGGGCGGCGGCGGCTCACCGTCGGGCTGGTATACCGCGAGCAGGTACTGCGTCATCTCCATCGCCTCCTTCGGGCCTGTCTACACCCTCTGAACGAACGCTCCCCGCCGAAATCGACAGCGACGGCGCGATGATTTTTCGGCACGATGGGCCGGGTGGAGTACACCCTCGTCCCGGACGACACGACCCTGCACGGCTTCTTCGACCCCGACGCCGCTCCGGTGCTGACGATCGACCCGGGCGACACGGTCACGTTCCGCACGCTCGACTGCTGGTGGCGCACCGGCGCCCAGCCCGGCCTCGACCCCAGCCTCTGGGAACGCGTCCCGCAGCACCGCACCGGCTACGGCCACGCGCTCATCGGCCCGGTGGCCGTGCGCGGCGCCCGACCCGGCACGACCCTCGTGGTGAACGTCGACGCGGTGGTGCCCGGCGCCTACGGCGCGACCGTGGCGGGTGGGCGGCCGACGCCGTTCACCGAGGCGTACGGGCTGCTGGACGAGTACGCCGTCCTCGACTGGACGCTCGACCCGGCCGCCATGCGCGGCGTGAACCAGTTCGGGCACCGGGTGGCGCTGCGGCCGTTCATGGGGGTGCTGGGCATGCCGCCGGCCGAGCCGGGTCGGCACTCGACCATCCCGCCGCGGGCGCACGGCGGCAACCTCGACCTCAAGGATCTCGTCGCCGGCAGCACGCTGTACCTGCCGGTGCCGGTCGACGGGGCGCTCTTCTCCGTGGGCGACGGGCATGCCGCGCAGGGCGACGGGGAGGTCGGCGGCACCGCGGTCGAGTGCCCGATGGAGCGGGTCACGCTCACCTTCGACCTGCGCGACGACCTGCCGATCGGCGGCCCGGTGGTGCGTTCCGGCGGGGCATGGCTGACGCTCGGGCTCGGCGACACCGTCGACGCCGCGATGTACCAGGCCCTGAACGCCATGTTCGACCTGATGGGCCGCGAGCACGGGGTGAAGCGCGCCGAGGCGGCCGCCCTGGCGAGCGTCGCCGTCGACCTGCGGATCACCCAGATCGTCAACCGCACGGTGGGCGCGCACGCCGTTCTGCGCGACGGCGTGCTGGATGCCTAGGGTCATCGCCCTTCCGGCGACGGGCACGCTGCTGGCCGTCACCGACCTGCACGGCAATCTCGAGGACTTCCACGCCGTCGAGCACCGCTTCCGCGACCTCGGTTCCGACGCGCACCTGCTCTTCTGCGGCGACCTGGTGCACGGCCCCGCGATCCCCCGCCGGCACTGGCCCGAACACCTGGGCAGCTTCTACGCCGACCGCACCCCCGAACTGCTGTCCCACGCGCTGCGGCTGGCCGAGGAGTTCCCCGGGCGGGTGCACTTCCTGCTCGGCAACCACGAGCACGCGCACCTCGGCGGGCCGCGGCTGTCGAAGTTCCACGACGACGAGGCGGCCGCGTTGGAGGCGCGGTACGGCGACTTCGATGCGATCCGCGGCTGGCTGTCCACGTGGGCGCTCGCGGCGGTGGCGCCCGGCGCCGGGATCGCGTTCACCCACGGGGCGCCGCACGCGCGGATCTCCGGGCCCGCCGACCTCGAGGCGATCGACCTGCGCGGCAACGTCGACACGCCCACGCATCGCATGACGGCCGCCGGCCCGTTGGGCGCGCTGCTCTGGGCCCGCACGACGACGCCGGAGCGGGCCCGGGCCTTTCTCCGCGCCCTGCACCCGTCCGCCCGGGTCGCGGTCTTTGGGCACGACGTCGTGCGCGAGGGCCACTGGATCGAGCACGAGCCGCTGCTGTGCGTGTCGACGAGCTTCGGCTGCCACGACGGCGACAAGGTCTACCTGGAGTGGGACCTGGGCCGTCCCGCCGGTTCCGCGGCCGAGGTGGCGCGTGCGGGGTTGCGGCCGCTGTATCCCGACGCGGCCCGCGTCCACCGCGCATTTCAATAGCTTCCGTCTACGCGCGTCCGTCGTGGGCGCGACCGACCGCCGTGCCGCCGCACGGGTGTGAGTTCACTGCGGACGTGTGTGAGCTCAGGGATATCAACTAGCTTGTTGACCTCCGTGAGCTCACACACGTTCGGCGGTCCAGTGTGTGGGGCGCAGGAGTGTGGTGGGGAGGCGGGTGGACGCGTCGCCTCTCGCGGACTGCGCCTGGGACTGGGTGAGGAAGAGTGCGCCGGTCAGGTCCGCGGCGCGCAGGTCGGCTCCCCGCAGGTCGGCGCCGATCAGGTCGGCCTCGCGAAGGTCCACGCCGCGCAGGTCGGCGCCGATGAGGTAGGCGCCGCGCAGGTCCGCGCCGCGCAGCCGGGCCTTGCGCAGGTCCCGGCCGATCAGGTCGGCGCCGCGCCGGTCCGGGCCCCGGTGCGCCGCCCGCACCAGTGCGCTCGCCCGCAGGAGCAGGGCGTTCACCTCGGTGCGGTGGGCGGCCACGTCGAGCGTGCGCAGTGCCTCCGGGTCGCCGGCGGCGAGGCGTTCCGTGGCGGCGGCGGCCTTGCCCAGGGCCGCGTGCAGCGGGCGGGTCGCGGGGCGTTCGCGGGCGTCGGCGAGGTACCAGAGCAGCTCGTGCAGCTGACGCACGACCTCCAGCGCCGCGAACATCCCCGGCGCCGGCCGCCCGCCGAAGGTCTCCTGGGTCACCCGCTGGCCGGCACCGAAGCAGTCGTAGGTGACGCAGCCCGCGAAGCCGTTCTCGCGCAGGCGGTCGTGGATGCCGCAGCGGCTGTCCGGCAGGAGGTTGACGCACGGCGTGCCGGCCGGCTTGTCGATCGCGAAGTCCGCCGAGGCCTGGAAGGCGAGTCCCACACAGCACAGCGCGGCGCAACGCGCGCAGTCCGCGCGAAGCGGGGCACGGTCCAACGGTGCGGGCACGACGAACGAGCCTACCCGCGCCCGCTGTCCCCGCGGCCGGGGACGTGCCGCCACGGGACGTGATCGATAGGTTGGCGGGGTGACACCGATCTTCGAACTGTGCGACGAGTACATCACCGCCTGGGCCGCCCTGGACCCGGTTCAGGCCGAGATGCACGGCATCGTGGGCGGCGCCGGCAACGGCACCGACTACGGCCCGGACGGCTACCGTGCCCGGGCCGAGCTGATCGCCGCCACCCTGGGCCGGCTCGCGCCGCTGGAGCCGACCTCGGAGGCCGACCGGCGGGCCGCGGCGCACCTGCGCGAACGCCTCGAGGCCGACGCCGCCTGGCACGAGACGGGTGAGCAGTGGCGGCAGCTGCGCGCGCAGTTCGGGCCGCTGTCCCAGGTCCGCGACGGGGTGCACCTCATCGCACACGCCGACGAGGAGGGCTGGCGTCGGGTGCTGACGCGCCTCGGTGACGTTCCCGCGATGCTCGAAGGATGGCGCGCGAGCCTGGCGCACGGGCTCGCGACCGGACTGCCCGCGGCGCGGCGCCAGGCCCTGGAGGCCGCGGTCCAGGCGGACCGGTACGCGGGCGGCACCCACGCGAAGCTCGCCGCGGAGGCGGACGGCACGCTCGTCGCGGAACTCGCGGCGGCGGCGGAACGGGCGCACGAGGCCTACGCCGAGACGGCCCGTTTCCTGCGGGAGGAGTACGCGCCGCGGGCGGCCCAGGCGGACGGCGTCGGCCTGGAGCGGTACAAGGTGCTGGCCCGCAAGATGCTCGGCACCGACCTCGACCCGCACGAGGCGTACGAGTGGGGCTGGGCGGAGCTGGACCGCCTGGAGGCCGAACTGGTCGCCGAGTCCGACAAGCTGAGCCCCGGCGCGTCGGTCGCGGAGGCGATCGACCTGCTGAACGGGACCGAGTACGTCACCGGCGTCGACGCGTACCACGCCTGGCTCAAGGAGTGGCACGAGCGGGCGGTCGACCGGCTCGACGGCGTGCACTTCGACATCCCCGCGAAGCTGCGCACGGTCGACGTGACGATCGCCCACGACTCGAACTCCGGCGCGCCGTACTACACGCCGCCGAGCGAGGACCTGAGCCGCCCGGGCCGCACGTGGTGGCCGCTGTCCGGCCGGGACCGCTTCGCCACCTGGAACGAACTGGCGACGGTGTTCCACGAGGGCGTGCCCGGGCACCATCTGCAGTTCGGAGCGATGAAGGCCTCCGGTGACGCACTGTCACGCTTCGCCCGCACGGTGTTCGTGCCGGCGAACGCCGAGGGCTGGGCGCTCTACTCCGAACGGCTCGCCGACGAGTTGGGCTGGTACACCGAACCGGGCAGCCGGATCGGGATGCTCGTCGGTTCGGCGTGGCGGGCGGCGCGGGTCGTGGTCGACATCGGGGTGCACGTCGGGCTGCCGTTGCCGGCGGGCACGGAGTGGGCCGGTCAAGCGTGGACGTTCGATCGGGCGTCCACGGTGCTGCGCGAGCGGGGGCATCTGATCGAGGCGCGCATCCACGCTGAGCTGGTGCGCTACCTCGGTTGGCCGGCGCAGGCCATCTCCTACAAGCTGGGCGAACGGGTCTGGGTGGCCGCCCGCGAGGAGGCCCGACGGCGGAGCGGATTCGACCTGAAACGGTGGCACACGGCTGCCCTTGAGGTCGGCCCCATCGGACTGGACGGCTTGGTGGACACCCTCCGCAGGATCGACGCATCGAACGAATAACGTCGATTTCATAGTCCGAATACGGCGCTCTCGGAGGACGCGCCCGGGGGCGCCGAACGCAATATGACGACCCGAGTCGATGCCACGCTTCGTGACTACGCACGGGAAGTGGCCGGGTCCGGCGCCGTGACCCGGGTGAGGGCAGCCTCACCGGTTTATCCGTAGATAACGCCCACGCATGGCACATCAGCGCGATGCGAACATCAAACTCCTACTACCGCGATCCGGACAAATGTCGATCACGCAATGCTACTCGCCGGCAACCCTTCGAATTGGCTACGTGTAATCGAAAACTCTTCGACCAACTGGGGACCCGATTCAGCGAATTCTGGTTTACCGTCTCGGACCGGCACCGGAATTACGCAGCAATCCGGAGCCCGCCCACGGGTGGCTTTACGCGGCGTAGCCGAATTCGAGAATGCACTGCCGGAGGCCTGAACATGGCGACACACACGACCCGGTCGTATCCGGTCACCGCACTGGTACTGCGCGGCCTGCTGGCCGTGGCACTGGTGGTACCGGTCGGCCTCCTGTTCGGCCGGACCTGGGGCGAGGAGGGCGACCGCATCGCCACCGCCGACCAGGAACGGCTGGGCATCGAGTACCTGAAGACCTTAGGGCCGCTGACCATCGCCCTGACGGACGCGCAGTCCGCCGCCGTCGCCGGCCGGGAGTTCAAGCGCGAGACGCTCACCCAGGCCGTCGCCGCCACCGCCGCGGTCGACGCCCGCATCGGCGGTTCGCTGCACACCCACGAGCGCTGGACCAGCCTCCGCGAGAAGATCGAGGGCCTGCTCGGCGGCGACACCCCGGACGCGACCACGGTCTACAACAACTACGGCGAGGCCGCCGAACTCCTGCTCGCCCTCTACGACCAGGTGCGCGACCGCTCCCACCTGATCCGTGAGCAGGACGCCGACGCCTACTACCTGCAGGACGGCGCCTCCGAGGAACTGCCCGAGGCGATCGTGGCCGCCGGCCGCTTCGCCGACCTGGCGGTCCTCACCGGCAAGGTGCGCACCGACCTGCCCACGGCCACCGCCAACCTGCTGACCGCCCGCGACGGGGTGCTGTCGCCGGTCTCCGACCTCGCGCAGGACCTCCAGTCGGCCATCGAGGGCACCAGCAGCCGCACGATGAGCGGCAACCTGCTCGGCCGCCTCGACCGGTTCCAGCGCGGCGTGCAGTCGCTGACCCAGTCGCTGTCGGCGCTCGACGGGCGCACCCCGGTCGACAGTTCCCGGGTCAACCCGGCCCGCGTCGAGCTGCAGGCCGCCGGCGTCGAACTGGCCGCCACCATCCTCGACGAGCTCGACGGCCTGATCGCGCAGCGCGGCGACGACCTGAGCGGCTCGCGCCTGATGGCGTTACTGCTGCTGCTCGCCGGCATCCTGCTCGCGCTGGTGCCGCTGGCCGCCCTGCTGGTCTCCGGCCTGCGCCGCCCGGCGGCCCGCCCGGCCCCGGCCCCGCGCCAGGCCGGCCCCACCGCACCGTCCGGTCCCCCCGGCCCGCCGCCCGCACCGACCCACGGCCGGCCGCGCGACGACGACCCGTACGCCGCGCTGGCCGCGCTCGACGGCGGTGCCCGCAACGCGGAGCGGGAGTGGTCCCGTGCTCGGTAACCTCCGCATCCGCACCAAGCTGACGCTGCTGGTCCTGGCGCCGCTGATCGCGGTGGCGGTCCTGACGGCCAGCCTCGCGGTCACCAACGTCCGGGACGCGAACCGGGCCGCCGACACGGCCCGCAACGTCCAGGTCGCCGGTGCCGTCGGCGCGCTCATCCGCGACCTGCAGCAGGAGCGGATGCTCGCGGTCGGCCATCGGCTCGGCCTCACCGACCGCAGCCGCGTCATGCTCCAGATCGCCAACGTCACCGACCGGGTCACCGACCTCAACGCGGAGTACGGCGAGGATCTCCCCGACGACCTGCGCGACTCGATCCACAACATCAGCACGCTCGCCGCCGTACGCATCGTGGTGGAGTCCGGCAACGCCCGGGTCGAGGACATCCACCAGATCTACTCGGCCGCGATCGACCGCCTCATCAACACGCTGCACCTCGTCGACGGCGTCGACGCGACCACGACCGAGGGCCGGCAGGTCATCGCGCTGGACTCGCTGCTGCGGGTGGACGAGGGCAACGCCTCCGCCGCCGGTCTCGTTCTGATCATGGCGGCGACCAAGACCGACGCCAGTATCGTCAGCTTCACGGGAACGCTGTCCGCGATGCGCACGGCGACCTCCCGGTTCCGCAGCTTCGCGACCCGTGAGCAGCGGCTCCTGCAGGACCAGGCGACACAGAACCTGGAGGCCGGCCTCGGCGGCGCCGGTTCGGACTTCACCAGCAACCCGCGCCAGGCCCTGGCCCGGCTCGCGGCGCCGGAGAACCTGTTCGACCCGCTGGAGTCCTACATCGCGCTCGGCCGCTTCGTGGAAGCGAAGATCGTCACCGACGTGAACGCCCTGATGCAGGAGCGGCAGCGCACCGAGACCACGACGGCGTACGTCGTCACCAGCCTCGCGCTCATCATGTTCGTCCTGGTGCTGCTGCTGTCCATCGCGACGGCCCGCGCGGTCGCCATCCCGCTGGACCGGCTGACCACCTCGGCCGGCCACGTGGCGCAGGTCGCCGAGCAGGAGCTGGTGCGTGTCTCCGACGAGGAGGTCGACGACCACGAACCCGTGCGACTCGACCGGGTGGAGATCACCACGAAGGACGAGATCGGCGACCTGGCGCGGGCGTTCGACCGGCTCCAGGAGACCGCCGCCCAGCTGGTGGAACGTCAGGTGGCCTCGCGGCGCAACGTGGCGAAGATGTTCGGTCACATCGGCCGCCGTACGCAGAACCTCGCCGGCCGGCAGCTGCAACTGATCGACACGCTCGAGGGCCGGGAGACCGAGCCGGACCGCCTGGAGCAGCTGTACCGCCTCGACCACATGGCCAGCCGCCTCCAGCGGAACGCCTCCAGCCTGGTCGTGCTCTCCGGCGAGGCGACCAGCGACGCGTACATCGAGCCGTTGGCGCTGCTGGACACCACCCGCCTGGCGCTCGGTGAGATCGAGGACTACAGCCGGGTCAGCGTGCAGATCCCGCAGGACATCATGGTCGCCCCGGCGATCATCGGGGACCTGGTGCTGATGCTGGCGGAGCTGATGGAGAACGCCACCGTCTTCTCCCCGCCGCACACGTCGGTGACGGTCACGGCCGAGCCGTACGTGGCCGACATCCGGCTGACCATCATCGACCACGGCATCGGCATGCCGGCCGAGCAGATCGCCGTGGAGAACGCCCGACTGACCCGCCGCGAGCGGCTGGACCTGGTGCCGACCGAGGTGCTGGGCCTGTTCGTGGTCGGCCGGCTCGCCCGGCGCCACGGCATCGGGGTGTCGCTGGCCCAGACGCCCGACGGCGGCGTCACGGCCACGCTGATGATCCCGTCGGTGCACATCGCCTCCCGCCACCACCACCGCCCCCAGGAACTGGTGAGCGTCGGCGCCTCCACGCCGCTGGACATGGGGACGCTGACCCGCGTCGCCAAGCAGCTGGAGAACGCGAAGTCCTGGAACGGCTTCGCGATGCCGCAGCGCGCGATCGGCGGCAACGCCGCACCGGCACTGCCGCCGGCGGCCGGCCGGGCCGCCCCGATGGCCCCGGAGCAGCCGCGCCGCGCCGTCCACTCGGGGAACACCATCGACGCGACCATGGAGATCCCGGTCGTCACGGACGGCCCGGCACCGTCCGGCGCGGTGTTCACCACGGAGCCGCTGGCGCCGCTGCCGCCGCAGTATCCGCCGGTCGCCGCGGTAGCCCCGATGCCGACGGCCGCGCCGCGCCGGGTGGGTCCGACGGGCCCGCCCCCGAACTGGCCACCGGCCACGCGGCCGGCCGACCCGCCGCCACCGCCGCCCGCCGGGACCAACGGCGCGGGTGTGCGCCGACGGGTCCCCGGGGCGAACCTGCCCGCCGGGCTGCGCGGCGCCCCGCCGCCGAGCCCGCTGGCCGACCTCTCCTCCGCCGCCGACGTGGCGTCCGAGGCGGCCGAGGTGCAGGCGCTGCTCGAGGGCTTCGAGGACGCCGTGCAGCGGGCCGAGGTGGCCCCGCAGGACGCCTTCGCGGCCGCGCCGACGTTCCCGCAGGCACCACCGGCGTATGACCCTGCGCCGGCGTACGAACCGGAGCCGCTCGGCTTCGGCGCGCAGTCGGCGGCGTTCCTCGCTCCCCCGGTGGAGCGGGTGGCGCCGGCCGACCTGGCACCGCCGCCCCGCCAGTGGCCGCCGGTACGGCCGCAGGAGCCCGTGGCGGTACCGGCCCGAGGGGACCAGCCGGTCCCGCGGGACGAACCGGCCCCAGCCGGTGCGCCCCGGGGCCTGTCCCGCCGGGTTCCGGGGGCGAGCCTCCGTGCCCTGCAGGGCGACGAGGTGCCGATGAACCGTCCGGCCGTCGACCCCGGATTGCCCGATCCGGACGAGGCACGCGACCTGATCGATGCGTTTGAATCGGGCGTGTTCCGCGCGCTCAACGACCCCTCCCTGCCGACCGACGAAGGAACGACGCGATGACCAGTCCCTACATCCAGGACAGCGCTCAGGCACGCCCGCAGCTCAGCTCGGAGGCGCAGACCTTCAACTGGCTGCTGGACACCTTCACCTCCAGCACCTCGGGTGTCGTCGAGGCCGTCGCCGTCTCCTCGGACGGCCTGCTCATGGCGATGTCGGCGACCAAGGACCGGGCGAACGCGGACCGTCTCGCCGCCGCGATCTCCGGCATGACGAGCCTCGCGGCCGGTCCGGCGCACTGGTACACGCTGGGTTCGGTCAACCGGGTGATCATCGACATGAGCGACGGCTACCTGCTGCTGACCTCGATCAGCGCCGGTTCCGTGCTCGGGGTGATCGCGACCCGGGCAGCCAACCTCAGCGCGGTGGCGTACGAGATGACCCTGTTCGCCCGCCGGGCCGGTGCCGCCCTCACGCCGCGCCTCATCGCTGAATTGAAGAACGCCGTCCAGCAGTGAGCATCCCGCCGGAGGGCGGTGGGGCACCCAGGATCCGCCCGTTCCTGTCCGGCGCGCCGGCCCGCCCACCGGCGCCGTCGCAGCACGTCGAACCGGTCCCCCAGGCCGGCCAGGCGGCGCTGCGGCCGTTCATCCTGACCGGCGGTCGGGTGAACGCCGACAGCGCGGACATCAAGCTCGAGACACAGGTGACCGCGCGGCCCGGGGCGCCGCCGCACCTGGTCGCGGCCATGGCACCGGAGTCGCAGCACATCCTGCACCTGTGCCAGTCGCCGCTGTCCGTGGCCGAGATCTCCGCTCGGCTGCACCTGCACCTCGGCGTCATCAAGATCCTTGTCGCCGACCTGCACCACGCCGGTTACCTCGACCTGCACGCGTTCGAGACCGATCCCGTCTTCGACCCCGACACCATTTTGCGAGTGATCAATGGACTCCGCGCGATCCACTGAACCGGTCCGACGGCCACCGGTTCCCGTCAAGATCGTGATCGCCGGCGGGTTCGGCGTGGGCAAGACCACGACCGTCGGGGCGATCTCCGACATCCCGCCGCTGACCACCGAGGCCGAGATGACGGCCGAGTCCGTCGGCATCGACAATCCGGGCCAGCGCACCGAGAAGCGCACCACCACCGTCGCGATGGACTTCGGCAGCGTGTCGATCGACCACTCGCTGAAGCTGTACCTGTTCGGCACCCCGGGACAGGAGCGCTTCGGGTACATGTGGGACGACCTGTCCCGCGGTGCGCTCGGTGCGATGGTCGTGGTGGACGCCTCCCGGCTGGACGACTGCTATCCGGCGGTCGACTACTTCGAGCAGGTGGGCCTGCCGTTCATCGTGGCGGTGAACGCGTTCGACGGCAGGCTCGGCGCCGACCTCGACACCGTGCGGTGGGCGCTGGCCATCCAGGACCACACGCCGGTCGTGGCGTTCGACGCGCGCAACCGCACCTCGGTCCGCGACGCCCTGCTGGTCGTCCTGGACCTGGCGCTGCACCGGGCCGTGTCGCACCGCTCGCCGTTGAGGGCATAAAGGCTCAGATATCCGACCGACCGTCCGACAGGAGTGGGTGACAACTGTCGCCGCCGGCACGCGCCGGCGCTCACGAAGGTGGTCACGCATGTCTGTCAGTTCGATCTCCGGCAACGCCCTCGGCCTCGTCGCGGCCGCCGGTCGTACGCCGGACCCGGCCGCCCGTCAGGCACAGGTCAACGCCCAGGCGGACCTGCTCCAGGCGATCCGGCAGGTGGACCTTCCGACGAAGGTCGTCAACCTGATCAACGACAAGAAGGGCATCGACCTCTACCTCTGATGCCCGGCGCCCGTGCCGGGTCGTTCCCGGCGCGGGCGCGGCTGATCTGCGAGGCTGGGCCGATGAGCACAGCCGAGTGGCAGGCCCGGGTCGACGAGGTCTGGGCGAACACCCCCGAGGCCGACATCGTGGCGCGCATCCGGTCCCTGGTCGCCGAGTTGGACCCGGACGATCCGGTGGGGCCGTTCGAGCTGGGCGGGGCGTACGACGGGACCGACCGGCCGGCCGAGGCGATCCCCCTCTACGAGCGCGCGCTCGCCGCCGGACTCGCCGGGGAGCGGCGCCGCCAGGCCGTGATCCAGTTGGCCAGTTCGCTGCGGAACGTGGGACGCCTCAGCGAGAGCGTCGCGCTGCTGCGGGCCGAGACGGCGCGCGATGAGCCGCTCGCCGACGAGGTGCGGGCGTTCCTGGCGTTGGCGCTGCTGGACTCCGGCCGGGACCGGGAGGCCGTCGCGACGGCGCTCACGGCGCTGGTGCCGCACCTGACGATGTACGGGCGGGCGCTGCGCGACTACGTGGCCGAACTGGTCGCCGAGCCCACCGTCAGCCCCGCGCTGGCACCGCTGGCCCCGCTGGTGGGCACGTGGCGCATGCGTGCCGAGGTCGACGGCGCGCCGGTGATGGTGGGCGTGACGACGTTCGGGTGGCTGCCGGGTGGGACGCATCTGGTCCAGCGGGCCGAGTCGATCCCGGCCGAGGACTTCACGCCGCCGCCGGCCTGGATCGAGAACTCCCCCATGCCGACCTCCTCGGTGATCGGCATCGACGACGGGACGGGTGCGTTCACGCAGTTGTACGCCGACGCGCGGGGCGTGCACCGGGTGTACGCCATGGGTCTTTCCGCGGGCGTGTGGACCCTCAGCCGGGATCAGCCGGGCTTCGCGCAGCGCTACACCGGGCGGCTGAGCGCGGACGGGAACACGATCACCGGCTACTGGGAGATGTGCCGGGACGGGCAGAACTGGCACAAGGATTTCGACCTCGTCCTTACCCGCGTCACTTGAGCGGGGTGTGGTACGCGGCGTACGGGTCGAACATGCACGCCGCGCGGTTCCGGTTCTACCTGACGGGGGGCACGCCGCCGGGCGGCCTGCGGGCCTGCCCCGGCTGCCGGGACACCCGCCCGCCGCGGCGCACCGCCCCGCTGCTGCTGCCCGGCGGGATCCACTTCGCGTGGGAGTCGGTGACGTGGACCGGCGGGATCGCGTTCTACGACCCGACGCTGCCCGGGGTGGCGGCCGCCCGCGGGTACCTGGTGACGGGGCGGCAGTTCCTGGACATCGCCACGCAGGAGATGCACCGCCCGCCGCCCGGCATCGGTCCGGAACGGCTCGCCGAGGCGGTCGCGACGGGCCGGGCGGTCCTGGGTGACGGCCGCTACGAGACGCTGGTGCGCGCCGGAACGCGGGCCGGGTTCCCGGTGCTGACGTTCACCGCCCCGTGGTCGGCGGCCGACGTGACGCCCAACCCGCCCGCGCCGCGCTACCTGGCGATGCTGGCCGGCGGACTGCACGAGGCCCACCGCTGGAACGCCGCCCGCATCGCCGACTACCTGACGAGCCGCCCCGGGGTGGCGGGCCACTGGTCCCGCGCACGGGTCGCCCGGATCGCCGCGCGGGCCGTCCGTGCCGAGGAGAGCCGATTTTCGCGTTTTGCCCGGTTCAGGCATGAAACGGCCGCATAGTGAAGGTGCAGCCCGCTCACATCAGAGAGGACGAGCACATGACCACGAGCATCTCCGCGACCGTCCACTGTGTACTGTGCGGCCCCCGACCGCACCGGCCGCTCCTCGACGGCACCGTCCAGCAGTGCGTCTCCTGCGGCTTCGGCCGCACCACCGCCGAACTCCCCTCCCCGGCCCGCCTCTACGCGGAACTGCCGGAGGAGGACGACGACCTGCGGCGCCTCGTCGCCGACCGGCGGCTGCGCCGGATCACCGCCGTGGCCCGTCCCGCGACGCTCCTGGAGGCCGGCTGCGCCGAGGGCCACTTCGTCGTGGCGGCCCGCCGCGCCGGCATCGACGCCTCCGGCATCGACGTCTCCCGGGAGGCCGCCCGCTACGCCAACGAGATGATGGGCGCACCGGTGCGCCACGGCTACTTCGAGACCCTCGCCGCGACGGTGGACGAGGTGGACGTCGTGTGCGCGTTCGACGTTCTCCCGGATGTGGAGAACCCGCGCGAATTCCTGGAGGTGGCCCGCGGCGCCGTGGCGCCCGGAGGCTGGCTCTGCCTGGAGGTGCCCAACATCGCCTCCGCCGCCGCCGGACGGCAGGGCGCGGCCTGGCCCGCGTGGGCGCCCGACGTGCACCGCTGGCACTTCTCCCCGGAGACGCTGATCGGCCTCGTCGTGGACTGCGGCTTCCGGGTCGTCGACTGCGACACCGTCTTCGAACGCTTCTACCGCCCGCGCGGGCACCGCATCCGCCACGCGCGCCGGCTCTTCCTCTCCGACTGGGTCTCGGCCGGCACGCGCAGCATGTCCCACCCCCGGCTCGGCGACCGGATCCGGCTGCTCGCGCGGCGCTACGACGAGGGCATGCCCCTGCCGACGGACTAACGGGGCAGACATCGAGGTCCGTTGGGGGGCCTGCGTGCGGAACAGTTGCGATCGTCCCCTACGTTCCACTGCGTGAATCTTCCCCGCGTTAGGGGTGTCGCCGCTGTCCTCGCGGTCACCGCGCTGGTGCTCGCCGCGTGCAACACCCCGCTTCTGCCCGACCCACCCGAACTGCCCCCGCCGGTGATCGGCGACTTCGTCGAGTCCGTCGCCGTCGTCGGCCAGGACTCGGCAAAGGCCGAGCTGCAGAACAAGCCGCTGCAGGCCGGCGCCGGCAACGGCCCCACGATCGAGGTCGCCGGCGTCGCCAAGGCCGTCAACGGCGGCAGCACCCGCGACACCGTGAAGGCCAGTGCGCCCTTCGGCAAGCTGCGCCTCGGCATCAAGGCCCTCCCCGCCCCGTCGGCGAGCGCGGCGGCCCCGACCCCGAGCGCGAGCCGCAGCGGCCGGCCCCGCACCCAGGCCCCGTCCGCACCGGCGGAGGCCGCCTCGGCCAACCCGGAGCGCGGCTACTTCGAGATCGCGCTGCCCTCCGCGGTCGCCGAGGCCGACATCGTCGTCAGCCTCAAGCAGAACCTGCCTTCGTCGGCGTTCGTCTTCTTCTACGCGGCCGTCGACGCGAGCGGCGTGCAGGGCGTGCTCGGCCGGCAGGCCGTCGACGCCGTTCAGGTCGGCACCGGTGAGGTGCAGGTCAGCGTCTCCTGGGACGCCGCGAGCGACGTCGACCTGCACGTCGTCGACGCCAGCGGCGAGGAGATCTACTACGACCACGACCGGTCGGCCTCCGGCGGCGAACTCGACCTCGACTCCAACGCCGAGTGCGAGATCGACAACACCAACAACGAGAACATCACCTTCACCGACGCGCCGCCGGGCACCTACACGGTGCGCGTGGACTACTGGTCCAACTGCGACGAGGCGAAGACCAACTACGTCGTGACGGTCCGGGTCGGCGGCCAGCCCGCGAAGACCTACAACGGGACGTTCACCGGCAAGGGCGACGAGGGCGAGAAGGGCGCCGGCAAGGAGATCGCGACCTTCACGGTCACCTGACCGCCGTCGCGGCCCGGGCGCGGGGACCCGGGCCGCGAGCGGGTGGACACAGAGGGTACCGGGGCGGGTGGCCCCGGCTTTAGGGTTTGCGCACCCGAGCCATAGAGGAGCTTCCATGCCCCTGTTGCGCAACGCCCTCCGTGCGGGCGCCGTCGCGGTCCTGGCCCTGGCGCCGGTGGCGACCCCACCCGCCGTCGCCGCGCCGGTCACCGTTCAGGCCGCGCCGGACATCTCCCTGTCGAACGTCAAGGCGCACCTCACCCAGCTGCAGAGCATCGCCACCGCCAACGGCGGAAACCGGGCACACGGCCGCCCCGGGTACCTCGCGTCGATCAACTACGTGAAGGCGCAGCTCGACGCCGTCGGCTTCACCACGACCGTGCAGCAGTTCACCTACAACAGCGCCACGGGCTACAACCTCATCGCCGACTGGCCGGGCGGCGACCCGAACCAGGTGCTGATGACCGGCGCGCACCTCGACAGCGTCACGGCCGGCCCCGGCATCAACGACAACGGCACCGGCTCGGCCGCCATCCTCGAGGTCGCCAAAACCGTTGCCAGCAGCGGCTTCCAGCCGGCGAAGCACCTGCGCTTCGCCTGGTGGGGCGCCGAGGAACTGGGCCTGCGCGGCTCCCAGTTCTACGTGAACAACCTGCCGACCGCCGACCGCGCGAAGATCTCCGGCTACCTCAACTTCGACATGGTCGGTTCGCCGAACCCGGGCTACTTCGTCTACGACGGCGACAACTCGGCCGGCACCGGCGCGGGGCCCGGACCCGCCGGTTCGACCGAGATCGAGAACGTCATCCGCAGCTACTTCACCGGCATCAACGTGCCGATGGAGGACACCGACTTCGACGGCCGCTCCGACTACGGCCCGTTCATCTCGGTCGGCATCGCCGCCGGCGGCACGTTCACCGGCGCCGAGGGCACCAAGTCCAGCGCCCAGGCGACGAAGTGGGGCGGCACGGCCGGCAGCGCGTTCGACCCGTGCTACCACCGCGCCTGCGACACCACGTCGAACGTCAACGACACCGCCCTGGACCGCAACGCCGACGCGATCGCGCACGCCGTCTGGACCCTGTCGGCCGCGCCGCCGGCGACGGAGACGGTCTGGTCGGACTCGTTCGAGACGGCCACCGGCTGGACCACGAACCCGTCCGGCACCGACACGGCCACCACCGGGGCGTGGGAGCGCGGCGACCCGGCCGCCACGACCTCCAGCGGCACGGCCACCCAGCTCGGCACCACGGTCAGCGGCACGAACGACCTCGTCACCGGCGCCTCGGCCGGCAGCACGGCCGGCGACTTCGACGTCGACGGCGGGCTCACCTCGGTGCGGAGCCCGGCGGTCGCGTTGCCCGCCGGCGCCACGCTCCAGCTCTCGTTCTCCTGGTACCTGGCGCACCTGAACAACTCCAGCAGCGCCGACTTCTTCCGCGTGCGGGTCGTCGGCACGACCACGACGACGGTGCTGAACGTGACCGGCGCGGCGAGCACCCGGGCCGCCGCGTGGGGTTCGTCCACTGTGGACATCAGCGGGTTCGCCGGGCAGAGCGTGCGCATCCTCGTCGAGGTGACCGACGCGAGCGGGGCGAGCCTCGTCGAGGCCGCCGTGGACGACGTGCGGATCGCGCGGATCGTCTGACGGCGCCGCGGCCGCACGTTCCCGGGCGGGCCGGAGGCCTCAGCACGCGGCCCGCCCGGGGCCGTTCACGGCGCGTCGATGACGAACCTGCCGACGAGTGCGCGCAGTTCCTGCGACATCGTGGCGAGTTCGCCGATCCGCCGGTCGGTGGCCTTGACCATCTCGGCCGTCTCGACGGTGGCGCCGGCCGCGGTGACCAGGTTGCCGGCGACGCGTTGTGCCCCGCCGGCCGCCTCCGACACGCTCCGGCTCATCTGCGCGGTGGTCGTGGCCTGTTCGCCGACGGCGCGTGCGATCGCGTCCTGGTGATCGTTGATCTTCTCCACCGTGGTCACCATGCGTCGGATCGCGGCCGCCGCGGCGGCGCTGTCGTCCTGGATCGCCGTGACCCGCTGACGCACCTGCTCCGTCGCGCCGGCGGTCTCCGACGCCAGTTCCTTGACCTCCGCGGCCACGACCGAGAACCCGGCCCCGGCCCGCCCGGCCCGCGCCGCCTCGATGGTCGCGTTCAGCGCGAGCAGGTGCGTCTGCTGGGCGATGGAGGAGATGAGGTCTAGCACCTTGCCGATCTCGTCGGAGGAGACGCCCAGCTGCTCGACCTTCTCGTCGGCGGAGCCGGCCTCGCGCACCGCCTCCGAGGTGAACTCGGCCGCGTCGCTCGCCCGCCGGGAGATCTCGCCGATCGACGTGCCCAGCTCCTCGCTTCCGGTGGCGAGGCTGGTCACGTGGAAGGAGATGTCGCGCGATCCGGACGAGGCGTCGGCGACCTGACCGTTGGTCCGGGTGGCGGCGCCGGCGATGGCGCTGCTGCCCTCGGACAGGCCGTGCGCCGCGTCGGCGAGGCGGCTCGCACTGTCGCCGACCGCCCGGATCGAACCGCCGATGCTGTCCAGCGCGATGTCCAGCGACCGGGCCATCTCGGCGACCTCGTCCCGGCCCCGGATCCCGATCCGGCCCCGGACGCCCACCCGGTGGGTGAGGTCGCCGCCGGCCATGGCGTTCAGCACCCTCCGGACCCGCCGCACCGGGCGCACGACCGAACGTGCGACCAGCACGCAGACAACGAGATAGACGCTCGCCAGCGGAATCACCGCGCCGCCGATGATCATGAGGGCATCGTGGGAGGTCTCGGCGAGATCCGCGCGGGCGGCCCGGGCCGCGGAGGCGACCCTGTTCATCATCGTCCGCAACCGGTCGCCGACGGCGCTGCGGTGCCGGTCGATCACGTCGCCGGTCGCCGACGCCCCGGCCGAGGTCGGTCGGGCCGTCACGACGTCGCTGAACGCCGCGAGATCGGTCCGCACGGCGGTGAGTTCCCCGCGCATGTCCAGGCGACCTGCGTCGAGGTCCATGGCGGCCACCAGGTCGGCGGCGGCCGTCGCGCGATCCAGCGCCGCGCCGGCCTCCGCGACGGTCTGCTCGATCATCGAACGGGCGGCGGCCGGATCCGGTGCGGCCGCCGTCCGGTACGCCACGGCGGCGAGTTCGGTCGCCTGCCGGTCCAGCTGTTCGAGCCGCCGGTCCAGCTGTTCGATCAGGCGTACGTCCTCCGCCTCCTCCGTCAGGGTCAGAAAGCCCAGGACCGCGATGCCACCGGACAGGAACGTCGCCAGCAGCCCGGTGAGCGCAACGGTGATGAACTTCTGGACAACGGTCATCCGCGTGAGCGACATCGAGGCAACTCCGCCCGGCTCCGGCTGGTACTCGTCGCGTTCGGGATCGGCCGGCACCCGCCGTTGCTGAGGCAATGGTGCGCGACGCGCCTTCTGACGCTTTCCGGTGCCGGCGGGAGCCCCGAGACGGGAACCTAGGCGGCGACGAGCGCGGCGACGGCCGTCGGCAGCATCTGGTTCAGCTTCGCCTTCGTCTCCTGCACCGAGCCGAAGGTGACCGAGAGGCGGGTCAGCAGCGGCCCCTTGGCGATGAACGCGTCGCAGTAGATCGTGTCGTCGCCGGAGACGAACTTGAGGTTGTCGCAGCGCGCGTAGCTGGCGTCGGCGCCGGCGACGACCCCGCCGAGGTCGTACGTCTCGAGGAACGTGTACTTGATGTCGCCGTCGGTGTACCGCTCGGTCCACGTGGTGCAGTTGGAGGCGTTGCGGCGCACGGCTTCCACGACCTCCTTGCCGGTCAGCTTCGTGTACCCGTGGGTGAAGTGCAGGACGTAGATGTCCGGCCCGTCCCAGGAGATGAAGTTCGACACGTGGGTGAGGTTGCTCTCGCCGATCACCGACAGGCCGCAGATCTGGGAGGTCGCCTCGTCGTTGTCGTACTGCTGCTTCTCGACCGTCGCCGGCACGCCGAAACCCTTGTAGGCGTCGGGTTTCACCATCGCCGCGCGGCTGCGGGTGACCAGCGCGGCGCGGTCGAGGGTCGGCGCCGGCGACGCGGCGGCTCCCGAGGCGGACGCGGCGGGGCCGGCCCGGCGGGCGACCGAGACGGTGTCCCCGTCCGGCGTGCCGCAGCCGGCCAGCAGCGCCAGGCCGACCGCCGTGACCACAATCGATGCGCGCACCGCGTTCCTCCCCCGTCCGTGCAGAGCGCGAGCATCATGCCACGCGCGATGACGACGGGTCACCGGCCTTTCCGCCCGGGACGCCCGCCGATCAACCGACAGCCGACGCTCAGCGCGATCGATGAACGCGCCGGGGCATCATGCCACGCCCGAGATCCCGCCGATCGCTCGGTCCGTCTCGGCCGCGAGCGCCGCCATCAGTTCGCGCGCCGGCAGCGCCCGGGCCATCGCGCCGGCCTGTCCCACCAGCAGCGGCGGCTCCTTCAGGAACAGGCGGGGCAGCGGGTAGTCCGGCGGGCGGACGCCGGAGGCCTCGAGGCGTTCGACCAGCGGGGTGCGGACCGCGCGGGCGTGCCGGCCGGTGAGGACGTTCGTCACGGTGGTGTCGCGGCCCAGTGCCGCGCGGTACTCCGGGCCCGTGCCGGCTTCCTCCGTTCGCAGGAACGCCGAACCGAGCTGCACCGCCTGTGCCCCGAGCGCACGCGCCGCCGCGATCCCCCGCCCGTCCATGATGCCGCCGGAGGCGATCACCGGCACCGACACCGCGTCGACCACCTGCGGCACCAGCGCCACGGTGCCCACCAGCGAACGTTCGACCGGGGCGAGGAACGTCCCGCGGTGCCCACCCGCCTCGTAGCCCTGGGCGACGATCGCGTGCACACCCGCCTCCTCCAGCGCCACCGCCTCGGCGACGGTGGTGGCCGTCCCGATGACGAACACCCCGTCCGCGGTGTCCACAGAGGACAGTGCGGACAGCGGCGGCAGCCCGAAGGTGAAGCTGAACACCGGCACCCGTTCGTCCAGCACCACGGCGAGCTGATCCTCGAACGGCACGGCCGCCCGCGGGGCCGGCACCTCGGCCAGATCGCTCAGCCGGGCCCAGGGCTCAAGGCGTTCCCCCGAAGGAGCGGGCAGGGGCGCGAAGAGATTGACCGCGAAGGCCCGGGACGTCAACGACCGCACCTCGCGCACGAACGCCCGCAGGTCGGCGGGCGGCAGCATCGCCCCCGCGACGGACCCGAGACCGCCCGCCTCGCACACCTCGGCGACCAGCCGCGGCGTCGTCCACCCGCCCGCCATCGGCGCCTGCACGATCGGCACGCCGAGCCCGAGGCGCCGCGTCAGCCCGTTCTCCCGCCACGTCATGACGCCAGTCTGGCAGGTACGCTGCCGTGCCATGGATCAATGGCCGGGCGGGCCGCCGAACGGCTACCCGCCGCCACCGCCGCCCTACGGCGACCCGCTGATCGGCGGCGACCTCGGCGGCTGGTGGGCCCGCGCGATGCGCATCGTCTCGGCCGGCTGGCGACCGCTCTTCCTGGTCCAGCTCATCGGGCTCGTCCCGCAGGCGCTGTTCGTGACGCCGGTGCTGTTCCTGGCGGCCGGCAGCGCCGACGACCTCGACCCGCGGGCCGAGACGATCGACGCGGCGACGCTCGCCACGCTCGGCGGCTACACGCTTCTGGTGATCGCCGTCTTCGTCGGGGTGCAGGCGGTGACGACGGTGGGCGCGATCCACGTCGCCGCGTCGGTGGCGTTCGGCCGGCCGGCCCGCGTCGGGGCCGCCGTCGGCTACGCGCTGCGGCGGGCGCTGCCGCTGCTCGGGTGGCAGTTCCTGGGCGGGCTGCTGGCGCTGCTCGCGCTGTGCGCCTGCGTCGTCCCGGTCCTCTACGTGCTCACCGTGCTGTCGATCCTGCCGGCGGTGGTCGCGTTCGAGCGCGGTGGCGCGCTGGTGCGCTGCTTCCGGCTGTTCCACCACCGCACGGACGTGGCGGCGAGCCGGCTCATCATCGCGGGGCTGGTCGGCGTCGGGTTCGCGATGGCGGGCGAGGCGCTGTCCCGGTTCGGCGACGGGCTCGGGCTGCTCGGCTCGATGGTCGAGGTGCCCGGCCTCGCCGGCGGTGCGATCACGGCCGGGCTGGTCAGCGCCGTCGGGGGCGTCCTCACCGCGCCGCTGCTGCTGACGGCCTATGCCGACATCCGCGCGCACGCGGAGCCGCTCACCTCCTCGACCCTCGCGGTGGAACTCGGGCTGTAGAGTCCTGGCTCTATGTACTACCCCGCCCCGGCAGTCGCCGATCCGTTGGTCAGCCCCGACTACGGGGGGTGGTGGGCGCGCGGCCTCCGGCTGCTCGGCCGCTGTTTCTGGCCCCTGCTCGCCGTCCACCTCGTCGGTGCGCTGGTCGCCGCCGCGGTGCAGGTGCCGCTGTTCCTGGCCGCCCGGCGGTTGAGCGTCGTGACCGACGGTCCCACCATCCTCGTCGCGACGTCGTACATCGTCGTCGGGCTCGCCGTGCGGCTGGCGGCGCAGGCGGTGGTCACCGTCGCGGGGGTGCACGCGGTCGTCGCCCGCGCCGCCGGTGCGCCGGTGCGGGTCGGTACGGCGCTGGGCTACGCGCTGCGGCGGGCGCTGCCGCTGTTCGCGTGGGAGTTCGTGGCCGGGCTGCTGATCGCCGTCTCCGTCGTCCTGCTGGTGCTGCCCTCGCTCTACGTCGGGCTGGTCGTGCTGATGCTGCCGGCGGTGGTGGCGTTCGAACGCGGCTCGGCGGCCGTCCCGCGCTGCTTCAAGCTCTTCCACGCCTCCTTCGGGACGGCGTTGGCGCGCACGGTCACGCTCGCCGTACTGACCCTCGTCGGCCTCCTCGTCGCGCAGGTGCTCGGCAGCCTGGTCGCCGCGATGTCCGCGTTCTTCGTCACGGACCTCGACACCCTCGAGACGCTGATCACGGTCCTGGCCCCGACGCTCACGACGCTGTTCGGCGGCGTCGCGGCGGCCTGTACGACGCCGCTGCTCGTGGCGACCTACGCCGACCTGCGGGCCCGGGCCGAGGGCACCACCACCCCGCACCTCGCCTACGCGCTGGGGATCCACGCGAACGGGTTCTGAACGGGCGTTGGCCCCCACGGCGGGGTGGGCGGGCGGTACCGTCCTGGCCTCATGAGGTCCCTCACCGCGCTCGCCCTCGCCGGGCTGCTGGCCCTCGCCGGATGTTCCGGCGGGGACGACCGGGCCGAGCACGCCGCGCACCCGGCGCCGACGTCCGTCCCGCCGGCCCCGTCCAGCGCACCGCCGCCCTACGACGGGCTGCCCGGCATGCCGGCGCCGCTCGACACGGCCGACGTGTACGCCGCGGGCCGGCCGGGCATGCTGTCCGACACGGTGAAGGCGCACCTGGCCCGCGTCTACGTGCCGAACTTCGACAGCGGCACGGTGTCCGTGGTGGACCCGGCGACGTTCAAGGTGATCCGGACGGAGAAGGTCGGCCGCGGGCCGCAGCACGTGGTGCCGTCCTGGGACCTGCGCACCCTGTGGGTGAACGACAACAACGGCAACGACCTCGTGCCGATCGACCCGGCCACGGGCGCCTTCGGCAAGCCGGTGCCGGTCGACGACCCGTACAACCTGTACTTCACTCCGGACGGCAGGTACGCCGTGGTGATGGCGGAGGCGCGCAGGCAGATCGTGTTCCGTGACCCGCACACCATGGAGGTCCGCAAGACCCTGACGGTGAACTGCGCCGGCGTCAACCACGTCGACTTCTCGCCGGACGGGCGCTGGTTCATCGCCACGTGCGAGTTCTCCGGCGAACTCCTCAAGGTGGACGTGGCGCGCCAGGAGGTCGTGGCGCAGTTGAAGCTGCCCGGCCACCACCCGATGCCGCAGGACATCAAGATCTCGCCGGACGGCCGCACCTGGTACGTCGCCGACATGCAGACCGGCGGCGTCTGGCTGCTCGACGGGGTGGCGTTCACCCAGCCGACGTTCATGGCCACCGGCGACGGCGCGCACGGCCTCTACCCGAGCCGCGACTCCAAGGTGCTGTACGTGGCGAACCGCGGCGAGGGCTCGGTCTCCGTCGTGGACTTCGCCACCCGCACCGTCGTCAACAAGTGGAAGATCCCCGGCGGCGGCAGCCCGGACATGGGCGGCGTCTCCGCCGACGGCAAGGTGCTGTGGCTCTCCGGCCGGTACCACCGGGAGGTGTACGCGCTCGACACCGGCGACGGCCACCTGCTGGCGAAGATCCCGGTCGGCGGGCAGCCGCACGGGCTGTGCGTGTGGCCGCAGCCGGGCCGCTACTCCCTGGGGCACACCGGCATCCTGCGGTAGCCCCCGGTCGTACCTGGACGCATAACCGCCCCCCTATTGGGCAGGTGTCTACGAGGTACACGGAAGGAGCACCATCATGGGAACGCCGCGCAGCCGTCCGCTCGCCGTCGTCACCGGCGCCTCCAGCGGCATCGGGTACGAGCTCGCCAAACAGTTCGGGGAGCACGGGTACGACCTGGTCGTCGCCGCCTCGCGGGAGGAGATCAGGCTGACCGCGCAGCAGCTCGAGGAGACCGGTGCGCAGGTGCACCCCGTGCAGGTCGACCTGGCCACCCTCGAGGGCGTCGAGACGCTGTGGGCGCGCGTGGAGGCGATCGGCCGGCCGGTCGACTCGGCGGCGATCAACGCGGGAGTGGGTGTCGGTGGGCCGTTCGCCGAGACCGACCTGGACGCCGAGCTGAGCCTCGTCGACCTGAACGTGCGCTCCGCGGTGCACCTGGCGAAGCTGTGCGTGCGGGACATGGTGCCGCGCGGCGACGGGCGCATCCTGTTCACGTCGTCGATCGCGGGCACCCAGCCGGGGCCGTTCGAGGCGGTGTACGCGGCGTCGAAGGCGTTCCTGCTGTCGTTCTCCGAAGGACTGCGGGAGGAACTCAAGGACAGCGGCGTCACCGTGACGGCGTTGATGCCGGGGCCGACCGACACCGAGTTCTTCGAACGGGCCGGCATGACGGACACGAAGGTCGGCCAGGGCTCCAAGGACGACCCCGCGCGCGTCGCCGAGGAGGGCTTCAAGGCGCTGATGAAGGGCAAGGACCACGTGGTGGCCGGTTCGATGAAGAACCGGGTGATGGCCGGCGCCGCCAAGGTGACCCCGGCGACCGTCGCCGCGAAGGTGCACCGCGGCATGTCGGAGCCGGGCTCGGGCACGTAGTCTCGCTCGGTGCTGGTGGTGATGTCCGGTCTGCCCGGCAGCGGAAAGAGTACCGTCGCGCAGCGCCTCGGCCGGGCCCTACCGGCACCGGTCGTGTCGGTCGACCCGATCGAGGCGGCGCTGTGGCGGGCCGGCGTCGACCGGGCACAGCCCACCGGCCTCGCCGCCTACGTCGCCGCCGGGGCCGTCGCGAGCGACATCCTCGCCCTGGAGCAGGACGTCATCGTCGACGCCGTCAACCACGCGTCGCAGGCGCGTGCGCAGTGGCGCGGGCTGGCCGCCCGGCACGGCCTCGCGGTGCGGTGGATCGAGGTGATCTGCTCCGATCGCGCGCTGCACCGCAGGCGGCTGGAGTCGCGTCGGCGGGACATCGCCGGGTTCCGCGAGCCGACGTGGGAGTCGGTGGAGGCGCGCCGGGCGGGCTTCTTGTCCTGGGAGGACGAACGCCTCGTGCTCGACGCGTGTGAGCCGCTGGACGCCAACGTCGCGCGGGCACTCGCCCACCTGACCGTGTCGTGACGGGCGGCGGTTCAGCGCGGGACGTGACCGAGGTCGACGATGCAGAACCGGTTCCCGTCCGGGTCGGCCAGCACCACGAAGTCGGGGTCGTCGGGATAGCTGTCCCAGTCGACCCGTGCGGCGCCCAGCGACACCAGCCGTTCCGCCTCCGCCCGCTGCTCGGCCAGGTCGGCCACGTGCAGGTCGAGGTGGATCCGCGGGTGCTCCGGCGGCGGCTCGACACTGGTCTGCAGCGCGATCGGGGTCCCCACGCCGTCGCGCGGGACCAGCACGTTGGTCCACCCCCCGAACCCTTCCGGGTGCAGTCGGTAGTCCAGTGCCCCGGTCCAGAACCGGATGGCACGCGGCACGTCGGTCACGCCGAGCGCGATCACTCCCAGCCTCAACACGCCGTCGATTCTGACCCACCCGCCTCAAGATCGAGGGAAGTTCTGTCGCGCGACACGCCCTCCCCCGTGCCACAGCCCGTAGGGAACGATGACGAGCATGGATCCCACGATGGTGCGCATCGGCGAAGCGGTGGCGCTGCACCACGGGCAGGGGCGGCGTGCGGCGGCCCGGCTCAGGTTCGCCGAGATCTGGGACGAGATCGATGGGGAACTGGGGGATCCGCTGCACGTGTGCGTGCTGGCGCACTCGATGGCCGACGTGCAGGACGACGTTCGCGCGGAACTGGAATGGGACCGGCGGGCCTTGACGGCGGCCGCACGGCTGACCGACGAACGGGTCGCCGCGGCCGGGGTGCCGATCTCCGTCGCCGGCCTGTACCCGTCGCTGCACCTGAACCTGGCCGAGTGCTACCGCAGGCTCGGCGAGCTCGACCCGGCCCGGGAACACCTCGCGGCGGCCCGGGCCGGGATCGACGCGCTCGGCGACGACGACTACGGCCGGCTGATCAGGGACGGCCTGGAACGCCTGACCCGGCAACTGCTTCCCGGGTAGCCGCGCCGCGCAGCGGCCGCCACGCGAGCAGTGCCACGACGAGCATCACCGCCGCCGCGCACCGCAACGGCGCCGCCAGCCCCCACATCGACGCGAGCAGCCCGCCGAGCAGCGTGCCCAGCGCCGCCCCGCCCAGGTCCAGCAGCGAGTACACGCCGCCCACCCGTCCGAGCAGGTGCGCCGGCACGACCCGTTGGCGCAACGACACCACCGTGATGCCCCACACCATCGCGTGCGCGCCGAACCCGACGAGCACCGCGGAGGCGACCAACCCGGAGGTGGTGAACCCGAGCACCGCATGGGTGGCCGCCTCGACGAACAACCCGACCCGCAGCAGCACCGAGGCGCCGACGAGGCGGGTGAGCCGCTCGACGAGGGCCGTCCCGACGAGTCCCCCGACCGCGAACGCGGTCAGCAGGAACCCGAACCCCACGGCCGACAGGCCGAGCCGCGCGCGGCAATAGAGCACGAACACCGCGAACGCCGCACCGAACGCGACGTTGCCGATCCCCATGCTCATCGCGAGGGTGCGCAGCAGCCGGTGCCGCCACAACCACCGCAGCCCCTCGGCGACCTCCTCCCGCAGCGACGAACGCGCCGGCGCGGGTGCCGGCGCGACCCGGATCCTCGCCACGAGAAGTGCGGCCAGCAGGAACGTGACCGCGTCGAACCCGAACGGCGCCGCCGCCGACACCCCGAAAAGCCAGGCGCCCAGAGGCTTCGCGACGAACTGGTTCCCGATCGTGAACGTCGCGTACAGCCGCGCGTTGGCTCTCGCCAACCCGGAGGCCGGAACGATCGCCGGAAGAAGGGCGCCCGCCGCGGTGTCGACGAGCGTCTCCCCCGTTCCCAGCAGAAAGAACACCACGTACACGACCGGAACCGACACCGCGGAAAGCACCACCGCGAACGCCAGCACCGCGAGCGCGAGCCCCCGGCACAGATTGACGGCCACGATGAGCCGCCGCCGGTCGAGCCGGTCGACGAAGGCACCGCTCACGAGCGCGAACAGCAGCCACGGCAACTGTTGCGCGAACGCCGCACCGGCGACGGCCGCCGGTGCGGTGGTGATCGAGGCGACCAGCAGCGGACCGGCCGCCATGGTCACCCCGTCACCGAGATTCGACACCGCCGAAGCGGCCCACAGTTTCGAGAAATTCCCACCGAGATGGGCACACAAAGGAGAGCTCCTCAAGCCGAAACGGAAACGGTCAGCGAAAGCCGCCGCTCCGCGCCGAGGAAGGCGTAGAAACGCGGTCAGCGCGAAGCGGCGGTGACCGTACCGGTGGTGATACGCATGTGAGGCTCCCCTCTGTCTGCCGGTAGCGTACCCGCTCATGGGTTCTCTGTTGTGGCGTGCGGCGTTGCGCGACGTGCCGTATACCGTTCCCGGACCGGCCGGGTAGGACCGGTCGCCTGCGCCTCCACGCCGACGGTCGGCGGCTTCTACATCGGCCGTTGGGAGAGCTTCGTCGCGGAGGAGTTCGTCGAGCACCTGGTGGACGAGTACGACGTCGCCGACGGCAGGGTGTCGCTGGTCGGGTCGTCGATGGGTGGTTACGGGCGCTGAAAATGGCCATGGCCGCACCGGAGCGCTGGCAGGCGATCGCCGCGATCGCCCCGGCCGTGCTGCCGGAGAATGCCGGGCCGCGCAACACGTTCGGCGTGCTCGCTCAGCTCCAGGAGGCAATGGCGGAGGACGACAGCGTGCTGCATCGCTTGCGCACGAACGCAAACGCGGTGCGCGCCAGCGGGCTGCCCATCTTCCTGCGGGTCGGCGACCGCGACATGTTCCGGATGCACGACGGGACCGAGCAGCTGCACCGCGCGCTGTGGGACGCCGACATCGGCCACGAGTACCACCTCGTGCACGGGGCCGATCACGTCGGTCCCGAGGCCCTCGCGGCGCCACGCGCGGCGTTCGCGTTCGTCGGGGCCGCACAGCGCCGCGCGGCCGGCACCGACCGTTCCGATGCCGACCGCGCGTCCGAGGTCGAGTGGCGGGCCTGGGCGGAGAGCCGACACTGAGCGCCGCTACGGTCAGCTCGAATAGGCCTCCACCTCGGACACCTGAGCGGCCGGCCAGCCCGTGTTACCGGTGAACGCCAGCCGCAGGTACCGCTGTGTGGTGGCCGCGAAGGTAATGGTGACGGTGTTCCCGCTCGCCGGGTCGAAGCCGTACCCCGCCGCGGATTTCACCGTGCCGTAGGAGGATCCGTCGGTGGAGCCGAGCACCTCGACGGTCTGCGTGCGGGCCGCCCACGCGGCGGCCGGCGGGAGCTTCAGCACGACGCGCGCCACACCCGTCGCCGTACCGAGGTCGACGGTGAGCGACTGCGGGAAGGCGTTGTTGGCGCTCTCCCAGTACGTGTCGGCGTTGCCGTCGACGGTGTTGCCGGCGACGTAGGACTGGGTGGCGCTGGTGGCCGTGACCGGCCTGCCGGCGGCGAGGTTGCCGGTCGGCAACGAAGTTCCCCGGTACACGCCCAGCTCGGACAGCTGCGCCGCCGGCCAGCCCGTGTTCCCGGTGAACGCCAGCCGCAGGTAGCGCCGGTTGCCGGACGGGATCGCGACGGTGGCGGTGTTCCCGGTCGCCGGGTCGAAGCGGTAGCCGGTGGGCGCCACGAGCCGGGTGAAGTTCGACCCGTCGTTCGAGCCGAGCACCTCGATGGTCTGCGTGCGGGCCTGCCACGCGGACGGCGGCGGCAGCTTCAGTTCGATCCGTCCACTCTCGACGGACGAGCCCAGGTCGACCGTGAACGTCTGCGGGAACGAGTTGTTCGCACTCTCCCAGTACGTGTTCGCGTTGCCGTCGACCGCGTTGCCGGCGGCGAAGGAGCCGTTCGTGGACGACGCGGTGACGGGCCGGCCCTGGGCGAGGTTCCCGCCGGGGTTCGTCGGATTCGACGGCGACGGCGAGGGCGACGTCGGGTTGGAGGGGCCGCCGGAGGACGGCGGGGTCGACGGGCCGTGGTTCCACTGCGGAGCCGGCCAGTCGCCGCAGAACGGCGGATCCGCATACCAGCCCGAGTTCCCGGCGCCCTGCGTGATGCGGAACAGGCTGCCCTTGCAGTTGTGGATCGGGTTCGGCTGCGCGATGTTCGTGGCCCGCACGTTGGTGAACGTCGCCGAGCCGGCCTCCTGGATCTGCAACGCGTAGGTGCCCGCGCCGTCGATGCGCACGTTCGTCAGGTTGACGTTGTGCACCTCGCCCTCGATCCAGTGCAGCGCCGCGTAGGAACTGTCGAGGATGTCGGTGTCGGTGACGTTGATGGTGGCCTGCGTGATGGCCTCGTTGAGGCCGCTGAACCAGATCGCGCCGACGCCGAAGTTCCAGTTGTAGTCGCTGTTGCCGTTGCGGATGAGGGTGTTGCGGGCGACGGTGACGGTGCCCTGCACGCCGGAGGCGCCGCGCACGTTGGTGTAGCGGTTCGCGACGTGGATGCCGCCGCCGTTGGTGACCGAGTCGGCCGTCACGTTGTCGGTGATCCTGATGTCCCGCCCGCCGTAGGTCACCAGGTGGTTCGCGAGGATCGTGACGCCGATCGTGTTGAACGTGAACGAGTTGTTGACGTTCGGCACGGTGTCGGCCCACATCGCGAGCGCGTCGTCACCGGTGTTGCGCACGAACGTGTTCGTGACGGTGGAGTTGGTGACGCCCCAGTGGAAGTTCACGCCGTCGGCGGTCTGGTCGAGGATGCGGCTGTTGCGGATGGTGAGCCCGTCCATCGGGCCGTCCATCCACGCGCCGACCTTCGTGTGCTGCATCCACACGTTGTCGATGACCGAGTTGGACATCGCGCCGCCGAACGCGTTCACCTGGTCGTCGTCGACCCGCTCCTGCACGTCGCCGATGACCGCGAGGTCCTTCACGGTGACGTTGCGGCTCGGGCCGTTCGCCTCGTGCGGACGGATGCCGCCCTTGTAGCCGCCGCCGCTCACATACTTGCCGTAGATGCCGGCCGCCCGGTTCCGTTCGGTAGGGTGCCGTCCACCCAGGACGGAGTACCACGGGCCGGCGCCCTGCAGCGTCACGCCGTCGACGACGACGTGGTCCCACAGCGTGTAGTTCCCCCGGGGAACGTAGACGGGACGGCCCTGCGCCCGACCGGCGTCGACCGCGGCCTGGAACCTGGCCGTGTTGTCGGCACTCCCACCGCCGGGGTCGGCGCCGAAGTCGGCGACCACGTCGATGGCGTTGGCGGGCTTGGGTTTCGCGTCCGGGACGGCCTCGAAGTCGGCGAGGTCGATCGTGAACGTCGGCGACTGCGCGGTCGAGGAGACCTGCAACCGCACCTTCGTCCCCTGGGCGAGCGTGGACCCGAACATGGTCCGCGCCTCGTCGTAGAAGTGGTGCGGATTCAGGCCCGGCGTGTTGGTGAACGGGTAGGCGCCGTAGTACCAGCCGTACTTCGAGGTGACGGGCACGCTCCTCAGCACGCTCCCGTTGACCCGCACGTCGATCGACGCGTCGCGGCCGACCCCGCCCGGCCCGTCCGGCAGGCTGTACCGGAACGTCATCGCGTTGGCCGGCGCGGTGAGGGTGAACTCGACGTACTCGCCGACGGCGTCCAGGGTGACGGCCTCCCGGCCGGACGCCTCCGACGGGAGCGTGCCGTAGTAGCGGTCCGGCCCGATCTTCGTACCGGTGTGCGGGACCTCCTCGGCCTCCTGTTCGACGAAGGGCACGGTGGCCCCGCGCCCCTGGATGTCGAACGGCGACAAGCCGGCGGCGCGGGCGGGCGGCGCCTGCACGGCGAGGAACGCGACCGCACCGGCCGCCACGACGAGTGTCGCGGCGAGACCGGTCACGGCCATGGTGCGTCTGGACATGGGGGGTGTCCTTTCGAAAGGGGCTATGCGCGACGAAGCCAGACGGCGGCGTCCGTGGGCAGCCGGTCGCCGTCGAGGGGTGTACTCGCCAGCAGCACCTCGCTGTGCGCCGGCAGGTCGATCGGTGCGGGCGACAGATTCACCACGCAGGTGAATCCCGGATCGCGGTCGAAGGCCACCACGCCCTCGGGCAGGTCCTCGCGCCACGCGATCGCCCCCGCGCCGAGCGCTTCCAGGTCACAGCGGAGGGAGAGCGCGGTGCGGTAGAGATTCAGCATCGAGCCTTCCTGTCGGGACTGCGCCGCGACGGAGAGACCGGCCCAGTCCGACGGCTGCGGCAGCCACGGCTGCGCGTGCGCATCGGCAGGGGAAAAGCCGTACGGCGCAACGGTTCCCGACCACGGGATCGGCACGCGGCAGCCGTCCCGGCCGGCGTCCACGCCGTTCGTGCGGTGGAACATCGGGTCCTGGCGCGCACTGTCCGGCAGATCCTCGACCTCGGGCAGCCCGAGTTCCTCGCCCTGGTAGACGTACACGCCGCCGGGCAGCGCCATCGACAGCAGCGCCGCCGCACGGGCCCGCCGCGTGCCGAGCGCCGCATCGGTGGGACTCCTGTGCAGCGCACCGCCGAACGCGAACGTCGTGTCCGCCCGCCCGTAGCGGGTCACGTGGCGCGTGGTGTCGTGGTTGGACAGCACCCAGGTGGGATGCGCGGCGACCGGAGCGTGCGCGGCGAGCGTGGCGTCCACGACCTTCCGCAGGGACGAGGCCTCCCACGCCGAGCAGAGGAACTCGAAGTTGAACGCCGTGTGCAGCTCGTCCGGCCGCAGGTAGGCGCTGAAGCGTTCGTGGTCGGGCAGCCAGATCTCGCCGATGAGCAGCCGGTCGCCGGGGTACGTGTCCGCGACGCGCCGCCACTCGCGGTAGATGTCGTGGATGCCGTCGCGATCCGTGTACGACTCGGGGTGGCCGAGCGCGAAGTCCTTCAGCAGCACGGCGACCGAGTCGATGCGGATACCGTCGACGCCGCGGTCCAGCCAGAAGCGCACGATGTCGAGGAACTCGGCCCGCACCTCGGGGTTGTGCCAGTTGAAGTCCGGCTGGGCGGTGTCGAACAGGTGCAGGTACCACTGTCCATCGTGGACCTGCGTCCAGGCCGGGCCGCCGAAGATGGACTCCCAGCCGTTGGGCGGCCCGCCGTCGACGCCGTCGCGGAAGACGAAGCGTTCCCGTTCCGCCGAACCGGGTGGCGCGGCGAGCGCGGCCCTGAACCACGCGTGCTCGCTGGAGCAGTGGTTCGGCACCAGGTCGATAATCATCCGCAGGCCGACCGAGTGCGCCTCCTCGACCAGCTTCTCCGCCTCCGCGAGCGTGCCGAACGCGGGGTCGATGGCGCGGTAGTCGGCCACGTCGTACCCGCCGTCGGCCATCGGCGACGGGAACCACGGCGTGACCCACACGGCGTCGACGCCGAGCCCGGCGAGGTACGGCAGGCGGGCGCGCAGGCCGGCGAGGTCGCCGACGCCGTCGCCGTTCCCGTCGGCGAAGCTGCGGATGTACACCTGGTAGATGGCGGCACCGGGCCACCACGGCTGTTCTGTGTTGATGACAGTCCTCATCCCTTGAGCCCGCCGGAGGAGAGTCCGGCGAGGATCTGGCGCTGGAAGATCAGGAACACCACGATCATCGGCACGCTGGCGATGGCGAGCCCGGCCATCAGTTCCGTCGGCGGCACGAACGACCCGATGCCGGCCATCCGCGACAGCGCCACGCTGAGCGTCTGCTTCTGCGGGTCCTGCAGGACGAGCAGCGGCCACACGAAGTCCTTCCACATGGCGATGACCGCCAGGATGGAGACCACCGCGAGGACGGGCCGCGACAGCGGGAGCACGACGCTCCAGAGCGTTCGCAGCCGTCCGGCGCCGTCGATCGCGGCCTGGTCGAGCAGGTCGTCCGGGATCTGGTCGAAGAACCGCTTGAGCACGTACACGTTGAACGCGTTCGCCGCGGCGGGCAGCCACAGCGCCCAGGGCGTGTCGATGAGGTTGACGTGCAGCAGCGGCACGTCGACGACGGTCAGGTAGGCCGGCACGAGCAGGGCCGAGGCGGGCAGCATGAGGCTGGCGAGCATCGCCCCCAGCACCAGGTTGCCGAAGCGCGGCCGCAGCTTCGACAGCGCGTACGCCGCGAGGACGCAGACGACGAGCTGGATCAGCCAGCCGCCGAGGGCGTACCAGGCGGTGTTGAAGAAGTACCGCGCGACGTCGAGCCGGGTCCAGGCGTTCGCATAGGCCTCGGGGTGGAACGACTCGGGGATCAGCGTCGGATCCGGCGCGGCGTACTCGGCGGGCGCCTTCACCGCGCTGGCGAACATCCAGTAGAGCGGGAAGACGAACGCCAGCGTGAACAGGACGGTCACCAGGGTCAGGACGGTCCAGTAGATCGCCTTGCCGCGCGGTCGGTTCAGGTCCTTGTCGGAGATCAGGGTCCGCATCGCCTCGCCCTTCACGCGTTCCGGTCGCGGGTGAGTCGCAGGTATATCGCCGAGAACGCCCCGAGCACGATGAACAGCTGCACGCTCATCGCGGCGGCCAGCCCGAAGTCGTTGTTGACGGCGAACGCGTACCGGTACACCAGGATCATCACCGTGATTGTCGACGGCGTCGTGGTGCCGGTGAGCTGGAACGGCTCGATGAAGACCTGCATCGTCGCGATGACCTGCAACAGCAGCATCACCAGCAGCAGGAACCGCATCTGCGGCAGCGTCACGTGGCGCAGCCGCTGCCAGATGTTCGCGCCGTCCAGCTCCGCCGCCTCGTACAGCTCGCCCGGGATCCCCTGCAGGCCGGCGAGGTAGATGATGGTGGCGCCGCCCAGGTTGGACCAGGTCGACACCAGCACCAGCGACAGCATCGCCGTGTCGGCGTCCTGCGTCCACGCCGACGTCGGCAGGTGCAGTCCACTGAGGACGGTGTTGAACAGCCCCGCCCCCGGGTCGTAGAAGTACTGCCACAGCAGCACGGTCACGATCGGCGGCAGCATCACCGGCAGGTACACCACGAGGCGGAAGTAGCCCTTGAAGTGCCGCAGTTCGTTGAGCAGCACGGCGATCCCGAACGGCACCGCGTAGCCGAAGACCAGCGCCAGCCCGGTGAACTTCAGCGTGTTCCACCACGCGGTGAGGAAGAGCGGGTCGGCGAGAACCGTGCGGTAGTTGTCCAGGCCCACCCACTCGGGGTCGGTGACGAGGTAGTCCTTCTGGAAGCTGAGGACGACGCCTTTCACCATCGGGTACCACGAGAAGAGCCCGAAGCAGACGAGGGCCGCGGCGAGGAACACGTAGGCGAGCAGGTTGTCGCCGAGCCTGCGGCGGCGCTTGGTCAGCGGCGGGGTCGCCGGCCGCGTGCTGCGACCGGCGACCCGCTCCTGCTGGATCACACTCACTTGGGTACTGCCGCGAGAATCTGGTTCACCTGCTTCTCGGCCTCATTGAGCAGCTTGCCGATGTCGGCGTTCTTGTCCGTCAGGACGCCCTGCATCGTGGTGTCGAGAACGGCGTAGATCTGTTGCGCCGCCGGGGGTTCGAGCTTCAGCGGCGTCTTATCCAGGCCGGCGACGAACGGCGCGTAGTTCCGCGTCGGCACGTTGCCGTGCTTCTTGGCCGCCTCGGCCTGCTTGGCGTCGTCCGCACCGGTGAAGAGGTTGGGCTGCGGCAGGCCGACGGGCACCTTGTCGGCGTTCTTGCGCGCGTAGTCGAACTCCAGCCGGTCGGCGTTCGCGTACATCCAGGTGACCCACGTGATGCCGGCCTTGAGCTTGGCGGGCGACGCCTTCGCGTTGAACATGAACGCCTCGCCGCCGCCGAGCGCGTTGACGCCGCCGGGCATCGGGCCGAGGCCGTAGTCGTTGTAGTTGCCCTGGTACTGGTTGACGATCGTGGGGATGTTGTCGGCGGCGGCCACGTACATGCCGAGCTTGCCGGAGCCCATCATCGTCAGCAGGTCGGCGTACTCGAGCAGCTGCTTGCTGCCCATGCTGTTGTCGACCCAGCGCATGTCGTACAGCTGCTGGAGGACCTGCTTGCCCTTGTCGTTGTTGAACGCGGCCTTCCACGTGTCGCCGTTCTTGACCGCGATGTCGCCGCCGATCGAGTACAGCTCGGCGGTGAAGTGCCAGCCGCCGGTGTTGTTCTTGCTGTAGTCGCCGTAGCCGACGTAGCCGTCACCGAGGTCGGCGATCTTCTTGGCGGCGGTGCGCACGTCGGCCCACGTCGTCGGCGGCTTGTCCGGGTCGAGGCCGGCCGTGGTGAAGACCGCCCGGTTGTACAGCAGGCCGAGCGTGTAGTTGGTCCACGGCAGGCCGTAGACGTTCCCCTTCTCGTCCTTGAACACCTTCATGATGTCCGGCTTGAGGTTCTGCACGGACGGGAAGTCCTTGAGGTACGGGGTGATGTCGGCGGTCTGCTTCTTGGCGATGAGCTGCGCCGGATCGGTGAAGTAGACGTAGAAGACGTCCTCCAACTGGCCACCGGCCAGCTTGGTGCTGAACGTCTTCGGGTCCATCTTGCCTTCTTTGGCATTGATCTTGATGTTCGGATACTTCTTCTCGAACTCCGCGACGTCGGCCAGGAAGTTCTTGCGGTTGACGGTCTCCGTCTCCGGCGGCAGCGCGTTGACGGTGATGGTGGTGACGCCGTCCGCGGAGTCCTCGTCGCTGTCGCCGCACGCGGCGGCGCCGGCGATCACTAACCCGGAGGCGAGCAGCAGCGGGAGTCCGCGCCGCAAGAGGGTGGGTCTCTGCATGGCAGATCCTTCAAGGGGGTGCAGGGTGGGTGGCACGGAGCCCTCACGGGCCTCGATGTGCCCAGAAGGTTAGGCCGAGGCTCCGCAAGAAGTAAATAGAACCCTGCAAAAAATCGCCAAGACGCAGGTCAGCTACCGGCAGATGTAGGCGGCGAAGGCGTACACGCTGTCCTCGCGACCGTTGTCGAGGAACTTCAGCACCTTGCTCACGGGCGCCAGGAGGTCACCCCCCGCCGTCGCCAGCACGGCGCAGGCCGACAGGCTCCACTCGACGTCGCGGAAGGAGTCCGGGAACCGCGCGCGGGCCGCGTCGAAGGCCAGCCACTCGTAGCCGGGGCGGCTGTTCCAGCGCAGGACCTCACCCACGTACATACCGGCGCGGATCACGGTGCGGCCCCAGGACGACTCCGCGTCGCCCTCGAACGCGCCGCTGATCACCTCCGGCGGCCGGTGCGCGTGGAGGTGGTCGAGATAGTCGTCGACCACGAGCAGGCTGCTCACCGAGAAGTCCAGCCGGGACCGGTCGAGGTGTTCGGGGTACACGAGCCGGCCGTCGCAGCGCGCCTCCTCGGCGAACATCGCCGCGAGCGTCGCCGCCGCCTCGCCCGGCGCCGGGGTCCGGCGACGCCACGGAAGCCGCATCCCACCAGCGTAGGGAGCTTGCGGGCGCCCCGTCAGCGGATCGGGTCAGCGGGTGGCGGCCGGGCCGGTGCTGCCGCGCACCACGAGCTCCGGTTCGAACAGAAGCTCGTCCGTGGAGACGGAGGCCCGGTCGATCTGTCCCACCAGCAGCTCGACGGCGGCCCGACCCATCGCCTCGATCGGCTGGCGCACGGTGGTCAGCGGCGGGTCGGTGCAGTTCATCAGCGCGGAGTCGTCGTAGCCCACGACGGAGAGGTCACCGGGCACGGAACGGCCGCTGCGCCGGGCCGCGCGGACCGCACCGAGCGCGAGCGGGTCGGAGGCGCAGACCACCCCGGTCACCCCGCGCCGCAGCAGCCGGGCCGTCGCCGCCTGGCCGCTCTCGATGGAGAACATCGCGTGCTCGACCAGCTCGGCGTCGATCCCGGCCGCGCCCGCCAGCTCGGTGAACGTCGCCCGCTTGCGCCGCGACGGCACGTGGTCCGCGGGCCCGAGCAGCAGGCCGATCCTCGTGTGCCCGAGGGCGAGCAGGTGGCCGAGCGCCTGCTCGACGGCCACGGCGTCGTCACAGGAGACGCGGGGGAACTCCAGCCGGTCGATCGCGGCGTTGACCAGCACGGCCGGCAGCCGGCGCTCCAGGATGCGGGTGTAGTGCGCGTGCGGCGCGTCGGCCTGGGCGTAGAAGCCCCCGGCGAAGATGATCCCGGAGACCTGGTGCTGCAACAGCAGCTCGACGTACTCCGCCTCGGTGACGCCGCCGGCCGTGCGGGTGCAGAGCACCGGCGTGTACCCCTGCTGGGCCAGCGCCCCGCCGACCACCTCGGCGAACGCGGGGAAGATCGGGTTCTGCAACTCGGGCAGCACCAGCCCGACCAGCCGGCCACGGTCGCCGCGCAGCTGGGTCGGCCGCTCGTACCCGAGCACGTCGAGCGCGGTGAGCACGGCCTCGCGGGTGGCCTCCGAGACGCCGGGCTTGCCGTTGAGCACCCGGCTGACGGTGGCCTCGGAGACCCCGACCTTCTTCGCCACCTCTGCCAGCCGCCGCGTCATGACGGCATCGTACGCAAGCTATGCAAGAACTTGCAATCCTTGCGGAATGGCTTTCGGCGATCTCGCGCAAGCCGGGACGCAAGCCACGACGCACCCAACGAATTCATCACATGATGAAAAAGGGCTTTCAACGCTTGATGAATTCTGGGTACCTTCCCCCCGTTACCGATGCAGCGCTGGAGACAGGAGCCCGACCATGACCGACACCGAGGTCGCCATCGTGGGAGCCGGCCCGACCGGCCTCGCCCTCGCCGGCGAGCTGCGTCTCGCCGGCATCGAGTGCCGGGTGCTCGAACGGCGCGCCGACGAGCCCAATCTCACCCGCGCGTTCGCCGTGCACGCCCGGACCCTGGAGATGCTCGACGGGCGCGGGCTCGCCGACGACCTCATCCCCCGCGGGCTGACCGTCACGTCCGTGGCCCCCACGCCGGGCGCCTCCGTCAGGCTCGACACGGTCGACAGCCGCTACCCGATGGCGCTGATCGTCCCGCAGAGCGGCACCGAGAAGCTGCTGACCGAACGCGCGCTCAAGCTCGGCGCCCGCATCGACCGTGGCGCCCGGGTCACCGGCCTCACCCAGAACGCCGACGGCGTGCGCCTCACCGTCGACACGCCCGCCGGTCCGTCCACAGTGGACGCCACCTACGCCGTCGGCGCCGACGGCGCGCACAGCGCCGTTCGCGAACTGAGCGGCATCCCCTTCGTCGGCGAGCAGTACGCCACGCACATCATCCTCGCGGACGTGAAGCTCGCGCGGCCGCCCGTCGAGACGCTCTTCGCCCGCAGGTCGCCCGACGGCATGGTGCTCTTCGTGCCGTTCGGCGACGGATGGTTCCGCGCGATCGCGTGGGACCGGCGGCGCGACACGGTGCCCTTGGACGTTCCGGTGACGCACGCGGAACTGCTGGAGTCGTTCACCCGGATCGCCGGCGACGACTTCGGGATGAGCGCCCCGCGGTGGTCGACCCGGTTCCTCAGCGAACTACGCCAGGCGGCACGCTACCGCGAGGGACGGGTCTTCCTGGCCGGCGACGCGGCCCACGTCCATTCGCCGGTAGGCGGCCAGGGCATGAACACCGGCATCCAGGACGCGATCAACCTCGGCTGGAAACTGGCGGCGGAGCTGCGCGGGCGCGCCTTCCCCGGACTGCTCGACACCTATCAGTCCGAACGCCACCCGGTCGGCGCCGGCGTCCTCAAGCTCACCGACCTACTCTTCAAGGCGGTCCTCTCGCGCTCCCGGCTCGGCGTGCAGGCGCGCAACCTCGGCATCCGCACGGCGCTCAGCCTCGGACCGGTGCGGCGCGCGCTCGCCGACCGGATCACCGGCGTCGGCATCCGGTACGCCGGCGACGGCCAGTGGGCCGGCCGCCGCTTCCCGGACGTCGACTCGGGCGGCCTGCACGGCGTCTACGAGGCGCTGCGCGACGGCGGCTTCGTCGTCGCCCACCGGGGCCCGGCCCCGTCGGTGCCGGTGCCGGCCGTCCCCGTGGGGTCCGCCGCGCCGCTGCTGCGGTACACGCTCGTGCGCCCCGACGGATACATCGCCTGGGCCGGCGGCGACGAGGCCGGGCTCGCCGCGGCGGTGGCGCACTGGTGCGGCGGCGCCGCATAGGTCCTGTCCGGTGGATCCCGTCGGGCCGCGGCGCCCGGGACGCCCCAGGGTCGCGGGGTCAGCGGCGGGCGAGCCAGATCGGGGAGCCGTCGAAGTCGGCGATCCGGTGCCGGGCGAGGACCGCGGCCCGCCGGGCCTCGTTCACCTCGCGGACCCGCCGCCCGATGAGGAAGACGTCAACCACCGTCCAGAGCCCCAGGCCGCCCAGGGTGAAGAGCATTCCGATGGAACGGCGGGTGTCGCCGAGATAGAAGCGGTGCCCGCCGAAGATGCCCACGACGCACCAGAGCGCATAGGCGACCCGCGCCGACTTGCGCACGTCGTTGTACTCGGCGACGGCCCGCAGCCCCTTCTGCGCCCGCAGGTGCGCGGGCACGGCGGAGGGCCCCGAGCCGATGGTGTGCACGCAGCGACGGTAGCGCACCCCGCCGGCGTCCTAGCCGCCGACGGTGTGCTTGAGCAGGGCCTCGGCCAGTTCGTCGGGGTGCGTCAGCATCGCCTCGTGGGTGCCGGGCACCATGATCGGTTCGACGCCGAGGCGTGCGGCCAGTTCGACGCCCGGCGCCGCGAGCGCGATGTCCCGCTCGGCGAGCAGATAGGTGATCGGCAGTCCGTGCGTCGCCAGCCCGTCGACGTCGAGCGCGTCCAGGATGTAGCCACCCGGCTGCGGGGTCAGCAGGTCGAAGACCAGCCGCTGGAGGGCCTCCGGTTCGTCCTGCATGAGCCGGCCGCTCAACGTGGCGAAGTCCAGCGGGACGGTGCCGTCGGGCGACGAATCGACGGTGGCGCGGATCCATGCCGCCGTCTCCGGACCGAGCGCCTGCGCCATGGACTCGTTGCGCCGCGGGATGAACGCGCTGAAGAACGCCAGGTGCGCCAGCCGGTCGGCGATGCGCGGGACCGCGCCGGTGATCGGAACGCCCGCGAAGCTGTGGCCGACGAGCACGACATCGCGCAGGTCGCGACGTTCGACCTCATGGACGATGTGATCGACCGCGTCCGCCAGACGCAGGCCGGTGGGATCGTCACCCATGGCCAGGCCCGGCAGCGTGAGGGCGTACGCGGCGTGCCCGGCCGCGCGGACCCGCCGGCCGACGGGGTACCAGCACCAGCCGCCGTGATTGACGCCGGGCACGAAGACGAAGTTCATGACCGGGACCGTAGGTCGCCGACTCTTCGACGGACCAACCGTAACGCCCCGATCCAGGCGATTCCCTAGCCGCGCGGGGGAAGGTCGTTGGCGGGCCAGCCGAGCATGCGGGCGCCGAGGACGGCGGTCTCCAGCGTGTAGCGCTGCGCCGGCGCGACCGGGTCGTAGCCGGTCAGCTGCTGCACCCGCGCCAGCCGGTAGGTGAACGCCCGCACGCTCAGGTGCAGCGCCCGCGCCGCCGCGGCGGCGCTGCCGGCCGTGAAGTACGCGGTGAGCGTGTCGAGCAGCGGCTGGGCGCCGCCGCGGGCACCGCGCAACGGCTCCAGCACCGTCGCCACGAGATCGACCATCGCGGCGCGGTCGCGCCCGAGCACCTGGTACACCAGCAGGTCCGCGCCGAGCACCTGACCGGCCGGAAGGCCGAGGCGCCGGGCCAGGTCCAGGGCGGTGCGGGCGTCGTCGTAGGAACGCGCGACCCCGCCCGGCCCCGGGTACGGCCGCCCCACGCCGACGGTGCCGGGCCGGTCGTGCCCCATCGCCTCGCGCATCCGGTCGGCCACGGCCGCGTCGTCGCCGCTCGGCACGACACACACCAGCAGCCCCTCCTTGGTGGCGACCAGTGCACTGCCCAGCCGAGACCGCGCCAGCTCCGCCGCCCGCCGGGTGCGCTCGTCGGTGTCCCCGAACGGCTGCTCGCCGCGCACCACCGCCACCACGTGCGGGGCGGTCAGCACCAGTCCGAAGCGGCCCGCGCGTTCGGCCAGCCGGCCCGGGTCGCCACCGAGGAGCAGGTCGTCGACGAACTCCCGACGCGCCGCCTCCTCCGCCCGGATCGCCGTGCGCTGCGCCTCGTCGTAGCCCTTCGTCAGCGCCACGATCGCGTCGTTGGCCGCGTCGAGCACGGCACCGGCGACCTCGTGCGCCCGCGCCGGCGGCACCGTCAGGTCGGCCCACGCCCGCCGGGTGGCCGTGAGGTACAGGTCCACCACCGTCCCGAGCGGAACGTTGTCCGCCGCGGCCGCCACCCCGAGACGCCGGCGCGCGTCGCGCTCCCGGCGGGTCAGCCGGCGTCCCGTGCGGCACACGTCGTCGAGGATCTCGGGGTATCCGTCCAGCAGTGCGGAATGAGCGGACATGCGTGACGAGCGGCTGACGGCCACGTGCACCTCCGATGTTCGTTGCCGGAACCCGGCAATCAAGGCGCGTCAAGCGTAGCCGGAGCGGGCACTGTCGCGGGCCCCGCCCACCGGGCACGCTATGGCACACGGGCGGTGCGGCACGGGGGCGCAGCGCCCGGGTCCACTGTGGACCGTGGCGGGAGGTGGCTCGTGAACCGGTTCGCGGAAGCGGCGTTCGGCTTCCCCACGGGGCTGTTCACGTTCCTGCTGCTGGTCGCCGTGGGCTACTGGCTCTTCGTCCTCCTCGGTGCGGCCGACGCCGAGGGGGCCGAGGGCGGGCTCGACGAGATCGCCGGCGCCGTCGGACTCAGCGGCGTCCCGGTCGCCGTCGCCGGCACCACGCTGATCGCGTTGGCGTGGTTCGTCAGCCTCGCCGGCGGCGAACTGCTCGGGCGGGTGCCCGTTCCGGGTCCGGTGCGGGCGACGCTGGCGGTGCTGCTGGTGCCGGCGGCGCTCGGCGTGGCGTGGGCCGGCACGCGCGGGCTCGTCGTGGCGGGACGACGGCTGTTGCCGACGTCGGAAGGGGCCTCGCGGTCGGCGTTCGTGGGGCGCACGTGCGTGGTGCGCACCCGGCACGTCGACACCGGTTACGGGCAGGCCGAGGTGACGGCCGACGACGGTTCGTCCGCGGTCATCCAGGTGCGCCTGGTCGGAGAGGCGCACGAGGCGGCCGGCTGGACGGCGCTCATCTACGGATACGACGCCGACGACGAGGTTTTCTGGATCACCCCCATCACCTGACTTTCCGAAGGAGGCGTCACGCATGGACGTCATCACCGCGGGAATCGGAGTACTGCTCGCCGTCGGCCTGCTGGTCGCCGTCGGCACGGTGCTGCTCGTGACCCGCCTCTTCCGCAAGGTTCCGCAGGGAAAGGCGCTCATCATCTCGAAGGTGCGCCAGGTGCACGTGACGTTCACCGGGGCGATCGTGCTGCCGGTGCTGCACAAGGCCGAGATCATGGACATCTCGGTGAAGACCATCGACATCGAGCGGACCGGTCCCGAGGGGCTCATCTGCCGGGACAACATCCGTGCGGACATCCGCATCTCGTTCTTCGTGCGGGTCAACAAGACCGTCGAGGACGTCATCAAGGTGGCGCAGGCCATCGGGACGCAGCGCGGCTCCGATCGGGAGACGCTGCAGGAGCTGTTCAACGCGAAGTTCTCCGAAGGCCTGAAGACCGTCGGCAAGCAGCTCGACTTCGTCGACCTGTACACCAAGCGGGAGGAGTTCCGCGATCGGATCATCCGGGTGATCGGCACGGACCTCAATGGTTACAGCCTCGAGGACGCGGCGATCGACTTCCTGGAGCAGACCCCGATGGCGCGGCTCGACCCGGCGAACATCCTCGACGCGCAGGGCATCCGGAAGATCACCGAGCTGACGGCGATCGAACACGTCCGCACCAACGAGTTCCGCCGCACGGAGGAGAAGGAAATTGCTCGGCAGGACGTCGACGCCCGCGAGGCGATCCTCGAGCTGGAACGTCGTCAGGCCGATGCCGAGATCCGGCAGCGGCGTGAGATCGAGACCGTGCGGGCCCGCGAGGAGGCCGAGATCTCCCGCGTCCAGGCGGAGGAACGCCTGCGCTACCAGACCGCGCACACCCGCACCGACGAGCAGATCGGCGTCCTCGACGAGAACAAGGACCGCGAGATCGCCGTGGCGCGGAAGAACCGCGAACGGGTCATCGCCGTCGAGGCCGAGCGGATCGAGAAGGACCGGCTGCTGGAGGTCGTGGCGCGGGAGCGCGAGGTGTCGCTGGCGGCCATCAGCCGGGACAAGGAACTGGAGGCCGAGAAGCGGCTCATCGCCGACGTCGTGCGGGAACGCATCGCCGTCGAGCGCACCGTCGCCGAGCAGGAGGAGGCGATCAAGCGGCTGCGCACCGTCGAGGAGGCCGAACGGACCCGCCAGGCCGTCGTCATCGCGGCGGAGGCCGAGGCGCAGGAACGTCTCGTGAAGGACATCAAGGCCGCCGAGGCCGCCGAGCAGGCCGCGATCTTCCGGGCCCGTGAGGCGATCACCCTCGCGCGGTCCCGGCAGGAGTCAGCCGATCTCGACGCGGCCGCGAAGATCCGGCTCGCGGAGGGGCTGCAGGCCGAGGCGGCGGCAGCCGGGCTGGCGGCGGCGCAGGTGCGCGAGCGCGACGCCGACGCGCTGGAGAAGGTCGGCCTGGCCGAGGCGGCCGTGGCGGCGGAGAAGGCCCGCGTCGAGGCGGCCGCCGTGCGGGACCGGCTCAAGGGCGAGGCCGCCGGCCTGGTGGACAAGGCCGCCGCGATGGCCGCCCTGGACGAGGCGAGCCGCGGGCACGAGGAGTACCGGCTGCGCGTCGAGGCCGACAAGGAGGTGCGCCTCGCGGGGATCGCCGCGCAGCAGAAGGTCGCCGAGGCGCAGGCGCTCGTGCTGTCGACCGGCCTGGAGAACGCGAACATCGACATCGTCGGCGGCGACAGCGTGTTCGTGGACCGGCTCGTGGGCGCCGTCACGCTGGGCAAGAGCGTCGACGGCTTCCTGGAGCGCTCCGAACTGGCGCAAGGCCTGGTGGAGCCGGTGACCCGGTTCCTCGCGTCGAAGGTCGCCCCGGCTTCGGCCAACGGCGGTTCCTCGTCGCACGACGGGGCGGCGGGATGACGGCGCTCGCCGTGGCCCCGGTGGCGGCCGGCGGGCCGGACGACGGCACCTACGCGGTGCTGCGCGACCGGCTCGCCGGCCGGGCCGCCGAACTCGCCCGCCGGGTCGCGCTGCTGGAGTCGCGGCGGGTGGCGGAGTTCGGGGACCCGGGGCTGCGCCTGCTGCGGACCGGCCGCCTGGCGTGGGACGGCGCGGCGACGCCGGTCGACATCGTGGCCGTGGACGGGAAACTTCTGGTCGGGGTGCGGCCGAGGCGGGCCGGCGGGGTCGACGACGTGCTGCGGGCGTACACAGTGGACGGTGCCCCGGCGCAACCGGCATGGTTGGCCGACGAGCGGCTCCTCGCCGACGTGGCCACACTGTTCCGGTACTTCCGGGACGCCCGGCTGACCGACCTGCGGGTCGCCGACGGCCTGCTGCTGGCGGTCTTCCGCACCGGGCCGGATCTGCGGGTCCTGCGCTGGGAGGTCTCCCCGGACGGGGTGCGCTACCTCGACGACCGCGGCCAGTCCCCGGTCGCCGACGGGGAACCGCCGTGGACCCGGGCCGCCCGGGAGGACTTCGTCGACGGTGCGGTCGCCGCGCCGGGCGGCCTGTCGGTGCGCGTCCACGGTGGACAACTGACCGTCTCGGCCCGCCCGGACGACCGGGTGTGGAGCGAGCCGGTCGATGAGCCGCTGCAGAGCCTCGCCGACCTCGCCGTGGCGTGGACCGTCGCGGAACCGTTGGTGCTGCTGCGGATCCGGCCCTACGGGGAGACCGTCGAACGCTTCCTGATCTGCCACCCGCCGTCCGGCACGGTGACCCGGGTCGACGCGGTGGGCCAGGGCTGCCGCCTGCTGCCGGACGGGCACGGCGTCGTCTTCCCGGGCGGCTACCACCTGGCCACCGGCGAGGGGCGGACCTTCTCGGTCGACGCCGCCGACCTGGCCTTCGACGGCGCGGTGCGCGCGGCGGACGGCACCGATGTGCTGTACGCGTTCCGCTCCCCGGTGGACGGGCGCACGCTGCTGATGCCGTACAGCGCCGTGCGCCGCGAGGTACCGGCGCCGCTCGTCGGGCGGGGGTACGCGCTGTGCGACGACGGGACGCTGGTGCTGCTGCGCGACGACTTCGTGACGCAGGTGTGGCGGACGCCGTTCGCCACGGTGGCGGCGCCGCGCTCCGACGGCCCGCTCGCCCGCATCGGGAACGCCGACCTCGCGGCCGCCGTCGCCGACGCCTCGGCGCTGCACCGCCTGGCGGTCGGGTCGACACCGGCGCCCGACCAGGTGCGCACGGCGTGCGCCCGGCTGCTCGACCGGTACCACTGGCTCGGCGACGCCGACGTCGGTGACCTGCGCGCACCCGTCGTCGCCGTCCGCGACGCCGCCGCCCGCGTGGCCGCCGAACGGGTCCGCGTCGACGCGCTCGCCGCAGCGACCGCGTCCACTGTGGACGCCGCCGCGGAACGGGTCGTGTCATTGGCACACCGGTCCGTCCGGCCCCGGACGAGCGCCGAGTGGACGACCCGTATCGCGTCACTCCGGCGGGAACGGGCCGGGCTCGCCGCCCTGCACGACCTGCCGCACGCCGACCGGACCCGGCTCACGGGGCTCGCCGACGAGATGGACGCGGCGCTGGCGGCGGCGGGGCGGGACGTGGTGGCGCTGCTGTCCGCGCCGGGCGGCTTCGCGGAGCAGGAGGAACGCGTCGGGGCGCTGGAGGCGAGGGCGGCGGCGATCGCGGCAGGGCCACCGGCGGGTGGTCCCGGCCCGGCCGGCGGCTCCGGCGCAGCGAGCGCCACCGGCGTGGCGGCGGCCGGCGGCATGGGCGCAGCGGGAGCAGCGGGCACCGGGCCGTTAGCCGCCGGCGTGGCGGCCGGGCCTTCCGGCGGCGGCGATGGCGGTCGCAGCGGTGGCGGTGCGTACGCGGCCGGCGCGGCCGTCGTCGCCGACGTGCGGACCGAGGCGGACGCCCTGCGCGCCCTGGGCGACCTCGTCGGTGGCCTGGACGACGTCGACCCGGCCGCGCGGGCGGATGTTCTCGCGCGTACGGGTGTGCTGCTCGGGCGGCTCAACGCCGTGCGCACCACGCTCGACGCTCACCTGCGGGAGTTGCGCGGCGGGGCGGAGCGGGCGGCGTTCGCGGCGGAGCTGGCGCTGCTGCGGCAGGCGGTGCCGACCGCGCTCGACGGCGCGGACACGCCCGACGCGTGCGACGCCGGCCTGACGGGACTGCTGCAGCGGCTGACCGACCTGGACGCACGCCGTCCGGAGACCGCCCCCGCGGCGGCGGTCGACGACCTGCGCGCGGACGTGGTGGAGGCGTTCGCGGAGCGGCGGCAGGCGCTGGCCGGCGAGCGGGCCGAGCGGGTGCGCCGGCGCACGGAGACCGCGCGGCGGTGCCTCGACGCGATCCGCGAGCGGACCGCGACACTGTCCACAGTGGAGGAACTCGACCCGCTGGTCGCCCGGCTGCGGGCCGTGCTCGGGCAGCTGCGCGACCTGGGCGAGGCGGCCGCCGCCGAGGAGTTCGAGGGCCGGCTCGCCGCCGTGCGCCTCGACGCCCTGCGGATCCTGCGCGACCGCGCCGACCTCTACGCCGAGGACGGGACGGTGCGCCTGGGCCGGCACCGGTTCGCCGTGCACACCCGGCCGATGGAGCTGACGCTCGTGGCCGACGGCGACGGGACCGCGTTGGTCGTCAGCGGCACCGACTACCGCGAACCGGTGCGCGACCCCGCGCTCGCCGGCGGGCACCGCGCCGCGACCGTGCCGTCGGAGTCCCCACGGGTGTACCGCGCCGAGTATCTCGCGGTGTCGCTGCTCGACGCCGTGCGCGCGGGCGCCGATCCGCGGGCCGCGGTCGACGAGGCCGTCCTGACGCGGCTCGACGAGGGGTACACGCGCGGCGTGCACGACCGCGACGCCGAACGGATCCTTCGTGCGCTCGCCGACCTCGACGCGCGGGTCGGCCTGCTGCGCCATCCGCCGGACGTGCGGGCGGCGGCGCAGCTCTTCTGGGCGCACGGGCCGGTCGGTCCACTGTGGTCGGTCCGGGCGCGGTCCCTGGCCCGCGCCGCGCGGACCTTCGACACCGCCCCCGCTGCGGCGCGGGCGGCCCTGGCGCGGGAGATCGACGCGGCGGCCGGACCGTTCCTCGCCGAGTGGGGTGTGCCGGCCGCCCCCGGCGACTACCTCGTCGCGGAACTGGCGGCCGGCCCCGAGGGCTTCGTCAGCGGCCGCGGCGCGCGGGACCTGCTCGACCGGTTCGCCGGGACCCTCGGCCCCGCCTGGGAGACGCTGCTCGCCGACCTGAACGCCCTGGAGCAGTCGCCCGTCGACCGCTACCGGCTGGCGGCGGCGTGGCTGGCCGGGTTCGAGTCCGGGCCGGACCTGCCGGAGGCGGTGGCGCTGCTGGCCTGCGCGGTGCCCCGCTATCCGGACGACACCGACGCGACGTCCACAGTGGACGGACTCGTCGGCACGCACCCGCGCGTCGTCGACGGCACGCTGACGCTGCGGCTGGACGAGGTGCTGGTGCGGGTCGGACGGTTCGCCGCAGAGGAGGTGCCGGTCGCGCGGGCCTACCGCGCCGCGCGCCGGGAGGTGCTGCGCCGCGCGGAGGAACGCCTGCGGCCGGCCGAGTTCCGGGCCCGCGTGCCGGACGGGTTCCGCCGCAACCGGCTCGTCGACGAGGTGTACCTGCCGCTGGTCGGCGAGAACCTCGCGCGCCAGCTCGGCGCGGTCGGCAGCGGGCCGGTGGAGCGTTCCGGGCTGCTGATGCTGGTGTCGCCGCCGGGTTACGGCAAGACGACGTTGATGGAATACGTGGCGAGCCGTCTCGGGTTGCTGTTCATCCGGGTGAACGGCCCCGCGCTCGGCCACCGCACCGTCTCCCTCGACCCGGCGCGGGCCCCGGACGCGGCCGCCGCCCGCGAGGTGGAGAAGGTGACGTTCGCCCTGGAACTGGGGACCAACGTGCTGCTGTACGTCGACGACATCCAGCACACCTCCCCCGAACTGCTCCAGCGCTTCGTGCCGCTGTGCGACGCCCAGCGGCGGATGGAGGGTGTCCGCGACGGCGTCGCCCGCACGTACGACCTGCGCGGCCGCCGGTTCGCGGTCTGCCTGGCCGGCAACCCGTACACCGGCCACGGCGAACGCTTCCGCGTGCCGGACATGCTCACCAACCGCGCCGACGTGTGGAACCTCGGCGACGTGACGGCCGGCCGGGACGACCTGTTCGCCCTGTCGTTCCTGGAGAACGCCCTCGCCGTCAACCCGGTGCTGGCCCCGCTGTCCACAGTGGACGGCGTCGACCTGACCGAACGCGCCCGCGCCGACGACGAGATCGCCGTGGTGCTGCGGCACGTCACGCACGCGCGCGACGTGGTCCGCGCGGTCAACCGCACCTACCTCGACTCGGCGACCCGGCCGGACGGGGCGCCGTTCCTCCTGCAGGGCTCCTACCGCGACCTGAACGCGATCGCCGCGCGCATCCTGCCGGTGATGGACCGCGCCGAGGTCGACGGGCTCGTCGCGGAGCACTACCGCGGACAGGCCCAGACGCTGACCCGGCACGCGGCGGAGAACCTGCGCCGCTTCGCGGAGCTGACGCGGCCGCTCAGCTCTCCCTGAAGACGGAGAAGTCCCCGCCGGTGCGCATGTAGGCCACCCAGCGATCGAACCCGGCGACGAGCGTCCCGACCCCGTCGGTGACGGTCTGCAGCAGGCCCTTGAGGAACGTCACGACGAGGTCGACGACCTCCAGGTACTTCCCGGCCGCACCGCCCTTCGACGTCGCGAGCTTCATCACCCGGGTGAGCGCCTCCTCGACCTTGTCGAAGACCAGGTTGAAGATCTTCTCGGCGTACACGGCGCCGGCCTTCACCGACTCGGCCGCGTACTGCGCCTGGTTCGACGCGGCGAGCACGGCCGCCTCGAACCGGTCGAGGTGGAACTCGAACGCGCGCGCGCCGGGGCCGTTCCAGTGCGCGTACAGGGCGGGCGAGAAGGTGTGCAGCTCCTTGTAGAGGGGATACATCCCGGCGGTGTCGCCGCCCTGCCCGGCGGCGCGGCGCCACGCGTCGGAGATGCGCCACAGCACGCCCCAGTCGCCGATCAGCGGCTGGACGTAGCCGTGCAGGTCGACGTCGACGTATTCGCGCAGTTTCTGCTCGAGCCAGCCGAGCTTGCTGTCGAGTTCCTGGAACGCCTGCTTGAAGTCCTTCTGTCCGGCCGGCACCTCGGGGGTGCCCAACTCGCCGTAGGACACCCGCTTGAACGCACCGACGCTCAGCTTCGGCGTCGCGGTGTCGAACGCGACCCGTTCCTCCACGCCGGAACCGGGCTGCAGCCGCTTGCCGGTGGTGAAGAGCGAGTCGGCGTTGTACTGCTCGTTGCGCTCGTACCTGCGGGCCGCCTTGCGCAGGTCGGCCGAGTCGGCCTGGAGCACACCGGCGCCGGGCGAGACGACGGTGCGCCACTCGGCCGCGTAGTTGCGCACGGCCGGACCGAGCAGCGCCCCGAAGACGCCGTCAAGCCCTTCGGTGGTGGCGCAGTGCCTGTGCAGGTACAGGTTGACCGTGGTGAAGTGGTCCCAGCTCGGGTCGAGCACGTTCGCCGAGAACGCGACCAGGTCGCGCGGGTCGTGTTCGATGGCGGCCATCGGGCTACCTCCGCCGGGCGTCGTCGTCGGGGGCCTGCCAGAACCGGCGGTGCAGCGACTGCACCACCGGGTCGGCGCTGTTGCCGGTGCAGACGTCGGACCAGCTGAGCCGCCCGGCAACGACCAGCTGCGCCACCTCGTCGAACTCCGGGCTGCCGCCCTCCTCGGCGAGGAACTCGGCGCCGTCCCGCCGGACCTGCTCGTGCAGCCGGTCGATCTCCCCGAAGATCTGGTCGCGGGTCGCGGCCAGCCAGGCCTCGAAGTCGTCCACGCCGGAAACGGTAGCGGCGAACGTCAATGAGAGCTAGGCGCGCAGGGGCGCGATCGCGAACTCCCCCACCGCGTCGGCGAAGGCGAGCGCGGCGGTGAAGCCGAGTTCGGCGCCGGCGCGGTGCGGGGCGGCGACGATGTGCCGCACGTCCCCGGCCCGGAACCGGCCGGTCACCACGGGGGCCGGGCCACCGCACGCCCGCGCCAGGGAAGCCGCCACGTCGCCGATCGTGCAGGGGCGGCCGGAGGCGATGTTGTAGGCGCGGAAGCCGGGCGGTGCCGCCTCCAGCGCGGCCACGTTGGCGCGGGCCACGTCGCGCACGTGCACGAAGTCGCGCCGCTGCCCGCCGTCCTCGAAGACGGTCGGGGGCTGCCCGCGTTCGAGCGCGGAGCGGAAGATGGCCGCGACGCCGCTGTACGGGGTGTCGCGCGGCATCCCGGGCCCGTAGACGTTGTGGTAGCGCAGTGCCGCGACGCTGCCGCCGGTCGCGTCGGCCCACGCGCCCGCGAGGTGTTCCTGCGCGGCCTTCGTGGCGGCGTACACGCTGCGCGGGCGCACCGGCGCGTCCTCGTCGACCCGTTCCGGGGTCAGCGGCGCGTCGCAGTGCGGGCAGGGCGGGTCGAAGCGGCCGGCGCGCAGGTCGTTCTCGCGCCGGGCCGCGGGCACGACCGGGCCGTGGGCGGCGCACCGGTACGCCCCCTCCCCGTAGATCACCATGGAACTGGCGAGCACGAGCCGGCGCACCCCGTGGGCCGCCATCGCGGCGAGGAGCACGGCCGTGCCGAGGTCGTTGCAGCCCACGTAGTCGGGCAGATCCTGGACGTCGGCGCCGAGGCCCACCATGGCCGCCTGGTGCACCACCGCGTCGACGCCGTGCAGCGCCCGTTCCACGGCGGCGCGGTCCCGCACGTCGGCGTGCAGCAGCGGCACACCCTCCACGATGGACGGTGGTGCGCCGCGGTGCGCGGCCGGGTGCCAGCCGTCGAGCGCCACCACGTCGTGCCCGCTCTCGCGCAGCGCGGACGCGACGTGGGTGCCGATGAAACCGGCCGCGCCGGTCAGGAGTACGCGCATCTTTCGTCACCAGGCCAATTCGGTCGTCATCGCGATCAGGAACGCCCACCCGGCGGAGGCGGCCAGCCAACGCCGTCCGGACGGAAGAAGTGCGGCCAGCGGCAGCAGCCACACCGTGAACGGGAGATAGATGCGTTCGACCTCGCCGACGGAGAGCTGCGAGGCCGTCGCGACGGTCATGGCGAGAAGTGCGGCGCCCGGGAACCAGAGCCACGGCGCGGGCCGCCATCGGGCGAGCGCCCCGACGGTGGCCGGTCCGACGGCGACTGCGGACGCGGCGACGTTCCCGAAGAGGAAGAACCAGCCGGGGCGATCCCGGTGGCCGGCCCCGAGCACCACGCGCCGCGCGGTCGCCGCCAGTCCCTCCCACCAGACGAACCCGGCGAGGGCGAAACCGGCGACCACCACCGCGACCCCGGCGAGCGCCGGCCCGACGACGCGCGCGGTCTCCCGGCCGCGCCACGCGGCGACCAGGGCGAGCGGCGCCAGCAGCACCAGCCCGTAGGAGAGGAAGAGGGTCGCCCCGAGCACGGCACCACCGAGCACGGCCCGCGCCGGGCCGCCCGCCGAGACGAGCAGCCACAGCCCGACGGCGGCGACCCCGGCGAACAGCGCGTCGGCGCTGGTCGCCACCCACAGCGCGGTCGGCGCCAGCACCAGGAACGGCGCCGCCCGCCGCGCGATGCCCTCGGAGCCGCGCCGGCGCACGGAATCCAGCACCGCCGGCACCGCACACGCGCCGACGGCGACGCACAGCAGCGCGGCCGGGGTGGGCCCACCGAGCCCGATCCGGTGCAGCAGCACGAAGACCAGCGTCGCCAGCGGCGGATGCCCGGCCACATGGGTGGTCCACACCGGCGGTGTGTCCACGATGTACACCGCGAACTCCCGCAGAAAACCGCCGATGCCCATCGCGTCGGCGCGCGCCACCTCGGCCAGGTACTCGTGCCGGCTGGTCAGCGGCGCGCCCAACGCGCGCGGGCCGCCACCGACGAGCGCCAGCGTCACCGCCCAGGCGACCGTACCCGCCCAGGAGGCGAGGAGCAGCCGCCGCCACGGCAGCGTCGCCGCCCACCGCTGTCCACTGTGGACGCCGACGAGGGCGACGAACGCCGCCGGCAGCAGCCAGCCGGTCAGGTGCGCCCGGTAGTGCCCGCCGACCGGCCGCGTCGAGCCGAGGTGCAGGTCGACGCCGGAACGGCTGAGCAGGTAACCGCCGAGCGCGGTGCCGGCGACCAGGACGGCGGCCACGGCGACGGCGACGGCGGGACCCACGGTCCGGGTCGCGGACGCGGGCTCGACGCGGGATGCGAGGGGCACACGTCCGACCGTAGGCGTGCCGACGCGCATCGACGGGACGCGTTCTCGGTTCGTAAGGTGCCGTCAGATTTCCGTAAGCGATCGCCGCCGTCGCCGTGGGTAGCGTCCGCCACGTGATTGACGTTGTCCTGCCCTGTCTCAACGAGGCGCCCGCCCTGCCCGCCGTGCTGACCGGCCTGCCCGCCGGCTTCCGCGCGATCGTGGTGGACAACGGGTCCACCGACGGTTCGGCCGAGGTCGCCGAACGACACGGTGCCACGGTCGTGCAAGAGCCCACGCGCGGGTTCGGGGCCGCCGCGCATGCCGGGCTGCTCGCCGCGACGGCCGACGTGGTGTGTTTCGCCGACGCCGACGGCTCCCTGGACCTTGCCGAACTGCCCCGGGTGGCGTTCCCGGTGCGCGACGGCGCCGCCGATCTGGTGCTCGGCCGGCGACGACCGACGAGCGCGGCGGCGTGGCCGCTGCACGGCCGGGTCGCGAACGCCGTGCTGGCGCACCGGTTGCGCCGCGCCGCCGGGTTGCCGCTGCGCGACCTCGGCCCGATGCGTGCCGCGCCACGGGAGGCGTTGCGGGCGTTGGACCTGCGCGACCGCCGCTTCGGCTACCCGCTGGAGATGGTGCTGCGCGCCGGTGCCGCCGGGTGGCGGGTCACGGAGGTCGACGTCTCCTACGGGCCGCGCGCGGCCGGGACCCGTTCGAAGGTGACGGGGTCGGTGCGCGGGACGGCCCGGGCGGTCCGGGACATGAGCCGGCTGCTGGCGGGTGCCCGATGACCGCCCGGCCCGACCCGGTGTCCCTCGGCGCGGCGGGGTGGGGGACGGCGTTGCTCCTCATGGCGAAGGCGCCGGTGCCGGGGCTGGTGAAGACGCGGCTCTGCCCGCCGTGCAGCCCGGAGCAGGCCGCCCGGATCGCCGCCGCCGCGCTCGCCGACACCCTCGACGCGGGCTCCGCCGCCCGCGCGTTCGTCGAACGGACGATCGTCCTCAGTGGACACCACGGGCCGCCCGCGGGATGGCGGGTGCGGCAGCAGCGCGGCACCGGCCTCGCCGAACGCCTCGCCCACGCCTACGCCGACCACGCCGCGGACGGCGGCGGCCCGAGCGTGCTCGTCGGGATGGACACCCCGCAGGTCGACGGCGACGACCTGGACGCCGCCGCGGCGGCCCTGGCGACGGCCCACGCCGCCATCGGTCCGGCCGCCGACGGCGGCTGGTGGGCGCTCGCCCTGCGCGACCCGCGGCACGGCGCGGCACTGCGCGACGTGCCGATGTCCAGGGCGGACACGGCGGCGCGCACGGTGGCCGCCCTCCGGGCGCGCGGACTGTCCGTGGCGTACCTGCCGACCCGCACCGACGTCGACACGGCGGCCGACGCGCGGGCGGTCGCGGCGCTCGCCCCGCACGGCCGCTTCGCCCGTGCCGTGCGCGAGATCCTCCCGCCCCCGGCCGGCGCGGCACAGCCCGGCGCGATCTCGGCCGACCCGCCGCACGCCGCAGCGACACCGGTCGGGGCGGCGCGGGAGGTGGGGTCGTGACGGCGCCGCTGGTGATGTACGACGCCGCCCTGCGCCGGGCGACCCGCGGCGCCGAGGCGGTCCTGCGCCTCGTCGACCTGAGCGGCCGGGCGGTGCAGGTTCTCGACGCGCGGCGCTACACCGGTGAACGCCCCGGCGATCGGTCCATCATGGACGGTTGCGTGGGGCCGGTGCTGGATCTGGGCTGCGGGCCGGGGCGGCTCGCCGCGCGGTTGGCCGCCCGGGGCACGGGTGCGCTCGGCGTGGACATCTCGGCCACGGCCGTGCGGGCGGCCCGGCGGTGCGGGGCGCCGGCGGTGCGCGCCGACCTGTTCGGGCCGCTGCCGGACGAGGGGACCTGGCGGCACGTGCTGCTCGCCGACGGCAACATCGGCATCGGCGGCGATCCGGTGCGGCTGCTGGAACGGTGCGCGGTCCTGCGCTCCCCCGACGGCGACGTGCTCGTGGAGTGCGAGCCGCCGGGTGCCCGTTCGTGGCGGGGGCAGGTGGCGCTGGCGAGCGGCGGCCGGATCAGCACGCCCTTCCCGTGGGCCTACGTGACGGTGACCGACATCGGGACGGTGGCCGCGGCGGCCGGGCTCGCCGTGGCGCGGATCTGGACGGAGGCGGGCCGATGGTTCGTACGCCTGCGCTGAGGGCCGGGCCGGTCGGTAGGGCACGCGCCGCGCTCAGCAAAGGGCCGGTGCCGCGGTTCACGTCGGCGCTGCGGTCGCCGTGGCTGGTGAGCCGGCTCGGTCTGTGGCTCGCGCTCGCGATCGGCGTGTGCTTCGCGACCGGGCTCTACAGCCACGCGCTGCAGCACCCGGCGTGGTGGTTCACGTTCCCGACGCGGCCGGTGAGCCTGTACCGCGTCACGCAGGGCGTGCACGTGGCGACCGGGCTGGCGGCGATCCCGCTGCTGGCCGCGAAGCTGTGGTCGGTGTACCCGCGGCTGTTCGCACTGCCGCCGGTGCGCGACGCGGCCCACGCGTTGGAACGCGCCGGCATCGCCGCACTCGTCGCCGGCACGCTGTTCGAGTTCGTCACCGGCGTACTGAACGTCGCCCGCGTCTACGGGCTGATGCCGTTCTACTTCCCGGCGGCGCACTACCGGGCGGCGTGGCTCGTCGTCGGCGGGCTGCTGCTGCACGTGGCCGTGAAGCTGCCGCTGATCAGGGCGGCGCTCACCGGACCGCCACCGGCGCCGGCACCGGACGGCGTGAGCCGGCGCGCGCTGTTCGGGTTCGTGGGCGCGGCCGGGATCGCCGTCACGGCGGCCACGCTCGGCCAGACCCTGCGGCCGCTCGCCGGCCTGTCCGTCCTCGCGCCCCGCGACCCGCGCATCGGTCCGCAGGGGCTCCCGGTGAACCGCACCGCCGCCGCCGCGGGTGTGAGGACGACGGCCGAGGAGTACCGGCTCGAGGTCGCCGGCCCGGCCCGCACGCTGCGGCTCTCCCTGGCGGACCTCGCGGCGCTTCCCCAGCACACGGCGACCCTGCCGATCGCCTGCGTCGAGGGCTGGAGCGCGAACGGCGTCTGGTCCGGCGTGCGCGTCACCGACCTGGTCCGCGCCGTCGGCGGCACCCGGGACAGCGGTGTCACCGTCGAGTCGCTGCAACGCGCGGGGCGGTACCGGGTGTCCACATTGGACTCCGCGCAGGCGGCCGATCCGCTGGCGCTGCTGGCGCTGCGGCTCGGCGGGGAGCCGCTGCACCCCGACCACGGGTACCCGCTGCGGCTGATCGCCCCGAACCGTCCGGGTGTCCTGCAGACCAAGTGGGTCGGCCGGATCGAGGTGTCCGCGTGAGCGCCGGTCCGCCGTCGAAGCGGCCGGCGGCGGGGATGACGGTGCGGATCCTGTTGGGGGCGCTGGGTGTGGGGCTCATGGCGTTCGCCCTCGTGGGTGCGCTGACGGACCACGACGCACGGCGGCCGGGGGTCCTGGTCGTGCTGGCGGCGGTCCTGGTCGGGCACGACTTCGTCCTGCTGCCGGCGGCGCTGCTCGTCGGCACGGCGGTGACCCGGTGGCTGCCGCGACCCGCTCGCACGCCGGTGCTCGGCGGCCTGTTCGTGACGGCGGTGCTCGCGTTCGTGGCGCTGCCGCTCGCGCTCGGGCCGGGGGCGCCGGCCGACAACCCGTCGGTGCTGCCGCGCGACTACGGGGTCGGGCTGGCGCTGACCGCCGCGGTCGTCTGGTCGGGCGTCGCCGCGTGGATCGCGGGCGCGGCGCTGCGGCGGGCACGTCGCGGGCCCGGCGTCGCCACCCCCGCTGACCCGGGCACGGGCGCCGACACCTGACGCCGACGAGGGCGCGGGCACCTGATCGCTTGCTGTACGATACAGATCCATGACAGGTTCGCGGTTCGCGCAGCTCGCCGCCGAGCTGCGCGAACGCATCGCGCTCGGCGACTACGCCCGTTCCGGCGCCCTGGAGAGCGAGGCCGACCTCGGCCGGCGGCACGGCGTCAGCCGGGTCACCGTGCGGCGCGCGCTCGAGCAGCTGCGCGACGAGGGGCTGGTCACCGCCCGCAAGGGCTCCGGCTGGTACGTCGCGGCCGGGGCGGCGTTCGGGCAGTCGCTGGCGCTCGGCACGTTCCAGCACGCGTCCTCGGCCGTCGCCGACGCCGGTGTGCCGCTGACCCGGCGCGTCGTGGAGTACGGGTACCGGCCGCTGCCGCCGGACACCGCGTCGGCGCTGGACGTCGCGGCCGGCGCGGAGGCGTTGCGGGTGCGCACCGTGCGGGTCGCCGGCGCGCATCCGCTCGACGTCGTCACCGAGTGGGTGCCGCTGCCCGTCGCCGCGCCGGTCAGCCGCGCCGACGCCGAGCAGCCGGGCGTGTGGGAGACGTTGCGGCGGCACGGGCACGGCGTCACGATCGTGCGCCAGAGCATCGCGGCCGCCGCCGCGAGCGAGTCCGTCGCCGCGCTCCTCGACGTCGCCGCCGGCACGCCCGTTCTGCTCGTGCGCCGGCTCGCGCTGCGCGACGAGGCCACCCCGCTGGCCCTGTCCGACCACCGTTATCTGGGCCACCGGTTCCGGCTCGACGTCGAGTTCCGGGGCTGGCCCGCCGCCGACCCGCCGGGTCTCCACATTGGGGGAACGTGATATGCGCCTGCTCGTCACCGGTGCCGCCGGATTCATCGGGGCGAACTTCGTGCGTTACTGGCACGCGCACCACCCCGACGACCGCGTCGTCGCCCTCGACGCGCTGACCTACGCCGGCGTGCGGGAGTCCCTGCCGCAGGGCATGCCCTTCGTGCACGCCGACATCGGGGATCCGTCCACTGTGGAGGCCGCCCTGCGCGAGCACCGCATCGACGTGGTGGTCAACTTCGCGGCCGAGTCGCACAACAGCCGCGCCGTGCTGGACCCCGGGGCGTTCTTCGCCACGAACGTCCTCGCCACGCAGCGCCTCCTGGAGACCTGCCGCCGGGTCGGGGTGGCCCGCTTCCACCACGTGTCGACCTGTGAGGTCTACGGCGACCTGGCCCTGGACGACCCGGGCGCGTTCGCCGAGGAGTCCCCCTACCGGCCGCGAACGCCCTACAACGCCAGCAAGGCCGGTGGCGACCACGCGGTGCGGGCGTACCACGAGACGTTCGGCCTGCCCGTGACGATCACCAATTGCGCCAACAACTTCGGGCCTTACCAGTTCCCCGAGAAGGTCATCCCGCTCTTTGTGACCAACGGCCTGGACGGCCGGACGCTACCGGTCTACGCGACCAGCCAGAACACCAGGGAGTGGCTGCACGTCGAGGACCACTGCGCGGCGATCGACCGGGTCCTCCACAGTGGACGGATCGGCGCGACGTACAACGTCGGCTCCGGCGTCGAGGTGAGCGTCGCCGACCTGGCCCGGCGGATCCTTTCGCACCTGGGCCTGCCGGCGGCGCGGATCGAGACGGTGCCCGACCGCCCCGGCCACGACCGCCGCTACCTGCTGGACTCCACCCGCCTGCGCGCCGAACTCGGCTGGGCCCCGACGGTCGATTTCGACGCGGGCCTGGCGGCGACGATCGACTGGTACGCGTCGCACCGCGCGTGGTGGGCGCCGCTGCGCGACCGCCTCCTGGTCGCCGAGTCCGCCTGGTAGCACGCCGCGATCAGGTCGGGCCGCCGAGCCGGCGCATCGCCTCCTCGACCTCGTCGAGATACACGTCGACCTCGTCCTCGTCGTACCCGCGCCGCCCGATCCGCGACTTGCGGAACGACACCCCGCGCACCCGCGCCGGATCCAGCGGCACGCCCTCGGCGCAGGCCCGGATCACCTCGTCGAGGAAGGCGTCGACCTCGTCCTCCTCGTAGCCCGGCCGGCCCATCCGCGGCCGGCGGAACGTGATCTCGTCGGTGCGCCGGGCGAGGGTCTCGAAGGTGTGCTCCCGCCCGCGGCGGACGGCCTCGGCGGGACGGGCGTCGATCCTGGGCTCCGGCACGGCGTCGTCATCGTCGTCGCTGCCCCGCCCGCGGATCAGCAGGAACAGGCAGATGATCAACACAATGGTGGCGCATGCGGCCAGGCCCATTTCGCCCGACACTTTCCCTCCCACCGTGTGCCCGGAGCGCAGAGGCTACCGGATCCGCGACGCCGGTATCGACCCGCCTCGACCCGCTTTGTGGAAGGGCGTCCACCAGTTCAGGTCGCCGAGGAGCGCCATCGTCGCGGGGACCAGCAGCCCGCGGATGATCGTGGCGTCCACGGCGATCGCCACGGCCAACCCGAGCCCGAACATCTTGATGATCGGATTCGGGCTCAGGATGAAACTCGCGAAGACGCAGACCATGATCAGCGCGGCCGAGGTGATCACCCGGCCGGTGCCTGCGAGCCCGTCGCGCACCGCCGCCCGGTTGTCCCCCGAGGCCCGCCACGCGTCCCGCACGGCGCTCAGCAGGAACACCTCGTAGTCCATCGACAACCCGAAGAGGAGCGCGAACAGCATCATCGGCACATACGCCTCGACCGGCACCGGACCGTCCAGGCCGATCGCCCGCACGCCCCACCCCCACTGGAACACCGCCGTCAGCACGCCGTACGCGGTGCCGACGGAGAGCAGGTTCATGACGGCCGCCTTGAGCGCCAGCACCGGCGCCCGGAAGGCGAGCAGGAGCAGCACCGCCGACAGCAGCACGACCGCCGCGATGACCCACGGCATGCGCCGGGCGACCCGTTCGCCGACGTCGCCGCGGATCGCCACGGCGCCGGTCACGTGCACGTCCGCGCCGGCCACCGTCACCCGCCGCAGCGCCCTGATCGTGTCGGCGGTGCGCGGGTCGTTCGCCGCCGAGTCCGCCTCCGCGCGCACGGCCGCCACCCGCCCGTCGGCCGACACCGCGGCCGGCCGGGTGCGGGCCACCCCGGGCGTGCGCGCGACCGCGTCCCGCAGCGCGGCGATCCGGCCGTCGCCGTCGCCGGCCGGCGGGTCGAGCGCGGCGACGACGGTCAGCGGCCCGTTGATCCCCGGCCCGAAGCCCTCCGCGAGCAGGTCGTACCCGGTGCGCGTCGCGGTCCCCGGCGGGTTGTTCCCGAAGTCGAGCTGCCCCGTCTCGAGGTCCGCGACGGGAGCGGTCACCAGGACCAGCAGCGCCGTCGTGAGCAGGGCGTACCGCCCGGGCTTCCGGGTGATCCGCTCCGCCAGCCTTCCCCAGCGGGAACGACCTGAGCCCGCCGGCCGCCGGAAGACCCGCAGCGCGTCGACCCTGGGCCCGAGCAGCGTCAGCACGGCCGGCAGCAGCGTGGTGGCCGCCCCGACGGCGAGCAGCACCACCAGCCCCGCCGTCCACGCCAGCGTCGTCAGGATCGGCACGCCCGCCAGCCCCAGTCCCCCGAACGCCACCACGACCGAACCGCCGGCGAAGACCACGGCCGTGCCGGCGGACGCCACGGTCGCCACGACCGCCGCCCGGTCCCGGCCGAGCGCGCGGTACCGGGTGAGCAGGAACAGCGCGTAGTCGACCCCGACGCCCAGGCCGATCATCGTGGCGAGCGTGGTCGCCACCGACGGCACGTCGGTCAGGTGTCCCGCCAGCCCGATCAGCCCCAGCCCGCACAGCAGCGTCACCAGCGCCGTCACCAGTGGCAGCCCCGCGGCCACCAGCCCGCCGAACGCCACCACCATGACCAGCGCCGCGACGGCCAACCCGAGGAGTTCGCCGGTGCGGGTGCCGGACTCCGGCCGGGCGAGCGCACCCGCGCCGACCGTCTCGACCCCCGCCGCGCGGGCCGGGGCGGCCGCGTCGAGCACCCCCTCGGCCAGCGCCCGGTCGACCTCCCGCGAGATCACGTCGAACTCCACCGTGGCGTAGCCGATGCGCCCGTCGGCACCGAGCGTGCCCTGTGCCGCGTCGGGCGGGCGGACGTTCGCGACGTGCGGGTGCGCTCTCACCTCGGCGAGCGCGACGGCGATCGCCTCGGCCCGGCCGGGGTCGGCGAGGCTGCCGTCGCGCACCCGCAGGATCAGCTGCCCGGTGCCGTTCCCCGAACCGGCGAACGCGCGCTCCATCAGTTCGCGGCCGACCTGCCCGTCGCTGCCCGGCAGCGTGATGTCCTCCGCGACCGGCCGCCCGAACGCCCCCACCAACGCCGCCACCGCCACGGCGGCCAGCAGCCAGCCGGTCACCACCCACCCCGGCCGGCGCGTGCAGAACCGGCCGAGCCCCCGCATGATCCCGTCCACCGCCGTATCGAAGCACCGCGACGACACGAACCGGCAACGGCGGGCGCACCCCGGCCGCGGGGCGGCTGATCAGCCCCGGATACCCGTCTGCAACCGCCCGCTCCCGACGGGTGAAAACCGTGCCGGGAGCGGGTTTCCGCGTGCTGTGTCCACTGTGGACGGTCCTCCCGGGAACGGCGCAACTCGACGGCAACGAACGGCGACCCGGGCCCGCCACTTCCGCCCGCGAATCTTCTTCTTGTCCAGCCCACGGACTTCTGAAGGAGAAGCCCAGTGACTGCCACCGCCCGCAACACCACGGCCCGCCGCACCTCGACCGCCCGGGTGATCACCCGCGCGATCCTGCCGCTCGCGGCGACCATCGCAGCCCTCGGTGGCAGCATCGCCCTCGCCGGTGGCGCCCTCGCCGGCACCACGCCGACCGCTCCCGCCGCCCCGGCCAAGCCGGCGCCGAACTGCACGGTCGACGCGAAGCTCGTGCCCTCGTGCAACATCCTGTGGGGCGCGGCCGCGGGCGGCTTCTCCGACACCCCGCGCGACGAGGCGCTGCGCACCTGGGAGCAGAAGTCGGGCCGGACCGCGTCGGTCTACCACACCTACCACCGTGGCGACGAGATGTTCCCGACCAAGGACGAGATCGCCATGGCGCGCGAGGCCGGCAAGCCGCGCATCCTGTTCACGAACTGGAAGGTCGGCTACGGCGCCAAGTGGGCCGACGTCGCCAAGGGCAAGCAGGACGCCCGCATCGACAAGCTCGCCAAGTACATCAAGGCGAACTACACCGACACCTTCTTCATGGCCATCCACCACGAGCCGGAGAACGACGTCTCCACCAACACCGGCAGCGGCATGACCGCCAAGGACTACGCCGCGATGTACCGCCACACCGTCCAGCGCATGCGCGCCAACGGCGTCACCAACGTCGTGTTCGTCATGGCCTACATGAACGTCGAGAAGTGGAACAACTCCTCCTGGTGGAAGGACCTGTACCCGGGCAACGACGTCGTCGACTGGGTCGGCGTGGACTCCTACGTCAACTCGCAGCCGAACGGCTACCACTACGGCGACTTCAACAACCTCATGAACCGCACCACCGACAAGAACGTCTTCCCGGGTTGGTACAACTGGGCGCTCACCACGGGCAAGCCGATCATGGTCGCCGAGTGGGGCATGTACGAGTGCAGGACGAAGTGCTCGCCGGCCGAGAAGGCCAAGCTGTACGGCACCGTCCTGCAGCAGCTGAAGGCGATGCCCGCGATCAAGGCGATGGTGTACTTCGACACCGCCTCCGACCAGCAGGGCCTGGACATGCGCATCGACAGCACCAGGGAGAGCCTGACCGCGTTCCGGAAGGTCGCGGCCGACCCGATCTTCAACGTCCGCGTCCGCTAGATCCACGCACCACGAACCGCCCCGGCCGGCGGAGCCGGTCGGGGCGGTTCTTCGCTGATCTTGCACTTGTGGGGTCGCCGTCCCGTTAGGCTGCGGGCGTTCCTTCGGTCCCCACCAAGGAGGGCATCGTGGCCTCTCGACTCAACCCCTACATCAGCTTCCCCGAGGGCAACGCCCGTGAGGCGCTGGAGTTCTACAAGAGCGTGCTCGGCGGAACGCTCACCGTGAACACGTTCGGCGAGTTCGGCATGGAAGGGCCGGTCGCCGACAAGGTCATGCACGGCCAGCTGGAGACCGCCGACGGCTACACCCTCATGGGCGCGGACACGCCGCCCGAGATGCCGGTGAAGGCGGGCGACAGCGTCACGATCTGCATCAACGGCGACGTCGATGACACCCTGCGCGGCTACTTCGAGAAGCTGTCGGCCGGCGGCACCGTCAACGAGCCGCTGAAGAAGCAGATGTGGGGCGACGAGTACGGCCAGTTCGTGGACCGGTTCGGGGTCTCGTGGATGTTCAACCTCGGGGCGCCCCGGGAGGCCTGAGCCACTCTCAGCGGGGCGCGCGGTCGGCCGGCTGGAACAGCTCGACGGGGTTGCCCGCCGGATCGTCCAGCACGATCTGCCGACCGCCCGGCCCGCTGATCACGTCGCTGCGGAACGGCACACCGGCCGCGCGCAGCTTCGCGACCTCGGCGTCGATGTCCTCGACGAGCAGGTGGATGCGGTTCCAGCCGCCGGGGTGCGGGCTGCGCCCGTCCGGCATCGCGCGGCCGGCCGAACTCGTCGGGCCGGACAGCAGCAGCCGCAGGTTGCCGCGCCGCACGTCGGCGAACGCCGGCAGGAACGTCGTGTCGGACGTGAAGCCGAGCTGCGTGGTGTAGAAGTCGATCGCGGCTCGCACGTCGTCCACCAGGTAACGGACGTGCACGGTGTGGTCGGTCATGACGCCTCCGTTGTCAGGGTGTGCAGCAGGAGTGCGATCCGCCGGTCGAGCACGTCGGCGACCCGCTCGAACGCCGCCCGGTCGGCCGGCTCCGGGATGCTCCAGTGCACCGGCTCGGCGTGCCCGGGGAACTCGGGACAACTCTCCCGTACCCGGTCGCACAGCGTGATCACGCGGTCGAACCGCTGCCCGGTGAAGCCGTCCAGGTGCTTCGGCCGCGCCCCGGTGAGGTCGATGCCCCGGGCCGCCATCGCGGCGACCGCGTCCGGATCGACCGGCCGGGGACGGCTGCCGGCGCTGTGCGCCTCGACGGCCCCGGCGGTGCGGTGACGCAGGAGCGCCTCGGCCATCTGCGAGCGCGAACTGTTGCCGGTGCACAGGAAGAGCACCCGTCCGCCGACCGGCGCGGGTCGCTCCGGCGGGCGCAGGCGCAGCGCCGGGTGCAGTGCCGCGCCGGCCCCGGCGAGCAGGTCGGCGCAGCGGTCCAGGTCGAGCGTGTAGTAGGTGTCGCGGCCGTCGGCGCTGCTGCGTCGGGCGGTCACCAGCTCGGCCTTGCGCAGCTTCGACAGGTGGTAGGAGACGAGGTTCTGCGGCTCGTCGACCAGGGCCGTCAGCTCGCGCACCGCCCGGTCGCCCCGGGCCAGCTCGCCCAGCAGGCGCCGGCGCAGCGGATGACCCACCGCGATGAGGAACTCCACGCCCCGCAGACTACATCAAACTGATTTGATGCAACAGCGTTCAGCTGCTGCGGGGCGTCACCAGACCGGACTCGTAGGCGAACACCACCAGCTGTGCGCGGTCGCGGGCGCGCAGCTTCGTCATCGCCCGGTTGACGTGCGTCTTCGCGGTCACCGGGCTGATCACGAGGCGGGTCGCGATCTGGTCGTTCGACAGGCCCTGGGCCACCAGCGCGACGGCCTCGCGCTCCCGGTTGGTCAGCCCCGCCAGCGCCGGCCCGGGCTCGGGGCGCGGCGGCTGGGTGACGTAGCGGTCGATCAGCTTGCGGGTGATCGACGGGGCCAGCAGCGCGTCGCCCCGGGCCGCCACGCGCACCGCGTGCAGGAAGTCGTCGGGCCGGATGTCCTTCACGAGGAACCCGGCCGCGCCGGCCCGCAGCGCGTCGAAAACGTACTCGTCGAAGCCGTAGTTGGTCAGGATGACCACGTGCACCCCGGACAGCGCCGGGTCGGCCGCGATCCGCCGGGTCGCCTCGATCCCGTCGACGAACGGCATCTGCACGTCCACGAGCGCGATGTCGGGCAGCAGGCGGCGGGCCAGCGCCACCCCCTCGGCGCCGTCGGCGGCCTCCCCGACCACCTCGATGTCGTCCTCGATCTCCAGCAGGGCACGGAAGCCGCTGCGGATCAGCGGCTGGTCGTCGACGATCAGGACCCGGATCACGCGGTGCGCCCCGCCACCGACCCGGCCGGGCGACGTTCTTCGGTGGGAACCGACGACTCCGCGGCGGATGTCAGGGGGAGGTCGGCCTCCACCGCGAAGCCGCCCGTGGGGCGCGGGCCGACGCGGAGGCGGCCGCCGAGGGCGGTGACCCGTTCGCGCATGCCGCGCAGGCCGACACCGGGCTCCGCAACGGCGTCCGGGCGGGCCGTCCCGTCGTCCTCCACCCGCACGGTCAACCTGCCCGGGAGGTGTTCGACGCGCACCGTCGCCGTGGCGGCCGCGGCGTGGCGGGCGATGTTCGTCAGGGACTCCTGCACGATGCGGTACGCGGCCCGCTCGACGGCGGCCGGCACACCGGTGCGCTCCCCCGCGATCGTCAGCGTCGCGTCGAGGCCGGCGGCACGGGCGCGGGCCACCAGCTCCGGCAGGCGGTCGAGGCCGCACGGGGCGTTCGCGCCGTCGTCGCGCAGCGTCTCCAGGGTGGCGCGCAGCTCCCGGGAGGCCTCGCGGCCCGCGTCGCGGATGGCCAGCAGCGCGTCCGGGACGGGTTCGCCGCGCCGGCGGGCCACGTGGACGGCCGCCTCCGCCTGCACGGTGATCACGGAGATCTGGTGCGTGAGCGAGTCGTGCAACTCCCGGGCGATGTGCAGGCGTTCCTCGCCGGCCCGGCGCAGCGCGGCCTCCTCACGGGTGCGTTCGGCCTCGTCGGCCCGCCGTTCCGCCTGGCGCACCGCCTCTCCCGCGGCGCCGGCGGCGATCAGCCAGGCCAGCTCCAGCACACCCCGCGCCCGGGCGAACGCCGCACCGGTGTCCAGCGGCCCGGTCACCATCGTCGCGAGCGGGAGCGCCCCGAGCACGAGCAGGCTGACGACGACGGCGACGGTGCGGTGCCCCGCCCGGACGGCCGCGTACACCGCGACCACGTACGCCACCGCCGGAACATCCAGCCCCGCCGCCTGCCCGCCCACCGCGCACAGCCCGGTGACGACCAGGACGGCGACCGGCGCGCGCCGGCGCACGGCCAGCGCCAGCCCGCCGGCGACCAGCAGCGCCAGCCCGCCGACCGCGCGCGCCGTGAGGTCCGCCGGGGCTCCGCCGCCCGGATCGAGGCCCAGCCCGGCCACCAGAACGACCGCCGCCACGCCGACGGCCACCGCCCAGTCCCGGAGGGCGACGTTTGCCCTGCCCATGCGGGCACCCTATCCGCGCCGGCGCCCGCCGCGACTCCTGCGCGCGGAGGAGCGCCGGCCTACCACGCACGCGGTATTTCCCCGCGCCTACCACCGGCGCAGCAGCGCGCGGCGCCTGCGCCCGCACGATGACGGCCGGCGGTGCCGCCGGACACGATCGGGGCCACACATCCGGACCGGAATTCGGGAGGAACCAATGTCCACTGTGGACAATTACGCGCTGACGGCCGATCGGGCCGTGGCCAGCGTCGCCGCGCTCGTGGCGCTCGCCGCCGTCATCGTCGCCGGGTTGGCCCTCGCCCGCCGCGCCGGCCGTCGGGGCGCGCTCGTCGCGCTGACCACCGGGACGGCCGGCGCGCTCGTGGGCGTGTTCGTCGTGGCCACCGCCGAGGGCGGGCCGGGCAGCGGGAGCGGCATCGTGGGCGGCTTCGCGGCCGTCGTGCTCGGCGTGGCCGCGGTGGTCATGGGCGGCTTGGCCCGCCGCCGGGCGTAGCCGCCCGCGGGCCGCCGTGGGTACCGCCGCGCGGGGAGCACGGCGGTCGGGCTCAGCGGGCGGGCGTGCGGGTGGCGGCGATGACCTCGGTCAGCGCGGCGTGCAGCTCCTGCAGCTTCGCCAGGGGCATGCCGAGCTTCGCCACGACGGCGGGCGGGATCTTCTCGGCCTCGCGGCGCAGCGCGCGGCCGGCGTCGGTGAGCGACACGGCGAGCGCGCGTTCGTCGTGGGCGGCCCGCTCGCGGCGCACCAGCCCGCCCGCCTCGAGGCGCTTGAGCAGCGGCGACAGCGTGCCGGGATCGAGCTGCAGCAGGTGGCTCAGCTCGTTGACGCGCAGCGGCGAACGCTCCCACAGCGCCAGCATCGCCAGGTACTGCGGGTGGGTGAGCCCCATCGGCTCCAGCAGGGGCCGGTAGAGCGCGATGACGTTGCGGGAGGCGACGGCCAGCGCGAAGCACACCTGCCGTTCGAGCGCGAGGAGATCGTCGGTTTCGGTGGCTGCGGCCTTTGTCACCCTCCCAGCCTAACGCATGGTGTGCCTATTATTTGTGTACCAACTATTGGCGTGAGGGGTAACCGTGAGTCGACGGGACTGGCACTGGTCGCTGCTGTTCAAGGTCTACGGCCCGGCGACGGTCGAGGGCGCGCTGCACGGCGCCACCAACGAGGCCCGCGAGCAGTGGAAGCGGCACTGGGCCGAGCGCAAGCGCATCGCCGCGCAGGAGCGTGCCGCCCGCCGCGCCGCCGCCGGGGACCGGTAGACCCGTCAGCCCAGGTGGCGCCGGAGGAAGCGGATCGCGCTGTCCGTCTCGAACGCCGGCACGTCGCCGTGCCCGCCCGGGTTGGCGTGCAGGGTCTTCTCCGTCGAGCCGAACGCGTCGAACAACGCCAGGGCCGCGTCGCGGGGCACCCGTTCGTCGTCCCACTGGAGCACGAACTCGACCGGGGCGGTGATCCGTCGGGCCGCCTCGACGGAGGTGCCGGCGCCGTTCAGGCCGAGGACGGCGGCGCGCACCCGCGGCTCGGCCGCCACGAACGGCACACCCAGCGCGCAGCCGAGCGACATGCCCACGTAGCCGACCGGCCCCTCGCCGACGCCGTCGAGCGTGCGCAGCGCGTCCAGGACGGCCCGCCACTCCGGCACGCTCTGCGCCGCGAGGTGCGCGTGCAGTTCGGTCAGGACCGGGGTCGGGTCCCCGCCGGCGCGCAGCGCGCCGATGAGGCGTTCGTGCTCGGGGCTGCGGGGGCGTCCGCCGTGCGCCGGCGCGTCGACCGCCGCGACCGCGTAGCCGCACTCCGATACGAGCCGGTGCGCCCGGGCCACGACGCCGGGCGCCGCCTTGTGCTGGCCGCCGCCGTGCCCGATCAGGACCAACGGGCGGGTGCCGGTCGCGCCGTCGGGTGTCCGGAGCACCGCCGGGATCCCGTCGAGGAGGAACTCCCGGGTCAGGACGCCGTCGGACGACGCCCGTGAGGTGAAACGCATGAAGGATGAGCCTTTCGGGATGCCGCTGCGGGCGCTCCCTAGGCCTCGCCGGCGAGGGAGCCCCGACCTGTCACTGCGTTGATCGGTCTCACCTCCCTCGGTCGAACGTGCGGGTGAAGCTACCACACCCGGTCAGTGGGCGATCAGCACCGGGCAGTCCGAGTGGTGCAGCAGCTGCATGCCGACCGCGCCGAGCAGCGTGCCCACGGCGGCCGTGTGCCCGCGCGAACCCACCACCACGACGGCCGCCCCGCTGGACATCCCCACCAGCATGCGCGCCGCGCTCCCCCGCGCCGCGACCGGCTTCACCGGCACCGCCGGGAACTTGTCCCGCCAGGGCGCGAGGGCGGCGTTCAGCTCCTCGAACGCGGCGTTGCGCACCACGTCCGGCTCGCACGGGATCGGCAGCGACACCACCGGCCAGGCCGCTACCGGCACCGTGTACGCGTGCGCCGCCACCAGTGCGCAGCCCCGCGTCGCCGCCTCCTCGAACGCCGCGCGCACCGCGTGTTCGCTGGTGTGGTCGACGCCCACGACGACCGGCTTGTCGCCCGGCTCGGTGTCGCCCCGGGCCACGAGAACCGGCACCCGCGCGTGCATCGCCACCATGTGGCTCACGGCGCCCAGCATCAGGCTCGCGAAGCCGCCGTGCCCGCGATGGCCGATCACCAGCAGTCCCGCCGAGTCGGCCGCGTCGATGAGCACCTCCCCCGGATCCCCGGCGACGGCCTCGCCGACGACCTCGACGTCGGGTGCGAACCGCCGGGCGTCGTGCGCCGCCTCGCGGGCCACCTGTTCGGCGCGTTCGCGCACCAGGCGTTGCACGTCCGGCGAGGCGCCGTAGAGGGAGGAGGGCCAGTCCGGCTCGAACGCGCACACCACCCGCAGCGCGCTCCGGCGCCGGGCGGCCTCCGCGGCGGCCAGGCGCAGCGCCGCGCGACCGGGGTCCGAGCCGTCGACCCCGACGACCACCTGCGGCGTGAGCTCCATGCCCCGATGGTGCGCCGTGCCGACGTTCCCCCGCAGCAACATCGACCCATCGACAACCCCACGCGGGGGTCACCGCCGTCTCCACGGATGAGGGACCGAAGGGAGCGAAGGTGAAGTCAGCCGACGAGGCGGCCTTCCGGGAGTACGTCGCGGCGCGGATGGACGAGATGCGGCGCATCGCGTACCTGGTCTGCCACGACTGGCACACGGCCGACGACGTGGTGGCCGCGACGCTGCTGAAGCTCTACGCCAAGTGGAGACAGGCCGAGCGGGCGGAGAACCTCGACGGATACGTGCGGGCGATGCTGCTGCACACGTGGCTCGACGAGCGGAAACGGGCGTGGCGCCGGCGCGAGTCCGCGGGCGCGCTGCCGGACCGGCAGGCCCCGGCCGCGCCGCCGGGCGACGAGCAGGGGCTGATGGCCCTGCTTCGCGGGCTGCCGCCGCGCCAGCGGGCCGTGGTCGTGCTGCGTTTCTACGCCGACCACTCCATCGAGGAGACCGCCGCCCTGATGGGCACATCCGTGGGAACCGTCAAGAGCCAGTGTGCCCGCGCCCTCGCCACCCTGCGACAGCACGCCGAAGAATCGGGAGTCAGACCATGAGGACAGTGTTCGACGAGGCCATCGGCGCGATGCCGCCGCCCGGCGTCGACGTGGAACGGGTGATCGCGCGCGGACGCCGCCGGGAGCGGCTGCGCCGCTGGGCCACCGGCGGGGGTGCGGTGGCGGCGGTCGGGCTGGTGGGCGCCACGCTGCTCGTGACGGCCGGCGGAACCGGCCCGCAGGAGCAGTACGCGGCGCCGCCGGTGCCCTCGCCGTCACCGTCGGCGTCGGCGAACCCGACCCCGTCGCCGCTGGGCAAGGCGTACCGGACCCCGCCGGCCGAGGCGCAGGCGACCGAGGCGCGCCTGTCCGAGGCGACGAAGGCGGCGCTGACCCGGGTCGTGCCCGGCGCCACGACGGGGCGCAGCCACGAGGGCAAGGACCCGTTCCGGTTCGCGTACCTGTATCACGAGGCGGACCGCAGCGGCGGCGACTTCGACCACTACAACGCGGCCGCGGACGTCACCGGCAACGGCCGCTCCGGCGAGGTGTCCCTGTCGGTCGGCCGGCGCAGCACGGTCTGGTCGGTGCCCACGGACTGCACGTCGTTCCCGGCGCACCTGTGCACGGTCAGCACCGGGCCGCGCGGCGAGACGGTGCTGGCCAACCGCATCGAGGAGGGCGTCGTGCGGGACAACTACGTCGCGGTGACCCGCCCGGACGGCACGGCGATCCTCATCGTCGCCGCCAACCAGGGCGGCCAGGGCGACACCGGCGGCCCGCGCCAGACCGAACCGGTGCTGACCATGGAACAGCTGATCGCCATCGCCACCGACCCGGCGCTGCACATCTGACGTTCACGCCGGCGGCGGGTCGCCCAGGTGCGCGCGCAACGCCTCGAGCCCCCGGGCGGCCCGCCGGCGCACGGCCCGGTCGGTGCAGCGCAGCGTCGCGGCCGTCGCGTCGACCGACATGCCGAGGCCGAACCGCAGCACCAGCACCGCCTGCACCCGGCGCGGCAGCCGTTGCATGGCGGCGCGCACGGAGTCGGCCGAGGCCCGGCCGACGACCCTGCGGCGGCCGCGCACCCACGAGCGGACCAGCGCCGAGCGCACGTCGGCGTCGAGGTCGGGTGCGGAACGGGCCCGCCGCCAGTGCACGTACAGGTCGGTGACGGTCGACTGGACCAGGGCGTCGGCGAGATCGGGGTCACCGGTCAACGCGAACGCGAGGCGGCGTAACCCGTCCGCCCGTGCGGTCACGTACTCGACGTACTCCTCCTCGACCGCCGTCCTGTCCATCGACCACCTTTCCCTACGGACTGCGACGTCCGTCGAAGGGTAGGAGGCGGCGCGTCAGATTCCCGTCAAGTGGGGCGTGGACATGGCGACACCCGCCAATTCTCCGAGGATTGCCCCAGGGTTCGTCGCGGCGCGGCGCAACGTGCGGGTGCCGAGCAGGCGCGGCAGGCCGCCGGTGCCGGTGAGCATGCGGGCGAGGTCGTGACCGAGCGTGGCCGTTCGGGCGTGGCGGGTCATCCGCTCGTGCGCGTAGCCGCGCAGGGCCCGGTCGACGGCGGCCGCCTCGATCCCGCCCGCGGCGGCCAGGTGGGCGGCGAGCGCCCACGCGTCGGCGAGGGCGGCGCTCACCCCCTGGGCGGCGACCGGGTGCACGGCGTGGGCGGCCTCGCCGACCAGCACGAACCCGGGCGCCGCCAACGCCCTCGCGTCGACCCGGTACACGGCGAACAGCTGCCGGCGGTGCAGGCCCTCGCGCAGCGGCCCGGCGAGCGGGGCGAGCGCGGGCGTGTCGGCGAGGAGGCGGTCCGCCCAGGCGTTCAGGTCGCCCGTCCCGCCGCGGAACTCGTCGCGCCCCACCTGCGCGTAGAGCCGCACCCGGCCGTCCGGCAGCGGGTAGAGCAGGCGCAGCCCGCGCGGGGTGCGGTGGGCGCTGACCTCCTCGGCGACGCCGGCGCCGCGCAGTTCGAGGGTGAGCAGGCTGTGGTCGTAGCGGCGCCGACGGGCCGGCATCAGCAGCGCGGTGCGCAGGCGCGACGACACGCCGTCCGCGGCGACCACGAGCCGGGCCGGGATGTCGTGGATGGTCTCGCCGTCGGCGACCCGCACCCCGTTGACGCGGCCGCCGCCGTTGCGCAGCGGTTCGACGACGCGCACGTTGCGGCGCAGTTCGACGGTGGGGGCCAGCCGCTCCGCGAACGCGCGCAGCAGCGTCGGGTACGGCACGCAGCCGATCCGCCGGTACGCGCCGCCGAGGGTGTCGTAGTCGAGCGTGAGCAGGGGCGCGCCGAGCGGGTCCCGCACGCGGATCCGGGCGAGCGCGCCGACGCCGGCGTCGTACAGGGCGGGCAGCACGCCCCAGCCGTCGAGTGCGCCGATCGACTCGGGTTGCAGCAGTTCGCCCTTGGCGACGCCGCTCGGGGCGGTGCGCCGTTCCAACACGAGAACCCGCAGGCCGAGCAGGCCGAGGGCGTGCGCGGCGGCGAGTCCGGCGGCACCGGCCCCGCAGACCACGACGTCCGGGCCCATCACGCACCGGCCCAGTCGCGGGCCGGGACCGGGACGGCCGCGCGGTAGCGGGACAGGACGCGCAGCGCGTTGCCGGTCACCGCCACCTGTCCGATGTGGACGGTCGGCCAGGTGCCGTCGGGGCGCTGCGCGGCGAGCAGCCAGCCGACGCCCCACCGGACCGCATTGCTGTCGGCCGGAACGCCGGCGCGCAGCAACGCCAGCAGCGCCCACACCGTCTCCTCGGCCGTGCCGTCGCCCCACGAGCCGTCCGCGCGCTGGACCTCCAGCAGCCGGTCCCGGGCCCGCACGGCCACCGGATGCGCGCCGAGCCCGGCGACGGCCAGCGCCTCCAGCACGCACGCGGTCCCGAGCGTGCGCCCCCGGTGGCCGGCCCGGTCGAACGTGCCGTCCGGGCGCTGCGCCGCCAGCAGCCAGCGCAGCGCGTGCCGCAGCGGCGGGTCGGTCACCGGGACGCCCGCGGCGAGCAGCGCCACGACGGCCCGGGCCGTCACGCTCGGGCACGGCCCCTCGCCGGCCACCGACGTGTCGCGCACCCACGGACTCCACGCGCCGCGGCGGTCCCGGCGTCCGACCAGCCAGCGGGCCGCGCCCGGCAGGACTGGGTCGTCGGCGGAGCCCGGCGCCGCGGCCAGCGCGACGATCACCTCGGCCGTCGCCGCCGCGCTCGGCCAGCCCTTTCCGGTCGAACGACTCCAGCCCCCGGCCGGCGCGTCGAAGAGGTGGAACGGCGTGCGCCGCCGGCTGCGCCGCAACCACTCCAGGAGTTCGGCGAGCCGCGCGTCACCGCTGTCCCGGCCACCGCTGCCGAGCCCACCGGGCCCGCCCGCCGGGCCGTCCGGCCACCGCCGTTCGACGGCCGCGTCGACGCGCCCCGCGCCGGGCGGCGTGTCCCCGAAACCCCGCACGTCCGGGTCCGCGCTCCGAGCGGCGGGCCCATCGGCGGGCCCGCGACGGTCGCCGCTCGGGCCGGCAAGCCCGGAGCCGGGCGGAGCTGCGGTCGCGGCTCCCGGGCCGGGCGCGGAGCGGGATGTCTCCGCGTCCGGGGCGGTGCGCGCGGCTAGGTGGCGGAGGGCGTCGGCCACCGGGTCGGTGCGCGGTGTCGGGTCGGCAGGCGCGACGCGCGTGGTCAGCAGGGCGGCCAGCGCCACGGCGGTGCCCTCGAGGTCGGGGCCGGTCGTGGCGGGCCAGCCGCCGTCCGGGCGGGCCGCCCGGTGCAGGTAACCCACGGTCGCCGCGACGATGTGCGGGGCGCGGCCGGCCCGGGCCAGTCCCAGGCAGACGAGCGCCGCCTGCCACGGCTGCGCGCCGAACTCGCCCGTTCGGCCCTCGTCGTCGTGCACGCGCTCCAGCAGGTCCACCGCGGCGGCACGCGCCCGGCCGAGCGTCCACCGGCGCGGCGGCCCCGGCGGCGGCATCGTCACCTCCTGCAGCAGCGCCGTCGCCACGAACGCCACGCAGCGGTAGCCGAGCCGCCGCCGGCGCAGCCCGTCGAGCAGGACCAGTTCGAGCGGCAGCCGGTGCGGGCGCGTGCCGTCGGAGAGGCCGGCCAGGTCGAGGAACTGCCGGCACAGGTGCGCGGTGGCGGTGTCGGCCACGGCGGCCACTCCGCCCATGGCGAGCAGCCGCCGCAGGCCGCCGGCGACCTCCACTGTGGACGTTCCGGTGCAGCGCAGTGCGGCGATCGCCACCGCCGTGGCCGCCGGATCGCCCCACCCGCCGTCGGGACCCCGGTGGCGGCGCAGCCACTGCGCACCGGCGGCCACCCGTGCGGCGGAACCCACCGGGTCGGCCGCGTGCAGGGCGACGATCGCGCCGGCCGTGGCGAGCACCGAGCCGGACGGTTCCCCGCCGGTGAACCCGCCGTCCGGGGAGCGTTCGCGCCACAGCGAACCGGCGGCTGCCGCGATGGCCGCGTCGACGCGTCTGTCCACAGTGGACCACCTTCCGAGGGAGCGGTCCTTTCGACTCTATGGCCGTCGATGCATGATCCGGCTACGCAAATGCGCCGGCCGACTACGTAAGCGCCACGCCGAGGAACGCGCCGGCCAGTCCCGCTAACGCGCTCGCCGTCACGTAGCCGACAGCGATCCGGCGGCGGTCGTCGCGCCACAGCTGCAGCGTCTCGTTGCCGAACGTGCTGTACGTGGTGAGCGCGCCGCAGAAGCCGGTGCCGACGAGGGTTCCCACCTCCGGCGGCAACGCCGTCGCCGCGCCGGTGACGAGGCCGAGAACGAGGCTGCCCGTGACGTTCACCAGGAAGGTGCCGACGGGGAAGGCGGTCCGCAGCCGGCGGCGGACGACGACCTCGGTGACGTAGCGGAGCAGGGCGCCGACGGCGCCGCCGAGCAGCACCAGCGCGAGCGTCACCGGCTCCCCCGGACCCACCGCGCGACGGACAGCCCCGCGGCGACCGCCGCGAACGCCACGACCAGCGTCAGCGCCAGGTATCCCACCCCGACCAGGGCCCGCCCGCCGGCCAGCATGCCGCGGACCTCCACCGCCCACGTGGAGAACGTCGTGAACCCGCCCAGGAACCCCACGCCGAGGAACGGCCGGGCGAGGCGGTGCGCGGTCCGGGCCTCGGTGACCACGACCGTCAGCACGCCGATCAGGAGGCAGCCGACGGCGTTGACGGCGAGTGTCGCCCACGGCAGCCCCGACGCCGGGTCGTGCGGCAGCGCCAGCGAGACCCCGTAGCGCGCCGCCGAACCGAGCGCGCCGCCGACGGCGACGACCGCCAGCACGGCCGGGTCGAGGTCGGATGATCGCACCGCCGCAGATTACAAGCCCCGCCGCCGGTGGAACGGCGTGGAACGCCGTACGGGACATGACCCGAATCCGCCGCACGCTCGTTCTCCTCGCCGGGATCACCGGCGCGCTCGCCCTGCTCGGCGACGCCGCCCACGCCGGCATGAACCTGCAACACTGCGAACCGCTGGAGGAATCATGACGCGCCGCGTCCTCATCCTCATCGCCGGCATCACCGGGCTGCTCGCCCTGACGGGCACGGCCGCATGGGCGATCATGCAGCAGCAGCACACCGAACCGCTGGTCGAATCATGATCCGCCGGATCGTCGCCCTGATCGTCGGGATCGCCGGCCTGCTCGTCGTGACCGGCTCGGCGGCGTACGCCTACATCCCGATCAAGATGCTCGAGCCGTTGGTGACCTCGTGAGGCCGCGGCTCCGGCGTGCCGTCGTCCTCGTCGCGGGGATCACCGGGCTGCTCGCGCTCCTCGGCGAGGCCGCGCAGGCCTACAGCGGACACCAGCACTGTGAACCACTGGTGGCGCAGTGATGCGCGCGTTCCGCCGGGTGGTGATCCTGCTCGCCGGTGTCACCGGCCTGCTCGCCCTCGCCGGCGTGGCCGCGCAGGCCCATGTCGGGCACCAGCACTGCGAACCGATCGCGCCGTGAACGGGCGGGCCCGGCGGAGGCTGCGGCTCGCGCGGTACTGGATCCACGCCGGCGACCTCGACGAGGCGGCGGTGCACGCCCGGCACGCGTTACGCCTGGCGCTGCGCGGTCCGGACGACCTGCTCGCCGACGCGGCCGTCACGGCGGCCCGGATAGAACGCGACCGCGACCGTCCCGGCGCCGCCCTGGAGGCGTTGCGGCGGGCCGGATCCGTGCTCACCGACGACGTGTCGCGGGGCCGGGTGCTGGTGGAGGTCGCCGACCTGCACCGCCGCGCCGCACGGTATCCGCAGGCGGCGGCCGCCCTGTCCGACGCCCGCGAACGGCTGCGCACCGCCGCGCCGCTGATGCGGGCCGCACTGTCCATGATGGACGGCATCGTGGCGAAGGAGACCGGCGCGTTCGAGGCGGCGGCGGCGCACTACGCCGAGGCCGGCCGGCTGCTGGCGCTCGGCGGCGGAACGGCCGGCGACGACGCGGCCCTGGCGCACAATCTCGCCGGCCTCGCGCACGCCCGCCGCAGTTGGGTCGAGGCCGAGGGGCACGCCCGCCGGGCGGTGGCGCTGCGCCGCGCCGACCGCGGTTCGTCCACTGTGGACGTCGCGCAGGACGTCGCGGTGCTCGGTGCGGCGCTGGCCGGGCAGCGCCGGTTCGACGAGGCGCGGGCGCTCTTTCACGAGGCGATGCGCGCGTGTGCGCGGGCGCACCCGCCGCGCCGCTACGAGATCGCCGTTCACCTGCACAACCTCGCCGGCATCGACCACGTCGAGGGCCGCACCGCCGACGCGGAACGCCGTTACCGGCAGGCGCTGGCCGTCAAGGAGGAACTGCTCGGCCCCGACCATCCGGAGATCGCGGCGATCGCGCACAATCTGGCGCGGCTGCTGCGCACGCCCGAGTCCGCGGCGCTGGTGCGGCGCGCGTCGGCGATCGTGGCGGAACGCTGCCCGCCGACCCACCCGGTCGCGGTGGCCCTGCGCCGGCTCGGCTGAGACCGGGCGTCAGGCGCCGACGGCGATGCCGTACGGGCGGACGGAGACGTCGACGATGAGTTCGGCCCTGGCGTACGGGTCGTGCATCAGGAGCTGACGCACCGTGTACCCGTCCGGCGCGCGGAAGATCAGCACCGCGGAGTCGACCGGGTCCTGCAGCGCCCCGGCGACCAGCACCCGGCCGGCGGCGTGCAACTCGCGTATCCACTCCAGGTGGGCGGCGCGGTGCGGGGTGCGGCGTTCCTCCATCCCGGGCACGTAGCGGTACGTCACCAGGAACGTCGACTCATCGGGCATGCGACCGATCATGCCGCAGGCACCCTCGTCGATCTTTCCCGGGGCGTACGATGCCGTATGCCTCGTCGACGCACCCTCCTCACCGCCGCCGGTGGTGCCGCGTTCGTGCCGGTGCTGCCGGCCGTCCGGGCGAGCGCCGCGGACCGGTACCCCTCCTACACGGCCCTCTACGCCGACCCGGAGCTGGTCGCGGGCGTCGACTACGGCCGGCGGATCCGGCGGCACGCGGCGAGCGAGACCGGGGCGTGGCCGTCGACCGTGGTGCTGGCCCCGCACGGCGGCGGGATCGAGCCGGGCACCTCCGAGCTGTGTCTCGCCGTGGCCGGCTACCGGCCCGCCGACCTCACGCCGGGCGGCGGGGCGGTGCACGACCACTGGATGTTCGAGGGGCTGCGCTCCTCGGGCAACGCGGCGCTGCACGTCACGTCGACGCACTGCGACGATCCGCAGGCCCTGTCGCTGTGCGGGGGTGCCCGGCGGGCGGTGTCCCTGCACGGGTGTTCGCCCACGCAGGCCGGCCTGCCGGAGGGCACCGCCGCGGTGCTGGTCGGCGGGCGGGACGCCGGGCTCAAGCAGGCGCTGCTGGGTGCGTTCGGCGCGGCCGGGTTCGACGCGCGGGACGCCGCCGCCGTGCCGGGGCTCGACGGCGACGATCCCGCCAACATCGTCAACCGGACGCTGAGCGGCGGCGGGGCCCAGCTCGAGCTGACCACGCCGTTGCGCGGCGCGATGTTCACGACGAACACGCGCGCCGGGCGGCCGCACACCACGACGACGACCTTCTGGAGCTTCGTCGCCGCGGTGCGGGCCGCCCTTCCCTAGGTCAGACCGCGACCCCCGGGGCCGGGGCGTAGCCGGTCGGGCGGGTCGAGAAGGTGCCCCGGCCGTGCGTGCGGCTGCGCAGCGCCGTCGCGTAGCCGAACACCTCCACCAGCGGCACCGTCGCCGTCACGACGACCGTTCCGCGCCGCAGGGTCGAGCCGTGCACCCGACCCCGCCGGGCCGCGAGGTCACCGAGCACCGCGCCGACCGTCTCCTCCGTCGTGGTCACCGTCAGTTCGACGATCGGTTCCAGGAGAACGACCGTGCAGGCGCGCAGCGCGTCCCGCAGGCCCAGCCGCCCGGCGATGCGGAACGCCGTGTCGGAGGAGTCCTTCACGTGCGTCTGCCCGTCGACCAGCCGCACCCGCAGCCCGATCACCGGGTGCCCGCCCAGCGGACCGTCCGCGAGCGCGTCCCGACAACCGGCCTCGACCGCGCGCACGAACTCCTTCGGCACCCGGCCGCCGACCACCGCCGACTCGAACGCGAACTCGCCGTCGGCGTACGGCTCGACGTCGAGCACCACGTGGGCGAACTGCCCCGCGCCGCCGACCTGCTTGACGTGCCGGTACACGAAGCCCGACACGCCACGCGTGACCGTCTCGCGATAGGCCACCTGCGGACGGCCCACGGTCACCGCGGGCCCGCCGCTCTGGCGCATCTTCTCGACCGCCACCTCCAGGTGCAGTTCGCCCATGCCGGACAGGACCGTCTGGCCCGTCTCGGCGTCGGTGCGCAGCCGCAGCGACGGGTCCTCCTCGACGAGGCGACCCAGCGCCACGGCCAGGCGTTCGGTGTCGGTGCCGCGGACCGCCTCGACGGCCACGGAGACCACCGGTTCGGCCACCGACGGCGGTTCCAGCACCAGTTCGGCGCCGGGGGTGCACAGCGTCGCGCCGGCGCGGGCCTCCTTCACGCCCACCAGCGCCACGATGTCACCCGCCGTCGCGACGTCCACGTCGGTGTGCCGGTCGGCCTGCACGCGCAGGATCCGGCCGACCCGTTCGACCCGGCCGGTCGTCGCGTCGCGCACCGCGTCGCCCTTGCGCAGGGTGCCCGAGTAGACCCGCACCGAGGTGAGCCGGCCGGTGGCGGCCACGTGCACCTTCGACACCAGCGCCGCGAACGGCTGGGCCGGGTCGGCGGTGCGCGTCACCTCGGCGCCGTTCCACGTGCCGCGCACCGCGGGAACGTCCACCGGCGCCGGCAGGTAGGCGACGACCGCGTCGAGGAGCGGTTCGACCCCGCGCATGGCCTTGGCCGAACCGCACAGCACCACCACGCCGGCACCACTGAGCGTCAGCTCCCGCAGGGCCGCCGCCAGCGTCGCGTCCGACAGGGCGGACGTGGCGCAGTACTCCTCGAACGCCGCCGGGTGCAGCTCGGCCACGGCCTCCTCCAGCAGGTGCCGCTGAGCGTGCGCGTCGGCCGGCGCCGGACCGGTCGACAGCACGCCGGAGTCCCAGGTGAGCGCGCGCATGCGCACCAGGTCGACGACGCCGACGAACGCGTCCTCCCGGCCGATCGGGCGTTGCACGACGAGCGGCCGCACGCCGAGGCGTTCCCGGATGGAGGAGACGGCGGCGTCGAGGTCCGCGCCCGCCCGGTCGAGCTTGTTGACGAACGCGATCCGCGGCACGTTGTACCGGTCGGCCTGCCGCCACACCGACTCGCTCTGCGGCTGCACACCGGCGACGCCGTCGAACACGGCGACGGCGCCGTCGAGCACCCGCAGGGCGCGTTCGACCTCGTCGGCGAAGTCGACGTGGCCGGGCGTGTCGATCAGGTTGATCCGGTGGTCGTTCCACTCGCAGGTGACGGCGGCGGCGTAGATGGTGATGCCGCGCTTGCGTTCCTGCTCGTCGAAGTCGGTCACCGTGGTGCCGTCGTGCACCTCACCCTGCTTGTACGTGGTGCCGGTGGCGTACAGGATCCGTTCGGTGACGGTGGTCTTGCCCGCGTCGACGTGCGCGAGGATGCCGAGGTTGCGGACGCGGTCGAGGTCGGTGCGCATGGCGCGTTGGCCTTTCGGAAGTTCCACGGAAAAGGACAGCGCGGTCCGGGCGAACGCCCCTTTTGGGGCTCGCATGGAAACCCGCCGCGACGGGCGGGTTCGGGGGATCGCCACGGACGCCCGTGGCCGGTCATGCCGCCGGCTACGGGCGACGCGAAGACACGAGGATCACCTCGTGCAGCGACCGGGGGACGACGACGGCGGTGCGGTAGCGCACGGCGGGCTCCCCTCTCGATCGATCGGCTTCGGCAGGAGTGTACGTACTCCGTGCAAGATTCGTACATCAGATTTCCGCGCCGCCCTCGGGTGGTGAGCGCGCCCGACGGCGAGGCACCACCCGGCTGAACGTCACCGTAGAACGACGGCTGCTGCACGGGTGGGCGTCGGTCGAGTACGATGCCGGGGTGCTGACGTTCACGCGCACCCGGTGGCAGTCGCTGTAGCGGCTGCGACCTGACCCTGTCCCGAGCCGCCCTCCGGCGGCTCGAACTGTTCTCGGCGTGCGGCGGGTGGCTCCTTTTCCTCGAGGAGCACCGATGACCCTGACCACCGCCACTCTCGACGAACGCGTCGCCGCCGACCCCGCGCGCTTCCGCGTGCTGACCGGCGACCGCCCCACCGGCCCGCTGCACCTGGGCCACTACCTCGGCACGCTCGCCAACCGGGTGCGACTGCAGGCCGCCGGCGTCGAGGTCTTCATCGTGATCGCCGACTATCAGGTGATCACCGATCGCGACGCCGCGGGCGATGTTCGCGGGAACGTGCGTGAGCTGCTGCTGGACTACCTGGCCGCCGGCATCGACCCGCGCACCGCCACGATCTTCACGCACAGCGCGGTGCCGGCGCTCAACCAGCTGCTGCTGCCGTTCCTCAGCCTGGTCAGCGTCGCCGAGCTACAACGCAACCCGACCGTCAAGGCCGAGACGGCGGCGACCGGCGGGCGGGCGCTGAGCGGCCTGCTGCTGACCTATCCGGTGCACCAGGCGGCCGACATCCTGTTCTGCGGCGCGAACCTGGTGCCGGTCGGCCGCGACCAGCTGCCGCACGTCGAGACGACCCGGCTGATCGCGCGGCGGTTCAACGAACGCTACGGGCCCGTGTTCACCGAGCCGGAGGCGCTGCTGTCGGCCGTCCCGCTGCTGCTCGGCACCGACGGGGCGAAGATGAGCAAGAGCGCGGGCAACGCCATCGCGCTGCGGGCCGGCGAGGACGAGACGGCGCGGCTGATCCGTTCCGCGAAGACCGACGCCGACCGGCACATCACCTACGACCCGATCGCCCGGCCCGGGGTCGCCAACCTCCTGTCGACCGGCGCGGCGTGCCTGGGCCGCTCTCCCGGGTCGCTCGCCGCGGAGATCGGGGACGGCGGCGCCGCCGCGCTCAAGCGGGTCGTCACCGACGCGGTCAACGACACTCTCCGTCCTCTGCGGGAACGTCGTCAGCGGCTCGCCGGCGCCGACGACCACCTGCGGGAGGTGCTGCGGGCCGGCAACGCGCGCGCCGAGGAGATCGCCGAAAGCACGCTGCGCACCGTCCGGGAGGCGATGGGCATGTCGTACTGACCTGGACTGCCGTCCATGGCTAGCGTGGCCCGCGAGGAGAACCTCGCCGCGCTGCACGCGCTGATGGGCTTCGCGGTCGGCGCGGCCGTGCGGAAGGGGCCGGTGCGGCGCGGGCCTGGTACTGGACCTGCCTGCCGCCCTCGCACCACGGCTGGGACGAGGACACCACCGACGTGTCGCTCGCCTGGATCGCGACCGCGCTGCGGGTGTTCATCGACGACGAGACCCTCCGGGTACGGCAGTCCATCCTGACCATCACGCCGCTGCACGAGGAGTACTACCCCGCGGAGCTGTTGCCGCTGCGGGCCGAGGTGATCGCCGTCGCCCGCGCGCACCCGAACGAGGGCATCCGGCGCCGCGTCGAGGAGCAGGTGCGGTAGCCGTACTGTCTGGCGGATGAGCGACATCAGGGCACTCGCGCAACGGTGGGCCGACGTGTGGCGCGACGCCTGGCCGGCCCGGGACGTCGAGGCGATCTGCGCGCTGCAGGCCGTCGACGGCGACCACTGGGCGTCGATGTTCCGGCCGTACCGGGGGCGGGACGGGCTGCGCGCGTACGTGGCGGAGTGCTTCGCCGCGGAGACCCGGCCGGCCGAGGTGTGGTTCGGGGCGCCGTTCGTGGACGGGGACACCGCGGCCGTGGAGTACTGGGCCGTCACCTATCCGGGCGGTGCGCCGCTGACGATCTGCGGCGTGACGCTGCTGCGCTTCGACGCCGACGGGCTGGTCGCCGAGGCGCGCGACTACTCGCACGCCCAGGAGGGCCACCTCGCGCGTCCGTCGGCCGGCTGACCGTTCGCGCCCGTCGGCCGCCATCCCGGATTCCTGGGATACGGCCGGCACCGGTCCCGACCCTAGGCTCGCGCGGTGAGCATCCCTTACCTGGCCGAGGCGGCCGAGCACGAACAGATCGGATGGCTGGGCGGCGGCGTCCTGCGGGTGCTGCTCGACGGTGGGCACACCGACGGGCGGCTGACGGTGTTCCGGTCCGACGCAGTCGGCGGCACCGCGTCACCGGTGCACCTGCACGACCACGAGGACGAGATCATCGTGCTGCTGGCGGGCAGCGGCATCGTCTGGGTCGGCGACCGGCGGCAGGAACTGTCCACCGGCGGCGTCGCCTTCCTGCCGCGCGGCGTCCCGCACGCGTACCGGTTCACCTCGCCGCGGGTCGACATGCTCGCCATGGCCACCCCGGCCGGTATGGAGAACTTCTTCCGTGCGGCCGGGTGGGACCTGACGAAGCCCGTTCCGGACGGCTGGGCGGTCACCCGGGAGATGCTCGCCGAGGCGGCCGCGCGCAACGGGCAGAAGCTGCTCGGCCCGCCGCCGGACGCCGACCTGCCCCGGCTGCCGCTCCCCTGAGCCGGACCATGATCGCCTCGCTACGATCACCGGCGTGGCGAGGATCTCCGGTGCGCGGCTGAACGCGGTCCGCGCCGTCGAGCGGGCCTGCGCCGCCGGGCTCGACTCACGCGCCCTGCGCACCGCCGTCATGGCCCGGCTGCGCCCCGTCGTCCCGGCCGACGCGTACTGCTTCGGCACGCTCGACCCGACGACGCTGCTGGTCACCGACGACGTGTCGGAGGGCCTGCCGGCCGAGGCCGGTCCGCTCGCCGCGCACAACGAGTACCGGGTGCCGGACGTGGACAAGTTCGCCGACCTGGCCCGGGCGGCCGATCCGGTGGGCATCCTGAGCCGGTCGACCGGCGGCGATCCGGCCTCCAGTCACCGGTTCCGCACGGTGCTGCCGCTGATCGGCGCCCGGCACGAGTTGCGGGCCGCGTTCGTCGCCGACGGCCGCTGCTGGGGTGCGGTGGCGATGTTCCGCACCGGCGAACGGCCGGACTTCTCCGCCGCCGACGCGGACCTGCTGCGGGCGGTGTCCCGGCCGGTCGCGCTGGCGCTGCGGCGGGCGGCCGGGGACACCGCCGACCCGCGAACGCCCCACGCCGACACCGGCGTCCTCGTCCTCGACGACCGCGGCGCGACGCTGATGTCGAACGACGCCGCCCGGGCCTGGCTCGCCGCGGGCATCCGCGGGTTGGGCGTCGCGGAGGTCGCGTCGGCGGCCCGCGCCGGCCGGGATGCCCGCGCGCGCCTGCGGGTCCGTTCGCGCGGCGGCGCCTGGGTGTCGTTGCGGGCGTCGCCGATGACGGCCGGCGACGGTGCCGTCCCGGCGGGCGAGCCGGTCGTCGTCGTGATCGAACGCGCCGCCGCCCCCGACGTCGCCGAGATGCTGGCCCTGTCCCACGGGCTGAGCCCCCGCGAGCGCGAGGTGGCCGCGCGGGTGGCCGACGGGCTGCCGTACGCGCGTATCGCCGCCGAACTGCACATCACGGTGGACACCGTGCAGGACCACCTGAAGTCGATCTTCGCGAAGTTGGGGGTGCGTGGCCGCGCCGCCCTGGTCGCCCACCTGAACAGGGCATAGCCTCCCGGAAACGCCCGCTACATTGGTGCGGTGACCGTGCCGCAGGAGATCAGCCGCAGCAAGTACGTCAGCCTCACGACGTTCCGCAAGGACGGCACGCCGGTGGCCACGCCGGTGTGGCAGGTGACCCACGGCGACGAGATCTTCGTGGTCACCGAGGCGGCGTCGTGGAAGGTGAAGCGGGTCCGCAACAACGGCAGCGTCCGGGTGACCCCGTGCAACGTGCGCGGGGTGTCGCCGGCAGGGGCCGTGACCGTCCCCGGGACGGCCCGCGTCATCGACGACGCCGAGGGCATCAGCCGGGTGCGCGCACTGGTGGCGGAGAAGTACGTCACGTCGCGGCTGGGCAACGGGCTGGCCCGCCTGCTGCGCATCAAGCGGCCGCCGATGGTGGGCATCGCGGTCGCGTTCACCTGATCGGTTTCTCGGGGGAACGCGCGCGCACCGCGAGATAGGCGGCGCGCACGGCCAGCGTCCGGCTCACCTCTTCCAGGATCGGCGTGAAGAACTGACGCCGCGGCTCGCTGTCCACCATGGACGTGACCGCGAAGTACATGCTGCCGAACCCGGCCAGCAGGGCGGCGTTGCGCAGCAGCGCCACGGGCACGCCGGGCAGCGCCGCGGAGTGGTGCGGCGCCGCGCCGATCCACTGTTCGGCCGTGGCGTCGTCGACCACCAGCAGTCCCAGCACCAGGAAGAAGCCGAACAGCCCCAGGCCGACGACGAACGCCTGCACGATCTGCCGGGAGGCCAGCAGGATCAACAGGTTCGCCCGCTGCCACGGGTCCAGCGGCGGCGGCACGTCGGAGGGCACGTCCACGCCCTCGAGCGGGGTGCCGCGGCAGGCGTTGTCGAGGTCCAGGTCCTGCTCGACGCCGCCGATCTCCTCGCGCAGCCGACCCGCGGCGGCCAGCACTGTCACGGCGGCGAACAGCGCCAGCACGGCCGTCAGCCGCCACCACGACAGCCGGTCCATCGCCTGCCACAGTTCGCCGGTGAAGAAAAAGAAGAGCGTGACGAACAGCAGCGTCGGCAGGGCGCGGCTCTGCAGGCGAACGGTGTTGCGCATGTCGTGCCCGGCGTAGCGCACCGCCTGCCCCAGCAGCGGCAGCGCCCCGAACGTCGTCGACGCCCACGCCGTCGCGAACAGCGCCAGGAACAGGGTCCCGAAGCCGGTCGCCGCGGTCAGGTAGTCCGTGGCCCCGTCGGTGATCTCGCCGGCGCGCACCCGGGGGGAGGTCACGTCCAGCAGCGGGATCAGGAACGGCACGCACGCGTACGCGGCCACCACGACGACCGACGCCCGGCGCGGGAACAGCGGCAGCCGCCACAGCCTCGCCGGAAGAACCCCGGCCAGCAGACCCACGGCGAGCACGCCGAGCACCGCCACGAACCGCTGCCCCGGCGACAGATGCCCGCGCAACGGCCACAGCAGCCCGGTCGCCGCCACCAACGCCAGGAACGGCACCATCCGCGGCAGCACGTACGTGTAGAAGCCGTAGTCGGCGATCATCTGCGGCACGCCGTGCCGGACGAACCAGCGTTCGGTGCGCCGTACCGCGTCGCCGCCCACCCGCGCCGGCGCGCCGTCGCCGTCCCCGGCGCTCACCGCCGCCGGCGGCCCTTCGCCGCCCTGGCCGCCTGCGCAGCGGCACGCCCGCGGCCGCTGTCCGGCTTCGGCGCCGCCTCGGCACGCCCGCGGGTGCTGTTGGCGGTGCGGCCGCGCACGATGCCGATCCACTCCTCGACCAGTTCGGTGTGCGAGTCGCGTTCCCACACGAGGCCGACCGACGACGTCGGCGCGTCCGGCACCACCCGCACCACCAGGTCCTTGCGGTGATGCAGCCGGGCCAGCGAGCGCGGCACCACCAGCACCCCGCCGCCGGCGGCGGTGAACTCGACCGCCTCGGCCGTGTCGTCCGGCCGCGCCACGTCGGCGCCCGGCACGGACTCCCACGCGAGCACGTCGTCGAGCGGGCGCACCAGCGTCTCGTCGGCCAGGTCCGCCACGAACACCTCGCCCTCGGCCGCCGCGAAGAGGTGGTCGCGCGGCGCCATCACGACGGTCTCCTCCGTCCACAGTGGAATCGCGTGAAACGATTCTTTGTCGACCGGCAACCGGATCAGGCCCGCGTCGCCCTCCTTCGCCAGCAGCGCGTCGGCGGCCGCGCGGGGCCCGACCGGCACGATCTCCAAGGGCACCCCGGGCCGTCGCTCCGACCAGGTCCGCGCCCATCGGTCCACGATCACGCCGGGCACGACCAGCAGGTGGAACGTCACCGCGCCAGGGTACCGGCGACGGCGTCCACCCGCCCGGCTACCCTGTGCGGATGCCCAAACCGAAGAAGTCCCAGGTGATGAAGCCCGCCACGGCGGCGCTGAAGCTCGGCGTCCACCTGCCGGCGACACCCGCGGAGTTCCAGGACGGCATGATCTCCCGCGAGGAGCTCGACGAACTGCAGCACAACCCGCCGCAGTGGCTCGTCGAGCTGCGCCGCAACGGCCCGCACCCACGCAACGTCGTCGCCGCGCGCCTGCGCGTGTCCAACAGCGGCCTCGCCCGCGGGGGTGTGACGGAGCCGCTGACGAGCGAGCAGATCGCCGCGCTCGCCGCGGACCCGCCCGAGTGGCTGGTGCGCGAACGCGAGACGCTCGCGGACACCAAGCGCGAGGAGCAGCGCCTCGCCGGCAAACGCGAGTCCGACGCGGCCGAGAAGGCAGCGGCGGCCGCGGGCAAGAAGCCCGTGCGGAAGGCCCCCGCCAAGAAAGCACCCGCCAAGAAGATCAGCAAGCGGCGCGCCCGCTGATCGCGAAAAGTACCCGCGGAGGGATTCGAACCCCCATCACGCTGCTTGTAGGGCAGCTGCTCAGCCGTTGAGCTACACGGGCGAGGCGAAGGGTGAGGGATTCGAACCCCCGGCGGTATGACCCGCTCCGCATTAGCACTGCGGTGCCTTCGACCGGACTCGGCCAACCCTTCACTGCGCGCCCCGTGCCGGGATCGAACCGGCGGCCTTCCGCTCGACAGGCGGACGCTCTCCCATTGAGCTAACAGGGCTCGGACGCTCACGCGCCGAGTGGACAACCGCGGTATCGAACCGCGCCCGCGCTGTTTGCAAGACAACGCTGCACACCTGTGCGTCGCCCGTGTGGCAAACAAAGAAAAACCGCCCGATCCCGGATCCCGGGTGGGCGGCTTCGACGCTTCTTTCGCGTCTACGCTCGCCACCGGTGCCGGGCGACCACATCACTCGCCACCGCGCTGGTGCTCGCGGCCGCGGCGCTGTCGCCTGCGAAGGTGGTGTAGCTCGTCATGTGTTCCACGGTAGGGCACGGGCCCCCACGGTGAAACCGATTATTCAAGTGGGCGCGTGTACCCGGTCGGCGGCGGCCGCGGCTCGCGATCCCGCGGGCCTGACGCCGGATGGCCGGTCCGGCGCGGGGCAGGACCGGCCATCGGCCGTTCGGGCGGGGTTCAGCCGAAGCGCCGGCTCCCCCGCTCGTCGGGCAGGTCCGCCTCGACGCGTTCCTTGCGCACCCGCTCGTCGACGGTGTGCTCGTCCCGCACCGTCCCGGTGCCCAGCCGCACCCGTTCGACCGGAACAGTCTCCTTGTCGACGACCGGGCGCTCGGCGTGCAGGGTGACCTCGTGCTCGGCCTCGGAGAGGTCCCGCCCGGCGTAGGCCCGGTCGCGGTTGGCGTCGGTGATCGGCTCGGTCTCCAGCCGCACCTCCTCGCGCTGTACCGGGACGGTGGTCTGCACGTGCTCGGTCACGACGTGCTTGCGCAGGCGGGCCGTGCCGGCCCGTTCGCGTTCGGTGCCGACGCGCAGCCGCTCCTCGGAACGGGTCATCGCGTCGTCGTCGGCGCCGGTCCGCTCGTCCCCCCGGGCGAGCCCGTAGTGCGAGTACAACCGCGCCAACCCGTCGGCGTCGAACTCCTCGTGCGCACCGACGTCGACGTTCGGGGCCCGGCGGACCAGATCCTTGTCGTAGCCGGTGATCAGCCGGTCGTCCGCCACCGAGGCGTCGTACAGCGGCAGCAACGACTCGTTGAGCCCGAACAGACCGGTGTGCACCGAGACCCACGAGGGTCGGCCGGCGTCATCGGCCCACACCTGCCCGACGGTGCCGACCTTGTCGCCGTTGCGGTCGTACACGTCCTTGCCCCGCAACGGGTCGATGCGCTCCTGCGTGTTCGCCATTATCGGTTTCCCTCCAGTTCGGCGGTGCTGAACGGGCTACCCGTCGGCGCGACGTGAATGCATGAGCGACCCCTCACCCGCCCTACGGGTGAATCCGATGCGCCCACGAGGGACACTCCTTGCGCGGACCCGAACGTCGTAGGGTGGGCGGATCCGATTTATCGCCCTCGATGGGGAGTGCTCGCGTGAAATCGATCCTCATGGTCCTCGCCACCCTCGCCGCCGCCCTGGTGGCCCCGGAGCCCGCCGTCGCCGCCCCGATCCCCAACGACGCACCGGCGGCCCTGATCCCCGCCGATCCCACGCCCGAGCAGGTCGGCCGGGCCCTCGCCCGGATCGCCCGGGACAGCCACGGCCGGGTGCGCACCGGCACCGTCGGCCGCACCAACGAGGGGCGCCCGATCCGGCTCGCCACCGTCGGCCACGGCCCCACCCGGCTCCTCTACGTCACGCAGCAGCACGGCGACGAACCGCTCGGCACCCCCGCCGCCGTCCGTGCACTGTGGACACTCGGCGTGCCGGACACCCCGTGGCACCGATGGCTGCGCGGCCGCGTGACGATCGACGTGGTCGTGCAGGCCAACCCGGACGGCGCCGCGCGCGACCAGCGCTACAACCACGATCCGTCGGCCACCGGCGAGTATGCCGAACCCGGCGTCGGCTACGACATCAACCGCTACCACAACCCGCTCACGCCGATCGCGGACAACCCGGTGCCCGAGTCGGTGGCGATCCTGCGCCTGTGGCGGGCCACCCGGCCGTCGGTCGTCGTCGACTACCACATGCAGGGCCGCTACGTTCAGCCGGACGGGCGGGAGACCACCGCGTCGGTGCTGTGGCCGACCAGCCCGCTGGCGCCGGAGAGCACCCGCTCGAAGCAGCTCGTGGTGCACAACGTCGAGCGCACCACGGCGATCGCGGGCGCCAACGTGACGCGCTATCCCGGCGGCGACTACGAGGGCATCGCCCGCAACGCCTACGGGATCCTCGGCAGCGCCTCGATGCTGCTCGAACTCTCCTCGATCCCGGACGTCGAGTTCCAGATCCGGACGGCGTTCGTGTCGATGCTCGCCACCGCTCAGGGCGCGGCCGACGGGAGCCTCTGGCGCACCGATGCGGCGCGCGCCGACAGCATCCCGGCCCGCGGGCCGTTCATCCCGCCGGCCGAGGCCGACGCCGCCTGACCGGACCGGCGGTTACGCTCGTTCAGTGGATCTCGTGGAACGGCTCGAGCGCACCGCGGCCGACCCGCAGGCCCGCGCCGACGTGGTGCTCGGATGACCGCGCCGCTCGCGGGCCTGCTCGTCGCCGACTTCTCACGCGTGCTCGCCGGACCGTACTGCACCATGCTGCTCGCCGACCTCGGCGCGACCGTGGTGAAGGTGGAGAGCCCCGGCGGCGACGACACCCGCGCGTGGATGCCGCCGACCCGCGACGACACGGCCACGTACTACCTGTCGATCAACCGCAACAAGCGGTCCGTCGCGCTCGACCTGCGGGATCCGCACGACGTGGCCCTCGCGCGGGAGCTGGCCGCCCGCGCCGACATCTTCGTGGAGAACTTCCGGCCGAACGGCCTGACCCGCTTCGGGCTCGACTACGACGCGGTCTGCGCCGCCAACCCCTCCGTGGTCTACGCGTCGATCAGCGGCTTCGGCACCGGGGCCGGCGCGGCACTGCCCGGCTACGACCTGATCGTGCAGGCGGTCAGCGGCCTGATGAGCCTCACCGGCGACCCGGCGGGCGAGGGCTACCGGGCCGGGGTGGCGGTGTTCGACGTCATCGCCGGGTTGCACGCGGCGATCGGGATCCTGTCGGCGTTGCATCACCGGCGGGAGACCGGCGAGGGGCAGCACGTCGAGGTGAACCTGCTCTCCTCCGCGCTCTCCGGCCTGGTCAACCAGACCAGCGCGTACATCGCCGGCGGTGTCGTGCCGACCCGGATGGGCAACGCGCACCTGAGCCTCTTCCCCTACGAGCCGCTGTCCACACAGGACGGTGAACTCGTCGTCGCGACCGGCAACGACGGCCAGTTCCGCAAGCTGTGCGCGGTGCTGGGCGTGGACGCGCTGGCCGACGATCCCCGGTTCGCCCGCAATCGCGATCGCACGGCGCACCGGGACGCGCTGAAACCGTTGCTGGAGACGGCTTTGCGCAAGAACACCCGGGCCGAGTGGTTCCGCGCGCTGACCTCCGCGGGGGTGCCGTGCGGGCCGATCAACAGCGTCGCGGACGGCGTCGCGTTCGCCACCGAACTGGGGCTCGACCCGATCGTCGACGTCGGCGGGATCCCCACCACCCGCAACCCGATCGGCCTGTCCCGCACGCCGCCCCGCTACGACCTGCCGCCGCCGGGGCTGGACGAGCACGGCGCCGAGCTGCGGGCCTGGCTGGCTCAGCCGTTCGGCTCCGACATCAGCCAGTCCCCCGGGAACGCCTGACGCACGGCCGCGATCGCATCGGCCGACTCGGCGCGCACCCACAGCCGGTCGCCGGCGTCGACCCGCAGCACCGCGCCCTCCCCCGCGAACCACCGCGTCGGCGGGTCGGGCGCGCCGGTGAGCCGCACACCCCACCGCGTGACGTACTGGTTCTCGTGGCGGAACTCCAGCACCCGCCCGTCGTCGACCAGGACCAGTCGTCCGGGGCGAGCCGGCGATCCTGCCCGCCGGTGAGGTCGTCGCGCCGCCCGAACAGCCGGTACGCGTCGCGCACGGCGTCCGGAAGGGTTGTCCCCGAACGTTTCTCGGCGGCGTCCAGCTCCCGCACCGTATTGCCGTCGCCGGGCCGGATCGCGGTGGCGTGCGCCTCGGCGAAGCCGCGGATGAACCGCCACGCCCCGCCCGCGTCGCGCAGTCCGGCGGCCAGCCCCCCGTGCAGATCGAACCCCATGGCGCCCCACCGTGACTTGACCCTCGACCCGGTGCAGGGTTCAGCATCGGCGGCATGTCCGAGGAGATCATGGAACGCGTCGGGGCCGCCGTCACGCTCGGCCGCGAGGGTGACCCGGCGGCGGCGCGCGAGCTGCTGGCCGAGCTGTGGGACGAGGCGGACGACCCCGTGCAGCGGTGCGCGATCGCGCACTACGCGGCCGACGTTCAGGAGTCCGTGGCGGAGGAACTGGCGTGGGACCTGCGCGCGCTGGCCGTCGTCCCGGAGCAGCCCGACGCGCGCTTCACCGGCTTCCTGCCGTCGCTGCACCTGAACCTCACCGACGCCTACCGGCGCCTCGGCGACCTCGACGCGGCGCGCCGGCACCTGGCGTTCGCGACCGAACACGCACCCGTCCTGCCGGACGACGACTACGGACGGATGATCCGGGGCGGTATCGACAACCAGCGCGGCCTGCTCACATAGATGTTCTCGCAGCGTGTTGGTCGGCGCGCCGGCCGGCGGCGCGGCGCCGCCACAGGAGGACGCCGCCGAGGGCCGCCACGACCACCAGCGCGGCGACGAGCCCGATCCACAGCCCGCTCCCCGACGACTCGTCGCTCTTCGGCGTGGTCGACACGGCACCGCCGGTCGTGGCGGCCGCGGTCGGCGCCGGCGGGGCGCTCGACGCCACCGGCGAGGGCGACGGGGCCGGCGGCGCGAAGGCGTTCGTGAACGCGAACTGGCCCTGGATCGCGTGGCCGTCGGCCGACACCGTCCGCCAGCCGATCGTCACCTTGCCGACGGGCAGCGGCTTCACGCCCTGCACGAGGTTGCTGTCCACCGAACGCGGCGCACCGTCGCCGTAGACCGCCCCGTCGGCCCCGGTGACGACGACCTCACTGAACTGCTGCTTGACCTGCTGGTTGAAGGTGAGGGTGAGCTGCGTGAGCGCCTGCGACACGGTGCTGTCGGCCTTGGGGTCGGTACTCTGCAGGGCCGCGTGCGCGGCGGCCGGCGAGACCGGGATGACGACGAGCGCGAGCACGGCGACGGCGCCGAGGGCGCACTGCACCGCGCGCAGAGAGTTCCGCATGCACAGTCGTCGTCGGGGAGGGGCGATTAGTTCCCGCGCCGCCCGTCATTCCGCCGATCTTGCACCTGTGGTGCCCGGTGCGCCCGCTTTTGCCCCGCCCTGTCCCAGCCACAACTGCAAGATCGGCGAGGGCATCAGGGGCGGGCGGCGGACGTCAGGCGGTGGAGCATCAGCGCGGCGAGCGGGATCAGGAGCGCGTAGAGCGTCTGCGCACGGCGCAGCGGGTCGTCGACGAGACCCAGGCCGGTGCCGAGCCACGTGTACGCGGCGGTCGTCGCCAACGCCAGCCCGACCGACTCGGCGAGCACCACCGCCGCCGCCATCCGGTCCTCGGAGATCCCGTCGTCGACCTCCGGCCGGCTCAGGCAACGGCCGAGCAGGTCCGGATAGAGCGCACCCATACCGAGGCCGAGCAGTGCCGCGCCGACCAGCAGGCCGCCGAACGCCGGCACCCCGGCCGAGGTCGTGACCAGCAGCGTCGCCACCCCGAACGCGATCGTCGCCCCGCCGCGCAGCATTCGCCGCCGGAACGCCGCCCCGTCCGACGCCGGACGCGAGCCGCTCCACAGCCCGGCCACCGCCCACATCAGGCCCGGCGCCGCGATGACGAACCCGAACCGCCCGGCACCGAGCCCGAACGCGTCGTGCGCGACGACCGAGAGCACCATCGAGGCCCCGAAGTACACCGCGGCCGTCACCGTCAGCGCGGTCAACGCCGCCCGCCGCCCCCGCGCCGCGCCGAACGTGCCCGGCGGCAGCACCGCGCGGGTGGCCACCAGCATCAGGCCCCCACCGGCGAGGACCGCCACCGCCGACCACCCGCCGAGCGGGAACGACAGCACCGCCGACCCGGCCGCGAGCACGAACGACCAGCCCCACGGCGCCTGCTCCGGCCCGGCCTCCTCGGCGCGTTCCGGCATGCTGCGCGCGATCGCCACCCGGGCCAGCACCAGCAGCGGCAGGTACAGCACCATCGCCCACCGCCACCCGAACGCCGACGCGGCGGCCACCGCGTACACCGGCCCGAGCACCGAGGAGAACACCCAGATCCCCGACATGCCGGCGAGCACGAGTTGCCGGTACCTCGGCGGCAGGCCCCGGCTGATCGCGCCCATGCCGACGGTGGCGAGCGCACCGGAGGCCAGGGCACGCAGCGCCGTTCCGGCGATGAAGACCGGCATGGACGGCGCGAGGGCGCACAGCCCGGCCCCGGCGACGGTCAGCGCCGTGAACGTCACCATCAGCCGGCCGACCGTGAAGCGCGACAGCAGCCACGCCCCCACCGGCATCATCAGGAACATCGGCGCCTGCGCGGCGGCGTCCAGCGGCCCGTACAGGCCGGTGCCGTGCAGTTCGGCGGCGACCAGCGGCAGCACGGCCTGCGACAGGTAGCGCTGCAGCCCCGCCAGGAACTCGATGAACAGTAGCGACAGCGCCAGGACCACGGCCATGTACGGATCTTGCCCCGATCCGGCCCGGCCCGCCGGGTTCAGGACAGCAGCGCGGAGCCGATCCAGCCGCCCTCGGGGCACCCCGGCGGGACGGCGAAGACCGCCGAGCCCACCGGCGTGACCCACTCGTTGAGCAGATCCATCTCGGCGAGTCGCCGCTGGATCGGCACGAACTGTCTCTCCACATCGGACTGGTACGACGCGAACACCAGTCCGGTGTCGGGCCGTCCGGCCGCGTCGACGGAGTGGTCGTAGTTGTACGGGCGGCGCAGGATCCGCAGCCGGTCGTCGGTGACCCGGGCACGCGTCACGTGCGCGAAGTCGGGCATCACCCGCAGCCCGGCGGCGTTCACGGCGGCGAAGTCGGGCTCGTCCAGCTCGCGCGTGCCGGTCAGCGGCGCCCCGCTGCCCAGCCGCCGGCCGACCGCCTGTTCCTTGTCGGCGGCGCTCAGCAGGTCCCAGCGCTCCAGGTCGGCGCGGATGCGGCGGACCACCAGAGTCGTCGCGTCGCCGGCCCACACGGCGGTTTCCAGCGCCGCGTCGCGCGGGTTGGCGGTGCCGTCGAGCTGGCCCATGACGTTGCGCTGGGTGTGGGTGGGCGCCTGCGCGCCCCGGCTGCGCCGGAAGCCGCGCTGCACCCAGCGGACCGCCGCGAACGGGCGGGTGTCCTTGACGAGCATCCGCTGCGCGTGGGTCACCGTGAGGGGGTCGTCCGCGCAGATCTGGAGGATCAGGTCACCGCCCGACCACGCCTCTTCCAACCGATCTATGGGGAACGGCGGGAGTTCGGCCACCGGCGAGGGAAGCCCGGCGGCGGCGTAGAGCCCGGGGCCGAACCCGAACGTGACGGTCAGCCGCGCGGGCAGGACGGCCAGTTCGGGTTCGGTGTCGCCGAGCGGCGCCACGCCCCGGGTCAGCCGGGACGCGTCGTCGCTGAGCAGGCGCATCATCCGGCCGAGCGCGGCCCGGTCCGTTCCACTGTGGAGGGTGAACGCCACGAAGGCCGCGTGCGCCTGCGGTTCCGTGCTCACGCCCGCCTGACGCGGTCCGTGGAACGGCACCACGCCGGTGCCGGTGTCGTCCACAGTGGACGGCGGTGCCGCGGGATCCGGCGACCGTCCACTCGCGACGGTCGCGGCCACCGCGCCGACGGCCGCGCCGGCACCGCCGGAGAGCAGGAGCCGCCGCCGCATCAGCCGTGCATCCCCGGCGCGTAGCTCTCCCCGGCGCCCGCGAACGGCTTCGCCACCGCCGTGAACGCCACCGACCGCCCGTCGGCGAGCGTGAGCGTGAACGCCACCCGGTCGCCCGGCTTGATGGGCGCGGACGGCTGCATCAGCATCAGGTGGTCGCCGCCGGGCGACAGTTCGTGGGTGCCGTGCGCCTTGACGACGAAGCCGCCCGCCTTGGGCCGCATCACCATCTTGCCCTCCTGCATCGCCATCTCGTGCAGTTCCATCGGAGAGGCGGGAGAGGTGACGGCGGTGACGGTCACGTCGGTGTCGGAGTCGTTTGCCAGAACGGCGAACGCGGCCGTCATCCCGGAGTCGGCCGCCTTGACCCACGGATCCCGGACGGTGAGGGCGGCGGCCGGGGACGCCGTCGGGGTGGCGGCGGCGGTGTCGTCGGAGGAGCCGCACGCGCCGAGGGAGAGCGCGGCGGCAGCGGCCAGAACGGCGATGCCGCGGCGCGGGATACACGGTGTACGCATGATCGCAATGGTCGTGCGCGACCCCGCGACGGTTCCCGTCGATGGCCGAAATACGCTGTGCGCATGGCATTCGCCACCGGCGGGAACTTTCCGCCGGCACGCGACGACCCGGGAACGGTGATGATGAACGCCGATCGCTACACCCTCGTCAACGGAGCGCTGCGCGCCGTCCTCACGAATCTCGGTGCCCGCCTGCTCGAGCTGCACGTGCCGGACCGGGACGGCGCCCTCGCCGACATCGTGCTGGGACGGCCGGATCTGGAGACGTCGGCGAGCGACGAGACGTACATGGGCTCGACCGCCGGCCGCTACGCCAACCGCATCCGCGGCGGGCGGCTGAGCGTCGACGGCCGCGACTACGCCCTGACGCTCAACGAGGGCGAGAACCACCTGCACGGCGGCGTGCACGGCTTCGACAAGCGGCTGTGGCGCGCCGAACACGTCGACGAGCACACCGTGCGCTTCCACCTCGAGTCGCCGGACGGCGACCAGGGCTACCCGGGCGCGCTCGCCGCGTCGGTCACGTACGCGCTCGGCCCCGACGCGCTGAGCATCGACTTCGCGGCCACCACCGACGCCCCCACGGTCGTGAACCTCGTGCACCACTCGTACTTCAACCTCGGCGGCCACGACAGCGGCACCGTTCTCGACCACGTGCTGCGCATCGACGCGAGCGCCTACCTGCCGGTCGACGACGACCTGCTGCCCACCGGCGAGGTGCGGCCGGTCGACGCGACGCCGTTCGACTTCCGCACGCCGAAGCCGATCGGCCGCGACCTCGGGCAGGTGCGTCAGGCCGGCGCCGGCCGGACCACCGCCGACCGCGGGAACTACGACCACAACTGGGTGCTCGACGGCACCGGCACGCGGGAGGTGGTGGTGCTGACCGACCCGGCGTCGGGGCGGCGGCTCACCCTTTCGTCGGACCAGCCGGGGGTGCAGGTCTACAGCGGCGGATACCTCGCGGGCGTCACCGGCAAGGCGCCGGTCGAGCGGTATCCGGCCTACGCCGGGGTGACGCTGGAGACGCAGCTGTTCCCGGACTCGCCACACCACCCGCACTTCCCGTCGGCAGAAGTGCGTCCCGGTGACCGGTACACGCACCACATGCGCCTGGCTTTCGACACCGTCGGCCGGTAAGCGCGTTCCCCGACGTCACCGCCGTGGCGCGGGAAACACTCCGGAAATCCGCCGTTGACATCGATGCTCATTGATGGTCACCTATGTTCCCCATCGGTGACCTTGAGGAGCCCGCATGCGCATCCGGCGGTTGACGCTCTCCCTCGCACTCGCACTCTCCGTCGGCGCCGTCGTCCCGGTGGTGCAGGTCGCCGCCGAGGCCCCGGCCGCCGCGATCGACAACGGGCTGGCCCGCACGCCGCCGATGGGCTTCAACAACTGGAACTCCACGCACTGCCGGGCCGAGTTCAACGAGGCGATGGTCAAGGGCATCGCGGACATCTTCGTCGAACGCGGGCTCAAGGCGGCCGGCTACGAGTACGTCAACCTGGACGACTGCTGGGCCCTGCCGCAGCGCAACGCCCAGGGCGACCTGGTGCCGGACCCGGCCCGGTTCCCGTCCGGCATCAAGGCCGTCGCCGACTACGTGCACGGCAAAGGGCTGAAGTTCGGCATCTACACCAGCGCCGGCACGAAGACGTGCAACCCCCTCGGCTTCCCCGGCGGGCTCGACCACGAGGACCAGGACGCCCGCCTGTTCGCCTCGTGGGGCGTGGACTACCTCAAGTACGACAACTGCAACAACCAGGGCCGCCCGGCGATCGAACGCTACACGCGGATGCGCGACGCGATCGCCCGCACCGGCCGACCGATGATCCTGGCGATCTGCGAGTGGGGCGAGAGCGAGCCGTGGCGGTGGGCCCCGGCCGTCGGCAACCTGTGGCGCAGCACCGGCGACATCGAGGACAACTGGGGTTCGGTGCTGAACATCATCCGCCGCAACAGCGCGCTCGCGGCGTACGCGCGGCCCGGCGCGTGGAACGACCCCGACATGCTGGAGGTCGGCAACGGCGGCATGACGGACACCGAGTACCGCACGCACTTCGCGCTCTGGGCGATGATGGCGGCCCCGCTGCTCATCGGGACCGACCTGCGCCGCGCCTCGCAGGCGACGTTCGACATCCTCACCAACCGCGACCTGATCGCCGTCGACCAGGACCCCGCCGGGCGGCAGGCCTACGTCGTCGCCAACGGTGGCGGCGCGTGGGTCTTCAGCCGGATCCTGTCGAACGGCGACCGCGCCGTCGCCCTGTTCAACGAGAACGACACCGCGCAGACCATCGCCACCACGGCCGCCCGCGTCGGCATGAACGCCGCCGCCTCCTACACCGTCAAGGACCTGTGGACCGGCACCAGCACCACGACCACCGGCGCGCTGTCGGCGACCGTTCCCGCGCACGGCACCGCCGTCTTCCGGATCAGCGGCGGCGCCGCCTACGCCGGGCACACCCTCGTCAGCCAGGCGACCGGCCAGTGCCTCGACATCCACGACAACATCGTGGCCAACGGGACCGCCGTGGAGATCTTCACCTGCAACGGCGGCGCCAACCAGCGGTTCAACCTCACGCCCTCGGGCGAACTGCGCGCGTACGACGGGACCCGCTGCGTCGACGTCGACCACGGCGGCACCACGGGCGGCACGAAGGTGCTCCTGTGGGACTGCCACGGCGGGGCCAATCAGCAGTTCCGCCTGAACGCCGACGGCACGGTCACGGCCGTGCAGTCGGGCCTGTGCCTCGACGTCGACGGCGCGAAGACGGCCCCCGGCACCGGCATCATCATCTGGGACTGCCACGGCCAGCCCAACCAGCGCTGGACCCGCGGCTGACGGGGCTCTGCGCCGGCGTTGAACGCCCGGCCGGGACGGGTGCGGGGCGGCGGTGCCGGCGGTCTTCTGGAAGAGTTCTCCCGTGCGGGATCTCCAGGAGTGGGCGGCGCGGCTGCGGGCCGAGGTCGACCGGGCGCTGCGCGACGTCGTGTCGACGTATCCGTTCGAGGCGGGCGCGCACGAGATCGGGCCGCCGGAGCCGGACGCGCCGGTGCCGCTGCCGGCCGATCTGGCGGCGCTGTTGCGCACCGTCGGCCCGGTGTCGCTGCCGGACATCGGCAACGGGTACTTCCTGCAGGCCCCGTACACGGTCGACCGGATCGCCGAGGGCGAGGTGGTGGTCTTCGGCAGCGACGGCGGCGGCACGCTCTACGCCCTCGGCGACGCCGTGTACCGGATCCGGGATGCGTCCTATGTGGACGGTTTCTACGACGGGCCGGTCACGGTGATCGCCCCGGATCTCGATTCTTTCCTGGAACGTCTGCTCGGGGCCGTGTCGGCGTTCGCGGACGACGGAAGCATCACCGATCTGTGAACGGGTGGCGGGTGTGCCCCTGCGCCCACCGCCACGCGTCGCGGAACCCGACCCACGAGTCGCCCCAGAAGTAGCCCCACGAGGGCGCGTCGGTGTAGTAGGGCAGCATCTCGTCGAAGACGGCCTTCGCCTCGGCCCGCCGGTCGCCGAGGGTGTACGCGACGGCGATCCAGTTCAGGCAGGTGAGGGAGCGCAGTCGGGTGTGCGGCCCACCGGCGCGGAAGCGGGCCACGCACGCGTCGACCTCGTGGCGCACGTCGGGCCGCTGGAAGTACCGCCGGCACGCGGCGAACGACTGCGGTGTCCGTTCGCGGAACGAGTACTCGGTCAGGGCGTACTCGATGTGCCCGAAGACCGGCAGGATGTGCAGGTCCGACCCGGGCGGTGCGCTCGCCGCCGGCGTGCGGGCCGCCGCGAACATCCGTTCGTGCGACCCGAACCACTTCTGGCACAGGAACGACACCCCCGCGATGTGCACCCGGATGTAGGTCGGGTCGCGGCGCAGGGCCTCCCGCACGGCCTCGTCGAAGGCGTTCCGGTCGCCGGTGGCGAACTGCGAGTAGATGATCTCGATCCACGGCTGCGGGTCGTCCGGGGCGAGCGCGACGGCGCGGCGGCTCGCCTCGTGCGCGGCCCGGGAGAGTTCCCCGAAGGCGGCGAACTGCTCTCGTGTGGTGTGCGCGGCGGAGGCGGAGCCGCGCGCGTCGCCGGCGCGGTCGTTCAGCAGCGCGGCGAAGATGATCGCGGCGTCCGGGGACGACGGCTCGGCCGTCAGCCAGGCCATCAGCCAGCCGTCGCTCTCCTTGGCGGCGGTGGTGAGCACGCCGATGCGGCGGCCGCGCAGCTCCCGGTCGGTGCCGGCCGCCCGGACGATGTCCCGCGCCGCGTGCCAGTCACCGGCCCGCACGAGGTCGCGGGCGGTCCGCAGCGGCCGGTCGTCGACGGCGGGATCATCGTCGACGAACGGCTCGGCGGTGCCGTTCCCGCGGCCGAACAGGCGTCCCCACATGAGCGAGATCGTAGGCACCGGTCCCACGCCGGTGGCGGCGGCCCCACGCATCGCTCCCCGAACCGGCCGATCAGCCGCCCAGCGCGGCCGCCACGACGGCGTGGTGCAGGTTGCGCATCGCCAGGATCGACGAGCGCACCTCCTGGAGGAGTTCGGTGGTGCTGAGCGGGCGGTACCACTCGCGCCGCGCCTCGGCGTCGAAGCCGACCGTCTCGATCCCGCAGCCGAAGCGCATCCCGAGCAGGCGCACGGCGTCGCACTGCTGGTAGCGCACGTAGGGATCGTTGGTGATGAGCAGAACGCGTTCGCCCGGGCCGGGCGTGTGCACGTGGTGCGCCCAGCCGATCAGGGTGTCGGCGGTGTTGGCGCGCAGCGGCGGGCGGGTCGACGCGGCGGCGAGCACGTGCACCGTGGGCGTGCCGGCCCACACGCGGTGCCACCAGCCGTCGCCGTCGGTGTGCGTGGTGGGCTCGGGCAGTTCCATGAAATGCCGTAGACCCACCGACATCATGTCGGCCTCGGTCTCGACCGGGGGCAACCCGAGACGGAGGCCCTCCCGGTGCTCACGGTCGTCGCGGTAGCGCAGGCTGCCCAGGCCGGCGACGGTGCGGGTGCGCAGGCCGCCGGCCACCAGCCGCGCCGCGTACCCGGAACGCCCCATCGAGATGCGGATCCCGCCGCCGAGCACGATGACGTGGTCGTACTCGTCGTGGGCCGGCGGGTGGCCGCCGAGGTTGAGGGTGCGGATGTGCCCGCGCAGCATCTCGTCGACGGCCGGCAGGTAGTTGATCCGGTCGGTGTCGAAGCGTTCCCGGACGCCGCCGCGGAAGTCCCACACCCGGGAGAACTCGGCCACCCGGTCCAGCACGGTGTCCAGCGGCCCGTCCGGGACGGCCCCGCCGAAGTGCTCCACCAGGGCGGCCAGGGCCGGCGAGGTGAACCACGCGCGCACGGATTCGATCAGGGCCGCCGCGTCGGGTCCGTCGGGTCCGCAGGGCGGCAGTGCAAGATCCGTCACGCCCGGGAGGATACCCGCACCGCCTCCGCACGACGCGATCCTGGCGTGCCGGGGCTGGGCGGTAGGGTCTGTCGGCGTGGGGATCGGGTGGCGGGAGGCACCGGGCTGATGTTCGCTCCGGAGGAACGCGACCTGGTGCGGGAGCGGCTGTTCGGGCTCGCCGCGGAGGATCCGGCCGTCGTCGGGGTGGCCGTCGTCGGCTCCTCCGCCACGGGTGACGAGGACCGCTGGTCGGACCTCGATCTGGTGTTCGCCGTCGAGGGTTCGCTCGACACCGCCCGCGAGCGGTGGACCCGCCGGCTCTACGACGAGTTCGGCGCGCTGCACCACTGGGACCTGCCGGCCGGCGCCACGACGTATCGGGTGTTCCTGCTGGCCGGCGGGCTGGAGGTGGATCTGGCGTTCGGGCCGCCGGAGGAGTTCGCGGCGCACTCACCGCGCTGGCGCACCGTGTTCGGCCAGGCGCGGGAGCCGCGGCCGGCGACCCCGCCGCGCGCCGCCGACCTCATCGGGCACGCGTGGCACCACGCCCTGCACGCCCGGTCTGCCATCGCGCGCGGCCGGCGCTGGCAGGCCGAACACTGGATCGGCGCGCTGCGCACCCAGACCCTGGCGCTGGCCTGCCTGCGGCTGGGGCTGCCGAGCGCCTACGCCAAGGGCGCGCACCTGCTGCCCGCCGAGGTGACGGACGCCCTCGGGCCGACGCTGGTGCGTTCGCTGGACGACGACGAGTTGCGCCGCGCGCTGCGGGCCGCGGCGCAGGTGCTGCTCGACGAGATCGCGCGGACGGACGCGCCGCTGGCGCAGCGGCTGCGCCCGGTCCTCACCGAGCCGTAGGACCGCTGTCGGCCGGCGGCCCGGCCGCGCCTCCGGGCGCCGGGGAAGGCGGGCCCGCCGAGGCGGCCACCACGCACAGCACCGCGAGCCGCTGCGGCCGGCGCGCGTCAGGTGGTTTTCACGATCGGGGGTGTGCGGTGCCGACACGGGGGCGGCGGGTGGCCGGGGCGGTGCTCGGTTCGGCCGTGGGGGACGCGCTCGGTGCGCCGTTCGAGTTCGGGGCGCCGCGGGCGTTCTCCGAGCGGTTTCCCGCCGACGCGACGATGTGCGGGGGAGGCGGTTGGGAGCCGGGCGAGGCGACCGACGACACGCAGCTGGCCGTTCTCGTGGGACTGTCCCTTGTGGAGTGTGGCGGGCTGGACCCGGCCGACATGTTCGCGCGGTTCCGGGCGTGGGCGCGGTCGGAGCCGAAGGACATCGGGTTGCAGACGGAGCAGGTGCTCACGAACGGGCTGCCGTGGGACCGGGCCGCCGCCGCGCACGCGGCCACGCATCGCCGGGCGGCCGGCAACGGTTCGCTGATGCGGGCCACCACGTCGGCGGTGTACTTCGCCCGGGCCGGCCGACAGTCCACAATGGACGCCGCACGGGTGATCTCCGGGCTCACCCACGGGGACCCGTCCGCCGGCGAGGGGTGTGCCGTCTACCACGAACTGATCCGGGTCGGGCTGGCCGGAGGCGACCTGCTGGACGCCGTTCCCGGGACGCTGTCCTTGATCAAGAAGGAGCATCGCGGGCGGTGGGCGGCGGTCCTCGACCGGGACTGGCATCCGGACCTCGCCACCGAGTCCGACGGCGCGGTGTGGCCGACGCTCGGCTCGGCGCTCTGGGCGCTGCGCACGACGGGCGACTTCGCGGACGCGCTGCGGGCGGCGATCGACCTCGGCGGGGACACCGACACCGTCGCGGCCGTCACCGGCGGTCTGGCCGGTGTCGCGTACGGCCTCGACGCGATCCCCGAACGCTGGCTCGCGCCGCTGCACGTGGAGATCCCGGGCCGCGTGCTGCGCGCCGGCGACCTGCGCCGGCTCGCGGAGCGGCTCGACACCCCGGCGAACGAAGTACCGGGGACTTACACAGGTCACGCGTAGCTGCGCCGGCACCGGGCAGGATGGGTCCGTGCCCTCCCTCACTGACCGACTGTCCGCGATCGTCGCGACCCACCCGCTCGGCGCGCGGGTACCGGCGGTTTCCGTCGCCGTTCTCGCGGACGGCACGCTGACGAACGCGGCCTGGGGCGCGCCGCCCGACACGAGGTTTCAGGCGGCGTCGATCAGCAAGCCGGTGGCGGCCATGGCGGCACTGCGGCTGGTCGCCCGCGGCGAACTGGATCTCGACGCCGACGTCAACGACGTCCTGCGCTCCTGGCGGCTGCCTCCCCGGCCCGGTTGGGCGGCCCGGGTCAGCGTCCGGCACCTGCTGTGTCACGGCGGCGCGCTCACCATGAGCGGCTATCCCGGCTATCCCGTCGGGGCGCCGCTGCCCGGCCTGGTGGAGATCCTGGACGGCCGGCCGCCGGCCGACACCGCACCGGTGCGCGTCGACGGGATCCCCGGCCTCACGTTCCGGTACTCCGGCGGCGGCTACGTGCTGTTGCAGCTGTTGTTGGAGGAGCTCACCGGTGCGCCGTTCGCGGACCTGGCCGCCGAACTGGTACTCGCGCCGGCCGGCATGACCGGCGCCGGATTCCGCGCACCGGACCCGACGCGGGTCGCCGTCGGGCACGTGGACGGCGTGCCGGTGCCGGGCGGCTGGCACGTGTACCCGGAACAGGCCGCCGCGGGGCTGTGGTGCACGCCGACGGATCTGGTCCGCTTCGCCGCCGCCGTTCAGGCCGCCGCGGCCGGGCGACCCGGCGCGCTGCTGCCACCCGCACTCGGTGCCGAGCTGCTGACCGAACAGCTGCCGGGCTGGGGCCTCGGTCTCCAGCTCGAGCACACCGGCCCGAACAGGCGCTTCCTGCACGGCGGCAGCAACCGCGGCTACCGGTGCGGCCTGCTCGCCACCGTTCGCGAGGGGCACGCCGTCGCCGTCATGACCAACAGCGAGGACGGCAGTTCGGTCGCCCACGCGCTGGCCGAGGCGGCGGCGGCCGCGACCGGCTGGCCCGATCCGCCCGTCTATCCGCCCGAGCAGACCGCCTCGGCCGTGGTCGCCGCGTCGGCGGAGGCGCGCTACGTCGGCCGCTACGACACCGACAGCGGCGTCCCGATCGCGATCAGCGCCGAGGGCGGCGAGCTGCTGCTGCGCGTGCCGGGGCAGCCGCCGCTGGTCGTGGATCCCCGGTCGGACACGCTGGCGCACCTTCCGGCCGCCGGCGCCTCGCTCACCTTCGCCCTCGATCCGGCGGGCCGGCCCACGTCGTTGACGCTGCACCAGTTCGGGACCGGGACGACGGCACATCGCCGATAGGGGCCTCAGGGGCGGGCCGGCACACCGTGGGCGAAGACGAAGACCGTGCCGCGCTCCCCCTCCTCCGGCGCCGGGCGTCGGCTCCACCGCTCCAGCAACGCCTCGATCTCGGTGCCGAGCCGGGCCAGTTCGGCCGGGGTGAGGTGCAGCCAGCGGTCGGTGCGAAACGGCGCGTCGCCCCACGCCGCGAGCTCCGCCGAGGGCGCCGAGTCCCACTCGCGCACCCGGCGGCCGTGTGCGTCCAACCCCGCCGGCACCGGGCGGCGGGGTACCGGGCGCCACCAGCGTTCGCGGCGGTCGCGGGCCAGTTCCGGGGCCTCCTCGACCAGTCCGGCGGCGGCGAGCACGCGGATGTGGTGGCTGACGTTGCCGACCGCCTGGGCGGTGTGCGCGGCGAGCGCGCCGACCGTCGAGGGGCCACCGGCCCGCAGCACCTCGACGAGGCGGCGGCGCAAGGGGTGGGCGAGCGCGGCGAGGACCTGGGACTCCGACACCCATCGAACGTTCCATATACAAGACGCCTTGTGCAATGGCCGGCGGGCAGGCTTCCCGGGTACGTCGATCGACCGATGTCTGCGCGAACCGGCCGGGAGATCGTCGTTCGCATGACAGTCACCGCCGCGCGGGCACCCGCCGGGCCGGATCCGCTGGGCCTCGCCGCGCTGGACCTGGCGACGCCGTTCCTCGCCTGCGACCTCGGCACCGTCGCCGGGCGGTACGCGGCGTTCAGGTCCGCCCTGCCGGGCGTCGCGTGCTTCTACGCGATGAAGTGCAACGGCTCCCCCGAGATCCTGCGTTCCCTCGCCGCGCTGGGCTGCGGGTTCGAGATCGCTTCCATCGGGGAACTGCGTGCGCTGCGCGCCGTCGACGTCGACCCCGCCACGGTGCTGTTCAGCAACCCGGTGAAGGTGCCCGCGCACGTGGAGGAGGCCTACGCGGCCGGGCTGTGGCGGTTCAGTTTCGACAGCGCCGGCGAACTGCGCAAGCTCGCGCGGCACGCCCCCGGCAGCGCGGTGTATCTGCGCATCGTGGTCGACGACAGCAGCAGCATGTTCCCGCTGTCGGCGAAGCTCGGCGCACAGCCGGCCCGTGCCCGGGAACTCTTCCGCACCGCGGCCGCACTCGGGCTGCGGCCGTACGGTTTGACGTTCCACGTGGGAAGTCAATGCGCGGATCCGCAGGCCTGGGTGGCGGCACTGCGCACGACGGGCGACATCATGGCGCAGCTGCGGCGCGACGGCATCCGGCTCGACATGCTCGACCTCGGCGGCGGTTTCCCGGTCCCCTACGTCGAGCCGGCACCGTCCATCGTGGACATCGCCCGTGCCGTCAGGCCCGCGTTGGAACGTCTCCCGTACCGGCCCGCCCTCATCGCCGCGGAGCCCGGGCGCTACCTGGTCGCCGAGGCCGGCGTGCTCGTGGCGGGCGTCATCGGCCGCAGCGTGCGGGGCGGCACCCGCTGGCTGCACCTCGACGCCGGCGCCTACAACGGCCTGCTCGACGCCCAACAGATGAACGGCCGCTGGCACCTGCCGGTGTGGACCTCGCGACCGGACGGCGCCCTGGCCCCGTTCACGCTGACCGGCCCGACCTGCGACAGCACCGACACCGTCTACGAGAACGTCCTCCTGCCCACCACCGTCGACGTCGGCGACCGGGTGTACCTGGGCCACGCCGGCGCCTACACGCTGAGCTTCGCCTCGCACTTCAACGGCTTCGCCCCACCCGCGACGACGTTCCTGTCATGACCACCGACCGGCTACGCGAACTGCGCTTCTGCGGGCTGGTCGACTCCTTCGGGCTGTCCCTCGGGTGGACGGTGTTCGTGCTGCTGGCCGTCCGGCGCGGCGGCCTGCCCGAAGCCGCCGCCTACAACGCCGCGATGCTGGTCGGAGTCGTCCTCTCGGCACCCGTCACGGGTTGGCTCACCCGCCGCATGAACGGCGGCCCGCTGCTGCGCCTCGTCTCGCTCACCGAGGCGGCGCTGCGCCTGGCCACCATCGCCGGCCTGCTCGCCGGCGCGCCGACACCGCTGATCGCGGCCGGGGTGGCCGTCATGTACCTCGCCGGGTACTCGGGCTACGCCGTCATGCGGGCCGAGGTCGCCGCCGTGGAGGCGACCGCCCGCGCGATGACCGGCTACGTGATGACCATCGCGGCGATCGAGGCCGCCGGTGCCGGGGCGGCGGCGCTCCTGCCCGGGGAGACGGTGCCGCTGTGGGTCGTCGCCGTCTACGTGCTCAGCCTGCTGCCCGCGTACCTGAGCGCCCGGCGCGCACGGGTCGTCGCCACGCCCACGCCGGGCGGGACCGCACGGGTGCGCCTGCCCGTCTGGGCGCTCTGCGGCGGGGCCGGGATCGCCCTGCTCGCCACCGGGCCGACGCTGCTGGCCGTGGCCCTCGCCGCCGAACTGCACGGGCAGGTGTGGGTCGCGGGCGCGGCCGCGGCGTTCAGCGTCGGATGCCTCTGCTCGTCCTGGGCGGTCGAGGCGGTCGGGCGGCTGCGGCTGCCGCAGACCGTCGGCTGGCCGCTGTGGGGCGTCGGCATGCTCGCCGGGTGGACCGTGGCGGCGTGGCATCCCGTGGCGCTGCTGGTGGCGCAGTTCATGGCGGGGCTGTGCATGACGGCGTTCGAGGGTGAGATGGACTCCCGGGTCGCCGAACGCACCCGCGGCGGGGCCGTCACCCGGGTGCTCGCGTGGGCCGCCTCGACCCGGGCGCTGGGCAGTGCGTTGGCCGTTCGGCTGCTGCCGGTCGTGGTGACCGCGCAGACCGTCGGGTACGTCGCCGGGGCCGGGACCTCCGCGCTGCTGGTGTGCGGGGCGTTGGTGGCGGCCGGGTTCCACGCCGGGGTGCACTCGGCCCGGGCGCACGTCCCGGCGCCCGGCGGCGCGCCGACCCGTCCCCCGCTCACCTGGCCGGAACCGGCCCGCGCGGAATCGGCCCGGCGCCACATCGTCCGGCCGCAACCGGCTCGGCCCAAGCCGGTGCGGCCGGGCTCGGCCCAGCCCGGGCTGACCTGGAAGGAACTCGCCGCCGACGACGCGGCCGAGGCGACGGCGTGGGCCGGGTCGGGCCGGATCGGGTCGGCGTGGCAGGAGCCGAGCCCGCCGGAGCCGGTGCGGCCGATCGCGGCGTGGGCCACACCGGCGTGGACGCCGCGCCCCGCCGCCGCACCCGGCGCGGCATTGCGTGGGCCCGTGGACCCGACGGTGACCCGGCCCGTGCCGGCGCAGGCGGGTCCGGACCCCGCCCGGTCGGGGCCGCGGGGATTCCCGGACACCGCCGTGACCAGGTCCGTGCCGGTGCGCGCCGCGCCGCACCCGGCCGGGTCGCCGTGGCGTGAGCCGGCCGGTGCCCCGGCTGCCCGGCACGGCGCGGGACGGCCCCCGTCGTACCCCGCCGCGCCGGCTGAGCCCGTCCCCGCACCGCCCGCGTCGGTCCGGCCCGGATCGGCCCAGCCCGGCCTGGCGTGGCGCGAGTCGGCCCCACCCGGGCCCGGCCCGCGCGCCTGACCCGGGCCGCACACCCGGAATCACCGCTTGGCCGCACACGCGGCACGCGAATCGCCGCCGGTTCACCCGGTGGACGGGCCCTACCCGCGCTCACGCCCGGCGTCGCCCGGGACCGCGCCGCACGGCGGCCGTCCACGGGGATCAGCCGCGGCGTGCCGCTTCGCGCACCAGGTCCGTCCGCGACGACAGGTCGAGCTTCGCCAGGATGCGCGACACGTGCGTGCCCACCGTTCGCGGCGACACGTACAACTCCTCCGCGATCTGCGGGTTGGACAGCCCCCGCAGCACCAGCGCGACGACCTGCTGCTCCGACGGCGTGAGGCTGTCCCACCCGTGCCGCGCGGTGCGGTGCTTCACCCGCGGCGCCCGCCGGATCCCGAACGCCCACATCCGCGCCTGCAACCGCGCGACGTCCCAGGCGGCGCCGAGGCGTTCGTAGCCGTCGACCGCGTCGCTGAACGCCGCGCGCGCACCCGCGCGGTCCCCCGCCTCGGCCGCGGCGACAGCGGCCGCGCCCAGCGCCGTGGCTGTCCACAGTGGACGTTCGGCGGTCCGGAAGCACGCGGCGGCCCGACGCAGCACGGCGGGGTCGCCGCTGTGCAGGCCCCTGCCGTAGTGCACCAGGCCGGCGCGGTGCGGCACGTCGGCCTTCGCCCACAGGCTGTCGGCGAGCGCGAGCATCGCCGCCCGGGTGGCCGGATCGCCGTGTTCGCGCGCCAGGCGCAGCCCGTCGGGGAGCAGGTCGATCACCTCGGTGAGTTCCTGGTCGCCGGAGATCCACGCGGTGAGCGTCGCCAGCGCGTCCGCCGGCCGCCCCTCGTGCTCGGCCAGCAGCGCGCGGGCGGCGACGAGCGAGCCGACGAGCCGGTTGGGGATGGTGGCCGCCGCCGGGATGCCGCGCTCCAGGTGCCGTCTCGCCTCGGCGATCCCGCCTCGGTGCAGCAGGACCAGCGCGGCGATCCCGTGGGCGTTGCAGACCATCGACACGTCCTTCACCTCATCGGGGAACGCCGTCACGTCCGCGAGCGCCTCGTCCCACCGCCCCGCGTCGTAGAGCAGTTCGCCGCGGGTGCCATGGGCGCCGGCCAGCCTCAGCACGCTGCCGGTGCGAGCCGCCGCCGCGCACACCGCCGTCGCCTGCGCGATCGCCTCCCCCATCCGGTCGACGGCGCCGAGCACCACCGCCCGGTTGTTCTCCAGCAGCAGTCGCAGGTCCGCCAGGCGCGGCTCGTCCGCGACAGCCGCCAGCGCCCGGTCGAACAGCGGCGGCAGCGCGAGCTGTTCGCCCCGCAACGCCAGCACCACGATCCTGGTGTGCAACGCCCACGCCACCGTCGCGGTGTCCCCGGTGGCCGTGGCGCCGTCGAGCGCCTCGTCGGCGAGTGCGCCGGCCAGGTCGATGTCGCCCATCCAGCGCACGATGCGGGCCTTCATGGTGAGCAGCCGGGCGCGGTGACGTTCGGCGAGATGCGGGGCGGCCAGCGCGCGGTCGAGGTCGTCGAGCGCGTCCGTGACCCGGCCGGCGTTCAGCCGGACCTGGGCCAGCGACCAGTGCAGCTCGGTGACGACCTCGGCATCGGTGACCCGCCCCAACGCGGTGAACGCCACCCGCTCCGCCTCGGCCTGTTCGCCGGCGCGGGAGAGGGCGTCGGCGAGATGCCGGGCGAGCATGCCGTAGGTGCGTTCACCCGGCCGCCCCGGACCGGCGACGGCCCGTCGCAGCAGGTCGATCGCGACGGTGGGTGCCTGTGCGGTCAGCGGCGGCCCCGCCTCGACGAGCCAGTCGAGCATCCAGCCGGTGAGCGGAACGCCGGGTTCGGCCGCCGGCAGCAACTGGCGGGCCACCCGGTCGACCGGCGCTGCGGCGGCCGCCAGCGCGCGGGCGGCGTCGCGGTGCCAGGCGCGCCGCACGGACGGTGCCAGTTCCTCATAAAGGGCCGCCCGGATCAACGGGTGACGGAACCCGAGCCCGTGCGCGGAGTCGGCCAGCACACCGGCGGAGATCGCCACGTCGAGCACCGGAACCAGCTCGGCGACGCCGCACCGCTGGACGGCGGCCAGGTCCTCGACGTCGAAGTGGACGCCGAGCAGCGCGGCGGCCCGCAGCGTCGGGCGCACCTCGTCGGAGAGGAAATCGAGCCGGTCGGCGATGGCGGCGGCGAGCGACGGCGGGACCGCGTCGTCGGCCGCCGACACGCCTCCGGCGAGCGGTTCGTCCGCGCCGGCGGTCCGACCGGCCGGGTCGGGTGCTCCGTCGGCCGGACGGGCGCCGGTGAAGTCGACGACGCCCGCCGGCCCCTCGGCCAGCCGTCCGGCGCGGGCGAGCGCACCCACCAGTTCCGTGATGTAGAGCGGGTTGCCGGCGGCGCCGGCGGCGAGCCGGGTCAACCGCGGCCCGGGCCGCGCCCCGACCGACGCGGTCAGCAGCGCGTCGACCGCCGGGGCGGCGAGCGGCCCGGGACGCAGGAGATCGGCCGGCTCGACCACCCGGCGCAACGCCCGCAGCACGTCGCCGGGCGCCGTCCGGACGGCCCCGACGAGAAGGAGCCGGTGCCGTCCGGCGGCACGCGCGAGGCGTGCCCACAGCGCGACCGACGCCTGGTCGGCCCACTGCAGGTCGTCGATCGCCAGCAGGGTCGGGCGGCGCGCGGCGCTCTCCTCGACGAGCGCGAACAGCTGCTCGGCCGCGGCCGACACGGCGTCGACGGCCCGGAACTCCTGCTCGCCCCGCAGCAGCCGCAGCACGGCGGCGCGCCGGCCGCCGGGTTCCTCGGCCGCGGCACCGCCGCTCACCTCGAGCGCCGCCAGGAACGGCAGCAGCGGCAGCACCTGGCCCAGTTCGTCGCCGGCGCCCCGCAGGACCGTGAGGCCGGCCGCGGCGGCGGCGTCGCACACGTCCCGGACCAGAGCGGACTTTCCGATGCCCGGCTCTCCCCCGATCAGCGTGGCCCGGCCGTGTCCGGCGGCGCACGCCGCGACCCGGGCGCGCAGCGTCGCGGTCTCGATGTCGCGGCCGACAAGGAGAGCGGGAACCACGTGCGCATCGTAGTCACCACGGACTTACCGCCCGTTCACCGCACGGAGCGTGATGCCTCCTCGACCGCCTCCAGGTGGGCGGAGACGACCGGCTCGGCCTGCTCCGCGGCGGCGTGCACGTCCGGGGCACAGCCGCCCTCGCGCACCCGCCCGATGTGGTCGAGCGTCTGTTCGTGCGCCGCTGTCTGCAGTTCCAGCCAGCCGCGGTCGAACTGCCGCCCGCGCAGCGCCACGACGGCGGCGAGATCGTCGCGCTGCCTCTGGTTGGGCCGCGGCGGCAGCGTCACGTCGTGCGCCTCGGCGAGCGCGGTCACCTTCCGGTCGAACGCCGTGTGGTCCTCGTCGAGCATCCGCGCGATCTCGTGGATGCGTTCGTTGTCGGTGCCGGCGAACGCGGCCTCGGCGGCGGCCTGCTCCGCGAGGTTGCCCCGGTGCGCCCGGTACAGGTACTTCACGTCCTCCAGGCAGGCGGCGGCCGGCTCGTCCGGTGCCGGTTCGTCTCCCGGTGCGGCGTGCGCCGGCGTCGTGATCGCCAGTGCCAGTGCGGTCGTGACGGCGCCGACCGCGCGCGAACCGATCCTCATAGCGTTCTCCCCCGTGTGTTCCGGCGGGCGGCTCACCCGCGCCCGACATCCACTACCCGTTGCGCGTACTCCGTAACGCACAGCGCCTACTCCACCCGGGGGTGGCGCGTGGTTCATCCGGACAGCCGACGTTCATGATCGATGCCGGTGCTTTGCTGGGCGCCATGACGACGACCGCCCCCGCACCCGTCGCGCCGCCGGCCCCGGCCCCGCGGCACGACCTGCCGTTCCACCGACTCGGCCGCCTCGGACGGCACCACTGGTGGCTGCCGCCGCTCGCGACCCTCGCGGTGCTGGTGGGGATCGTGGTCGTGCAGCTCGTCCCGGCGATCGCCCCACTCGTCGCCGGCCGTCCGGACGGGCCCGACGGCTACCCGGTCTTCGGCGGCGCGACCGACACGTGGCTTCTGGTGGGGGCGTTGGGCCTGACGATCCCGGTGGTGCTGCTGGCGGCCCGCGTGCTGCAGAACCGTCCGGCGGGTTCGCTGTCGTCGGTCACCGGCCGCCTGCGCTGGCGGTGGCTCGGGATCTGCCTGCTGGTGGCGGTGCCCGTGCCGGTGCTGACGCTCGGCGGCGGCATCGCGCTGCTGGCCCTGACGGAGCCCGCGGGCGAGGCGGCGCTGACCCTCGGGGCCTGGCCGAAGGTGCTCGTCGGGCTCGCGCTCACGCTGGCGCTGGTGCCGTTCCAGGCCGCGGGCGAGGAGTACTTCTTCCGCGGCTGGCTGTTGCAGGCCGTGGGTGGTTACACCCGCTCCGCGATCCCGGCGATCGTCGTGTCGGCGCTCGCGTTCTCCCTCGCCCATGGTCTCGGCACCCGCTGGGGCTTTGTCGAACTGGTGCTCTTCGGCCTCGTCACCGGATGGCTCGCGTACCGCACCGGCGGGCTGGAGGCGGCGATCGCACTGCACGCGGTGAACAACGTCGTCGCGTTCGCCCTGGACGTCATCACCGGCGGCCCCACGAACGACCTGTCCACGGCGGCCGACATGCCGTGGCAGCTGTTCGTCATCGACGTGCCGCTGCTCGTCGCGTACGCGCTCGTCGTGCGCTGGTTGGCCGGCCGCCGCCGGTTGGCGACCACGACCGCGATCGGCGCCACGTGACCGGTGGCGCGACGCGGACGGCGCACGCCGCCGAGCGGAAACTCACGCCGGGCCCCGGCCGATCTGCGCCAGGATCGTCGGATCGGTGATCCGGTCATCCGCCGCCAGCAGGAACGCCTTCGACAGCACCACCGACAGGATCGGATCGTCGTCGAACGGCAGCTGTACCGACGTGCCCTTGCCGCGCGCCGGCACGATGCACAGGTACTCGTCGTTGGGCTCCATCAGGATGTTGCCCGAACCGATGTGGATCCGGTACGTGCGGCGCCTCCCGCGCACCCGCAGCCACCGCCCGTCCAGCGCGACGACCGCCGCCAGTTTGGTGCGCGGGAGCAGCCGCGCCAACGCTTCCGCCCGCACCTGCGCGTTGGCGCTCAGCGTCCCGAACGCCGTCGACTCCCGGTACGCCCGGAACCGCTCGTCGCCGCCGTCGACCCACGCCGGATCAGCGGCCACGGAGGTCACGCCGACGAACAGGTCCACGTCGCGCATCGCCTCGCTGAACACCTCGACGGGCACGTCCGACAGCCGCGCCTCCGCCCAGTAGGCGCCGTCCCGCCGGGCGAAGCGCACCCGGTCGGTCGTGCAGTGGCGCACCTCGTAGCGGTGCCGCTCCGGCTCGACGGCGTCGATGAAGAAGCTCGCGCGCCACGCGCCGGCGAACTCTTTCTGCGCCTCGGCGTTGTACCCGCCGTCGAACGGGCCGAGATGGTTGGCACGCCAGCCCCGGGCCCGGATCAGCGCCGCCACCTGCCCGTAGCGCAGCACGTGCGCCGCGAACCGGTTGGAGTACGTGCCGGTCTCCTCCTCGGCCGGCGTCAGCAGGTACACCTCGCGGAACACCTGCTTGAACGGCTGCGCCGGCCAGACTGCGGCGACGTGGTCCCGCCAGGCGCGCACCTCGTCCAGGTCGGCCCGGATCGGGTGCCACAGGCGCACCCGTTCGCCCGCGTGCGGGGCGCCGGCCCGGTCGACCAGCCGCCACCCGCCGTCGACGTGCACCGGCAGCCCCGCGCGCCACGGGCCGTCGCCGGTGCGCACCTCCCACACCAGGGTCCGCGCGATCGCGCCGGTGACCGGATGCGCGCAACAGCGCGACGCCCACTCCCCGAACGCCCACGTGCGCGTCGTCGACAGCAGCGACTCGACGCGGGCGCGTTCGGCGGCGAGCGTCTTGTCGACCGCGCGTGCCAGGGCCTTCAGGTCGGCGGCCTCCTCCCGGATCGGCCGCGGCGGCGTGCGCACCGGCCGGCCCGCCCGGGTGAACGTCAGCGTCGCCCGGCCCGCGCCGGGCACCAGCCGCACGGTCGCCTCGTACTCGCCGACGGCGCGCCGTATCTCGCCGGCCGGATCGAGGCCGTGATCGTCGACCGCCTGCTCCATCACCTCCGCGAGCGACCAGCCGCGCGCGGCGCCGAGCGTCTCCAGCGCGGCCACGACCCGCCCGTGCAGCGCCCTGTTGCGAACGACCGTCGACAGCCGGGCCAGCGTCCCGAGCGGCACCTGTCCCGCCCGGCCGGCCAGCACCCCCACCGCCGCGTTGCCGATGCGTGGATGGATCAGCACGCCGGAGGTCGGCGGGTAGGCCGCGCAACCCTGCACCGCCACGTCGGCCAGCAGCGGCGTCGCCCACTCGTCGTCCCGGTCGGCGAGCACCCACAGCAAACCGCGCACCAGCGACTCGGCGTCGTGGTGCAGCTGCTCGACCCGCCGCGCGTGTTCGACGAAAAGCTCCAGCAACGCACGGGCGGCCGGGACCGCTCCGGGCGCGGCGGCCAGCAACCGGGCGAACTGCGCCCGCCACGCCTTGGTCGGCACCGGCCGGTCGAGGGCGGCGCAGTGCGACAGCACCGCCGGCACGCCCGGCGCGATCAGCAGATCGCCGAGCAGCTCGCGCGCCGCCGGCCCGTACAGGTCCCCGCCGTGCAGCAGATGCGGTGGAACGACATCGGTCCGCCCCTCGCCCACCGCGTCGGCCCGCAGCGCGGTGACCTCCACCCGCAGCGACTCCGGCTGGGTACCCCGGCAGCGGCTCGACATCGCGTCGCAGAACGCCGACACCAGCGGCTCCACCCGCGCCACACCCTCGGCGTCGAGCGCGGCGACCACGGTGCGCAGCGCCCGCACGAGCGCCGTCGGCAGCTCCTCCGACGGCTCCCGCACCAGTGCCCGCCCCTCGTGCACCAGGAACGCCACGTCGTCGGCGCGCCATGGCAGGGCCGGGTCGAGCACCTGCGACACCATCGCCGGCATCCGCCGGAACAGCTCGTCGTCGTCCTCGTAGCTGCTCCGGCTCATGGCCCGCACCAGCGACAGCGCGACGTGCCGGCGCCGATCGGCGGACAGCCGCGACACGGGCAGGTGCTGCCACGCCCGGAGCCAGTCCCGCCCGGTGCCCGTCCACCACGAACGCCCGCCACCGACCTCCGCCTCGGTGGCAGCCAGCTCCGCCCCGTACGCCGCGAGCAGCTCCGGCGGCGCCTCCAACGTGCCGGCCATCAGCCACCCACCAGCGCCACCAACTTGACGAACGCCACCTCGGCCGCGCCGTCCAGATCGAGCACCTCGTCCAATTCCGCCACCTGCCGCTCGCCCACCAGCAGCACGAACCCGTTGCGCAGGAACGCCGCGCACGCCGCGTCGGCCTGCCGCTCCCAATCGAGGCGGCGCGGCTCCCGCAGCCGGTAGCCGTTGCGCACGATCTCCGCCTCCGTCGGCCGCACCAGTCCCTGGAACACCGGCGGGAGGGCGGCGTTGTGACGCGCCACCTCCTCCCGTACCCGCAGCCGGATCAGCTCGCGCGCGGTGATGCGCGTGGGAACGTCGGGCAGCACCATGCTGTCCAGCCGTTTGCCGGTGAGGGTCGCGTCGTACACCGTCAGTGCCGCCATGCCGGGCATCATGCCAGCGCCCTCTGACAAAAACCCGGGCGTAGGCTCATCGCCCATGGCCTATGTGGAGGCGTTCTCCCGCTGCCTGATCGGGCTGGTGTTCCTGCTGTCGGCGGCGAGCAAGGCACCGGTCGGGGGCGGGTTCACGCAGTTCCGCGATTCGCTGTCGGAGATGCGGCTGCTGGCGCCGCGGGCCGTGCGGCCGGTGGCGGCCCTGGTGGTGCTCGGCGAGGCGGCGGTGCCGCTGCTGCTGTCGACGCTGCCGGCGGCCGGGTTCGCGGCGGCGGCGGTGCTGCTGCTCGGGTTCACCGCCGCGATCGTGACGGTGCTGCGGCGGGGCACGCCGGCCGCGTGCCGGTGCTTCGGCGGCGGCAGGCCGGCGCGGTTCCGCCGGTACCACGTCGCGCGCAACGCCGTGCTGCTCGTCGTGAGCGGGATCGGGGCGGCGGCGGTCCGGGCCGACCCGCCGACGCGTTGGCCGGAGGCGATGGTCGCCGCGGCGGCGGGGATCGTCGTGGCGGTCCTGGTCACCCGCCTGGACGACCTCGTCGAGCTCTTCACGCCGTTGCGCGCCGACGCCTGAACCCCTACTGCCAGACGCTCGCCTCGAGGCGTCCCGTGGTGCCGAGGTCGAGCCGATGGGGCAGCTGCACCAGCTGGCGGGCGCCGCCGGCGTTCGGGGCGACGGACAGGTAATGCCCCTCCACCGTCGGGTCCGTGACGGACGTGACCGTGTTGCGCCACGCGAGCACCGACACCGCCTTCTGCCCCGGTGCGAGGGTCAGCGTGCGCGGCTCCCCCGCGTGGCGCACGCTCGGAACGATCGACGTGCCGGCCGGCCTGCGTTCCTTGTCCAGCACCACGATCTCCGGGCGGCCCTCGACCTTCACCGGCTTGTCGCCGCAGTTCGTGACGTACAGGGGCAGCTCGCGGTAGCCCATCGCGGCGTTCGCCTCGGCGGGGGCGGTGACCCGCAGTCCGCTCTCCGGGCAGCCGGTCGGCACCGGTTCGACGCTCGACGACGCCGAACCGCTCGGCGCCGACGGCGCGGCACCCGACTCGACCCCCGTGCCGGCCCGCTCCGCCACGTCGTCGACCCGCGCACCGGCACACCCACCGGTGAACCCCAGCGCGAGAACGACCACCAGCGCGACCACGCGACGACGCATCGATCCACCTCCCCGTCCCGCCGCCAGGCTACCGGCGCCGGACGCCGGAAGAAGATCGGCACGGCGGAGAGGGTGCATGATTATGCGGTCGTGTGTATATACTTTCAGCCGTGTCCAAGGTCCTCACCTCGCTCCCCGTCGGTCAGCGCGTCGGCATCGCCTTCTCCGGCGGTCTCGACACCTCGGTAGCCGTCGCCTGGATGCGCGCGAAGGGCGCCGTCCCGTGCGCCTACACCGCCGACATCGGCCAGTACGACGAGCCCGACATCGCCTCGGTGCCGCAGCGCGCCACCACCTACGGCGCCGAGATCGCCCGCCTGGTCGACGGCCGCGAGCTGCTCGTCGAGGAGGGCTTCGCGGCGCTCGCCTGCGGCGCGTTCCACATCCGCTCGGGCGGCCGGACCTACTTCAACACGACGCCGCTCGGCCGGGCCGTCGCCGGCACCCTGCTGGTGCGCGCGATGCTCGACGACGAGGTGCAGATCTGGGGCGACGGCTCCACGTTCAAGGGCAACGACATCGAGCGGTTCTACCGCTACGGCCTGCTCGCCAACCCGTCGCTGCGCATCTACAAGCCGTGGTTGGACGCGCAGTTCGTCAGCGAGCTCGGTGGGCGTCAGGAAATGTCGGAGTGGCTGCTCGAGCACGGGCTCCCCTACCGCGACAGCGCCGAGAAGGCGTACTCGACCGACGCCAACATCTGGGGCGCCACGCACGAGGCCAAGCGCCTGGAACACCTCGACACCGGCGTGGAGTTCGTCGAGCCGATCATGGGCGTGCGGTTCTGGGACCAGGACATCGCCATCGCGCCCGAGGACGTCACGATCGGGTTCGAGCGCGGGCGGCCGGTCACCGTCAACGGCAAGGAGTTCGCCTCGTCGGTCGATCTGGTCCTGGAGGCCAACGCGATCGGCGGTCGCCACGGCCTCGGCATGTCCGACCAGATCGAAAACCGGATCATCGAGGCGAAGAGCCGCGGCATCTACGAGGCCCCTGGCATGGCGCTGCTGCACATCGCCTACGAGCGGCTGGTCAACGCCATCCACAACGAGGACACCGTCGCCAGCTACCACGCCGACGGCCGCCGCCTGGGCCGCCTCCTGTACGAGGGGCGCTGGCTCGATCCGCAGGCGCTCATGATCCGCGAGTCGCTGCAACGGTGGATCGGCACCATGGTCACCGGCGAGGTCACGCTGCGGCTGCGCCGTGGCGAGGACTATTCCATTCTCGACACCTCCGGTCCGTCGTTGAGCTACCACCCCGACAAGCTCTCGATGGAACGGGTGGAGGACTCCGCGTTCGGCCCCGTCGACCGGATCGGCCAGCTGACCATGCGCAACCTCGACATCGCCGACTCCCGCGCGAAGCTCGAGCAGTACGCCGGCCTGGCCATGGTCGGCAGCCCGCACCCGATGCTCGTCGGCGCGGCGCAGGTCGCCTCGACCGGCCTCGTGGGCGACATGCCGGAGGGCGGCGCCCAGGCGATCGCCTCGCGCGGCACGGTCTCCGCGGAGGACGTGCTGCTCGACCAGGCCGCCATGGAGGCCGGCACCGACTGAGCCCCGGAGCAGTGGCGGGCGTCAATAGGATTGCGCGCATGCCGCTACCGATTCCCGCCGGCGCCGGGCGCGCATGACCGGGTACCGCCTGAGTGTCGACTTCGGCACCTCCGCCACGGTGGCGCTGATCGCCTGGGCCGACGGGCGCACCCGGCAGGTGCTCTTCGACGCCTCCCCGCTGCTGCCCTCCGGCGTGTTCCGGGGGGCGGACGGGGTCCTGTTGACGGGCACGGACGGCGCGCGGGCGGCGGTGACCGACCCGGCCGGCTACGAACCGCACCCCAAGCGGGTGATCGACGAGGGCACAGTCTGGCTGGGCGAGCACGAGGTCGCCGTCGTCGACCTGATCGCCGCCGTTCTGCGACGGGTCGCCGGCGACGTGCTCCGCATCGCCGGACAACCGCCCGACGGCGTGGTGTTGACGCATCCGGCAGCGTGGGCGGGGCCCCGGCGTGGCGTGCTGACCGAGGCGGCGGCCCGCGCCGGCCTGGGCGAGGTAGCCCTGGTGCCCGAACCGGTCGCGGCCGCCGCGTTCTACCTGACGGCGCTGGAACGCGACCTGCCCGCCGGCCGTCACCTGGTGGTGTACGACCTCGGCGCGGGAACCTGCGACGTGGCGGTCGTCAGCCGGGTCGACGGCACGATGGCGGTCGTCGCCCAGGGCGGGCTGCCGGACGTGGGCGGGCTCGACCTCGACGCGGCCGTGGTGGCACACCTGAGACCCGCGGAACCCGACTCCGCCGACGCACCTGTGTGGGCCCGGCTGGAGTGGCCCCGCACGCCGGCCGACCGCCGTGCCCGGCACGCGCTGTGGCAGAACGCCCGCGCCGCCAAGGAACAGCTGACCCGCCTCTCCGTCGCCGACCTGCATCTGCCGCTGCTGGAACGCGACGTACACCTGACGCGCACGGAGTTCGAGGCGGTGGCGCGGCCGCTGCTCGAACGCACCGTGGACGTCACCGTCGAGACGCTGCGCGGCGCCGGGGTGACCCGCACGGCGGTCGAGGGAGTGCTGCTGGTCGGCGGCGCGAGCCGGGTACCGCTGGCCGCGAGCCTGCTGCACCGCACACTTCGGGTGGCACCGGTCGTCGTCGACCAGCCGGAGCTGGTGGTGGTCGAGGGCGCCGCCCACACCCCCGCCCCGACGACCGCAGCCCCGCACACCGCCGCAAGCACGCCCGCGACCCCGCCACCGCACGACACCCCGAACGCCACCCCGGGTGCGGCCGCCACCGCGCCACGGCTCGCCGCCCCGACGATTGCCCGTCCGCGCGCCGTCAGGGGTGCAGCGGTCGCGCCGCGCACCGCCGGCCTGCGGGTGGGCCCCAGCGCCGCCGCTCGGACGGGCGCCGGCGGCGGAGGCACCGCGCTGCCGGCGGCCGGGCCGGACCCGCACACCGAGACCGCCGCCGATGCCGGGACAAGCCCGAGGGAAGGCAGGGGTGCCGCCGCGCGGATCGCGGCCGGCGGCGGCGCCGTGGCGCTCCTGGTGGCCACGGGTTTGAGCCTCGGCGGTCAGGAGCGGGTCGCGTCGTGGCTCGCGCTGGTGGCGTTGACCGCCGTCGTCGCGGGACTCGCCCGCCACTGGGCGCACGCGACGGCGGCGCGGCTGATGCTCGGTGCGCTGGTCGTCTGCTGGGTCCTGCGGCTGACCGTCCTCGCCGACGACGAAGGCGTCAATCTGATCATGGAGTTCCGGTGGACACCGGGCTATACGACCGCCACGTACGGCGGCGACATGCTGGAGACCACCCTCACGGTGCTCACCGGGATCGCCTGCGCCCTGGTCGACTGGCTGCCCGGGCGCACCCGGTGGCTGCCGGTGCTGTTCGGAGTCTGCGGCGTGGTAGTCGTCCACACGCGCCTGTTCGGCGAGAACCTGGCCTGGTCCGGTGCGGCGGCCGCGATCCCGGTGGCGTTCGGGCTGCTGTGGCCGCTGATCGGGGCGGCGCTCGGGTTGGCGGTCGCCGCTCCGCTACCGCTCGCCGGCCGGTCCCACGCGGTGGCCGCGGCGACCGCGCTGGCAGTGGCGACCTCTGCCGGTGCGGCGACGGTGGTGGCGCCGGCGTTCGACGCCCGGACCCTGATGCTGGTCGACGGCTTCGTGTCGGACCTGGCGTACTCGCCGCTCGGCGACCTCGTCGCCGTCTCGGTCCGGCCGCTCGGCCGAAACCCGTCGGTGCAACTGCGCGAACCGGGTTCCGGCAGGCTCGTCGCCGACCTCAGCCTCGGGGTGGGGCCGCTCGACGCGGCCGTCGCGTTCAGCCCCGACGGGAAGGCCGTGGCGGTGGAGGCCCCGGTCATCGGCGGACGCAGGTACTCGACCGTCGGCCGGCAGGAGGGCACGTTCGGCAGCGCCGGCTTCGGATACTCGGTGGCGTTCGACCGCAAGGGCAAGGACGTGGCCTCCGCCGGCCGGTCCGGACATGCCTACGTATGGCGGGACGGTTCGACCGGAGCCCCCTACGAGATCGATACCGAGCCGCCCGAGGACGGCGCCTACGAGAAGAGCGTCGTCGGGTACGGCCCCGACAACCTGTTGTTGATCGCCAACGGGCCGGACCACACCTACAAGCGCGTGCAGTTCTGGGACGCCGGCTACACGCCGTCGCGCCGCGTGCGTGGGTTCGCCCTCGGCATGCGGGTGCCCACGATCGCGTTCGACCCCGCACACCGGCAGCTCGCCGGGGTCGACGAACGGGGTGTGCTGCGCCTGTGGGAGCTGCCCGCCGGCCGGGTGACGAGCACGGTGCCCGAGTTCGGCCGAGTGTCGGCACTGGCGTTCAGCCCGGACGGTAAGCGGCTCGCCGTCGGGAACGCGCACGGCGGCCTGGTGCGGGACGTGGCGAGCGGGCGGACGGTGATGACGTTCGGCGGGCACGTGTCGAACGTGTCGGTGCTGCGCTTCTCGCCCGACGGGAAGACCCTGGTCGCCGCTGACCTGGCCGGCACCGTCCGGGTGTGGCCGGTCGGGTAATTCGGTTGCGGCGCTCGGATAGTCTTCTGGACATGCCATTCCGGTAGGTGCATGTCCCTCGGTTCTATCTGGTCACCCGTGACGATCTTCGGCCCGGGGTCCAGGCCTGTCAGGCGGCGCACGCGGCGCTCGATTTCGCCGTTCGCCATCCGGACCTGATCGGTGACTGGCATTCCACGTCCAACACCCTGGTGTTGCTCGCCGTCCCTGACGAGCTGGCACTGGGGTGGTTGTGCGATGACGCGACGGCACTCGGTCTCCGGGTCGTCCGGTTCCACGAACCGGACCTCGGCTTCGAGCTGACCGCCGCCGCGCTGGAGCCCGCCGCTCATCGGCTCGTCTCGAACCTCCCGCTCGCCCTCGCACGGTGGGGGGAGGTGAAGATTCCATGACCGATGCATCCGACCTGAGGAGCCGGCTCACCGAGGTCACGGCCGAACGCGACGCCCTGCGGGCACAGCTCGACGGCGACCTGCCCAAGGCGACCCGGTGGCTGCAGAGCAAGGTCTGGCGGCAGGCCGCGGCACTCGACGCGCTCAACCGCCGGATCGTGACGCAGCGGTTCGTCCTGCGCACGTTGGACGGGCTCGGCCGGTCGCTGTCCGCGGAGGAGTACCGGAAGGCCCGCGCGGAGATCACGGACGACCGGCAGCGCGACCGGATCGAAGAGCCGTAATATTCTCGGCGGCGGCCCTGCCTACCGAGGCGCGGGCCGCCGCCGGTCACTCCCGGTCCCAGATGCTCAACGGATGAGCGGCCGCCTCTAAAACGGCTGTAGCGGGTTCGACTCCTGCCTGGGGCACCTACACGACCACTGACTCGCGCTGCGCGGCCGGCTGCTCATGCCGTTCCCCCACCTGGAAGCTCAGCAGGGCGAGCAGCAGGCCGCCCGCGACCAGGGCGACCCCGATCCACGCCGAGGAGAGGTATCCCCATCCGGCGGCGATGGCCGCGCCGCCGAGCGCGGCCCCGACGCTGTTGGCCACGTTGAACGCCGACTGGTTGAGCGCGGCCCCCATCAGCTGCGTCCCGTGGGCGACGGCGATCAGCCGGGCCTGCAGCGCCGGGGCGATCGCCAGGCTCGTGGCGCCGACCAGGAACGCGCTCACGAACAGCCCCACGGGATTGCGCGCCACGAGTGCGAACAGCGCCACGGAGGCCAGGATTCCGCCGAAGCCGACCAGCACGCTGCGGCGCACGTCCCGGTCGGCGGTGACGCCGCCGACGGCGATGCCCACGGTCATGCCGAGGCCCATCACCGCGAGCACCCACGGGACGACGTCCTCGGAAAGACCCGTGACGTGCGTGGTCACCGGGGCCACGTAGCTGTTGACGGCGAAGAAGCCCGCGGTCCCCACGGCGACGACCGCCGCGACCAGCCACACCTGCGGCGACCGGAACGCCCGCAGCTCGGCCCGGATCGACCCGCCCGGCGCGGCCGCCACGGGCGGAACGGTGAGCGCCACGAACGCGAACGTCAGCGCGAAGACACCCGCCACGGCGAGATACGCGACGCGCCAGCCGTGGGCCTGTCCGAGCGCGGTCACCAGCGGAACGCCCACCAGGTTGGCCGCGGTCAGCCCGGCGAGCACGCTGGCGAACCCCTTGCCGTGGCTGCCGGGGCCGAGGATGTTCGCGGCGAGGAGGCCGGCCGCGCCGAAGTAGGCCCCGTGCGCCAGCGCCGCCACGAAGCGCCCCACCAGCACCAGCGCGAACGTCGGCGCCAGCGCGGAGGCGACGGTGCCGAGCACGAACATGCCGAGCAGTCCGAGCACGAGGCTGCGGCGCGGCACCCGGGCGGTCAGCGCGGCGATCGTCGGTGCGCCGACGACGACCCCGAGCGCGTAGACGGTGATCGTCCAGCCGGCCGTCGCGACGGCGCCCGGCGCGGAGCGCGCGTAGGCCTCCGGCAGCAGGTCGCGGGCGAGTTCCGGGAGCAGTCCCATGGCGGCGAACTCGGTGAGCCCGATGCCGAAGCCGCCGAGGGCGAGCGCGAGCAGGGCGGCGAAGCGCCGGTTGGTGTCCACCGCACCGACTCTAGAACGTTCTAGTAGACGCGCCGATAGAACGTTCCAGTGATCACAAAGTAGGCTGAGCCGATGCCTTCCGGGGAACGGCGCACTACCCTGGCCGACGTCGCCGCCGAGGCCGGTGTCTCGGTCGCCCTCGCCTCGATCGTCATGCGCGGCGCACCCGGCGCCGGGGCCGCCACCCGCCAGCGGGTCCTCGACGTCGCCGGCCGGCTCGGCTACCGCCCGGACAGCCGCGCCCGCCTGCTGCGAAGCGGCCGCAGCCACCTGCTCGGGGTCGTCTTCGACGTGCGACACCCGTTCCACGTGGACCTGCTGACCGGGCTGTACGCCGCGGCCGACACGGCCGGGTACCAGCTCACGCTCAGCGCCGTCACGCCCCGGCGGGACGACCGGACCGCGCTCGCCGGCCTGTTGCAGGACCGCTGCGAGGCGCTGGTGCTCTTCGGCCCGCGCACCCCAGTCGCCGAACTCGCCGGCATCAGCGCCCGGCTGCCCGTCGTCACCCTCATGCGCGGCGTGCGCCACCGCGGGCTCGACGTCGTGCGCACCGACGACCGGCGCGGCTCCCAGCTGGCGGTCGACCACCTCGTGGCGCTCGGGCACCGGCGCATCGCGCACGTCGACGGCGGGCGCAGCCACGGTTCCGCCGAACGCCGCCAGGGCTACCGCGACGCCATGCGCCGCCACGGTCTCGAGGCGTCGGCGCGGGTCGTTCCCGGCGGGTCGGGCGAGGACGACGGCGCCCGCGCCGCGCGGCTGCTGCTGGACGAGCCGCCCACCGCCGTCACCGTCTTCAACGACCTGTGCGCCACCGGCCTCCTGGACGTGGTGCGCCGCCACGGCCTGCGGGTCCCGGACGACCTGAGCGTCGTGGGCTACGACGACACCGCGTTCAGCCGGCTCGCGCACATCGACCTGACCACCGTCGCGCAGGACATCGACACGATGGCCGCACAGGCGATCACCCGCGCGGTCGCCCGCATCGAGGGCACCCCGGTCGCGCACCGCGAGGTGCTGCTGCCGCCCCGGCTCGTGGTGCGCGGCACGACGGCTACAGCGGGATCGTCTCCAGGTCGGCGAGCAGGGCCTCCCGATCCTCCTCGCCGGTGATGTCGACGGCGGCCAGCCGCGCCTGTTCCACCCACCGGCGCGCCTCGTCCCGGTCGCCGGCCACGGCGTGCGCCCGCGCGTTCGCCTCGTACGCGAACGCCAGGTCCCAGTCGCCGATGCCGTGGCGCCGGCAGATGTCCAGCACGCGGCGCGCGTGGTACAGCGCGGGCTCGGCCCGGCGCAGCACCGTGTAGACGCGGGACACCTGCCACTCGCCGCGGGCGGCGTTGTGCGGCGTGCCGACCTGCAGCCAGTGGTACAGCGAGGCGTGCGCCTGATGGATCATGAGGGCGTCCTCGTCGGGCGTGCGGTCCTCCTTCTCCATCAGGGTCCAGGTGCCGTTGAACAGCGCGGCGGGCAGTTCGCGGTCGGTCTCCGTGAGCATGGTCTCCTCCGAGGCGGCCAGGTGGTCGAGGGTGTGCAGGATCCGCTGCAGCCGGGTGAGCCGTGCCTCGATCCGGCGCCGGTGTTCCTTCAGCGCCGCCGCGAACTCCGACGGGTCGAGGGACAGCAGCCGCCGGATCTCCTCCAGCGGCAGTTCGAGGTCACGCAGGCGCCGGATGAGGCGGGCCCGTTCGACCTGCTCGGCCCGGAAGTACCGGTACCCGGTGGACGGGTCGACGGCGGCCGGGGCGAGCAGGCCGATGCGGTCGTAGTGGCGCAGCGCCTTCGGGGTGACGCCCGCGAGGCGCGCCGCCTGCCCGATCGTGAGGTCCCGCACGGGAGACGACGCTAGGCCTTTCCCCACGGGCAAGGTCAAAAGCTCACTGATTTACGCGCGTCCGCCGGGGGCACGACCGTACGCTCCCGCGCGCACCGCTCCGGGCCGGTCCGCTCCGCGTTCCCGGCCACTGCGCTGCCGGACCCGCGTTCAGTTGCCGACGCCGAGCGTGGACATCATCGCCGCCGGGTAACGGTCGCCGCGGGCCGAACCGGCCGGGATCGCGCGTTCGATCTCGGCGAGGTCCGCGGGCGTCAGCGTCACGTCGAGCGCCGGCAGCGCCTCGGCGAGCCGTTCGCGCGAACGGGCGCCGACCAGCGGCACGATGCTCTCCCCCTGGGCCGCCACCCAGGCGATGGCCAGCTGCGCGACGGTGCGCCCCCGCGCGTCGGCGACCCGCCGCAGCGCCTCGACGAGGGCGAGGTTGTGCGCGACGTTCTCGTCGGCGAAGCGGGGGTGCATGCCGCGCATGTCGCCGGGCACGGACGAGCCGCCGGGGCGCCAGTGGCCGGAGATGAGCCCGCGCGCCAGCACCCCGTACGCGGTGAGCCCGATGCCCAGTTCGCGCAGGGTCGGCAGTACCTCCGTCTCGACCGCGCGGGAGACCAGCGAGTACTCGATCTGCAGGTCGGCGACGGGTGCGACGGCATGCGCCCGGCGGATCGTGTCGGCGTTCACCTCGGAGAGGCCGAGGTGGCGCACCAGGCCGGCGTCGATGAGTTCCTTGACGGCGCCGGCCGTCTCCTCGATCGGCACCGCCGGGTCCAGCCGGGCCGGCCGGTAGATGTCGACGTGATCGGTGCCGAGCCGGGTGAGCGTGTACGCCAGCAGGGTCTTGACCGCCCCGGGCCGGTTGTCCTGCCCGTAGAACCGGCGATCCGCGCCCATCATCGCCCCGAACTTCACGCTCAGCACGTAGCTGTCGCGGGGCCTGCCGCGCAGCGCCTCGGCGAGCAGGAGTTCGTTGTGGCCACTGCCGTAGTGGTCGCCGGTGTCGATCAGGGTGATCCCGGCGTCGAGTGCGGCGTGCACGGTGGCGATGCTCTCGGCGCGGTCGGAGGTGCCGTAGGGGCCGGACATGGCCATCGCGCCGAGGCCGAACGCGGAGACGGTCGGGCCGGTGCTGCCGAGTTGTCGTGTCTGCATGCCTCCCACCGTGCGCCGCCGGCGACGGACCCGGGAGCGGAGAGTTCATCGTGGGAGAGCCGCTCCCTGGCTGCGCGCACCGGAAAGCGGCGACGATGGAGCCATGCACCGTGAGCAGCTCGCCGACTTCCTGCGCCGCCGCCGCGAGGCGATCCGCCCGGCCGAGGTCGGGATCGCCGACGGCCCGCGCCGCCGCACGAACGGCCTGCGCCGCGAGGAGGTGGCGATGCTCGCCGGCATGTCGGTCGACTACGTGGTCCGCCTCGAACAGGGCCGCAGCAGCCAGCCGTCGACCCAACTCCTCGGCGCGCTGGCCCGGGCGCTGCGCCTGTCCGACGACGAACGCGACCACCTGTTCCACCTGGCCGGGCATCAGCCGCCGCCGGCCGACGCGACCGCCCGGCTGGCCCGCGCCGGCCTGGTGCGCATGCTCGACCTGCTCGGCGGGACGCCCGCCATGGTGATCTCCGATCTCGGCGAGATCCTTGCCCAGAACCGCATGTCGACCCTGCTGATCGGCGACCACACCGGCATCACCGGCATCCGCCGGCACATCGTGTACCGCTGGTTCACCGAGGGCGACGCCCTGCACCTGCCGGCGGACCGGGAGGCGCACTCCCGGCGGCTCGTCGCCGACCTGCGCGCGGTCGCCGGGCGCCGGGCCGGGGACCCGGACGTCGTCGGCCTCGTCGCACGGCTGGAGCGGGAGAGTGCGGACTTCCGCCGCCTCTGGGCCGCGCACGAGGTGGCGGTCCGGCGGGCCGACCGCAAGACGCTGGTGCATCCCAGGGTCGGCCCGATCGTGCTGGACTGCGAGACGCTGGTGACGCCCGATCAGCGGCAGGAGCTGCTGGTGCTCACCCCGGCCGACGCCGAGGCCCGTGAGCGCCTAGAACTCCTGCGCGTCCTCGGCACCCAAGATTTCAACGCTTCAGCAGTTCCCGCAGAGCGAGAGTGACCTCGACGGGCGCCTCCTCGGCCATGAAGTGCCCGAAGTCCACCGTCCGGTGGACGAGGTCCGGCGCCCACGCCCGCCACAGGCCGACCGCGTCGAACCCGAGCGCGGCACCCCAGTCCTGCTGGAGCACGGTGACCGGCATCGTCAGCCGCCGGCCGGCGGCCCGGTCGGCGGCGTCGTGCGCGACGTCGACCCCGGCGGAGGCGCGGTAGTCCGCGACGATCGACGGCACCGCCTCGCGGCTCGCCCGCAGGTACTCGGCGCGCACGTCGTCCGGGATCGCGGCCGGGTCGCGCGACCACAGGTCGAGGAAGTGGCCGAAGAACTCGTCCGCGCTCGCCGCGATCATGCGTTCCGGCAGGCCGGGCGGCTGCGCCATGAGGTACAGGTGGAAGCCGACGGCCGCGGTGGTGCCGCGCATGACGTCCCACATGTCCAGGGTCGGCAGCACGTCCAGCGAGGCCAGGTGGGTGACCTTGGACGGGTGGTCGAGTCCGGCCCGGATCGCGACGAGCGCGCCGCGGTCGTGGCCGGCGAGCGCGAACCGGTCGAAGCCGAGCACCCCGGCCACCGTCACGACGTCCGCGGCCATGGTCCGCTTCGCGTAGGCGTCCGGGTCGTCGCCGGCCGGCTTGTCGCTGGCGCCGTAACCCCGGAGGTCCGGGACGATCACCGTGTGGTCGGTGGCAAGCTCGGTGGCGACGAGTCGCCACATCAAGTGCGTTTGAGGGAACCCGTGGAGCAGCACAACGGCCGGACCGTGGCCGCCGATCGCGACGTTCAGGGCGACGCCCTCGGCGGCCGGCACGCGGCGGTAGGTGAAGCCGGGAATGGTCAAGGTCATGCCGCCAACGGTGCGACGGGCGGATGAGCGTTCGATGAGCGATGCGATGGACGTGCGGTTCGGGGTCCTGGGTCCGGTCGCCGCGTGGGACGGGAGCGGACAGGAGGTCGCGCTGCGCGGTCCGCGCCACCGCGCCGTTCTCGCCCGGTTGATCATTGCGCGGGAACGGGTCGTGCCGCTCGACACCCTCGTCGCGGACCTGTGGCCGGAGCCGCCCGAGGGGGCGGTCGCGGCGGTGCGGACGTTCGTGGCGGCGCTGCGCCGCGCGCTGGAGCCCGGGCGTGCCCCGCGCACCCCGCCGTCGCTGCTGGTCACCGACGGCCCCGGCTACGCGCTGCGGGTCCCGGCGGGGGCGGTCGACGCGTGGCGGTTCGAGGCCGCCGTCGACGCCGGAACCCGGCTGGACGAGGCGCTGCGCTGGTGGCGCGGCCCCGCGTACGCCGACTTCCCCGACGCGCACTGGGCCACGGCCGAACGCGCCCGCCTCACCGAACTGCGCCTGCACGCCGTCGAACGCGACGCGTCGGGTCGGCCGCCGGAGCTGGCGATCCCGGCGCTCGACGCGCACGTGACCGAACATCCGTGGCGCGAGGAGGGCTGGCGACTGCTCGCGCTCGCCCTGTACCGGGCCGGGCGGCAGGGGGACGCCCTCGCCGTGCTGCGCCGGGCGCGGCAGATGCTGGCGGAGACGCTCGGCGTGGATCCCGGCCCCGCCCTCGCCGGCCTGGAGGTCGACATCCTGCGCCACGAACCGCGCCTCGCCGGCGCCACCGAACCGTGGGCCGAGGTCGCCGCCACCTACGACCGGCTCGTGCGGGTCGGCACGCGCACCCGCCTGGAGTCGACCGTCACGCTGCTGCGCAGCCTCGCGGTGACCGGCGGCGACGGCCTGCACGCGGCCCGTTCGCAGCGGCTGGCCACGATCGAGGCGGCCGCGGAACTCGGCGACCCGGCGCTCACCGCGCGGATCATCGGCGCCTACGACGTGCCGGCGATCTGGACCCGGTCGGACGATCCGGCGCAGGCGGCGGCGATCGTGGCGGCCGCCCGCCGGGCCCTCCCGTCGTTGACTCCACCGGCGCTGCGCGCCCGCCTGTTGGCCACGATCGCCGTGGAGACCAGGGGGACGGCCACCGAGCGGGACGCGGCCGCGCAGGCCGTGCGGATCGCCCGCGAGCAGGGCGACCCCGGCCTGCTCACCTTCGCGCTGAACGGCCTGTTCATGCAGACGTTCCACCGCACCGGCCTGGCCCCCGAACGGCTGGCGATCGGCCACGAACTCGTCGAGGTCGCGCAGCGGCACGGCCTGGCGACGGCGGCGGTCCTCGGCCACCTGATCTGCCTGCAGTCGTGCGCCGCGCTCGCCGACCACCCGGCGGCCGATGGGCACGCGGCGGCGGTCGACGACCTGGCCGAGCGCCACGAACTCCCGCTCGGCCGCGTCTTCACCGTCTGGTACCGCGCGATGCGAAGCGCCGACCCGGACGCCTACCGGCACGCGGCGCGGGTGGCCGGCCTGTCCGACATGCCCGGCCTCGCGCACGGCCTCCTCCCGCTGGCCCTGCTCGGCCTGCGCCTCCGCGCCGGCGAACCCCCGGAGCCGCTCGACTACGGCCCGTACCGGCCGTGGGTGGAGCCCCTGCTCGCGACGACCCGCGACGCGGCGTCAGCGGCGCTGCGGCGTCTGCCGGAGCCGCCGCGCGACCACCTGTCCGAGGCGCTGTGGTGCCTGACCGCCCGCGCGGCGGCCCGGTGGGGAGACGCCCCGCTGGCCGAACGCGCCCGCGCGGCGCTGCTGCCGGCGGCCGGTGAGGTGGCGGGCGCCGCCAGCGGCCTGCTCACCTTCGGCCCGGTGGCCGACTACCTCTGAACGGCCGCACCGGCCCGCAGCGCGCCCAGCTTCGCGGCGGCGTCGGACCCCGGCAGCGCGAACATCGTCAGCAGCTTCAGGTCGGCGCCCGGCACCATCAGCACCTCGCAGTCGAGCCGAATCTCCCCCACCGCCGGATGCTCGATGATCTTCTCCTGTCCGGCGTGCGGGCGCACGGTGCCGTTCGTCCACAGGCGCGCGAAGCGCGGGCTCGCGGCGAGCATCCGGTCGATCATCTCCGCGAGCCGCGCGTCGGCCGGGTAGGTCGTGGCCGTCGCCCGCAGGTCCGCCACCAGCGCCGTCTCGGTCGCCTCCGGGCCGGCCGGCGAGCGCACCGGCCACGGGCCGGTCTCCTCCGCGCTGCGGCCGTCGGTCGCCAGGTACGCGGCCGCGAGGAAGTTGTCGTAGGGCCAGTCGTAGGCCGCCGGGTCGCCGCACGCCGCCGTCCACATGGCGTTCCAGCCGAGGACGGTCCAGTCCGCGGCGAGGATCACCACCGGGCGTTCGGGGAGGCGGTCCATGAGCCGTCGGGCGTCGGGGCAGATCTCCCGGGGAACGTCTCCGGTGGGCGGCAGCAGATTGGCGCAGCGGTACAGATGGTCGCGCTCGTCCGGGGCCAGCCGCAGCGCGCGGGACAGCGCGGCGACCACCTGCGCGGACGGGCTCGTGGCGCGGCCCTGTTCCAGCTGGACGACGTAGTCGACCGAGGTGTCGGCGAGCTGCGCCAGCTCGGAACGGCGCAGTCCCGGCGCCCGCCGCCGCCCGTGCGCCACGAGTCCCACCTGGCGGGGCGTGGCCCGTTCGCGCCACCCCCGCAGCGCCTCCCCGAACGCGGTCGATACCGGCATCCGGCCATTCTGCGCCCGCCGCACGGAAGCGCCGGACGGTGGTACCCGTTCTACCACGCTGAACGCGGCTCGATCCCCTAGCGTCACCGGCCGTGACGATCAACGACACCACCCGCCGCTATTCCGACGACCGCTTCGACAGCGCCCGCTGGCGGGAGTTCCCGCTGCGCGGCGGCGACATCGTCGTGTCCGCACCGGCCAAGGCGGGCACGACGTGGCTGCAGAGGATCTGCGCGCTGCTCGTCTTCCAGCACGACGAACTGCCCGCCCCGCTGGACGACCTGTCGCCGTGGCTGGACATGCGGATGGTGCCCCTGGAGGCGGTCACCGCCCAGCTCGAACGCCAGCAGCACCGCCGGTTCATCAAGACCCACACGCCGCTGGACGGCCTGCCGCTGCGGCCGGACGTCACGTACCTCGTCGGCGCGCGGCACCCGCTCGACGTCGCCGTGTCGCTGTACCACCAGTGGCGCAACATCGACCTCGACGCCGTGCGCACCGCCCTCGGGATCACCGCGGCGGAGATGCCGGATCCGCCAGACGTTCCGGTCGAGGCGTGGCTGTCGGTGTGGATCGACGAGGACGCCGACGACCTGCACTCGCTGCGCAACGTCGTCGGGCACGTGGCCGACGCGTGGGCCCGCCGCCACGCCCCGAACGTCGTCCTCGCGCACTACGCCGACCTCCGCACCGACCTCGCCGGCCAGATGCGGCGGCTGGCCGTCCGGCTCGACATCGACGTGCCCGAGCAGCGGTGGCCCGCGCTGGTGGAGGCGGCGACGTTCGGGGCGATGCGCGCCGACGCCGAACGCCTCGCGCCGCGCGTGGTGCCGCTGCTCAGCCGGGCGGCGTTCTTCCGGGAGGGGCGCTCCGGTGCGGGAGTGCGGGCGGCGGGCCCGGCCGGGCTGGCGCGGTTCCGGGATCGGGTGGCGCCGATGGTGTCGCCGGAACTGTACCGGTGGCTGTGCCGGCCGTAAATCGATCGGCTCCCCTGTCAACGGGCCGCCGGGCGTCGGGCGTATACCGGGCGGAGGCGGCGAGCTGAGGGGGCCGATGCCGTGACGTTCGAGGAATACGTGGCCGCGCGGGGTGATGCGCTGGTGCGCTTCGCGCGGCTGCTCACCGGTGATCCGCACCGGGCGGAGGATCTGGTGCAGGACGCGCTGGCCAAGGCGTACCTGCGGTGGCGGCGCATCCTCGCCACCGAGCAGCCCGACGCCTACCTGCGGCGCATGGTGGTCAACGGGTCGCGGTCGTGGTGGCGCCGCCGTTCCAACCAGGAGACCCCGACCGACTCACCCGCCGACCGCGCGGCACCCGATCGGGTCGAGACCGACGCGGTCGAACGGGACGACATGTGGCGGCGGATCGTCGTTCTGCCGCAGCGGCAGCGGGCCGTGCTGGTGCTGCGCTACTACGAGGATCTCGACGACGCGGCCATCGCCGGCATTCTCGGCTGTTCGGCCGCGACCGTGCGGACCCACGCGATGCGCGCGCTGAACACCCTGCGCCAGTACGCCGACCAGGAGACACCCACGGGGAGGAACCGGTGAACACCGCGGTCGAACGCGAGATCATCCGGACGCTGTCCGGCCGGACCGGCGGCGCCGTCGACGTGGCGGCGTTGCGCGCGGGCGCCGTGACGCGGGCGAAGCGGGTGCGCCGCCGGCGCCGCATCGGCGTGTGCCTGCTCGCCGTCGCGCTGCTGGTGGGCGGCGGTGCCGTCGTGTCGCTGCGGGACGGCGAGCCGCGCGAACGCTCCGCCGGCCGCACTGACACCGTTCCCCCGAAACTGCCGGCGGTGGACGTGCCCGGAGCGAGCGAACGGCCCGACACCGTCGCGACCGATCCGTCCGTCATCCACTTCGACGTCGACGCGGCCGCGCTCGGCGCGACGGAGCTGCTCTGGCGCTCGGTCTGGACGCAGGAGAGCGTCATGGTGCGCCGCGCCGGCGACCCGTACGACCTGCAGTTCCTGATCGCGCGGGACGGGTTCGGGTTGAATCGCGGCTACCCCGGCGTGAGCAACCTCCCCCCGGAGTACCGCGCCGGATCCGACGGGACGCGCCCCACCGCGGAACGGTGGTACGACTTCGAGGACGTGCCGCTGCCGGTGACCGGTGCGCCCGCCGTCGTGCGGGCGGGGCGCACGGCGGCCGATGGAACGCGGCGCCTGTACACGATGACGTGGAGCCCCGTGCCCGGCCTCTACGCCCGGCTGCAGATGGTCACCGGCGACCCGCAGGACCTGGCCCAGGCGGCCAAGGCGTTCCGGCTGGACCGCTCGCAGCGGTGCGCCGCCCCGGCGGTCGTCTCCGGCGCACCGGCGGACGCGACCTTCTTCGAGTGCGAGGTCTCGCTGCGCACACCAGCCGCCGACGGAACGTTCTGGAACCACTCGGTCCTCACGTACAGCGCCCGCGCCGGGAACTACCTCGACGTGATCTTCGGCACGGTGGCGATCCCGCAGCCGTTCACGCAGAACCGCACCGTGAACGGAAAGCCCGCGCGCTGGCGGGCGCCCGGCGACAACCCGGACGCGACGAAGCTCGACGTGCCCGGCGAGCCCGGGCGGGACCTGGTGGTGTCGGTGCGCTCGTGGAACTTCACCGAGCCGGAGGCGGCCAGGGTCGCGGAGGCGTTCCGCTGGGTCGGGGACCCGCGCGACCTGCGCACCTGGCCGGCCCGGTCGGTGGAGTAGGACCGCTCAGTCGGGTGTGCCGAGCGGCCCCATGGCCTTCGCGTAGTAGGCCACGCCGGCCACGTGGTGCACCACCTCGCGCAGGGTCCAGGTGGCCTCGTCCGGCCGTTCGTCGAGAACGTCGGCCGGCAGGCCACCGAGCCGCGCCCGGTAGCAGGTGGCCAGTCGGGTCAACCGGCTGGTCGCCTCGTCCAGGTCGACCTCGGTGAACCACGCCAGGTCGGCGTCGGTGGTGACCATCCGGCCGTGCCAGTGGTCGGCCGGACTCGGCAGGCCGGCGAGGCGGCACTCCAGCTCGGTCAGGTGATCGAGCAGGTGGTCGGCGACCCGGCGCAGCGCCTTGTGCGGCGTCCAGGTGTTGCCGTCGCGCAGGACCGGCCGGCGGTCCCAACCGAGCCAGGTCGCGGCGGTCTCGAGCACCACGCCGACGGCGTCCGGCACGAGCAGCGCCGGATCCCGCTCGTCAGTGCGCGGGCGTTTCGTGTAGTGGTCGGTGAACTGCTCCAGGGTCGTGTGGCGCACCATGAGCGTCGATGTTAGGTCCCATTTCCCGGACCATCGCCGCGGCCGGCTCGGGGCCGCCGTCGCGCCCGCGGTTGAGTCGCGCGGGCGCGGGCACAATTGGTGGATGGCGTTCCGCATACCGGCCCCGGGCACAATCGTCGACGTCGCCGTCTCCACCACGGGGAAGGCGCTGGCCACGGCGGCCACCATCGCCTCGGTCCCCGGGCGCGTGCTCAGGCTCATCGACGAGGGCGAAGTGCTGCTCGTGCGCATCGCGGCGGTGGTCGACGCGGCCGAGAAGACCGTCGAGGACGTGCGCACTGTGACCGGTTCGGCGGCGGCCGTCGCCCAGGACGCGGCGCAGACCTCCGCGGCGGCGGAACAGCTGATCGGCCAGGTCGCCGAGACGTCGGCGCAGGCGCGCACGCTGCTGACCCAGATCGGGCCGGACGTGCACGAACTGCTCGGTGTCACGCGCGAGGTCCAGCAGGCGATCTCCGGGATTCCGGGGTTCGGCATGCTGCGCCGCCGCGGCGAGGAACGCCCCGACTGAGCCGCGGCACCGGTCAGGTGCGCACCGCGACGGCCTCGATCTCCAGGAGCCACTCCGGCGCGTAGATGTCGGTGATGATGATCGTCAACGCCGGCCGGTGCTCCCCCAGCACCTCCGCGCGGATGCGGCTGTTGGCCTCCCGGTACCGCCGGTCCGACAGGAACGTGGTCACCTTCGCCAGGTCGCGCAGGCCCATGTCTGCCGCGGCGAGCACGGCGGCGATGTTGTCCCAGACCATCCGGCACTGTGTGTCGAAGTCCCCGGGAACCTTGCCGTCGCTGTCGCCCCACGGCACCTGGCCGCTGACGAAGACGATCCGCCGGGCGCCGTCGACCTGCATGCCGTGCGTGTAGTTGCCGGTCGGCGCCGGCAGGGCGGGCGGGTCAAGGGGCGTGATGCTCATGCACACTCCTCGATGCGTCGCCGACGACGCACATGGCCGTGTAGTAGACACACTCGACATCGCCCGGATTGGCGAACGCGTGCACGCGGTCGGCCGCGTAGTACAGCGCGTCGCCGGCCTCCAGGTGATGGCCCACGCCGTCGAGCGTCACGGCGAGCGCGCCGGACTCCACGGCGACGTACTCCCGCGAGCCGGCCGCGTGGGCGTCGAAGGAGCCGATGACGACCCCGCCGCCGACGACCGTGCGGATCAGCTCGAACTCGACACCGGGCAGCACCGGCGACATGATCCGCCGCTGCCATCCGTCGGGGTGGTCGATGGCGTGCTGTTCGGCCCGGGGCAGGTGGATCACGGGCGCCGGCCGGTCCTCGCCGAGCAGCCGCGACACGGTGGTGCCGAGCGCCGTCGCGATCCGGGCGAGGACGAGCACGGTCGGCGAACGCAGCCCGCGTTCGACATCGGAGATCATGCTGCGGCTGACGCCACTGGCGGCGGCCAGGCCCTCCAGGTTGAGGCCCCGGGCCTGCCGCAGGCGGCGCACCTGCTCGCCGAGCCGCACCACGAGGGGATCCACGCGGGCCAGCATAGCGGAATCGTTCCAGTATGCTGGCAGGCCATGGATGAGGACGCGAGGTGAGGTTGGGAAGTCGCTTCCACAGGCTCTTCGGCGCCACGCTCGTGTCGGCCGTCGGCACCGGCATGCACGCCGCGGCGTTGCCCCTGCTGACCCTGCAGAGCACCCGCAGCCCGATGGCGTTGAGCCTTGTCGTCGCCGCCGCCGAGATTCCGTGGGTGTTGGTGTCGCTGCATGCCGGTGTCGTGGTGGACCGGCTGGACCGCCGGCGCGTGATGGTGTGGGCCGACCTGGGCCGGTTCGCCGTCATGGTCGCGCTCGTGGTGCTGCTCCTGACCGCGCGGGTGAACCTGGTGTGGTTGGTGCTCGCGGCGTTCCTGCTGGGCGTCGGCCAGGTCTTCTTCGACCTCGCCGCCCAGTCGGCCGTTCCTGACTTCGTGTCGCGGGATCCGCGGCACCTGGCAACGGCGAACGGGCGGATCGCCGCGGCGGACAGCAGTGGCGAGGACTTCGTGGGGCCTCCGCTCGGCTCCGCTCTGTTCGGTGTGTGGAACTTCCTGCCGTTCGCCGGCAACGCACTCTCGTTCGCCGCCAGCGGCCTGTTGATCCTCTCGATCCGCACGGACGCCACGACGAACAAGACGCCCACGGCTGCGCGAAAGAGCGTGCGGAACGACATCGTCGAGGGCATTCGGTGGCTGTTCGGCAACCGGACCCTGCGGGCGCTGGCCACGGTCTCCTGCCTCGGCAACGTCGTCGCCTCCGCTCAGTTCGCGATGCTCGCGCTGCTGGCCAAGGAGGTCCTGGAACTTCCTGATGTCGGCTTCGGCCTGTTGCTGACGGCCACCGCGACCGGCGCACTGGTCGGCGGATTGGCGGCCGCGGCCGCCAGCAGGCGATTCGGCTCCGGCACCGTGCTGCTCGCCGCCAAAGCCGGCGTGGGCGCGGCCGTTCTGGTGCTGGGACTGGTCGCCGATTCGTGGGTCGCGGCCGCGATGATGGCGGTGACCGGCGCGCTGATGACCGCGGAGAAGGTCGTGGTGAGCACATTGCGCCAGCAGATCGTGCCGTCGGAACTCATGGGGCGGGTGCTCTCGTCGAGCAGGCTGGTGGTGATGGCCGGGGGGCCGGTCGGTGCGGCGCTCGGCGGCGTTCTCGCCGGCGTGTTCACCGTCCAGGTCCCGTATGTCGCCGGTGGTGTCTTCCTCATCCTGGTGACGTTGATCTTCCGTCCCAGGTTGAACAACCGCGCCCTGGCAAGCGCGAGTCTGCGGCCTTGACCGCGCACCCGTTCACGGGCCCGGACGCTGATGCATCTCCGCCCGCGACCGGACCTCGCCCGTGAGGCCGCGCATGTAGCCGACGTTGCGCGGAACGTTCCACCACAGCCCCGTTCGGCTCTTGAGCAGTCGCTTGATGATGTGCTGCGGCCGGTAGAACTGCGTTTTCGCCCACTCGTAGCCCGCGAGCAGCTCGTCGGGCGCCATCAACAGCGGCCGGTGCACGACGTGCGTCTTGCCGTTGTAGTGCCGCCAGTCGTGGTCGACGATCCGGCCAGCGGCCTGCAGCCGGGTGTAAGCGGGTGTGCCGGGATAGGGCACCATCAGGCTGATCGTCGCGTTGTCCAGGCCGATCTCACCCATGACGTCCACGGTCCGGGCGAAGATGTCCCTGGTGTCATTGTCGAACCCGAACATGATGCCCGCCTGGACGGCGATGCCGTGCGCATGGAAGCGCTTCAGCAGGAGCTTGTACTCGCTCACCCGGTTGTGGGCCTTGTGCGCACCGGCGAGGCTCTCCTGGCTGACGCTCTCCAAACCGAGGAACAGCGCTTTGCATCCGCTCTCGGCGGCGAGCCGCAAGAACTCGTCGTCCCTGACCGAGGCCATGGTCGTCTGGCTGGTCCACCATTTGTCGAGAGGCCTCAGCGCCCGGAAGAGCGCTTTGGCGTACCGGGGATTGGCGCCGATGTTGTCGTCCCAGAAGACGATGCCCTTGTCCGGGATGGCGGCGACCTCGGCCGCCACCTCCTCGACCGGCCGGAACCGCATCTGGCGCGCCTCGGGGTAGAGCACCGGAATGGTGCAGTAGTCGCACCGGTGCGGGCAACCGCGCGTCGCGATGATTGCCCCGCTCGTCGCCCACCTCCTGTTCCAGCCGCCGTGGCGGATCAGGTCCCGCCGGGCCGCCGGCAGACCGACGAGGCTGGCCGGCTGCGGACACCGGTAGACCTTGGCGCCGTTGGGCAGGACTTCGACGTTGGCGCCCGTCGCCTCGTCGATGACGTGCCGGCCGACGGTATATCGAGCCTCCTGCTCGATGTCCCGCAGCACACGCGGCCATACCGTCTCGGCCTCGCCGACCACAACGATGTCGGCGAACTTCGCGACTTCGAGAGGCATCAGCGTGGCATGCGGACCGCCCATCGCCACGGGGACTCCGTTCGCCCGGAACGCGTCGGCCAGCTCGTAGGCGTGCGGCGCGCCGGGCGTGGCAGCGGTGATACCCACCAGGTCGTAGCGTTGGCCGGTGTCGACGGTATGGGTGATTTCGTCGGTGTGCGTCACCGTCCAGTTCTCGGGCGTGAGAGCGGCGAGCAGCGGCATGGTCAGCTGCGGGAACCGGATGAGCTCGCGGGCCCGGGCATGGAGCGTGAGCGGGTCTTCCGCGGTGACCAGATGGACGTGCATGTCCCCTCCTCGATCGACGGTTGGGCACGTGCGGCGTCTGGACCAGGTCCATCCATCGTGATCATCCTGGTGACGGTGGGGTGAGGCGTCAACGCCCGTCCCGCGTACTCGAGCGCCCGTCCGGCACCGGGCAGCATGAGATCGGCCGAGCACGTTGCCAACACGGGACCTCGCCGACAAGGTATGTGGGTGACCTTGACACTTACCAAAGGTGGCAATACCTCGATCCCGGTCGGGCCGCTTCGTATCGCGGTGAGCAGCGCCGCCGACCATCGCGAGTTCGACGTGATCGCGCTGATCCTCGGTGCCGACGACAAGGTCCGCACCGACTCCGACATGGTGTTCTTCAACCAGCCGACACATCCGGCCGGCGCCGTAGCCCTCGACGGGACGACGGTCGATGTGGACCTGGCCCGGGTCGAACCGGCGGTCGACAAGATCGTGATCGCGGTGTGGGCCGACGACCGGCCGCTTTCCGGCGTCCACGGGCTGCGGATCGAGGCCGGCGCAGAGGCCGCGTTCGAACCGGATCCGTCGCTCACCGAAAAGGTGCTCGTCCTCGGTGAGGTGTACCGGCGCGAGTCCGGCTGGCGGTTCCGTGCCGTCGGACAGGGCTGGGACGGTGGCCTTGCCGCACTCCTGAGCACCTACGGCGTCACGGTAGAGGACCGACCGGACCGGCCCCAGCCGGCCGTGGAGTCGGATGTTCCGCGGGTGCGGACGACCGTTGGGGAGGAAAAGCTCCCCGATGAGGTCCGTGAGCGGCTCAACCTGCGCAAACAGCAGGTCCTCGTCAGTCTCGTCAAGCGCGGTGCGGGCGGTCTCACCGCCAGGGTCCTGCTGGTTCTCGACGCGTCGGGGTCCATGTCGCGGCTGTACCTGGACGGGGTGGTCGCCCGCGCCGTCGAACGGATCGCCGCGGTGGCGGCCCAACTCGACGACGACGGCGTCATGCAGGCCTGGTCGTTCGCCGACGAGGCCCGCAGCCTGCCGAGCCTGAGCATCGGCGAACTGCCACAATGGCTGGCCGTCAACACGCCCTTCCAAGCGATGCTCGACCACGCGAAAATCATCGGTTACGGAAACGAGGAGCCGGCGGTCATCCGCGACGTCCTGACATTCGTCGACGAGCACCCCACCGCCGACCCCACGCTCGTCGTCTTCTTCTCCGACGGCGGCGTGTACCGGAACAAGGAGATCGAGGAGCTTCTCCGCAGCGCGGCGACCCTGCCGGTCTTCTGGCAGTTCGTGGGGCTCGGCGAGCAGGACTACGGCGTTCTGCAACAGTTCGACACCCTCACCGGGCGAGCCGTCGACAACACAGGATTCTTCGCCGTGGACGACCTCGACGAGGTGTCCGACGCCGACCTGTACGACCGGCTCCTCGACGAGTTCCCGCAGTGGGTTGCGGAGGCGACCCGGTTGGGCATTGTCGGATCGCCTCTCTCCGGCCGGCTTCCGGGTTAGCGTTCGATCCCACCGTGACGTCGCGACGCGGTCGGCAACCCCCTGAACCGCGGGCGGGGCACACTGGACGGCGTGGATGAACATGGGCGAGCGGCATTCGTGCTGCACGAGCACCATAAACCGCGGCACCACTTCGACCTGCGACTGGAAGAGGACGGGGTCCTGCGGTCCTGGGCAGTGCCTCGCGGCCTGCCGGAGGACCCGAAGCGCAATCGCCTCGCGGTCGCGGTGCCCGATCACAACCTTGATCATCTGACCTACACCGACGCCGACAAAGGGATCGCCGATATCGGCTGGTGGGAAGAGGTGGATCGCAACGACAAGCGCATCGTCTTCACACTGCACGGCCACGGCGCACCACGAACCTACGCACTGATAAAGACGGACTCGGACTGGCTGCTGCATCTGATGAAGGAGTAGCGATCACCCGGATGCGGGCGCGCCGATCGCGGGCGTTGTGATCGGGGTTGCCGGCGGCGATCGGTCCACGCGACCCCACGGCGTGTTCATCCCTTGCCGGCAACGTGCAGGTCGCGGCCCGGTGACACCACCACGCAACGGGAAGGCGGCGGCGGGAATATCCGACCCGGCGGCGGGTAGTGCAGGGGTGTCGCCGGCCCGGTCCGGTCGCTTGCCTGCCTGCGCCGAGCCGGCGGGCGCGGCGGCAGGTGGGCGACGACCCGGCCGCAGCCCGACCCGCCGGGCGGACCAGTCGAACGAGCCGACACGAAGGACCGCACCGACGCGCGCGGTGCCCCTTCACCCGGCATCCGTGCCACCGATCGACGTCGACGAGGAGCGAGATGGAACTGCTGGCCAGTCCGGAGGTATGGGTCGCGTTCGCCACCCTGCTGCTGCTCGAAGTGGTGCTGGGCATCGACAACGTCGTGTTCATCTCGATCCTGGCCGGCCGGCTTCCCCATGCCCAGCAGGCCCGGGCCCGCACCATCGGCCTGTCCCTGGCGCTGATCACGCGGCTGCTCCTGCTCGCCTCGCTGTCCTGGGTGATCGGCCTGACAGCGCCGCTGTTCACCGTGATAGGCCAGGAGATCTCCGGCCGCGACCTCATCCTGTTCCTCGGCGGACTGTTCCTCGTCGGCAAGGCCACCTTCGAAATTCACGAACACCTCGAAGGAGCCGAACACGGCACGGCCGGCAAGGCCACTTCGTTCGCCGCCGTCATCGCCCAGATCCTCGTCCTCGACGTGGTGTTCTCCCTCGACTCGGTCATCACCGCCGTCGGCATGGTCGACGAACTGTCCATCATGGTCGCCGCCGTGATCGTCGCCATGATCATCATGCTGGTGTCCGCCGGCACGGTCAGCCGCTTCGTCAACCAGCACCCCACCGTCAAGATGCTCGCCCTGTCCTTCCTGCTTCTCATCGGCGGCAGCCTCATCGCCGAGAGCCTCGACCAGCACATCCCCAAGGGCTACGTCTACGGACCGATCGCCTTCTCCATCTTCGTCGAGTTGCTCAACCTGAAGGTCAGGTCACGCCAGCAGCGCCGCGACGCCGAAACGGTCCACCTGCACCCGACCTACGTGAAGACGGACCCCGCCGACAGGACCCCGCCGCGGTCGACCCGGTGATCCGTCCTGCAGGCAGACGCAGCACGCCGTTCCGTCACCGGTCCCGGTCATCGCGCGACCGGTGACCGGTCGGCCGGGTTGAGGCGGGTGAGGACGTGGTGTCCGCGAGTAGGTCGAGGACGCCGGTGATGGCGTGGCATGGTGGACCCCGTTGGAGGGTTTGGCGATCCGGTAGGTACGGCCGCGGTGTGTGGCTTGGGTTGGCCGGCCCGGCTTGCGGGTAGGCCTTCGCTATCACCGCGACCGGCAACCTCCGGCGTCTCCGCAGCCCGAGCCGTGGCACCCTCGAACCTTGGTAGCGTCGCCGGGTGGCGGCTATCTGGCACGCGGATCCTGCGGGACAGTGGCATCCCTGGTACCCGGCGATTATCCGACCGAGGCGACGTTGCACGATTTGGTCGAGCAGACGCCGCAGTTGCTGCCGTTGGCCGGCAGCCCCCGGCTGACTGTTTTGGGTCGGGAGGTTCGGCTCGGCACCGGCCGGGTGGACCTGATCGCGGTGGAGTCGTCCGGCCGGCTGGTGATCGTCGAGGTCAAGCTTGCCGGCAACAGCGAAACCCGGCGTGCCGTCGTCGCTCAGGTGTTGTCCTATGCCGCCTATCTGCAGGGTTTGGCGGTCGGGCAACTGGAGACGGCAGTGCTTGCCAGCCACCTGGCCGCCCGAGGCTGGGCGACCGAAGCCGTCGGCCGGCGACGGGTTCGAACCGCCGCCGGCCGACGGGTCTCGCCTAGCTGTCGAGCCTGACGATTTCGTACCGGACGGCGTCGGACGGCGGGGTGAAGAAGTGTGAGCTCACGACGTACAAGGCGCCGCGAGGACCGAACGCCGCCGTGGTCGGAACGTCGAGACCGTCGTTCGTCAGCGTGCGCAGCAGCACCGCGCTGGTGCCATCGTGGGACAGTCGCAACTCGGCCACGGTCTCCACCCGATGCTGAACGACGTAGAGGGTGCTGCCGCGAAGCACCAGCCCGTCCGGGCCCTGAATCGCGCCACCGCGAACGTCGACCCGGGTGGTGTGACCGGTCCGGACGTCCACCGCGAACAGCGCACCCCCGCTGCCGTCGCTGCGCTCGTGGGTCTGCGCCATGACCAGCGTGTGCTCATCGAGCGCGACGACACCGTTGGCGTTGAAGACACCGGCCGCAGGTGGGGCGAGGCGGTAGTCGCCGGTGAGCGGGATCTCCCGGGGCGTGCCGACCGTGCGGCCCCGGATCGGCAGGGCGTAGAGGACCGCCCGCAGCGAATCGGTGAAGTACGCCGTGCTCCCCGCCACGGCGATGTCGTTGACCAGCCCCGTGTCGGTCACGTCGAACAACGCCACCCGCTGCCCGCTCACGCGGTCGTAGACCCGCAGTTCGCCCGAGGTGACACCGGCCACGAGCAGCAACGGACCGGCGATCTCCACACCCAGAGCACCGTCGCCGTCAGCGGGTACGAACGGCTCGACCCGGCCCGTACGCAGATCGGCCCGCACCACAGTGCCGTCGGCGAATGACGTGACGTACGCGGTGTTCCCCGTGATCGCGATGCCCTCGGGCTGGAAACCGACGTCGCCGGCGATCAGCGCATTGGGCAGGGTGATGGTGTCCGGATAGCGGTTGCCGGCGCTGGCCGGCGCTGCGGCCACCAGCGACAGCGACAACATTGCGGTGGCAGCAGCGGCGAGTAGACGCAGGTTCATGCCCAGAACGTAAAACCTGACGTTGATGTCAGAGGCAAATGAGCGTGACCCACACCACCTCCGAGCCCGCTCGGGTCCGTCAGGCCGTCGAGACTCCGCCGCACGCGGCACCGTTCATTTGTGGAGCGGCAACGATGTCACCTGCTCGAACATGTGGTTTCCGTTCCAGGGCACGTCATCGGCGGGCACCGCGAGGTCCAGGTTCGGATGCCGCTCGATCAGGACCTCCAGCATCACCTGCAGTTCCAGCCGGGCCAGGTTGGCGCCCAGGCAGTGGTGAATGCCGCGGGCGAAGGTGACGTGTTGGGTCCGCCGGTTCAGGATCATCTCGGTGGGGTTGGGGAAGGCCTCCGGGTCGTGGTTGGCCGAGGTCACCGCGGCGACCACACCCTCGCCCTTGCGGATCAGGCCCGACGGCAGTGGTACGTCCTCGGTCGCGACCCGGATCAAGGCACCCTGATGCTGCGGAGACTCCAGCCGCAGCAGCTCGTCGACGGTGGCGGGCACCGACTCCGGACGGGCGCGGAGCGCCTCGAATCGCTCGCGGGGATCGAGCAGCCACAGAAGTGAGCGCGAGAGGACCACACCGGTGGCCTCGTGCCCGGCGGTGACGAGGGTGAACATGATGCCGACCAACTCGTCCGCGGTCAGTTTGTCACCGTTGTCGCGTGCCTCGATCATGGTCGCGAGGAGTCCGTCGCCGGGCGAGTCCTGGCGCGCGATGACCAGCTCGGCGAGGTAAGCGAGGAACTCCTGGAAGGTCGCGACCTGCTGCTCCAGTCCGAAGCCCGAGGTCGACAGCATCGTGCCCATCCATGTGCGTATGCGGTCGAAGTCAACGGCCGGTATGCCGAGGACATCACACAGCACCATTGCTGGGTAGACGAAAGCGACGTCCTTCACGAAGTCGAACCTGTCCGGACGGGCGTCCAGCACCTCCACGGCGCGCTCGCGCACCCGGGGCCGCCATGCGGCGATCTGGCGGCTGGTGAACGTGCCGGTCAACAACCGCCGCAACCGCGTGTGATCGGGCGGGTCCATCAGGACGAGAAAACCCGGGCCCGGCGTCGGGTTGAGCCCGGGCTGCATTCGAGGTGCGCCTTCGCGCGAGGGATCGCTGCTGAACCGCGGATCGTTCAAAATCGCGACCACGTCGGCGTATCGGGTCGCTATTCGAGCCACGTCGCCGCTGGGCAGGCGCGCCGGCCCGAGTGGGTCGTGTTCACGCCGGTGTGCGAAGTGCGCCGAAACGCGGCCGCGGGGACCGTTCGGAAACGGGAATTCGTCGATCACTCCACCGAGTCAAGCAGCGACCAGGGAGGACACGAATACTCCATCGGCCCACCTTCATAAGAGTCCGTTCCGGGTGTCCGTGGCCTGATTCCGGAAACGGCCCGGGGCGATCCCGAACTTGCGGCGGAACGCGTTCGCGAAGGCGTACTCGCTGGAGTAGCCCACCTGGCGGGCGATCGTCGCCAGCGGCTCCGTCGTCTCGCGGAGCACTCGTGCGCCGTGGGTGAGGCGCCAGTCGATCAGGTACGTCATCGGCGGCTTGCCGAGCAGACCGGTGAACTGTCGCTTGAAGGCGGTTCGGGACATGCCCGCGACCTCGCCGAGTTGCTGCACCGTCCACGGCCGCTGGGGATTGGTGTGGATCTGGCTGAGCGCGGCGGCGATTCCGGGGTCGATGGCCTCCGGCCCGATCAGGGACTGCCGCTGCCCGTGGCGCAGGGCGTGGACCAACATGAGGTCGATGAGCGCGGGGCGGGTCACCGAGGTGCCCGGCCCGCTGCCGGACACGTCCATGGTGAGCAGCTCGATCACTGCCCGCATCTCCGGATGACGGTCGTAGTCCGGCGATATCGCGATGACCGGCGGAAGGTCCCGTAAGAAACGATGCACCTGACCGCGGTCCAGGCGGTAGCACCCGAGGACGACCTCGAAGGCCGTCGGCTCGCTCCCGCGACGGCGCGCGGGCAGTCGCAGTGGGGGCAATCCACCGATCTCGCTCGCGGCCGTGTGGCTGAGCCCGTGTTGGGTACCGTGCGGCACGAGAACGACATCCCCGGCCCGGAGCCGCACCGGTTGGTCGGCGGCGGTGATCAGCCATCCGGTGCCGTGCAGGACGACGTGGAAACCCATCCCCTCGATGGCGGGCAGGCGCATTCCCCACGCACCCGATTCGCGGACGCTGGATGCGCTCGGCCGGCCCGCGTGGATGGCGCCGATTGCTTCACTGATCACGTCCACGACGGCCATGATAGTGAGGTCGGCTCCCGGCGGGTCCGCGCGCGACAGCCACCGTCGGGTCCGGACGCGTATGAGGTCGGACCGTCCGGTCATCGCCGCCCGCGTTGCCCTGAGTTTCAGCAGACGTCCTGATCGACATCCTGGCAGCGAACGCGGCGGCGACCGCACGGCAGGGATAACCCAGCAGCACCGCTCGGACTCCCGGTATCAGGAGAGCCTCGGCAGTCGTATCGGAGGGTAGCCAGGGTATGGAATACCTAGGCTAAACGTGGCCTTCATATCCCGGTTCTCCGGAGAGATGCTGGGTTCACGAAGGAGAGAAAGGGGGTGACATGGAAGACGGAGCGCTCGGCGAGTTCCTTCGACATCGGCGGGAACGGTTACGGCCCGAGGATGTGGGTCTGCCCGGCGGTGGCCGACGCCGCACCCCCGGTTTACGCCGAGAGGAAGTCGCCGGGTTGGCGGCGTTGTCGCCGGACTACTACTCCCGGCTGGAGCAGGGCCGGGTGCGCACCCCGTCGGCGGCGGCGCTGGCCAGTCTCGCCCGGGCCATCCGGCTCACCAGCGATGAGCAGGACTACCTGTTCCGTCTCGCCGGGCAGCAGCCGCCGGAGCCGCGTTCACCGCTGGCCTACGTCGATCCGGCGATGCTCTACCTGTTGGACGCTCTCGGGCACACGCCGGCGCAGGTAGCCGATGACCTGCTGACGGTCGTTGCGCAGAACCGTGCGGCGCAGAACCTGCTGGGTGTCTGGACCGGCCTGCCCGGTTACGAGTCCAATGTCACCTGGCGGTGGTTCGCCGATCCGGCGTCTCGGGACAGCAACGATCCGGCCGAGCACGAGCGCATCGGCCAGGCCTACGCGGCCGATCTGCGTGCGGGGGTGGCGCAGCGCTCAGCAGGTGACCGGTTCGCTCGCGGGTTGGTGTCGGATCTTCTGCAGCGCAGCGCCGAGTTCGCGGAGCTGTGGTCGCAGCAGCATGTCGCGGCGCTCGCCTCGGCGCCGAAGCTCATCCGGCACCCCCTCGTGGGCGAACTCGATCTGCAGTGTGATGTCGTGTTGAGCCCGGCTACCGGCCACCGGCTCATTCTTTTCCGGCCCCGGCCCGGTTCGAACGCCCATGAGCAGATCGCATTCCTCGACGTACTCGGGAATCACAAGTTCTCCTGAGTCTCACCTTTGCTCTTTCTCATCACCGCGAAAACGCGGATACATCCGCGCGCCCCGAAACGGCACCAGAAGGAACCTTGTGAACATCAGCGGAAACACCGTCTTCATCCCCGGCGCGACCTCCGGCATCGGCCTCGGCCTGGCTTTGCGCCTGCGAGCCAAGGGCAACACCGTGATTGTCGGCGGGCGCCGCAGCGAACTGCTGGAACAGATCGCCGCCGAGCACCCCGGCATCGGCACTGTCGTCATCGACGCGACCGACCCGGTGTCGATCACCGCGGCCCGTGACGATCTCGCCATCCGTTACCCAGGACTGAACACCTTGATCACGACGGCCGGCATCATGGAGCTGGAGGACCTTCGCGATCCGGCGTCACTGGACGTCGCCGAGCGCACCATCGCCATCAACCTGCTCGGCACGATCCGGCTGATCAACGCGTTCCTGCCCGGCCTGCTGGCTCAACCGTCCGCGACCGTCATGACGGTCAGCTCGGGCCTGGCGTACGTGCCGCTGCCGGCGACCCCGACCTACAACGCCACCAAGGCTGCGGTCCACTCCTTCACCGAAAGCCTGCGCGTGCAGCTGACCGGCAGCAACGTCCAGGTGATCGAGCTCGTCCCGCCGGCCACCCGGACCACGCTGATGAACCAGCAGAACTCCGAGGTGGCGATGCCCCTGGAGGACCTCCTCGACGAGGTGATCGGCCTGCTCGAGGCCGACCCGAAGGCCGAGCAGATCCTGGTCGAGCGGGTGAAGTGGCAGCGCAACGCCGAGGCCGAAGGCCGCTACGCCGAGGTCCTGGGCGCGCTCAGCGGCCGCTACCGGTCCTGACCGACCGCGGCGGCCGGATACCTCCCGCTCCGGCCGCCGCCCCCTCCGACGAACGGCCCTCCATGGAATCCACCGTCACGGTGCCCGGCGGGCGCCGTATCCCCCGGCTCGGCTTCGGCACCTACCAGATCGCACCGCGCGACACCGAACAACGCGTCGGTGAAGCGCTGCGGGCCGGCTACCGACACATCGACACCGCCCGCTACTACCGCAACGAAAAGGGCGTCGGTGCCGCCGTCCGGGCCAGTGGCCTGGTGCGCGACGACATCTGGATCACCAGCAAACTTCCCATCGACGCGGACGGCGCCGACGAGGTGAACCGGGCCGTCGACGCCACCGTCGACGCGCTCGGCACGCACGTCGATCTCTACTTGATCCACTGGCCGAGGCCGCGGCACGGACGCTACCCGCGGACGTGGCAGGCACTGCGTTCCGCTCAGGCCGCCGGCCGGCTGCGGGAGATCGGCGTCTCCAACTTTCACCAGGCCCAGCTCGATCGCATCCTCGCCGACGGCGGACCGCCTCCGGCTGTCAACCAGATCGAGGCTCACCCGCACTTCGCCAACAACGCCGTGCGCCGCTTCTGCGCGGAGCGGGGCATCGCCGTCGCGGCATGGTCGCCGCTCGGTGCCGGCTCCGTACTGCGCGACCCCACGATCGCAGCGGTTGCCCGGGAAGCGGGCCGTAGTCCCGCCCAGGTCATCCTGCGCTGGCACCTGCAACGCGGCGACATCGTGCTGCCGAAAGCCAGCACACCGCAACGCATCCGGCAGAACGCCGCGGTGTTCGACTTCGCGCTCGATGCGCGCCAGATGACCCGCATCGACCAACTCGACCGAGGCGAAGCGGGCCGCACCGGCCCGAACCCCGAACGCCTCTGACCCTAAGGACCCCCATGAGACCTACCCCCGGCCGAACGCTGCTCGGAGTGAGCCTCACCGTGGCCCTGAGCCTGACCGCCTGTTCCCCCGACCCGGACGCCGGTGAGCCGGCGACCCAGACGGTCCCTGGCCCGAGCACGACGCTCACCGAACCCCGCGACCCGCTCGCCGCCCTCGGCGAGCCCGCCGCGATCACCACCGGCCTGACCGTGCCGTGGGGCCTGACCTTCCTGCCCGACCGCTCCGCCCTGATCTCCGAGCGGGACTCCGCCCTGATCAAACGGGTACCCGCCGACGGCGGCACACCGCAAACGGTCGGCGTCGTGCCCGGGGTCGCCCCGAAAGCCGAGGGCGGCCTGATGGGCATCGTCGCCTCACCGGACTTCGCCACCGACCGCACCGTCTACGCCTCGATCACCGGCGCGACCGAGAACTCGATCGTCGCGCTGCGCATCGCCGAGGACTACCGGTCGCTGCGCCAGGAACGAGTGCTGCTCGACGGCATCCGGACTGCCGAACGTCACCACGGCGGCCGGCTCGCTGTCGGTCCCGACGGCAACCTGTGGATCGGCACCGGCGACGCATTCGAACCGGCCAACGCCGCCGACGACAACTCGCTCAACGGCAAGATCCTGCGCATCCGCACAGACGGCACGGTCCCCGACGACAACCCTGGAGACAGCCCGATCTACTCGTCCGGGCACCGTAACGTCCAGGGCCTCGCGTTCGGTCCGGACGGCACCCCGTACGCCTCGGAACTGGGCCACCGTACCTGGGACGAGGTCAATGCGCTGCGCCCGGGCGCGGACTACGGCTGGCCCGAAACCGAAGGCATCGAGGGCAGCACCGGCACCGCACCGATCTGGACCGTGCACCCGGACGACGCATCACCCTCGGGCATGGCATACGCCGGCGGTTCCCTCTGGATCGGCGCCCTCGGCGGGGCCCGTCTATGGCAGTTGCCCGTCGACGGCGGTCGCGCGACCGGCAAAGCGGTCGAGCACTACCGCGGCCGGTACGGCCGCATCCGCACCGTCGAAGTCGCACCCGACGGCGCCCTCTGGCTGATGACCTCCAACACCGACCGCTCCACCTGGGGCGGTGTCGCCCCCAAACCCGGCGACGACCGCATCTTGCGCATCGAAGTCCACCCGTAGAACAGGGAAGCCGCGACGTCCGTCATTGTTGTCACCGGCGCCTCCACCGGCATCGGGAACCTCACCGCCCGACGACTGGCCGACGCGGGACACACCGTGTACGCCAGCATGCGCGACGCCGGACGCAACACCGCACCCGCCGCCGCCATCCGGGCATACGCCCGCGACACGGGCACCGCCCTGCACGTCGTCGAACTCGACGTCGTGATCAACAATGCCGGGCACCTTTACGTGGGCTACGTCGAAGCCTTCACCGACGACGACATCACCCACCTCATCGACGTCAATGCGTCGGCACCCACCGAGTCAACCGCGCGGTACTGCCGCACTTCCGCAAGCGCGGAGCCGGTGTGCTGATGTACGTCGGCGCACCATCCCCGTCACCACACCACCCTTCATGGGCCCGTACGTGGCATCCAAAACCGCGATAAACGCCCTCGCCGTCGTCACCGTGTACGAGGCGAACGCGTTCGGCATCGAGACCGTGATCGTCACGCCCGGCGCCATCACCGAAGGCACCGAACGCTTCCCGACCGCCAGCAGCGCCAGCGACACACACGAGGCGGCCGCGTACAGCGCCCTCGCCGCGATGGTCGCCGACACCGGTCCGACGGGCGTCATGACCACCCCGCCGTCCTGGCGGGCAGGTACTCAGTCGGACGGGCCGGCGAGGTGGACGGACCTGCCCAGGGCATCGAAGCCGTAATACAGCTGCAGCAGGTCCTCCTCGTCGGCCGACAGCGCCGCCGGCACGTTCACGAGGGCCAGCGGCTTCTCGTCGACCACTGTCACCACGTGCACCACCGGCTCGGTGAGACTGTCGCGGATCACCGAGAGCTCCCACGTCGCGGCGCCGGAAGCGGCCGCCCCGGTGTGGCGCAGGGCGTACGAGCGTCGTTTCGAGATGAACGTGAACTGTGCCCGGACCGCGAAGCGCCGAACGTGCCGACTGCCGACGAGACGCCACGGTGGCTCGGGACCGTAGTTGTGCAGGTCTACGAAGAGTTGCCGGCGAAGTGTCGCGTATTCGTGGCCCAACTGCACCACCCCGGAGACTGCTGATTCCAGGTCGCGGCGCGAATCGCACCGGTCGAGATTCCGCCGCTGGGACTCGAGCCGTTCGCGAACATACTCGCGGAGCAGTCCATCGAGGTGCCCGAGCGGGTGCGAATCCTCCACAGTCTCGATCTGGAACAGAATCGCGTCGACCAACCCCGCGTACCGATCCGCCAGCATGAGACCCCCGCCGTTGCGCAGAAACCATCGACGATCGTACCGGAGGTGGTCACGCCGCGATCGGCATCGACAGCGGGGCGGGCCACGCACGGTGCAGGATGTCGGGCGGCTACCGTACGCGGCATGAACAACAGCCCGTTGTCAGACACCATGGCGGAACACGCGGCCACGAAGAGCCCGGAAAGCTACGAGCGGTTCCTCGCCTTGTTCCGCGCGAGCACGATCGGGATCGCGACCACCGGCACACCGATTCGGGATGCCGACGGCAACCTGACCACGGGCCACGGTTTCGGCGCGGGCAGGACCACTCACGGCGACGGGCAGCCCCGAATCCTCGCCTTCGCCGATCCCGAGGTGGCCCTGCGCAACTTCGGTCCGCGGTTCAACGCCGGTGTCTCCGGCGCGGTCCTTCTACAAATGGCGGCGACCGACGACGGATGCGCCGGCATTCTGGTCAACAGCGCCATCGCGGAGATCAGTCTCGTCATCAGCAAATCCACGGCCCGGTCCGTACTGGCCCCGGATGCCGAGCCCGCGCAACCCAAACGGCATTGGTGGAACCGGCGCTGAACGGCCGATGTAGAGAGCATTCCAGCAGGCCCATGGCGGACTCACCACGCTCGGCCGTCAGCCGCAGACCGCGGTTGCGGACGCGGCGCTCGACAGTGCCGACGCCCAATGCCTCTGCCGATTCGGCCGCCTTCGGGCCCGGCCTCGCCGGCAAGCCGAGGGCCAGGACGACGACGAACGCGATGCCGCATCGACGCATGCCGATCACATACCCGGCTTCGCGTCAGCACCTTGACATGCGGACCTGCCGCCGCGAGCGCGGTGTCAGCGCATCGTGGCGCCGCTGCCGGCCGGTTACAGATCTACCTGCCGGAGCCCCGGCTGAGCCATTCCGGGTCGTGTTCCCAGCCGTTGCGCACATAGAACGGCACTGCTCGAGGGCTGGAGTGCACCGTCACGTGCTCCAGCTCCAGGCGGCGGCTTTCGTCGAGTACCGCCTTCATCAGCAGCGCACCGACCCCGCGGTCGCGCATCTCGGGAACGACGAACACGGACTGAACGTCGCCGCCACGCCGGCAATACTTGTTCGCGGTGGGCACCCGGTCGAGGATCGCCAGCCACGCCATGCCGACGACCTCACCGGAGGCCTCGGCCACGAACGCCCGGTGCTCGGGGTGGCCACGCATCCAGTCGGCGAGCGCCGAGACGAACTCGTCCAGGTTGTCGCCCTGGTAGCCGCGCTCCTGGGTGGCCCGCCGCCAGCGCAGACCAGCCAGGGCGGGCACGTCTGCGTCGGACGCCGGGCGCACCGTTACATCGAGATCGGTCATGCAGCGATCATTCCGGACGCGGCACAGCGCGACGAGGCCGAGAACCGCTGGGCGATGTGGAGGCCTGCCCGTTCGCCGACACTCGTGCGCCCGACGCGCGATTGATTTACGGCCCCTGTGTTGCTCGGGTGAGCACACCGGTGTGCGGTGTTTGGTGGCGCCACGCGGTGAGGATGGAGTCGACGAGGTCGGCACCGATTCCCTGGCTGGTGTCGACGTCGTGGTCGTAGGAGCCGAAGGTGTGGATGCCGTTGACCTCGACGTGGCCGCGTCCTTCGCCGATGCGTCGGTCGCCGCGAGCGCGTTCGCGGCGGTCCAACTCGTCAGGGGCGCAGTGCACGCCGACCAGGAATACGTCGAGGCCGGCCAATAGAACGGCCAGTTCGTGTCGCCAGGCGCGGAACTCGATGATGTGCTCGACAATCAGGTCGTTACCGGCCGTGGCGAGAGCGGGCAGGCAGCGGTGGAAACCGGCGAAGAACCGCGGTCGCAGCTGGTGCCACCAGTCGAAAGGTCCACCGTCCTCCCGTCGGTTCGGGAGCATTCCGGCGGCAACGAACTGGTCGGAAGACACGTGCAGGAACGGCTCGTCCAGGGCCGCGCGAAGCGCGACGGCCAGGGTGGATTTGCCGGAACTCGACGCACCGTTGAGCATGATGATCCGGCCTGGACCGCGCGGCGTCGGAACAGGTTCCACGGCGTCCAGGATGAGCCGCAACCGCGGCGGCCGTCCACTCGTTTGCCTCGAGCCGCCCGCCGTTGACAATGCGGCAGGCTCGGATCGTGCGACGACCCGTTCAGGTCGCTACTTCGAGGTCGGAGCCGCCGCGTTGGCCGATTGGCTCGTGACCGGCTTCGACAAAGCGCGGGACTGCACGGACGGCACCATCGGCATCTGTGGTGAATGCGTTCGCAGCTGCCGGGATGTCGTCGCCTCGTCACCCGCCGCACTGTCATGCGATGGAGGCTCCGCGGCTGCCTCGCGCCGGAAACGGCCGGGCGGCGCACCATAGGCGCGGCGGAAGGCGGCGGCGAACGCGAACTCCGAGGTGTAGCCGACCTCGTGGGCAATCGCGGAGAGCGGGCGGGTCGTGCTCCGCAACAGGCGCGCGGCGAGATCAAGGCGCGCGCCGGACACGTACGCCATGGGCGGTTTGCCGATCGATGAGCTGAAGCGTTCCGTGAAGACGGTGCGGGACAGACCGGCGATCTCGCTCAGCCGACGCACGCTCCACGGTGCGCGAAGGTTGTCGTGGATCGCGTCCAGGGCCGCGGCGATGCCCGGGTCGCCTTCTTCCGGCGGAGCGTAGGAGCGCAGCAGTTTGACCAGCATGAGGTCGATCAGCGCGGCCCGGGTGGTCTCTGTGCCTGGGCGTTCCTCAGCGACTTCCTGGCCGAGTAGCGCCAGCAGTTCCTGCTCAGCACCCCGGCCGGGTACGACCACTAGCGGCGGCATGCCGCGCAGGAAGGGATGCACGCGGCCGCGCGGCAGCAGGTAGGCGCCGCAGATCACCTCCGCCTCGACGAGCTGGTCCTCGCTGTTGCCGGTCTTGTCGTGCCGGCACGTGGGCAGGTCGTCCAGCGGGCGCGGACGGCGGCTGAAGGCGTGCCGGGCACCGTTCGGGCAGAGCACCACATCACCGGCCGTGACATTGTGCGACGGGCCGTTGTCGGCGGCCGTCCAGGCCTCGCCGGCGAGCAGCACGTAGAAGCCCACACCTTCGAATGACGGATGACTCCAGCCCCAGTCGCCGGACTCGCCGACACGGTGGGCATAGGGGACTCCGGAGCGCAGGCCGCCGATCGCCTCGGTGATCAGGTCCACCGGCGCATCGTACTGACCCGCTTCCGGACCAACGCGTATCGACCACGGACGCAGACGCATGGCCGCGGGGCTCGCCCACGCGTTGAATCAATCGTCGTAACCGATGTACGCGGGTTGAGGAGAAGCCTTGAAGGTCACTGTGATCGGGATTTTCGCGGTTGCCGCGGAACAGCAGCAGGATCTCGTCGAAGCGATCAATCGTGCTGGCGAGGTCGTCTGTAAGTTGCCAGGCTTTCTCGGTTCGACTCTCTACGCTTCCGTGGACGGCACCAAGGTGGTGAATCAGTCGCACTGGTCCAGCATCGAGGATCACGCCGCCGTACTCGAAGTTCCTGAGGCGATGGCGCTGGCTGAGGTGATGTTCGCGATTGCGAAGCCGGATCCGATCATCTGCGTGGAACGCGGCGAATTCAGCCCCGCCTAGCGGAAGACCTACAACATCCGCTTCTGCCGCCGACCGCGCCCACGGTTTCCCTCCCGCAAGGCACTGACGGTCACGGATGCCCTGGGCGGCTCAGCGGACAAGATGCTGGTGACTGCCGTGCCGATCATGGCCCGACACCTCTCCCCATTTCTGATCACCGACGCTAAGGTCGCGGCGAGTCCGGATTGCCATCGAGCAGGAGATCAGCGTGGGTGCATGGGATGTCGGGCCGTTCGACAATGACAGCGCCGCCGACTGGTGCGGTCACCTGCACGACGCCGACCCACAGCAGCGAGCGACACTGATCCGCGATGCGCTGACCCGGGTAGCCGAGCATGGCGACGAGTACCTTGACAACGTCTACGCGACGCAGGCAATCGCCGCCGCAGCCATCATCGCCTCCCAACTGCCGGACGGGACGATGGTCGCCTTTCCTTACGCACCCGATTTTCTGCTGGAGGGAGGCACCGTCGAGGTAGCCGACGACGTTCCCGCGATCGCCGTGCGAGCGCTGGACCGGATCGTGGACAAGGACTCGCAGTGGCGCTCCCTGTGGGAGGACGCCGCAGAGTCGTACCCTCAGGCGCTCGCCTCGGTGCGAACCATCCGCGTGACACTGGAGCAAACGATCAGCCGGTGAACTGATCGCCCGCCCGGGACGAGAAATCGGCTGCCTCGGCGCGGTGCTCCAGCTTCGCGCACGCCCCAGCCGGCACGGGTCGCCGATCAGCCCACCACCAAGGTCATAAGGTGCGGACCACGTCGCCAGCGACGATCTCGGTGCGGGCCAGCCCTCGAAACAGCAGGCCGACACTGTCGCCCGCACCGGCCCGCCCAATCATCTTCCGGAACATTTCAATGGCCGCGATCTCGACCGCGAGCGGCGGCCGCCCCGCGCGCTCGATTGTGACCTGGGCACCCACTGTGACCGCGCCGGCCTCGACCCTCCCGGTGACCACCGTCCCCCGACCCGCGATAACGAAGACATCAGCCACCGGCATGCGGAAACCGGGACCTGCCATCGATTCGATGTCCGGTGCCGATCGCCCAGGTCCATGGACGGTGAACAGTTCCTCATTCCGCCGTTCGAACGGGCCCACCCGGAGCACGATAGCGGCCTGAACGGGTCACGGCGACGGCCCAACCGGTCCGATCGCAGCGCGCAATCCCACGCCATGAAGTCGAAGGCTCGATTCGAGGGCAGGACCAGTTCTCGCGCGACCCGAACGGCCGGCTACGAAGTCTCGTGGCAGCGGCGGCAGGGCTTCGCTACGAACTCGTCGCTGGTCGTCGATAGGTCTGCTCCAGGACGGCCGGAACGGCGCGGTACCGCCCGTGCAGGCGGCGCTGCGCATCCTCGACGCCGAGCTCACCGCCATGACCGCCGGCCTGGCCGCAAGCGGCGACCCGGACTCGGCGATCGCCGGCTACCGGCGCTTCGGCGAGTTGATCGACGCCACCCCCTCGCTCCGCGCCTACCAGAGCGACACGATGGACCGCTTCGTCACCGTGGCCGCGGAACTGCTCGCCGAGCGGGTCGGCCTATCCCCCGGCGACCCCGAGCCGCAGATCGCCGCCGCAGCGCTGCTCGGCCTCTGGCGGGTCCAGTTCCAAAGCCTGCGCCGTCACCTGGCCACCACATCGGATCCCGCGAAACTGCACAACGAGGTCACCACCGACGTCCGCCGCGCTGCACGGCTCATCGAGAACGGCCTGACCTCGAGCTGGCCATCGTGATCTGCGACTGAGCCGCCAACCAGCCGCCCATTTCTGCCGCCCGCGTGGGGGAAGCAGCAGATGAAGCCGTCTTCCTGCAGCTGCGCTCCAGGTCGGGGTCAGCGAACTCGGTGACGACGTCAAGGCCATACCCAAGCCCGGCCGAGGTGCGGAGGGCTCTTCCGGCTCGGCTCCGCATTCCTTCGCCGCAGTGCAGCCCTCATAGACTTCGCCCATGCGGGACGAGGACCGCGTGCTCCCGGGCCCGCTGGCCGCGGCACACGCCGAAGACTTCTCGACGGACCACGACGGTTACGACTTCGAGCCGTACGACGAGTTCATGTGGTCCGTCGAGGCGTCCGAGTGGTGGCGGTCATGGACCGGCAACCCGTCGGCCGGTCCAGCACCGTTCCGAGTCTTCGGGCAGGACGGGACCGGCGGGTTGGCCGCCATCTGGATACGCGAACCCGAGCACCCGATCGAGACCCAGCCACTCGTGTTCCTCGGCTCGGAGGGTGAACTGCATGTGATCGCTGCGGACCTCGGCGACTACCTGTGGCTGCTCGCCGGCGGCGTCGGCCCGCTGGAGACGGTCGAGGGCATCGGCCCCACCACGGTCGCCGAACCTGAGCTGACCACGATTGCACAGCAGTTCACCGGCGAGCAGAACCGCCCTGTCGCCAGCGTCATCGTCGCGGCGGAGGCGCTGCTCCCGGCGCTGACCTCGCTGATCGACACCACAGTTCGATGAGCCCAGGCCTCGCAGGGTCGGGCCTGTCGTTTCGAGTGACCGCATTGCCGTCCTCGCGCGCGCACATGTCGACTTCCATGCATCCGATCTCGGCGGACGCCCCGCCTCCCGGAACCGAGCCACGCCGAGTACCGCGTCGCCGGCCTCCAGCGGGTGACACCGGCGCCGACCGCCTCGACGACTCCGGCGAAGTCGTGCCCCAGCGCCCGGGAAGAAGCGACCGGTCATCGGCTTCATCTCGCCGTTGCGCATCTTCCGGTCCAGCGAATTGGAAGCAGCCGCCCGCACGCGTACGAGAACCTCATCCGGACCCGGTCGTAGTGGCTCGAACTCTGCGAGCGCATTACCTCCGGGCCGCCGTAGCGCTCGTACTGAAGGCGCTTCACGAAGCGTATTCGTTCGAGATCTCGGTGGCGTAGTTCTTCCACAGCGGTTTCATGGTCTCGGCGTTGACCGGCTGCCCGGAATCAATCATGGCCTTGAAGTCGCGGAAATACTGCACGTACAGATCCGGCGTGAACGTGTTCAGCATGACCGCGTTCTCGTCGCCGACGTTGGCGAACGTGTGCGGCGCTCCGGTCGGCACGATGACCCAGGTGCCCGGCCCGGCGTCGTATTGGTCCTCGCCGACGGTGAACCGGAACGTTCCCGCCAGCACGTAGAAACCCTCGTCGTGCTGGGCATGGCGGTGCTGCAACGGGCTCGGGGTACCCGGCGGAATGGTGACCTCGGCGAACCCCAGCCGGTGGTCGGTGTGCTCGCCGTTCTCCAGAATCCGGATCTGCTGCGCCCCGCTGCCGAGGATCTCGCCCTCACCGGGACGGACGATGTTTACCTTCGCCACGACGTTCTCCCATTGCTATTGCCTGCTTCGTTGACCACCATCCTGTTCCGGGTCGGTTGTGCGTGTCTTGGTCGTCCGCGCACGGTTGCTGGTTACCAGTGCGCGGGCGTTGTAGCCGTACGTCGCCTTGAACAGCTTGCTGAAATGGGTGGCATCGGAGAACCCCCAGCGGGCGGCCACGGCGGTGACCGTACGTCCGCCTCCGGTCAACTCGGCCCGGCAGCGCTCCAGACGGCGACGACGGATCAGGGCCGCAACGGTGAGCGGCTGGCCCTCGAACAGCTTGTGCAGCCGGCGTACCGAGATGTGGTGGGCGGCGGCGATGCTGGGCGGGGAGAGCTCGGGATCGGCCAGCCGGGCCTCGATGTAGCCGGCGATCCGGTCGCGCAGCACCTCGTCCGCAGCCGGCTGTTCGTCGCCCAGCCGGGCCTCCAGTGCGACCGCGATCAGCTCGACGACGGCCGCCGCCGACCGCAGCGCCTCTACCTCACGGAACCCGGTGGCCAGCCGCGCCGACTCCCGGGCCAGCACAGAGACGAGAGCACCCGGACCATGGCTGCCGTCGATGCGTGTACCGATGAGCCGGTCGATCTGCGCCGGCCGGATCCGAAGCTCCCGGCGCGGAACGAGGATAGTGACGTGCGCCGAGGCGGTGCTCTCGAACCGGAGCGAACGCGTGGGATCGAGCAGCACCAGATCGGCCGGCCCGAGCTCGGCGTCGCCGCGCCCCTGCTCGATCCACGTCCGGCCCCGGATCATCACCTTGACCGCCAGGTTCTCCCCATCGCGGGCATCGCGCTCCCGCCCGATACAGACGCTCTCGGGCGTGTCGAGGCAGACCAGCCGCAGCGACCCAAGGTTGCGGGTGGCAACCCGGCCCTGGAAGCCTGCCCCGGCCAACTTGTTGACCAGCGGCGGAAACCCACTGGCGGCCAACTCGTCCGCAAACGCCTCAAGGTTGCCGACCACCGGTCAACGATAACGGCGACTGTGTAGCCGCCGGCCGTGCTCCTCGGGTCGTCTTCGTTGCTCCACCATGCGTCATGCCGGTGCGCGCCCGGCGGCAGCCCGCGCGACAACAGACGGAGTCGATCCGCAGCGACAAAGGGCGGATGCTGACGTTCACTTCCGAGACTGGGAAGATCAGAGGATGAACGAACCCGGCGAGGCCCTCCGCCACGAGGTGATGGATCTGTTGCGACGGTCCTCGTCGGCCGACGAGGCAGAGCGACGTGCGGCGATCACGGGCCTGGGGACAGTGGCCGGCCGACAGTTGCCGGCCAGCGTTGAGCACGACACCATTGCATCGACCCTCGTGCATGCAGCACGTGACACCAGCCCCAGGGTTCGCATCAGGGCCATTCGCGGTCTTGGTGCCCTACCGGCCTCGCGATCCGCATCCGTGGTGATGGCTGCCGTCACCGACGACGACTACGCCGTGCGCGAGGCAGCGATCAGGACCTTGATCAGCCTTGATGCCGACAATGCCGCAGCCGCACTTGTCTCCGTCGCGCGCGACCACACCGACCCGGTACGGTGCTCGGCGCTGACCGGTCTACGCGCCGCCCACACCGTCGACGACTCCATTCTGCGAACCCTGGTGCACGGCCTGGCGGACCCGAACGCCTCGGTACAGGGTGCAGCGATGGCGACTCTGCGAGCCCTCGCCAGTCGATCACCACGGATGACCGAGGTGGTTGTCGACCTCGCGCGCCGAGGGCTCACCGACCCGAGCCCTCAACGGCGCGAGATCTCCATCGAACTGCTTCGCCAACTCGGCGAGCCCGGCCATCGCGAACGATGCCTGGCCGCGCTGGATGACCCGGAACCCGCCGTCCGGCAAAGAGCCGAGCGAACGTTGGAGCGCTGAGACTCCGGTTTGATCGCGTACTCGCGCGCCCCGAGAAGCCTCCGCACCACTGCTCCAATGTGGAATGAGCGGCGCCGGCGTTATGGAGACATCAGGAATTTCTTGCTCGGGCCGTCGAGCCGAGTGCCTGACTGATCCATCACCTCACGAGCGGCTGCCTTGATCTGCTCGGCGATCGCTGGACGATCGTTCGGGTAGTCATCCCAGTCAACCGACAAGACCTCGAAGCGCGTCGCGAGTTCCGAGGAACGTCCGCGCTCGTCGAGATGGTCCGCACTGCACAGCAGGGCAGCGATTCGCCCGGCCGCCACCGGGGTGGTTGCCGTCCCGGCCAGCAGCCCAGCGGCTACCTGCCGGGCTTGTTCCCACAGCACTGCCCTCGGCGCCCGCAGCGGGCGTCCCAGTTCGCTCATCGCCCGGTCGAACAGATCAGTCGCGTCTCGAACGTCTGCCCGCCCCAGCCCGGCCAGTTCCCGCAAGGCCGGCGAGTCTACGCCACGCGCCAACGCCTGCGCGGCTGCCAGCGGCAACTCTTCCGCACCGACGAGTCCAAGGATGTAGTCGTCGGCCGCCCGTCCGAGATCCTCCACGGGATCATCATCGCCAGTCCCGACAGCCTGCCGCCACCCGATTGATCGCCCGGAGACCGTGGCGCAACCGCAGGTGATCCAGCTCCGGCGCCTCCGGCGGGCCCAGCACCGGCCCTTCCGGCGCCGTCGGCAGCGCGAGCCCCGTCCGTATCGCCCAGTGCCGCACCCAACTATCGGGCCGGCGTCGATGCGTGCCTGCTCGGCGACCGGGAAACCACCACGGCCACGGGGAACCCCACCATCGACGGCCGGCCGACACCGTTCCGACTCACCGACGGCAGGCACGTCACGACCTACCGCCCCGGCGGCACCGTCTCAGGTGGTCTACGACAACATCCTCTACGGCACGCTCACCATGAGCCTGGAACCCGAGCGGTACACGTGCAACGACGACGCGCTCACAAAACACCAGCTTCTACTCCGGGACGATGACCCGCGTGAAGTCCTGAGCACCATCGGATCGGCCCACACCGGCAGCAGCGCTCGTCGCCGTCGGGCGGCGGTGGAACCAGCCGTTGCCGGTCCGTGTATGCCTCCGCCGCGATGACGAACGGTGGGTCGATACGTGCCCCGCGTCGGCAACGGCGCGCGCTGCTTCACCCCGTGTGAGGCGGCTCAGCGGAAGTCGATTCGCATCAGCCTGCTGGTGGCCCAGTCGTCTGGATGGGTGGGCCTGATGGTGCCGGGGTCGTGAGGCTGGTTGAGGTCGTCGACAATCGCCGCGATCACCGCCGCCCGTTCCGTGGGATCGGTGACGGTGGTCGCGCGCGCCGGCAGGTCCGCGCTGATGCCGTTCTTGAGGTGGAACGTGAATGTCGGGTTCGCTCGTAGGTTCGCGTACCAGCCGGTCGGGCCTCCGCCTGCTCCGCTGCACAGATACGTTGCGCCGTTGGCGCGGTAGAAGAAGATCTCGATGCGGCGGGGTCGTCCGGTGCGCCGGCCGGTGGTGGTGATGTCCACGATTCGTTCGCGGGTTCCGGCTGCGGGCGTGATCTCGATGGCGCGTCTGATCTCGTGCGGCAGGTGTGCCAGCGGGTCGAGCGCGCGCTGCTCACCGGGCCGGTCCGCGGGGTTCATGCGGCTTCCTTCTGCAGTGCGGGGCCCAGGAGCAGTCCCCCGTCGATGACGTACTCGGCGCCGGTGATGAAGGCCGCGTCCGGCGACGTCAGGAACAACAGCAGCGCGGTGATGTCGGCGGGCTGGCCTAGTCGCGGGACGGCGAACGGCTCGGGCGAGTAGAAGTCGGCGATCGGGGCGTCGCTGCCGGCGGCCGGCTCGGTGATGAACGGGGTGGCGACAACGCCCGGGTGGATTGTATTGACGCGGATGTTGTCGCGCCCCAGCTCGAGGGCAGCGGTCCGGGTAAGCCCTCGAATCGCCCACTTGCTGGCGACGTAGGGCGCGTAGAAGGCGGTACCGCCGATGCCCATGGTGGAGGCGATGTTGACGATCACTCCTCCTCCCGCGCGCCGCAGCGCCGGGGCGCCTGTCTTGATGCCGAGGAAGGTGCCGGTGAGATTGATGTCGAGGATGCGAGCCCACGTGGCCGCGTCGGTGGACTCGATGAGGGCCGGCGGGTTCTGCACCCCGGCGTTGTTGACCAGGATGGTGAGCGCACCGAAGGTCTTCTCGGTCTCCGCGACGGCGGCAACCCACGACTCCTCCCGGGACACGTCGAGGTGGACGAAACGCGCCCCGTCTCCCAACTCGGCGGCGAGGCCGGCACCACGCTCGGCATTCACGTCGCCGATGACGACGTTGGCACCTTCGGCGTGCAAGGCGCGAACGTGGCCGGCTCCCTGCCCACCGGTCCCGCCGGTCACGAGAACGGTCTGGTCGGCGAAGCGAGACATCAGATCCTCCGAGTAGGTACGAGCACGACAACCCGGAACCGGGTGGCGAGTCGAGCGACTCACCATGCCGAAGCTACGCCCCCTCAAGTGGTGAGTCAACCCACTCACCTCGCTATGATGGGCGCATGACCCCGGCACCGTCGGCCTATCACCAGCGCGTGGCGCAGGAGAAGCGCGCACTCATCGTGCAGGCCGCTACCGAGCTTTTCCTCGAGCTGGGCTACGACCGGGCATCACTGGCGCGTGTCGCAGACAAAGCCGGCGTGTCGAAAGCAACGCTGTTCAAGCAGTTTCCGACAAAGGCAGCATTGTTCGATGCGATCGTCATCGACTCGTGGGCCAAGAACGACGTCGCCGAGGTGCCGCCCGCCGGTGACCTGACGGCCGGCCTGACGGTTCTGGGACGGCGCTACGCGTCGCTGCTGAGCCGGCCGGAGATGACCGACCTGTTTCGCATCGTCATCGCCGAACTGCCCCGCTTTCCCGAACTGGCCAGAGCACACTTCGCACAGGGCAAACTGCCGTACTTCGACTCCGTGCGGATCTACCTCCTGGCCGAGCGCGACGCGGGAGGCGCAGACATCGCCGACCCGGAGATGGCGGCGACCCAGTTCCTCGGAATGATCTCCAACTACCTTTTCTGGCCGAACCTTCTACTCCCGGACTGGACGGTGACCCCAGCTCGCACGACCGCGGTTGTGGAGGAAGCCGTGCGAACCATGGTTGCGCGCTACGGCACCGATGCTCACCACCCGAACCGGCCGGGCAAGGAACCGTCTCCCCGCACCAACCGCTAGATCAACGCGAACGGCCCGCAGCAGGATCGATCCACCAACCGTCACCGGCGGTTCCACCGGTATTCGTGCTCCGGACGCCCCTTGGACCCGTACCGCAGCGCCCGCTCAACCATCCGTTGGGCGGTGAGGTACTCCAGGTAACGGCGTGCCGTAACCCGCGAGGTGCCCGTGGCGTCGGCGATCTCGGTGGCGGTGACGGCGGTGTCGTGCTCGCGCAGTTCACCGATCAGTGCCGCGAGGGTCTCTTCGCTGAGCCCTTTCGGCAGGTGGTGGCGGATCGGCGTCCGAAGGGACGCGAAGGCCCGATCGACGTCGCCCTGCGCGGCGACACCGGCCGGATCGGTGATCATCCGACGGTATTCGGCGTAGCGACCCAGCCGGTCGGCGAACGTGGCAAAGGTGAAGGGCTTCACCAGATACTGCACCACGCCCAGCGTGATCGCTTCCTGGACGGCGGACAGGCTGCGCTCCGAGGTGACGGCGATGACGTCGGTGGTGCAGCCGCGAGCCCGGAGTCTGCGGCAGACCGCCAATCCGTCGATGTCCGGAAGGAAGAAGTCCAGCAGTATCAGGTCGACGCCGCCCCGGCTGACGATTTCGACCGACTCGGCGCCGTGGTGCACGGTCCCGACCAGGGTGAAACCCGCCAGTCGCCGCACGTACTCGCCGTGCGCCTCGGCCAGAATCGGGTCGTCCTCGACGACGAGAACTCTCGTGTTCACCCGACACCGTGCGCGACCGTCGAGTGGGCGGGGAACCGTACGACGAAGACGGCGCCGTGGTCGTTGGTCACGTCGATGACACCGCCGTGCCGATGAAGGACCTGTCGCACCAGCGCGAGGCCCAGTCCTCGGCCGTGCGGTCGGTCGTCGAGCTTGGTCGACCAGCCGCGAGCGAACGCGTTGTCGACCTGTTCGGGCGCGAGACCGGCACCGCTGTCGGCGACCCGGATCAGCAGGCCGCTGTCGTCCTGTCGCAGGCGGACGGTCACCCGGCGGGGCGGTGGGGCCGCGATCGCCGCCTCGATCGCGTTGTCCACGAGGTTGCCCAGCAGTGTCACCAGGTCCCGGGCGGGGATCGGCAGCTGCGCCATCGCGGTGTCGCCGCTGACGCTCAGTTCGACCCCTCGTTCGCTCGCCTCGGCGACCTTGCCGAGCAGCAACGCGACGAGCACCGGTTCACCGACCGCCGACTGCAGTTCGTCGGCGAGTTGCTGCGTCGTGGCCAGTTCCTCGGTGGCGAACGCGAGGGCGTCATCGGTCCGGCCGAGCTCGACCATCGTGATGACCGTGTGCAGCCGGTTCGCCGACTCGTGCGCCTGCGCCCGCAACGATTCGGCGAAGCCGCGCACCGAGTTCAGCTCGCCGGAGAGCGCCTGCAGCTCCGTATGGTCACGCAGCGTCGTTACCGTACCCAGCCGGCGCCCCCGCCTCGACGCCTGCGACTGGTTCACCACCAGCACGGACTCCTCGGTCAGGTGGATCTCGTCGTGGGCCGTGGCGCCGGCCCGCAGAAGATCGCCGAGCGAACCGCCCACCCCCAGGTCGGCCGCGGTCCGACCGTTCACGTCGCCGTGGAGTCCGAGCAGGCGCCGAGCCTCGTCGTTCACGACGGTCAGCCGGCCGGCTCGGTCGAACACCATCAGTCCCTCCCGCATGGCGTGCAGCACCGCGTCGTGGTGTTCGTACATGCCGGTGATCTCCGCCGGTCCGAGGCCCAACGTCATCCGGTGCAGCCGTCGGCTGATCATGCCCACGCCGGCTCCGGCGATCAACAGCGCCGCGACGCAGATGACGACCACCATGCGCAGTTGGCTGCCGAGATCGTCGGCGATGCGGCGGGTCGTGACTCCGACCGCGACCAGTCCCGTGACGCGTCCGCCGTCGAACACGGGCACCACCGCCCGAACCGACGGTCCGAGAGTCCCGGTGTACGTCTCGGTGACCGGCCGACCGGCCACCGCCGGTGCGAACGTTCCGATGAACCGTCCGCCCACCCGGGCGGGGTTGGGATGTGTGTAGCGGATGCCTTCCGTGGTCATCACCACGACGAAGTCGACCTGGCTGACGATGCGCACGCTCTCCGCGTAGGGCTGCAAACGGCCGGCCCCGTCGTGCTCGCGCAGCCCGGTCACCACGTCGGACGAGAGTGCGGTGGCGTGGGCCAGATCCAGCACCCGCTGACGTGCGGCGTCCTCGGCGTCACTCTTCGCGTCGTAGTAGGCGACCGCGGCTCCCACGATCACGAGTGACGCGAGGACCGCCGCCTGGAGCACGAACAGCTGGCGGGCCAGGCTCGTACGCGCGAAGAACGTGCTCATGGGGCCAGTGTGACGAGGGACACGCTCGATGAGCGTCAACCGTTACGGCAGCCGAACGTGACCGTAATGAACAAAAGCGAGACGTCGCCCGTGACACCGTTCACAGTCCTCCTCACGCACACGCCGCCCATGCACCGGAGGAGAGATGGCCCCCACCAGCATCGACGTCCCCCAGTCCCCGCCACGCCGCCGGATCTACCGGCACCTCTATTTCTGGGTCCTCGTCTCCATCGCCCTCGGCATCGCCTACGGTCTGGCGTTCCCGGCCCAGGCGGCCGAGATGAAGTGGCTCGCCGACCTCTTCGTCAACCTGGTGAAGATGATCATCGCTCCCACCATCTTCTGCACCGTCGTCGTAGGCATCGCGGGGCTGGGCAGCCTTTCCAAGGCCGGCACCCTGGCGCTGCGCACCATCGCGTACTTCACCGGCCTCACCGTCATCGCGCTGGCACTCGGCCTGGTCGCCATCAACCTCATCCGGCCCGGCGCCGGACTCGACATCGCCGTCGACCCGGCCGCAGCCAAGTCCACATTGGACAGTGCCGCGAAGGCGGACAGCGGCATCACCGGATTCATCCTCGGCCTCGTCCCGTCGAGCATCGTCGGTGCGTTCACCGGCGGTCAGCTCATCCAGGTCCTTGTCGTGGCCATCCTCGTCGCCGTCTCGTTGACCTTCCTCGGCGACCGCGCGGCGGCCGTCATCCGCGGAATCGACACCGTCGGGAAGATCATGTTCGGTGTCATCAAGGTGATCATGTATGCCGCCCCGGTCGGCGCGTTCGGCGGCATGGCGTTCACCGTCGGCAAGTACGGCGACAAGGTGCTCGGCAGCCTCGCCGCGCTCATGGGCACCTTCTACCTGACGTGCGTGGTCTTCGTCGTCGCCATCCTCGGCCCCGTGGCACTCGCGGCACGGTTCAACATCTTCAAGTTTGTCCGGCTCATCAAGGACGAACTGCTGATCGTGCTCGGCACCTCGTCCAGCGAGACCGTCCTGCCGCGCATGCTCACGAAGCTGGAGGCCGCCGGCGCCCAACGCTCCGTCGTCGGTCTGACCATCCCGACCGGGTACTCGTTCAACCTCGACGGGACGTGCATCTACCTGACCATGGGCGCCATCTTCATCGCCCAGGCCACCGGCGCCGACGTCTCCATCGGCACCCAGATCGCGCTGCTGCTGTTCATGCTCATCTCCAGCAAGGGAGCGGCGGGTGTGACCGGCGCGGGGCTGGTGACGCTCGCCGCGTCGCTGTCGGCCTTCGGCGACACCATCCCGGCCGTCGGTATCGCCCTGCTGGTGGGCATCGACCGGTTCATGTCCGAGGCGCGGGCGCTGACCAACCTGATCGGGAACGGGGTCGCGACCATGGTGCTGGCCCGGTGGCAGGGCGCCCTGGACAGCGAGCGGTTCCAACAGGTACTGGACAACCCGAAGCTGATCGATGTCGACGACCTGCTGCGCAAGGAGTTCACCGCCGAGGCCGCAGCCGCTACCGGCGCGCAGGCCGCACAGCCGCGGCTGGCCACCGCGTCCGCCTAGACCGGCGCGCCGGTGCCCGCTTCGGCTCTGCTGAGGCGGGCGCCGGCGGTGGCGCCGCTGCGGGCGTCTAACCAGCGATCCCCGCTGCGTGGACCGTCCAGCCGCCCTTGGCGCGACGTTTGGAGGCGTACAGCGCGCTGTCCGCGTGTTCCAGCAATTCGGCGGCGGAGCGACCGTGTTCGGGAGCGAGTGCGATGCCGGCGCTGGCTCCGATGACGACGGTGACGGCACCGAGGTCGAACGGCTGGCCGCAGGCGAGGGTGAGCCGTTCGGCGACCTGGACGGCCGCTGCGCCGTCGGTGTGTGGAAGCAGGATGACGAACTCGTCACCGCCGACCCGGCAAACAAGGTCGTTCGGGCGTACGCTCCCCCGCAGTCGGGCGGCGACAGCCTGCAGCAGTTGGTCTCCGGCGGCGTGCCCGTACCGGTCGTTGACCGGTTTGAAGCCGTCCAGGTCGAGACACAGAATCGCGAAGCCTTCCGTAGCGCGTTCCTGGGTCAGGTCCGCGAGTAGGTCGGCCGTGCGTTCGCCCAGGAAAAGCCGATTCGCGAGCCCGGTGAGCGGGTCGTGCATCGACTGGCGGAGCAATTCCCGCTGCGCCCGGGCGGCAGCCATGAAAGTGATGTAGTTGTGCCGCAGCACGACGTGAAATGCCACTGACGTGACCGGTATCAGGAAGGCGATACCGCGCAGCTGCGGCGACAGCGCATACCCCGCTGTCTGCGCGGCGCCCATCATGTACAACAGGGGTATTGCCAGGCGGGGAAGCGCCGCAAATCGGGATGCGATGTAACCCAGATATCCGACGGGCACAATGCTGCCCAGCACCAGCAGGCGCGGATCCCCGACCTGCAGGACGCCGATGGTCCCGGCCGCCATGACCAGCGACCACACGACATTGGTCGCCACCAGTTTCCGATCGGGCGGCCGCTTGCCGGCGGAGACGGCCCGTCGGTGCCGCAGGCCGAGCCAGATGCGTCCGACCTGGATCACGGCGTCGGCGGCAAGCCAAACCAGCGCCCACACGCTCCCGGCGATCCAATAGGTGAACCAGCCGACGGCCTGGATCCAAATGAGTTCGGCGGACGCCTCCAGCCAGCTGTCGGGTAGGGTCGCGTACCGCGCTGCCCGGATCTCGATCGGCTCGTCGTCGGCCCCGGCCGACCGGACCGACGCCCGGCGGCGCCTGTCGCCACGGCCTGACCTCCTACCCATGAGGTGGATTATCGGTCTCGGCATGCAGGGGGCGAGCGAAGTTCGGGCGATCGCCGGCGAGGCCGGTCCGCGGGACGGCGGCGGTGCATGTCGGGTTTCCGGCACCGTCGGCACGCCGATCGCCCACCGGCCCGTAGTCCTCATGGCCCCGCCGGGGCGGCCGATGAGCCTGGTGGTCGGCAGTCTGGAGTGGGGCGATGGCGCGGTCGAGCGGGTGGGTGTTGTGGTCCCGGGACGGTTATCGGGGGCGCGCGGACCTGGCCGAGGCGCCGGCCACCGGTTCGTCCGTCCGGACCGCCGAGAGGGAGAGCGTGACGGTCGGCTCGCTCGAGCGCCGTCCCCGCCCGGCGCACCGCGGCGATTCGCTCGTGGACCGGATCATCGCCGACCGCTCCGTGGAGATCGAGTACCAGGCGGTGGTCGACGCCCGGCGCAACCAGGTGGTCGGCTTCGAGGCGCTGTCGCGCGGCCCCGCCGGGCCGCTGCAGTCGCCGGCGCAGCTGTTCAGCGCGGCGCGCGCCGTCGGCCGGCTGGGTGAGCTCGACTGGATCTGCCGGGCCGCCGCGTTCCGCGGGATGCTCTCGGCCGGGCTGCCGCCGTCGCTGTCGCTGTTCGTCAATGTCGAGGCGGATTCCCTGATGGAACCGTGCCCGGACGACCTGCTGCCGGTGATGCAGGAGGCGGAGGCCAAATTGCGGGTCTTCGTCGATCTCACCGGTCGGGCGCTCGCGCGCTATCCGAGTCAGGTGCTGGAGACCGTGCGGCGGGCGCGGGCGGCAGGCTGGGGCGTCTCCGTCGGTGACGTCGCGTACAGCAACGAGGGTCTGGCACTGCTGCCGACCATCGAGCCCGACGTCATCAAGCTCGATCAGCGGGTGCTGACCAGCCGGTTCGGGCAGACCACCGACGCGGTGCTGGCGGCGCTGGCCGAGAGCGAGCAGACCGGCGCGGTGCTGCTGATCGAACGCGTGGAGAGCCAGGAGCACGCGTTGACGGCGCGGGCCTTCGGCGCGGCCTACCAGCAGGGGCGCCTGATCGGCCGGGAGGGGCCGCTGCCGACGAACGTGACCGTGCCCGGATCGCCCCTGCCGCTGCTGGACTCCTCGCCGGACGTGACCCGCACGCCGTGGCAGGTGCTGGTGGACGGCGGCGCACACCGGACGGACGGGGTCGGGGAGAACGCGCTGGAACACATCGTGCAGACGGTGGCGAGCCAGGCGTGCACCGGCGCCCGCCCACCCGTGGTCGCGGCGATCACCCCGCAGGGCGCGGGCGCGGATCCGGTCACCGAGAACATGTGGCGCATGATGGTCGAGCGCTGCCCCCTCGTGGTCATCGTCGGGCCGAACGTGGCCACCTGGAACGACTGGCGGATCCGCGCCGCGGACCTCCCCGCGCAGCACGTACTGGCCGGCGAGCGTTGCTTCCTCGTGCTGTCGCCGACAGTGGCGACCGTCGTGTCCGCGCGCGCCGTGGCCGGGGTAGACGGCCGTCAACCGACCTGGGACGTGGTGATCAGTCAACAGCCGTCACTGTGCCGCGACGTGCTGCGGCGGCTGCTGGACATCGTGGACACCCTGCAGGGCGGCGTCCACCACGGGGCCTGACCCGTCAGCGCAACGCGTCGAGCGCCTCGTCGACGATGGTGTCCAGCGGCGCGGCCCGTCCGGTGGCGACGGCGGCGTCCAGATCCTCGGCCGCGAGCAGCCGGCCCAGGCGGGTAAGAACGGTGGCGTCACCCGGCGGCAGTGCATACCGGTCGCGGAGCGCCTGCGCGGCGCCGATCAGCCGTGCGGCGACGCGGGGCGCGTACTGCGGCACGCCGACGAGGTCGGCGAGCGTCTCCAGCGACTCGGCGAGGTCACCGCGGTCGTCGGCGTCGCGGCGCAGCACGAGGGCCGCCATCACCTGGCGCACCGCGGCCGCACGGTCACCCGAACGGTGTGCGACGAGGCCGAGCTGATGCAGCGCCATCGCCTCGCCGAAGACGTCGCCGACGCCCCGCGCCAGCGTTCGCGCCTCCTCGAAGCACGCACTGGCGGTCGTGGTGTCCTCCTGGCTGAACTCGATCTCACCGAGGCACAGCAGACCGAGCATGATGCCGCGCAGGTTGCCCTGCGCGCGTTCCAGTCGCAGGCAGTGGGTCGCGTGGTGGCGGGCCACATCGAGCAGGCCCAGGCGCAGGGCGACCATGGTGAGGTTGCCGTGGGCCATCGCGAGGCCGACCCGATCGTCGAGTTCCTGCCACACGTTCAGGCTGTCGCAGAAGTGCTCGCGGGCCCGTTCGAGGTCGCCGGCGGTCATCGCGGCGATGCCGAGCGCATTGCCGGCCTGGGCCATCGCGTACCGGTCGCCTGCGGCGTCGGCGTACGCGAGGCTGTGCGCCGCCAGGTCATGAGCGGCGGTGTGGTCGTCCTGCGCGGCGGCGAGGACCGCGGCCGCGTGCAGCACCCGGGCACGCGGGCTGTCGTCCAACGCGACCGGTGCGCTGAGGAGCCGTTCGAGCCACTCACGGCCCTGCCGCAGCCGGCCGGTGTTGCGCCAGAAGCGCCACAACCCCACCGCCAACCGGGCCGCGTAGGCGGCGCCGCCGGGCACCGTCAGCAAATGGTCGGAGGCCGCCCGCAGGTTGTGGTACTCGCGTTCCAGCCTGCCCATCCAGAACGCCTGACGGGGCCCGGTCAGTTCCGGTCCGGCCCGCTCCGCCAGATCCGTGTAGTGAACGGCGTATGCCCACCGGATCGCGCCGTCGACGTCCTGCTCGGCGAGGCGCGCCGCCACATAGGTGTGCACCGTCGACAGCAGTGTGTAGCGGGACTCCTCCGGCTCGTCGGGCTCGACCCGCACGAGGCTCTTGTCGACCAGTCGTTCCAGCCGCTTGGGCAGGTCCTCGACGTCCGGGGCGAGCGCCGCGACGGCGTCCAGGCGGGCACCGCCGTGGAAGGCGCCCAACCGCACGAACAACTGCTGCTCGACGCCGTCCAGCAGGGAGAAGCTCCAGTCGATCGTGCCGCTGAGCGTGCGCTGGCGCGACGGCATCCCGCGCGGCGCGGCGCCGGGGAGATCCAGCCGGTTCGCGAGGTCCTCCAGCATCTGCTCCGGGGTGACGACGTCGCTGTGCGCGGCTGCCAGTTCGATCGCCAAAGGCAAACCGTCCAGCCGGCGGCACAGCTCGACGACGGTGACCAGGTTGTCGGCCGTGATCGCGAAGTCGTACGCGACGGCCCGCGCGCGGGCCCGGAACAGCGCCAGCGCCGGGGAACCGGCCACCGCCAGCGCGGCACCGGCCACGGTGGGCCGCAGCGTGCCCGGATCGGGTAGCGACAGCGGCGGCACCGGGTAAGGGTGCTCGCCGTAGAGCCCCAGCCGCTCCCGGCTGGAGACCAGCATCTTCACCAGCGGGGCCGATGCGAGCAGGTCGCCGAGCAGGTCGACGGCGGCGTGGGCCTGCTCGAAGTTGTCGAGGACCAGCAGGAGTGCGCGGTCGATCAGATGTTCGACGACGCTGTCGCGCAGCGGCTCGGCCGGCGTCTCCTCGACCCCCAGCGCCCGGGCGGTCATCATCAGGACCTCGTCCTCGGTGCGGGCGGCTTCCAGGCCGACGAAGACCACGCCGTCGTCGAAGCTCGCCTCGACGGCGGCGGCGACCGCCAGGGACAGCCGGGTCTTGCCGATGCCGCCGGGGCCGACCAGCGTCACCAGGCGCCGTTCGGCCATCAGCTGCGCCACCTGTGCGGTCTCGTGCTGGCGGCCGAGCAGTTCGGTCATCGGGGCGGGGAGTGTCCGGCGGCGGCGCCCGCCGCGGTGCAGCACGGCCGCCGCGACGCTCCAGCCGTCGCCGTCGCGGATGAGCGCGCCGCGTTCGGTGAGGCGTTCCAGCTCGCGGGCCACCCGGGCCGGCAGCCCGTTGGTGCGTGCGGCGAGCCAGTCGACCAGGACCGCGCTCGGCTCGCCCTGCAGGGTGGTGCGCAGCCAGACCCGGATCGCCGCCGTCGACCACGCGAACAGTTCGACGGTGTCGTGAACGGGTAGGTCGAGCACCGCGTCCGGGCGCCTGCCGGTCGGCTGCCTGCACACCACGCCCACGGCCGGCACGCCCGCGACGGACAGCCGCCGGACCGCCGCGGCGATCCGCTCGTCCGGTTCCCCGTCGAGAACGACCAGCGCCGGCTGGTCGCCGGCGACGGCGACCTCGTCGGGATCCTCGGCCTCGATCACCTGCAGGCCGCGCAGCCGGCCGCTGCGCACCACCTCCTCGAAGAACCGGGTGTACCCGGCGCCCCGCTCCCCCGCGACGAACAGCACGCCGCTGTCCCCGATCACCAGCCGCGTGAGGTATTCGCGCACGCTCGCGAGTTGCAGGTCACGTTCGAGCATCCGCGACGAGGTGGGGCGGGCGTCGGAGTCGACGTCGTCGGCCACCGCGCAGGCACGCCCGCGGTGCTTGGCGAGGTAGTTGCGCCGGTCGGCGGTCGCCAGCAGCCCGTCGGCGTCCAGCGCGTCGTCGGGGAACGAGGCGACGCCCAGGCTGACCGAGACCGACAGCGGAGGCTGGCCCTCGAACGGCGTCGACTTCACGCCGTTCACCATCCGCATGGCGACCCGGACCGCGTCGGCCTTGCCGGTGTCGGGCAGCAGCAGCACGAACTCGTCGCCGCCGTAGCGGAACAGCACGTCGTAGCCGCGTACCAGGTCCCGGATCCGGTCGGCCAGTTGGCGCAGCACCTCGTCGCCGCGGGGATGCCCGTACGCGTCGTTGATGCTCTTGAAGTAGTCGACGTCGAACAGGAACAGCGCACAGCCCGCGCTCGAGCGCGACGCCCGGCTGAGTTCCTCGGCGAGCCGGGGCGCCAGCAGTGCGCGCGAGTACGCCCCGGTCAGGGAATCGGTGATCAGCTGGCCCGAGGCCGCGTCCTGCTGGTCGCCGCTCATATCCCGCCATTCGGCCGCCGTCCGGCGGATCTGAGGAGAGCGCGGCACGAGCGGAAGTCGGGCCGTCATGCGGATCCGATCAGCCGTTCGGCCAAGCCCCACCAAGACTTCTCACTCTCGGTAGGTGCTTGCTGATTGTGGGTCACGAAGCAAGGAGGTCACACATGATCCGTACAGCAGGGCCGGGACGACGGTTCGCCCCGGTACTCACCGCCACCCTGGCCGTCGCGCTCGGCGTCGCCGCCTCGACCCTCGTCACCGAGCCGGCCGCGGCCGCCCCCCGGGGCCACGGCGACGCCCGATGGCGGTTCGACGACTCGGCGGTCACGATGTCGCAGGTCAACCAGATCATCGGCGCGGACGGGCTGCAGCGTTCCGGCACCGACGGCTCCGGCGTCGGCGTGGCACTTGTCGACACCGGAGTGGTGCCGGTCGAGGGCCTGCGCCGGACCCGGATCGTCGAGGGCCCCGACCTGTCGTTGGACAGCCAGGCGCCGCAGTTGCTCCACCGCGACACGTTCGGTCACGGCACGCACCTCGCCGGGATCATCGCGGGAACGCCCGCGCGCGACGGCAGCGGCTTCACCGGTGTCGCCCCCGGCGCGACCCTCACCTCCGTCAAGGTCGGCGCAGCGGCCGGCATCGCCGACGTGTCCCAGGTCATCGCGGCGGTCGACTGGGTCGTGGCGCACCGCAACGACGACCCGGCACACCCCGTCCGGGTGCTCAACCTCTCCTACGGCACCGACGGCACGCAGGACTACCGCAGCGACCCGCTCACCCACGCCGTCGAGAACGCCTGGCGGGCCGGGATCGTCGTCGTGGTCGCCGGCGGCAACGGCGGCGTCGGCAGCCCGCTGGCGAACCCCGCCACCGACCCGTTCGTGATCGCCGTCGGCGCCGCCGACCCCGCCGGGACCCTCAGGACCGCGGACGACCGGATCGCCGAGTTCAGCAGCCGTGGCACCGATGCGCGCCGCGTCGACCTGGTGGCCCCCGGCCGGTCGATGGTGTCGCTGCGCAATCCGGGCAGCTACGTCGACGAGATGTACGCGACGGCACGGGTCGGCGCGAACTACACCAAGGGCAGCGGCACCTCACAGGCCGCCGCGGTGGTCTCCGGCGCGGTCGCCCTGCTTCTGCAGCGTCGCCCCGACCTGACTCCGGACCAGGTCAAGCAGCTCCTCGTCGACTCCGCCCGGAAGCTGCCGCGAGCCGACGTCGACGGCGCCGGAGCCGGCGAACTCAACCTCACCCGCGCACTGACTCTCTCCCCCCGGGGCGCCGCGCAGGCGTGGGCGCCCTCGACCGGCCTCGGCTCTCTGGAGGCGGCCCGCGGCAGCGTGCACATCGCGATCAACGGGATCGAACTGACCGGCGAACGGCACATTCTCGGCCCGTTCGACGCGGCGACCTGGGCGGCCCGCAGCAACGCCGGCACGGCCTGGGTGGGCGGCCAGTGGATGGGCTACGGGCTCACCGGGGACGGTTGGGCGCTCAGCGGCACGGCCGAAGCGTTCTCGGGACTCTCCTGGTCCGGTCTGTCCTGGTCCGGCCTGAGCTGGTCCGGCCTGTCATGGTCCGGTCTCAGCTGGTCGGGACTGTCCTGGTCCGGCTTGAGCTGGTCGGGACTGTCCTGGTCGGGGCTGTCCTGGTCGGGATTGTCCTGGTCGGGGCTGTCGTGGTCAGGACTGAGCTGGTCAGGAGAGAGCTGGTCCGCCTCCGTGTGGGGCTGAACGGGCGGGCGGATCACCGGCGCCGAGGGGACGGTCCGGAGCGGACCAGCCTCCCTCGGCGCCGGTTCAGTGCTGCACCCACAGGTTTTCCTCGACGTAGGTGCCACGGTCCAGTTCGCGGTCGATCCGGACGAGATTGAGCGCATCGGGAACGACGTACTCCCGCGTGACGGGAAAGATCATTCCGGTCCAGGACTCCCATTCGGCAACGGTTCCCTCGATGACCATCGAGCGTGGCGCCGTGCCGAGCACCCGGGCACCCATCCGCTGGTGGGTGCGGATCCAGGGATCGATGGACAGTCCGTCCGATCGGGTCCAGGTGGTGTACTCGTCCATGGGCACCATGGGGTACCGGTGTTTCCAGGTCGGCCGCAGTGGGGCGACGATGTGCGCAAGGCCGGCGTTCCGGGCTCGGCGCGTCAACTCCTGGAGGACGGCGGTGGCCAGACCACGCTTGTCGTGCGACGCTCCGACAGCGGCGGCCATGAAGGCGAGGGTTGTGGCGGGGACAGCGGCTTCGTGGGCCTCGACGGCTCGCACCAGTGCCCCGTCATAGCCTGAGGGCAGGTCTTCGGCGGTGCCGTCCCACGGGATCGGCACTCCCCAGCCGCCGGCGACCACCGAGCCACCGTCGAGCACCATGATGTCGAAATGCCTGAAGTGCTGCTCGACCCGGTCCATGTACTTCTTCGGGACCTCGTCGTGGAAGATGAACTCGGGCCAGCGTTCCTTGAACACGACTGCTGCCATCTCCCGCAGGTCCGGCCGGTCAGAACGGGTCACGAACTCCACGACGGGACCTTACCGCCGGCGCCGGTCTCAGGAGTCGGTGGCGTCCAGCCGGCCGGCCGTGCGCGGCACCAGCAGTGCGGTGGCGAGCGCGAGCACCGCCGACACCGCTGCGACGACTCCGATCGCGGGCCGCAGTCCACCGATGCCCGCGCCGACGCCGCCGATCAACACCGGCGAAAGGAACTCGCCGAGGAACAGCGCGCCCGTCCACAGTCCGGTGCCGCGCCCGCGCTGTGCGAACGACAGCCGGTTGACCGCCCAGGTCAGCAGCGTCGGCAGCAGCAGCCCCGTACCGGCACCGGTCAGCACGGCTCCCACGGTGATGACCGGCACCGCACCGGTGGCCGACACCACCACCAGGCCCACCGCCGATACCCCGAACGCCACCGGCAGCAGCACGCGCGGGCTGTGCCGTGACAGCCAGGCGAACGACCCGGCCGCCACGGCGGTCGCCAGCGACATCAGCGCGCTGAGCGCGCCGACCGTGGCCGGATCGGTGACCCCGGCGCCGTCGAGCAGGAACGCCAACTGCACGATCAGCGCGTAGAACACCACCCCACCGACGAGCGTCACGAGCAGCGGCACGGACAGCTGCCGCCACGGCACCGGCGGCAACCGCCGCCCACCGTCCGAAGTGGACAGTTTCCCGGGACCGTCCGAGGTGGACTCCCGGACGGGCTGCCACAACAGCAGCGCCATCGGCACGGCCACAAGGGCGGCGACGGTGTACAACCAGAACGGCGTGCGCCATCCGGCCGCGCCGAGCGCGCCGCCGAGGCCGAGGAAGACCGTGGCCGACACCGACGCCACCAGTGTCTGCAGGCCGAGATACCGGCTGCGCCGCGCACCCGACCAGTAGTCGGCGATCAGCGTGGTGCAACACGTCATGATGGCGGCCTCGCACACACCGACCGCAACCCGGCTGGCGATGATGGCCCCGAGCGAGTCCAGGTACAGCGGCGCGGTCCCGAACACCGAGTACGCCACCATCGCCGCGATGAGCAGCCGCTTGCGGTCGACGGCGTCGACGACCAGGCCGGCGAACGGCGCCGCCAGCCCGATCAGCAGCGCCGGCACCGTCAGGACCACCGGCACCAGAACGTCCACCCCGGACACCGCGGCGAAGTGGTCGTTCATCGCCGGCAGGACGGGCGCGAGGAGCACGGCGCCGAGCACCGACATGCAGCTGCCGGCGAGCAGGAGGATGAGCTGCGCCGGGCCCGCGCGCCGTCCGTCGGTCGCGGTGGACTCCACGTCGGGCGCCGGGGGCGAGGTCGTCTCGGACATGCTGGTGCCTTTCGGGGAACGGCGTCAGCCCCGGCCGTGGCACGCGATGCCCGGCCGGCCGAGGGAACAGCCGTGGGTGGATGACGCCGGGGCGGCGGGCGTCACATGCGCCGACTATGGGCGCGCCGACCCGACGGCGGAAGGGGTCAACCGCCGATACCCGTCATCAGCGTGCCGGATACCCCCGCGTCCGGATCCAGGGTGCGGCCCGCCTCGGCGAACAGTTCCCGCAACCAGACGTGCGCCGGATCGGCCCGGTACATCGGATGCCACCAGAACGCCTCGGCCACCGGCACCGCCTCGAACGGGCACGCCATCACCCGGATCCCGGCGGCGTCGGCCACCCGGCGGGCGAGGCGTTCCTGCATCAACGCGACACGGTCGGTTCCCGCGACGAGGAACGGCATCGGCAGGAAGTTGTCGACGACGATCTCCACCCGCGGTTCGACGCCGAGCATGCGCAGTTGCTGCAACGCCGGCGCGAACGCGGTCGGCCGGTGGTAGAGCGCCACCCACGCCAGGTCCGCGAGCTGTCCGAGGGTGAGGTCGGCCGACGCGGCCGGGCTGTCGGTGGCGACGACGCACACCCACCGGTCCTCGTACAGGTCGGTGTGCGGGATGTCGGCGAGGAACCCGTGCGGCAGCACGAGCCCGTCGGTGGCGCGCAGGGTCTCGTCGGCGTGGTCGACGGCGTGCGGGGTGGTCTGTTGCAGACGCAGCCGCGCGCCGGGGGCCCGTTCGCTCATCAGCCGTGCGGCGACCGGCCCGAGGACCGCGGCCGCGTAGTCGGAGACGACGACCGTGAACTCGCGCTCCACAGTGGACGGATCGAACTGGCTGCTCGTGTCGAAGACCCGGCGCACCCCGGCCAACGCGGGCGCGGTACGCACGGCGAGTTGGACCGCCAGCGGCGTCAGCTCGTAACGGTTGCCGGCGCGGTGCAGCAGTTCGTCGCCGAAGTGCCGGCGCAGTCTGGCGAGGGCGGCGCTGACCGCCGGCTGGCTGGAGCCGAGCTGTTCCGCGGCGCGGGTGACGTTGCGCTCGCGCAGCAGCGCGTCCAGCGTCACGAGCAGGTTGAGGTCCAGGTTGCCGAGGACGCGGTCGAAGCCCATCCGTTCACCATAAGCACCGTGGATAGCTGGCATCGGCAAGTCGCTCTTCCCGAATACCGCCGCTGTCCGAGACAGTGGGCCGTGTCACACCCCCGCGACGAGGGAGAAACGCGCCATGCCCGCAGTCGACAGCGTGCTCGTGAGCGGCGGCGGCGCTGCCGGTACGGCCACCGCCGTTCTCCTCGCCGAGGCCGGCGTCTCCGTCGACCTCGTCGACATCAAACCGGACGCGAGCGCCGTCGGGTCCGGCATCACGCTGCAGGGCAATGCCCTGCGGGTCCTGCGCCGGCTCGGCGTCTGGGACGAGGTGCTCGCCAACGGCTATGCGTTCGACACCCTGGGGCTGCGCGCCCCCGATCCGAACGGCACGCTGATCGCCTCGCTCGACGACGTGCGCACCGGCGGACCCGACCTGCCCGCCACCGTCGGCATGCCGCGCCCCGTCCTCGCGCGGATCCTGCACGCGCGGGCCGCCGCAGCCGGCGCCAAGATCCGCTTCGGTACGTCGCCGGCCACGCTTCACCAGGACGGCACCGGCGTCGACGTCACCTTCGCCGACGGCTCGCGCCGGCGCTACGACCTCGTCGTCGGGGCCGACGGAATCCGTTCCTGGACCCGGCGCGCCATCGGCATCGACTGCGAACCCGCACCGACCGGCATGGGAATCTGGCGCGCCTACACCTCCCGACCCGCGAGCGTCACCCGCACCGACCTGTACTACGGCGGCCCCTGCTACATCGCCGGCTACTGCCCCACCGGGGACAACTCGCTGTACGCCTACATCGTGGAGGACGTACAGGATCGCAGCGACCTCACCGCGGCCGAACGCCTCGCCGTGATGCGCCGCCTGTCCGAGGCGTATCACGGCCCGTGGGACGAGATCCGCAGTGTGTTGGTCGACGCGCACACCGTCAACTACGCCCGGTTCGAAAGCCATGTCGTGCCCACGCCGTGGCACCGCGGCCGGGTCGTCCTCGTCGGCGACGCCGCCCACTCCTGCCCGCCCACGCTCGCCCAGGGCGCGGCCCAGGCGCTCGAGGACGCCGCCGTCCTCGCCGAACTTCTCATCGCCCACGACACCGTCACCGACGACCTGCTGGGCGCCTACGCCGATCGGCGCCACGACCGGGCCCGCGCCGTCGTCGACGCCTCGCTGCAACTGGCGCGGTGGCTGCTCGACCGGGAACGCGGCGACGTGCCCGGCCTGCTGGCCCGCACCACGCACATGCTTTCCGAACCCGCCTGAGCCTGAGGAACGCGCACCATGGACGAACGCCTCATCACCCATCTTCGCCACGTCGACCTCGCCGTGCCCGACTTCGACAAACAACTCGACTTCTACACCTCCACGTGGGGCCTCTCGCCGGAGACGACCGACGACGGCATCGCCTTCCTGGCGGCCGAGGGCTCGCCCGAGCAGTACTCCGTTCGGCTGCGCAGAGCGCCGGAGAAGCGCCTCGACCTGATCGCGTTCGGGGCGGCGTCACCGGCCGATGTGGACGCGCTGGCCGCGCGACTCGGCACCGCGGGCGTACGGCTGGTCACCGAGCCCGGTTCGCTGCGCACACCCGGTGGTGGCTACGGGTTCCGCTTCTTCGACAACGACGGGCGCACGGTCGAGGTCTCCAGCGATGTGGCCGTACGTGCGCACCGCCGGGTCGAGGAGGGCGAGTCGATCCCGGTGAAGCTGTCGCACGTCGTCATCAACGCACCGAACCCCGAGGCAACCGTCGCCTTCTACGAGAAGCACCTCCACTTCGCGCTGTCGGACACACTCGCCTCCCCGCACATGGGCTCGGTGATGTGGTTCCTGCGCACCAACCGCTATCACCACAGCCTCGCCGTCGCCCGTGGGCCGCACGTGTCGCTGCACCACGCCTCGTTCGAGATGCGGGGCATCGACGAATACATGCGCGGCACCGGGCGGCTGCTGCGCGCCGGGGTCGAGAAGGTGTGGGGGCCGGGGCGGCACATGGCCGGCAACAACACGTTCTCCTACTTCCTCGACCCGCACGGCAACACCGTCGAATACACCACCGAGTTGGAGGAACTCGACGAGGACACCTGGCATCCGCACCTCTACGACCTCTCCGAACCCGAGGTCGCCGACCAGTGGGGAACCGCGAACCCGATGAGCGAGTTCGTCGCCAAGCAGTCCTTCAACGACCCCGACCGCGGCGTCTTCGTCGCACCGCCGGTCTGATGCGGTTCGCCACCTACCGGCTCGGCGACATCGAGCGCTCCGGCGTCGTCGCCGACGGGCGCGTCCACCCGTTCCCGCGAAATGTGGACCTGCGCGCGGTCGTGACGCTCGGTCCGGAGGCCGCGCTACGTCTCGGCGCCGAGGCTCTCGACGCCTCCGACGGCGTGGCGCTAGACGCGGTCCGACTCCGGCCACCGCTCACCCCGGCGAGCATTCGCGACTTCGTCGCCTTCGAGGAACACGTCGAGGGTGTGCGCCGAAGCGTCGACGGCGCGGGCGGGGTGCCCGACGCCTGGTACGAGGCGCCGACGTTCTATTTCACCAATCCGCACACGCTGCACGGGCCGGGCGACGACGTGGCCTTCCCGGCCCGGTGCGCCGACCGCGACTTCGAACTGGAGGTCGCGGTGGTGCTGGGCGGCGGCGGCACCAGCCTGACGGCGGCGCAGGCGCGCGACGCGGTCTTCGGCTACACGGTGTTCAACGACTGGTCGGCCCGCGATCTCCAGCGTCGCGAGATGCGGGTGGGGCTCGGACCGGCCAAGGGCAAGGACTTCGCCACCACGATCGGCCCGTGGATCGTCACCGCCGACGAGCTCGAGCCGCACCGCGACGCCGACGGTTTCCTCGACCTGTGGTGCACGGCCTCGGTCAACGGCGTCGAGGTCGGCCGGGACCTGTTGTCCAACATGGGCTGGACGTTCGAGAGTCTCGTCGCCTACGCCTCCCGCGACAGCCGGGTCGAGGCCGGCGACGTGCTCGCGTCGGGGACGGTCGGCAACGGCGGCTGCCTCGCCGAACTGTGGGGGCGTCGCGGCCGCACCGATCCGCCGCCGCTGCGCGACGGCGACGAGGTGACGCTGACGGTGCAGGGCATCGGCAGCCTCACCAACCGGGTCACGGCGGCCGCGCCCGCACCCGACCTGCCGCCGGTGCGCCGCCGCGACCCCGCTGCCGCAAGGCTTTCCGGAGCCGCACCGCTTTCCGGGCCAGCCCGGTGAGTGCCCTCGCCGGGCGCACGGTCGTCGTCACCGGCGCCGCCTCCGGCATCGGTGCCGCGGTCGTCACGGCCGTGCGCGCCGCGGGCGGCGATCCCGTCGGACTCGACCTGCCCCGCTTCGACGTGCGCGAGGAGTCCGCGTGGGGCTCCCTCGCCGCCGGACTGACGACAATCCATGGTCTGGTGAACTGCGCCGGGGTGACCTGGCGGGCCCGGCTGGGCGACGTGAGCGCGGCGGCGTTCACCGACGTGCAGGCGGTCAACGTGCTCGGCCCGCTGCTGGGCATCCAGGCGCTCGGCCCGCTGATGCCGGCCGGCGCGTCGATCGTGAACATCGGTTCGCTCGCCGCGTCGCAGGGCCACTGTCCGGTCGCCTACACCGCCAGCAAATGGGCGCTGCGCGGCCTGACCCACACCGCCTGCCTCGAACTGGGACCGCGCGGCATCCGGGTCAACATCGTGCACCCCGGCCTGATCGACACCCCGATGACGGCCGGCGCGTCCGCCATGCGCGAGGCCGGGGTCGCCGCCGCACCGCTGGGCCGCGCCGGAACGCCCGACGAGGTCGCCGCCGTCGTGGTGTTCCTGCTCGGCGACGGCGCGTCGTTCGTCTCCGGGGCCGAGATCGCCGTCGACGGCGGAGCCGCCTCCCACGGCGGGGCCAAGCCCGTCTCCGATGCCCTGCGTCCCACCTATCGCCCGCCGGGCCGTACCTGAGAGGCACCGCAGTGTTCGAGTACTTCCCCGGCAACTACGTGTGGAACCTCAGCGTGGTCGCCGCGCTCAACAGCGGCGGCCTGATCGACGAGGTCGACCGCGCCTGCCGGCCGATCCGCGAGCTCGCCGCGCAGGGCTCCGACGTCGGCACCGCACAGTTCATGGCGGCCTGGACCGCCGTCGTCGACGACCTCGAAGTGTCGGCCGCCGCGGACGAACGGGCCGGACACCACCGGGCCGCCGGGCAGAAATATTTCCGCGCGACAAATTATCTGACGCAGGCCGAACGGATGCAGAGCGCGCACTCCGCCGACCGCGTCGCCGTGTACCGGCGCTGCCTCGAGCTGGCCGCCAAGGCGTTCCGGTACCTGCGGCCGGCGACCACGCGGGTGAGCGTGCCGTTCGAGGGAACGCAGCTGCCGGCGTACTTCATGGCCGCACCCGGTGACGGGCCCCGTCCGTGCATCGTCCTGTGGAACGGGCTCGACTCCACCAAGGAACACATGTACGTGTCGGGGTTCCCGCAGGAGTTGGCGGCCCGGGGCATCTCCACGCTGATGGTCGACTGCCCCGGCAGCGGCGAGGCGTTGCGCCTGCAGGGTCTCACCGCCCGCGTCGAGACCGAACAGTGGGCCGCCGCCTGCGTCGACCGTCTGCTGGGTCGCGACGACGTGGACCCGGCGCGCATCGGCCTCGTCGGCTGGTCCCTCGGCGGCTACTACGCGCCCCGTGCGGCGGCGTTCGAGAAGCGGCTGGCGCTCTGCGTCGCCTGGGGCGCCAACCACGACTGGGGTGCGGTACAGAAGCGCCGGCTCGAACGCGAGGGCGAGAACCCGGTACCGCACTACTGGGACCACGTGCTGTGGGTGTGGGGCGAGAGCGACATCGACACGTTCGTGAAGAAGGCCGAAGCGGTCAACCTCGACGGTGTCGTCGAACACATCACCGTGCCGTTCCTCATCGCCCACGGCGAGAACGACCGCCAGATCCCGCTGCGCTACGCCCACCGTTCGTACGAACAGGCCGTCAACAGCCCCAAGCGGGACCTGCGGGTGTTCACGCCGGCCGAGGGCGGCACCGAGCACATCGGACTCGACCACCTGCCGCACGTCGCCACCTACATCGCCGACTGGATCGCCGACACGTTCCAGGAGAAGGCATGACCCTCGACCGGACCGACCCCGAGGGCGCGATCCGCGAGGCGGCGAAGCGGTGCTCCAACTGGGGCCGATGGGGCGCCGAGGACGTACGCGGCACCATGAACTTCCTGACCGAGGAGAAGCGCCGCGAAGGGGCCGCCCTCGTGCGACGCGGCGTCTCCTTCTCGCTGTCGCAACGCTTCGACGGCGACGGCCCGCAGAAGGGCTGGCGGCGGCGCACCAACCCGGTGCACACCATGCTCGACACCGGCACCGACGCGGCGGCCGGCGTCCAGGGCTTCCCGCACGGGCTCGGCGGCGCCGACGACGTCATCGCGATGCCGTTGCAGTGCTCCACCCAGTGGGACGGCCTCGGCCACATCTTCGACCACGGGGCCGCCTGGAACGGCCGCCCCGCCGGCGAGGTGGTCACCAGCCTCGGCGACACGGTCACCGGAATCGAGACCGTCGCCGACGTCATCGCCGGCCGCGGCGTGCTCCTCGACGTCGGCCGGGTACACGGCGGTGACGGCGACCTGCCCGACGGGTTCGCCGTCACCGAGCAACACCTGACCGAAACCGCACACGCGCACGGTGTCGCGATCGGCCGTGGCGACATCGTGCTCGTGCGCACCGGCCAACTCACCCGCGCCCGCCGGGGAGTCGCCGCCGGGCACGGCTGGGGCGACTACGCGGGCGGTCCCGCGCCCGGCCTGTCGTTCACCACCGCCGAGTGGCTGCACCGCACCGAGATCGCCGCCATCGCCACCGACACGTGGGGCTTCGAGGTGCGGCCCAACGAGTTCGACCGCGCGTTCCAGCCGCTGCACCAGGTCGCGATCCCGCACATCGGCCTGTTTCTCGGCGAACTGTGGGACCTCGACGCGCTCGCCGCCGACTGCGCCGCCGACGGGGTTTTCGAGTTCTGGCTCACCGCCGCGCCGCTACCCGTCACCGGCGCGGTCGGCGCCCCGGTCAACCCGATCGCCGTCAAGTAGCCGCCGAACCCGGCGCCGCCGTGCGGGATCGCACCGGTCGGCTAACGTCCACTATGGACGGTGCCGTTCCCCGGCACACCGGTCGGGTGGTCCTCGTCGGCGACGCCGTCGACGTCGGCGACGAACGCGAGGAGCGCCGCCGCCAACGCCTCCGGCGCCTCGAGGGCCACGTAGTGCCCGACTCCTTCGAGCAGGACGCTGCGCGCCGGCGCCGCGGAGACCCGGTTGAGGGTGTTCTCGGTGAACCGCCCGCCGAACCCGCCGATCGCGAGCGTCGGCACGGTCAGCGGTGCCGCGGCCGCCAGCGCCCGCAGTTCCTCCCCCTCGGTGAGCATCGACGCGTACAGCCCGGCCGCGCCGCGCCATCCGTCGGTGCGGGCGTAGACCCGGACGAACTCGGTCACGTCCGCGTCGGTGATCGCCCCGGCCACGGCCGTCATCCCGGGGAACGCCCATCCGCCCAGGAACTCCCGTTCCCGCCCGGTGAGCAGCAGTTCGGGGATCCCCGGCGCGGCCAGGACGCCGATGTGCCACGAGCCGCCGTTGGTGACGTCGGCGAAGCCCTCGAGCCCGAAGCCGGCCAGTCCCATCTCGATCGCCGTGAGGCTGGCGACGTCCCCGGGGTGCGTGGCGGCCAGCCGGAACACCGTGCCGCCGCTGATGTCCTGCCCGGTCAGATGCACCGGCCCGACGCCCAGGTGGGCGATCAACCGGTGCAGGTCCTCCGCTGCGACGGCGCTGCCGTAGTCGCCCGCGGCGTGCGAGGAGTCCCCGAAGCCGCGCAGGTCGACGGCGAAGACCCGGTGCCGCTCGGCCAGCAACGGGATGACCTTGTGAAACGCCCACCAGCTCTCCGGGAAGCCGTGCACCAGCAGGATCGGCGATCCGGCGTCGCCGGCGGAGACGTAGTGCAGCTCGGTGCCGTTGACGGCGGCCGTGTGATGGGTGACCCCGGCGATCGCGGGAGTCGGGTAGGTCGGGTCCACGGGAGACCTCCTCGGATTGGACAACCTTGTTGTCGAGTAAAGGTAGACAACAAGGTTGTCCTTGTCCAGGGCGCCCCCTACGCTGAACCCTGTGACCCGACCCGGCCCCCACCTCGCGCTGCTGCTCCTGGGCAGCTACCGCAAGCTCGTCGACGCCGCCGTGCGCGAACTCGCCGACCGCGGGCACGACGACGTTCGACCGTCGCTGCACTACGCGATGAGCGCGATCGACCTCGGCGCCGAGAGTGCGTCCGAACTGGGCCGGGCCCTGTCGGTCAGCAAACAGGCCGCGGCCAAGACGATCGCCGTTCTCGTGCAGCGCGGCTGGGTGGCGGTCGAGGACGACACCGCCGATCGCCGGCGCAGGCGGCTGCGGGTCACGGACCTCGGCCACCGGGTCATGCGCGAGGGCGAGGCGATCTTCGACGACCTGCGCAAGGCGTGGGCGGAACGCATCGGCGACGACGAACTCGCCCGCCTCGAGGAACTGCTCACGGCGTTCGTCGGCGCCGACACCATCCGGCTGGAGTCGCCGGGCTGGATCGCCGCCGAACAGTCCTCTATCGCCGAGTGAAGGTCAGATGGGTGACGCCGCTCGGGCTCGTCACCGACTCGACCGCGAACCGGCTCTCCAGGCTCTCCAGCCCGTCCCAGAGGCGCACACCGCGCCCGAGAACGATCGGGACGAGGACCACGTGCAGATGGTCGACCAGATCCGCCTCGAGGAACTGGCGCACCGTGCTGGGGCCGCGGATGGTGGGTCAGCACGAAGACCGGCGTGTCCGAACGGCGCCTCCAGGCTCTGTCCCTCGCCGGTGGCGAAACCGTCCAGCGACACCGCGAAGTTGTGCACCCGAACCTTGGACATGGGCTCACTCTAGGCCCGCCGCCGCGCACCGCCCGGACGATTCGTCGGCGAGCCGCCGGAGACGCTCGGCGGACTCGGAGCCGGGCTTGGCCGTGGCCAACACGAAATAGCACCCCGTGGTGCCGACGCCGGTGAGCGCCCGCTGAGTCACCGTCACCCGGCCCACCCAGGGGTGCCGTAGCTCCGTCTCCGCCACCACGGGTACACGCACGAAGTGGCTGGACCACAGCCGCTCGAAGTCCGTGCTTCTCGCGCGCAGTTCCGCGACGAGGGCTGCCAGCGCCGCGTTGTTCGGCTCGCGCCCCACCCCGGCGCGTATGGCGCCGGCCAGTGCCTCGGCTTTGGCCGGCCAGTCGACGTAAAGCTCACGGCACCACGGTTCGAGAAACACCATCCGGGCGAGATTCGGCCGGGTCTCCGCGTCGCGGTGATAGGGCGCGTAGAGCGCCCGGCCCAGACGGTTCCATGCGAGCAGATCCAGGACGGCATCGTGCGCGACGGCCGGCACGTCCGGCATGGCGTCCACCAGTTCGGTCAGCGAGGCGTCGGGCCACTGCGCCGGCCAGGTAACGGGTGCCCGGTCTCCCGGCCCGGCCACCAGGTCGAGCAGGTGGTTCTTCTCGTCGTCGTCCAGGTGCAGCGCGCGGGCGATAGCTCTCAGTACCTCCGGTGAGGCGTTCGTGGCCCGGCCCTGCTCCAGACTCGTGTAGTAGGAGACGCTGACTCCGGCCAGGCGAGCGATCTCCTCACGGCGCAGGCCGGGCACCCGGCGTTTGCGGCCCACCGTGGGCATGCCGAGGCTCTCCGGCGCGACGCGCATGCGCAACGCACGCAAATAGCTGCCGAGGCTGGGCGCATCGATGGTCATTCGCTCACCGTAGGCGAACGTCAACAACCTACTTCTACCGGACGTACCTTCAACGCCGTTCTTGTCGGGCCGGGCCACGGCGCCGAAGCTCATCTGTGCTGCCCCCTGAAACCACGTCACGAAAGGAAGAAGGCACCGTGCCGTCAAACAAACGACGAGCCCTCGTGGTCGGTCTCGGCGTGGCGGGAATGTCGGCCGCCGTACGTCTGTTGAAGGCCGGCTGGGAACCGGTGATCGTCGAGCGGGCGCCGCGGCGCAGGACCGGCGGCCATTTCATCGGCCTCTTCGCGGAAGGTCGGAAAGCTGCGGCGGAACTCGGCGTTCTCGACCTCATGCACCTTCGCACGCCGCTGTCCCACCGAGCCGTGGCCGTCGGAGAGGATGGCACCCGCAGCACGAGCACCGGCTTCCTCGACCGGCCGGGAAACCCCGACGCTCTCCTGCGAGGCGACGTCGAAGCGGCGTTGTGGACGGCCGTCGACGGCCGCGTCGAGGTCCGGTTCGACACCACACCGGTCCACATCGACGCCCGCGTGGACGGCGCGTCGGTCGCTCTGCACGATGCGGAACGCGATTACACCGAGAACTTCTACCTTGTCGTCGGGGCGGACGGCATCCGATCGACAGTCCGCCGGCTGGTCTTCGGCCCGGATGAGCGCTTCCTGCGCCCGATGCACATCGTGTCGTGGACGTTCCAGCTCGACGAACAGGTCCCTTCGTACGGTCCCGCCGAACAGATCATGGCCGTGCAGCCGCGACGGGCACTGTGGATTCTCCCGTTCGCCGACCTGCCGCCGGCCGCCTTCTTTCTCTACCGGACCCGCAAGGTGCGTGACGAACTCGCGGCCGATCCGGCGGACCGGCTCCCGCTCCGCTTCGAGGGCATGAACGGCGGCGGGGCGGTGGCGCACGCCCTGGCCGAATTGAACCGACGCCCGGACCTCATCGTCGACGCGGCAGAACAGGTGCGCATGCCCACGTGGCACCGCGACCGGGTGGTCCTGGTCGGCGACGCCGCCTGGTGCATGTCCGCATACGGTGCCATGGGCGTGACGACCGGCCTGCAGGGCGCACTGGCCCTGGGCGACGCCCTGACCGCCGACCCGCGGTCGATTCCCACCGCACTGGCCAACTACGAACGGCACCTGCGCCCGGTCATGCGCAGCCATCAGCGCTGGGCTCGTCTGCTGTCGCAGATCTACGTGCCGTCCAACCGCCCCGCGGCCCGGCTCCGGGCAACGGCGTTGGCGGCCATCACCAATCGTCGCCTGAAGGCCGTCGCCACCCACCGGCCGGATCGACTCGGCCGATAGAGTCGCCCCATGTCAGTTGTGGATCTACCGACCCGGCACGCGGCCGGATGGGACCGCGCGACCCGCCATCCCTTCCTGGCGGCGGTGGCGGCGGGCACGGTTCCCGAAGCGGCGTTCCGGACGTGGCTCGTTCAGGACTACCTCTTCGTCGGCGACCTGCTGCGTTTCCAGTCCCGGCTGCTCGCCCGGGCGCCCCGCGCGGCGCAGGCGATCCTCGTCGCGGGCGCGGCGGCGCTGGTCGACGAACTCGCCTGGTTCGAGAAGGTCGCCGTCGAAGAGGGGCTCGACCTGTCGGCGACCCGGCTGCCCGCCACGGCCGCCTACGACCGGCTGCTCACCGGGCTCGACGGCGTGCCGGTCCCGGAGGCGCTCACCGCGCTGTGGGCGCTGGAACGGGTGTATCTGGACGCCTGGTCGTTCGCGGCGCCGGGTGCGGAGCCGTACCGGGACTTCGTGGCGCACTGGACGACACCGGAGTTCGCCGCGTACGTCACCGAGCTGGCCACCGTCGCCGACGAGGCGTTGGCCGGAGCCGACCGGGGCGCGGCCGAGCCGCACTTCGTCGCGGTGGTGGAGGCCGAGATCGCGTTCTGGGACATGGCGTGGGAGCCGGCGTCATGATGCTCGCCGATGCGCTCTGGCGGGAGAACGCCGGACTCGCCGAGGCCGCGCTGGCGCACCCGTTCGTGCGCGGCATCGCCGACGGCACCCTCCCCCAGGACCGCTTCGCCGGGTACGTGGCGCAGGACGCGTTCTTCCTGGAGTCGTTCGCCCGAGGTTATGCCCTGGCCATCGCGCACAGTCCGGATCGGGCGGCGCTGGACTCCTTCACGGACCTGCTCGACGGCGTCCGCGCGGAACTGCGCCTGCACGCCTCGTACGCCGAGCGGTGGGGCATCGACCTGACCGCGGTCACCGCCTCGCCCGCCACGACGGCCTACACCGACTTCCTGCTCGCCACGGCGGCGCTCGGCGGCGTCGGCCTGACCTGCGCCGCGATGACACCCTGCATGCGCCTCTACGCCCACCTCGGCCAACGGCTCGCCGACGGGCCGGTCGACGGCCGCTACGCCGAATGGGTCGACACCTACGCCGACCCGGGGTTCGAGACACTCGCCGCCACCCTGGAGGAGCTGCTGGATCGGCACGCCGATCCGGACAGTCCGCGGGTGCGGGCCGCCTACCGGCGGGCGATGGAACTGGAGCTGGCGTTCTTCACCGCCGCTTTCGAGGCCCGTTAGACGACGGGGCCGCCGGGCTGCTGGGGGCCCTGGTTCTGGTTGACGATGCCGGTGATCGCGCGGAGGGGGCCGGCGGGGCCGAAGTACTCGACGGCGCGGCGTTCGACGGTGGAGCCGTCGGCGCGCTTCTCCACGACGGTGCGTTCGCTGCGAACGCCCTTGGTGATCACGAGGTACAGCCCGTACATGACGGCCGTCGCGACGATGCCCACCTCGATCACCGGCAGCTTGCCCCGGGCGGCGTCGAAGGCGCCCTTGACGACGGCCGGCCCCTCGTCGCCCTGCCAGGCCATCGACAGCGTCGCCAACGCGGCCTGCTCCAGCAGGACGGCGTCCGCGGACAGGGCGTCGACGGCGCTGTCCGCGTCGGCGAGTTCGCGCCGCATCTCATCGGTCGGCAGGTCGTCGGACTGGATCGCCACCAGGTACCGGCACGCCTGGACGACGGTCTCGCCGTCGTAGTCGCCGTCGGCGAGGAACCGCGCGAACGTCATCGCCAGTCTCCTTCGAGAGTGAGAGTCCAGGCGACCCACCGGGGATGGTGGGCCTCGGCCCGGCGGGACGCCGTGGCCAACGCTCCGGCGAGCGAGTGTTCACCGGAGAGAACGAGTGCGATCGTGTCGTCGATGATGGGTATCACCCGATCGGCGAGCGCCTCCCAGCGGGGGGCCACGAAGCTTCGGGTGCCGGCGTGCCGCAGCGCCCGGAAGAGGCCCAGCCGTTCGCCGTGCGGCGCGGCGTGGCTCTGCCCGACCTCGCACGCGGCGGTGAGGACGAGCGCGGGTGCGCGGTCCAGATGCTGCGCGTCCCGCCAGCCGAACCGGTGCCGGCGCCCGGCCTCGCTGGCGGTGGCCACGGTGTGCGCCAGCGGCAGCCCGCCGTCGCCGGCGAGCATCAGCGACACGTCCCGTTCGGTCCGCGAGACGTATCCGTGGCAGAGCAGCTTCACGAGATCCGTGCAGGCCATCAGCGCGTCGACGGCGCCGCGGTCGGCCGCCGTCCCGCGCAGCCGGAACAGCGTCCGCCCGGTGTCGTCGGCGAGGCGCCGGGACCGCTCCATCGAGGCGTCGAACGCGGTGACGATCTCGGTGTCCTCGTGGGCACGCGGCACCGCCACGGCACCCAGGGCTCCGATCGGGCCACGCGCGGGTGCGCTCGCGAGGTCCAGCAGGACGCCCCAGCTCGACACGTACGACGTGGTCCACTCCCCGAGCATGTGCCAGGGCAGGCCGGGAGCGTGCCGCGGTTCGATGATCACGACGTGTGCGGCGTCGCCGACCTGGTCGAGGTACCAGTCGGTCACGTCCGCCCAGCCGGGGATGTCGAGGGGGTCGCCGGGGCGGGTCGGCCACCAGTTCGCCAGGCGGGTGCTGATCCTGAGCGCGACCGGGCCGAGGTCCGCGGGGGCCGGCCGGAGCGCGCGCGTGGTGACCGCGCCCGAACCGGTGACGGTCGTGGCGAGCACCGTGTCCTCGTCGACCCACTCGACGACCACCACGGAACCGTTCGCCGGCGCGATGCGGCGCAGGTGCTCGTCGTCGAGCAGGACGAACGCGCCGAGCTGACCCATTCGCTCCCGCCAGTCCACCAGCGGCTGCGGCAGTTGCGGGTAACGCAGGTTCTCGCCGAGCATCCGTCGAACCTCCGGCGGCAGGCCACGCCCCTGCAGCGTCTGCGCCCGGTCGAGCAGGCCGCGGCGCAGGTCGGCGACGGACTGCAGGATGCGCAGCGGCGGTTCGGAACGCGCCAGGAGCGCCGCCGCGGTGCGGTCCAGCGGCTCGGTGATCGGGTCGGCCATCCGCACACTCGCGGCCAGATCACGCACGTGCCCGAACCGGATGGCCAGTGCCGCCGGCAGTTGGTACAGCAGGGCCCTGCCGTTGTCGTCGTCACCGCCGCCGAACCGGTGCATCGCCAGCCAGGCCAGCGCCGCGGGATCGTAGAAGTAGCCGTGCCGTTGGGCGAGCTTGCCGACCTGGATCCAGTGGTGCTCGGCGAACTCACCGAGCCCGAACGCCTCCTCGGTCAGCGCCATCCACGTCCAGCACCGGATCGCGGCGGCCCGTTCGTCCTCGCGCACGGCGTCCTCCGCCGCCCGGTTCAGCCGGCCGAGCAGGGCCAGCGGCTGGCCGACGGGACGCGGCCACTCGTCGCGCCTGAGGGCGATCAGCGTCGCGGCGGCGTCGAACAGGGCTCGCGCACCGATCGTCTCTTCGGCGAGGAGGTCGTCGAGAACGTGGAACGCCGCCGCCTGCTGCCCGCTCGTCGCGAGGGCCCGGGCGCGCAGCGCGTTCAGTCCCTGGCGGGGCAGTGTGGCCGGCGCACCGGCGGCGCAGGCGGCGTCGATCGCCGTCAGGGCCTCCCCCGGGCGCCCGCAGTCGACCAGCGCGGCCGCGTAGTCGAACAGCGTCCGCTGGTCCGGGTCGGTGCCGTCGGCCAGGAGTGGGCGCAGGAGGTCGACGGCGAGTTCCGGACTGATCGTGCGGTGGTTCTTCTGTGTGGTGAAGCGGATCAGGTCGCCGGCGTGGCGCAGTTCGGGGTCGAGGGCCGGAATGCTGTCGAGGATGTCGAACGCCTGCTTCTCGCCGGCCGGACCCGGCTCCGCCTCGATCGCGGCCTGCGCCCGCAGCGCCCGCAGGTGGATCCGTTCGACGGTGCCGGCCGCCGCCTCCCAGTCCTGCGGGGTGCGGCCGAGAACGCGCAGCGCCGCGGCGGGTCGCAGCATGTCGAGCAGGGCGTGGCCGAGCCAGATCAGGGTGTCGATCCGGGTCCCGGCGTCGTCGACGTCGGCCAGCACCCGTTCGGCCAGGGCGCGTGCGCCGTCGGCGTCGCCGTCGCGGACCAGGGCCGGTGCGGCGGTCGCCAGGTCGGCCGCGGGCTCCTCGGATCGCGCCGAGCGCCGGTACCTCTCCCGCCGCAGCGTGCGCAGTCCGGGTTCGGCGGCTTCCGGCAGACCGGCTTCGGCCGCCACCGCGCGGATCGTGGCCTCGTCGTCGTGCCCGTCGAGGGCGGCGCCCAGGGCGGTGGCGTCGAGGATGCCGGCCAGGCGTGGACCCGCCAGCGTGTACCTGTCGCGCTCCGCCGGGGAGGCGTCCAGCCGGAAGCGGACGTAGGCGGCGGCCCACTCCCCGGCGCGCGGGTTGGGGTCACCCGTTGCCGCACAGGCGGTGGCCAGCGCGGCGTCCAGGGCGTACGCCTGCGGCGTGCTCAGGCCGGTCGCCGTGCCGATCCGTTCGGCCAGCAGCGCGGGCACGCCGGGCAGGACCGTGTCACCCCAGACAGCCGTTTGGAGGGAACGTTCCAACGAAACGAGACCCGGATCGGCGGCGACGCCGAACAGCCAATGGGCCTGGGCTTCGACGAGCAGGGGCGCCCCACGCTCCGGACAGCCTTCGGCGATCGCCACGGCGAACACATCGGTCGCGAACTCGGCGCGACGCAGGTCGACCAGGTCCCGGACGGCCGCTCGGCTGGGCAGGGCCGCGATGGTCCGGACCGTCTCGTAGGCCGGTGCCAACCGTTCACGGACCTTGCGATGCAGGTCGTCGAGCGAGTCCGTGGCACCGAGGATCAGGCAGTAGCTCTCCGCGAGCCGCAGGAACTGCTCAGCCGTACCGAGCATCGCCGGGCCCACGTAGGCCAGACCCGGCCCGCGCGCGAAGCCGACGATGAGGCTGGGCGGGATGCCGAGCAACTGGCCGCAGCCGGGACACTCGGAGTCCTCCAATTCGCGGGCCAGAAACAGCCGCAGTGTCGGCGCGTGCATCAACGGCAGCGCCCGAACCGGCCCGCACGGCCCGAACGCCGCGACCGTTGCCCCGCATCGCCGACACGGCGGGGGCGGCACCGATTCCACCGCGTTATTATGCGCCGGCGGAAACCGGGGGAAATGAGATTCTCGTGGACACCGAACGATTCATCACACTCGCCGCAGCCTGCGAACGATCGGGCGATCACCGAGGGGCGGCGGCAGCCTACAAACAGGCCGGCGAACTCGCTGAGCAGCACGGAAACACCCATCTCGCGGCGGCGTGCGCGCAGGCCGAGGCGGTCGCCTGGTGGAATGCGGCAGACGCCGGGCGGTCCGGTCCGGCACTGATACGCGAACTGTCATTTCGCCGACAACTCGACGATCCGCGCCGGATCGCCGAAGTGCTCGTGGGGCTCGCGTTCCATCCGTTGATAAACGACCGGGGCGAATTCCTCCGCGAGGCGGAGGCGGTCGTCGACGCCAACGGATACGCCGATCTCCGATCGAGGCTCGACTCGACGATCAACGTGTTCCGCAGCGCCGGACTGGACCCGTACCGATAGCCGTCAATCGCGCTCCAGAAGTTCGGCGAGTTCGTCGGCCACCTCGGGGCGGTCGCTGCCGATGTCGCGCAGTGTGACGCTGATCGGCGGGTTCACCGCGCTGCGGGTGCCGGGCAGCCCGATGTCGCCGATGTCCGCCTCGAACGCCACCACCACACGGCCGTCCGGCAGCCGCAGGCTGACCCGGTAGCCGGCCGACCTGAGCAGCACCGGCTGCCCCGCGACCCGCGGATGGCTGGTGACCGCCACGTCCACCAGCACCGCGCCGCCCTCCGCCTTGGCGATCCGGTGCAGGAGCCGGATCGCCCGCTCGATGCCGTGGTTCTGGAGCATCTGATTGACCTCGGTGTGGGCCAGCATGATGCCGTCGGCCACCTCGTCGCCGAAGCCGGGGCCGTACATGTGGGCGCGCTGGTAGTCGGGCAGGCCGACGGCCGAGCCCGGGTCGGTGTACTTCTCGTACCCGGGCGCGTCGGCGCGCGGGATCGCGTCTCCGATCTCGCCGCTCACCCGTACGGTGACCGCGTTGTCGTCGCCCACGAACGCGACCGGACGGCCGGCGCCGGGCTGGCCTTGCCTCCCGCCGCCCTGGCCGCCGCCTTGGCCGCCGCCGCTTTGACCTCCGCCGCCCTGGCCGCCGCCGCTGGTCGGGCCGGGGCCGCCGCCGGTGTGGGTCGGGCCGCCGCCGCCCGAGCCGCCGCCGGATGCCGTGGCGGCCGGCTCTGCGGGTGTGGGGCCGGCGGTTGTCGATTCGGTGGATACCGGCGCGGCGGTCGCGTCCACGGGCGTGACCAGCGCGGCAGTGGTGTCCGCAGGCGTGACCGGCCCGGCGGTCGCGTCGACCGGCGCCGCTGTCGTTTCCACGGGGGCGACCGGCCCAGCCGTCGCGTCCACCGGCGATGCCGGCGTGACCGCGGCCGGCACGGGTGTGGCGGCCGGTGTCGCCGCGGGCGGGTTCACGACCGGGAATTCGCCCACCGGCGGGCCGAGGCGCACGGCCTTCGGGATCACCACCTGCGGGCCGCCGCCCTCGTAGGTCTTGCCCGCCATGCCGGGCGCGTTCTCCGCCTGCGGCCCGACCACGCCCTGGACGGTCGGCGTGCCGGCCGGCAGCTCGAAGACGCGGATCGCGTCCACCGGGTTGCCGGCGTGCCCGCCCGGCCAGTTCAACGGCAGGGCCGAACTCTCCCGGATCGCGGCCTCGCCGGTCTGCGCCAGCGCCTGCGCGTAGGCCAGCGCCTCGTCGAGGTTGTAGAAGACGTGATCGGAGTAGGCGCCGGGGGGCCCGGCCCGAACCACGTAGCCCGGCTGTTCGGTCACCGAGAAGTAGCCGCGTTCCAGGAACGCGCCCGGGTCCTCCTTGATCCCGGCCGCCGGTCCGGTCGGCCCGGCGGGCGCCGTCGTCGGGCCGCTCGTGGCGGGAGCGGTCGGATCCGCGGGCACCGCCGCCGGATCGGCCGGCACTATCGCGGGGTCGGCCGGCACGGGAACGGCATCAGCCGGCGCAGGACCGGAGTCGGCCGGCACCGAAGCAGGATCCGTCGGCACGGGCCCGGCCTCGGTCGGTACATGGCCGGCCTCGGTCGGCGCGTGGCCCGTGTCGGTGGGCGCGTGGCCGGAGTCCGTCGGCACCGTGCCGACGTCCGCCGCCGGCCGCCGGATCGCGCCGACGATGGCCTCGCCGACCACGCCGCTGACCGTGCCGGTCAGCCCGCCCATGGCGGCGCTGCTGCCGGAGGCCGAGAGGATCGCGCCGAGCGGGTCGCCGCTCTGCCAGGTGCCCTCGCTGAGGATCGCGCCGGCCGCGCCGGACGGCACGCCGGACAGCGCGCTCTCCAGGCCGTTCTCCAGCCCGGCCTTGGCCAGCTTGGCCAGTGTGCCGGACTCCGCGGCCTCCTTCATGGCGGCGAACGCGGGCGACTTCATCAGCGCTTCCAGCAGTTTCGCCCCGGTGCCGGCGGTGGCCGCCGCGATGAGTGCCTCGGCGGTGCCCTGCGCGAGATCCTGCGCGATGCCCTCGGCGTCGTACGCCGCGCCCTTGCCGAGTTGGCGCGCGGTGATGCCGGCCGCCGTCGCCGCGACGGCCGCCACCAGGCCGGTGGCCACGACGGTGCTGGTGCCCAGGGCGCCCGCCAGCCCGGCGATGACCGGCGCGGCGGCGCCGCCGCTGAGGACGGTCACCGCGATGCCCGCGCCGATCGCCGCGACCGTGGCCATCGTGTCGGTCACCGAGTCCACGGCGGCGCGGTGCTCCTCCACGTCCTTGTCGCCGTAGCCGGTCCACCGTTCGAACCGGGCCTTGGCGGCCTGCGTGCGCGGGTCGTCCTCGCCGTAGGCCTCCTTGAGCCGGGCGTACTCGGCGTAGGCCCGTTCGGATTCGCCGGTGGTGGCCGACAGGACCCGGGCCTCCTCGTTGTCGAACAGGTCGCCGAGCACGCCGACGCCGTCGTCCAGCTCCCACTCGGTGCGGGCCTTCTGGTACGCGAGCATCTCCTCCGGCGTCTTGGTGCCGTTGAGCATGAGATCCACGTCGGCCCAGTCCCGGCCCTTGAGGTCGCCGCCGAGGTCGTCGCGCAGATCGTTGCCGGTCAGTTCCTTGTACTGCCGGGCCAGGTCCTCGATCTCCTTCTTGGACTTGCCCATCAGGGTCTTGCGGATCGTGTCCTCGTTGGTGCCGGCGCCGAAGATCGCGTACTTGAGTTCCTGGGCGTCCGTCAGCTTGCCGCCCGAGCTGATCAGATCCCGGGCCTCGTCGTACGAGTGGCCGGACATCTCCAGTTCGATCACCGCTTGGAAGCCGCCCGGCCCCCACATCGGGTTGTCCGCGTCGTAGCGCGCCTCCAGGGCGGCCATGTTCTCCTTGGCGCGGGTGCCGATCTGCGCCTCCGCGTCGGCGCGCAGCTTCTCCAGCTTGGCCGCCCGTTCCGCCGGGGACAGCTGGGCGTTGGCCGGATCCTCGTTGAACCGCACCTCCAGGTCGCGCAGCACCTCGGTCTTCGCCCGGGCGTGCTGGTTGCGCAGCACCGCGTTGACGGCGTCGTCGCTGGTGTACCCGGACTCGTGCTCGATCTGGATCTTCGCGGCGTCCATCGCGGTGAGGTCGTGCGCGTGCTCCGCCTTGGCCAGGTTCAGTTCGCCGCCGGAGAGGTCGTCGGCCAGGTCCGCGTCGAGGCTGGCGCCGTAGGCCGCCCCGTACTGCTGGCCGATCGCGGCGGTGCGGCGGCGCACCTCGGCCGCGATCTCGGCCGTGGACATGCCCTTGGCCCGCGCCTCGGCCTCCACCTCCTCGCGGATCTGGCCGTACACGCCGTGGATGGCCGCCTCGTCGGTGCCCAGGCCGCTCATCGCCTCGTTCAGCGCGATCGCGTCCGCGCGGGCGGTGTCGCCGGACAGCAGCGCGTTCGCCTGGTCCAGTTCGTTGCCGGACAGGTCGCCGGCCAGCCGCTCGGTCAGGTCGACGCCGTACTTCTCCTTGTACGCGGCCACGATCGCGTCGCGCTCGGCCGGCGTCTTGCCCCGCAGCGTCTGCATGATCGTGGCTTCGTCCGTGCCGGCGCCGCTCATCGCGTCGTTCAGCGTGGCCACTGCGGCGATCACCGGGTCGCCGGAGAGCAGGGCGTCGGCGCGTTCCTGTTCGCTGCCGCTGACATCGCTGTCGATGTCGTCGTCCATGTCGCGGTCGTAGACCGCCTGGTACGCCTTGCGCAGCGCCGCGATCTGGATCGGCGTTCGGCCGGCGAGCGCCTTGAACAGGCGGCCCTCGTCGGTGCCCACGCCCTTGACCGAGCCGCGCACGTCGCGCACCAGCACACCGGCGTCGAAGGCGGGATCCTGCGCCCGGCCCAACGCGTTCAGGTCCTCCCAGGCCAGGTCCGCGATGGCCTGCTTCTCCAGTTCCTGGGTCAGCTCCGGCACCCGCCGCTGCTTGAGCCGGGTGATCAGGCCGGTGGCCACCGCGCCGACCGGGTCCTGCCCGCCGGACTGCAGGAACGCCGCGACCACCGCGCGCTGCTCGGCGGTGAGCCGGCTCAGCTCCGCGGTCACCGCGGCGGTGTTGCCGGCGGCCAGCTGATCGCGCATCCGGACCAGCAGGTCGAAGTCGGCGGTCACCGCGTCGCGGGTCTGGGCGTTGCGCTGCGCCTCCCACGCCTTGGTGTCGGCCCGGCTGTCGGCGGCCCAGTCCTTGAACGAGTCGAGCAGCCGCTCCCACCAGCTGCGCTGCCGCCCCTGCTTGCTGGCGGCCCAGTCCCGGATCTGGTTCCGGGAGGTCTCCAGCACACCCGTCACGGCGTCCTGCAGCGCGGTGACCTCCTGCCGGGCCTGGGTGCTGAGCCGCGCGACCGTGGCGTCGACCTCGGCGGCCTGCTCGTCGCCCCAGTTCAGCGCGGGCCGGCCCGCGATCTTGCCGGCCTCCGGGTCGGTCGCCCCGGTACGCAGCCGGGCGGCCTCCGCCTGCGCCTGCTGCCGGTACTGCGCCTTCTGCCCGTCGCCCGCCCGGGTCAGCTCGGCCGCCCGGTTCTCCCCGGCCGCCCGCAGCGCGGCCACCGCGGCGGCGGCGGTCGACTCCACCGTGCCGAGGTAGCGGTCCCGAAGGCCGTCGATCACCGCCGGGTCGGGGGTGCCGTCGGCCGCCAGTTCGCGCCGGGTCACGTAGTCGTCGGCCGCCGCCTTGGCACCGGCGATCTCCTTCGACTCCTCGTCGCCGCGGGCGCTCACCCCGGCCTGCGCGGCCGAGGAAGCGGTGGACAGGTCCGCCGCCGCGGTGGCGGCCTGCTGGCTCGCCTGGGCCTGCTGCTCGGCCACCTTGGCGGCGAGCTGCTCCGCGGTGATGCCGGCCGCCGCGGCCACCCCGTCCAGTTCGGCCGCGATGTCGGCCTCCTGGGTGGCCGCGAGCGCGGTGGCCTTGTCGGCGAGCGCGGCGACGGAACCGCTCGGGTCCAGCCGGGCGGCGGCCGCGCGGGTGAAATCCTGGGCGTAGCGGGGCACGTCCCCGCGGATCCGGGCCAGCACGTCGCCGATCGCCTCGACCTGCGCCGGCGGCGGCGGTTGCAGCGAGGCGGCGCCGGAATCCTTGAGGGTGATCGGCTCCCCGCTCGCGGTGCCGGCGGTGGGCGCCGTGACGTCGGCGACCTTGCCGGAGACCTGGTCGGCCCGGGCGTCGGCCGGCACGTTGCCGACCGCCGGCGCGGACGCCGGGGCCGGCATGCCGGGTGCGGTCAGGCCCACCGGTGCACCGCCACCGCCGCCCCCGCCGCCGAAGGACGGCATCGGGCGCATCGCCGGCAGCGTCTGGTCGCTCAGCCGGACCGTGCCGGACCGTTCGACCGCCTTCACCGCCGCGTCCGCGGCGGAGGTGTCCAATTTCTGCTCGCGGGGCGGCTCGCCGGGCGGCGCCGGCACCCGGGCGGTGGCCTCCGAGCCGAAGTCGGGCTTCTGCGCCCGTCGGGCCTGGTCGATCTGGGCGGCCTGGTCGGCGAGCTGGCCCGGCCCCGCGGCGACCGCGGACAGGTCCGGCGGGGGGATCGAGTCGGTGGCACCGGCGACGGCGCCCTGCCACCGGCCCAGCGGGTCGGGACCGGCCTGGTCGGCGTCGGTCGCGACCGGCCCGGCCGTGGGCCCGGCGAGCAGGTCCGCCGCCGGCAGGTCGGTGGTCCGCGACGACGTCAGCGGTGGTGCGTCCGGATTCTGGGGAACGCCGGACGCGGCGCCGCTCGGCGGCGGCTGGACCTGTCCGGGCGATGTCGCGCCGCTGGGGTCCGGCCCCGTCAGCGCGGTGCTGACCGGCTCCCCGCCGACGGACGACAGGTCGACGGGCCCCGTGCCGACGGGCTCGGAACTGATGGGCCCCGCGTCGCCGGGCCCCGTGCTGACCGGCCCTGCGTCGACCGGCCCCCCGCTGACGGGCCCGAAGCTGACCGGAGCCGTGCTGACCGGCCCCGCGTCGGCGGGCTCTGAGCTGAGCGGCTCCGCGTCGGCCGGCTCCGCCGACGAGGTCTGTCCGGCGGAAGCGGACGCCGGATCGAGCAGGGCGGCGACGGAGCCGTTTCCGCCGTTCTGCTGGAGCCAGAGCAGCGTCGCCGGGTCCATCGCGGACACCGCCGGGGCACCGCCCTCGCCGCTGCGGAACGCCTGCGCCACGCCACCCGGGACGGCGCGATCGCCGGTGGGCTGCGCCGACGGAGCCGCCGTGTCCGGTTCGGCGCTGAGCGGTTCCACGGCCGCCCGGGATCTCTCCCCGCTCATGAACCACCCATCGCCGTGTGCTCAGGTCACCATCAGCATCGCAGTGGGCCCGAGTCTCCCTGGCCCGCCGCACGCCCAAGCCCCCGGGCACGCCTTGACGCCCGAACGGGTCGTCGATCGAGTGTTACCTATCGTGGCAAGGGCAGCCATCAACCACTCGGTGGGCACACCCGACAACGAGCCACGCCCCGTGCGGGTGAACCGGTGCCCGGATGTTCCAATCAGGCCGTTTCTGAGCCGATATGTAACGAGGAACCTCGTTCCCGCGATGTCGTTCCCTTGGACGTGACGCTCTCGCCACCTCCAATACGAATCGAACTCACCGGCCCCGAGGCCAAGTCCGAACTCGGTTCGCTCATCGAATGGCTGCAGGCCCACCCCGGCGTCGGAGACCGGGCCGTGCTCACCGAGGTCGGTTCGGGCCGGCAGGGCACCGGCCTGATGGGCGACCCGGCCTTCGTCATCGAACTCGCCGTCACCGCCACGTTCGAGACGGCGAAACTGATGCTCGCCATCGCGACCTGGCGGCGCGCCTGCCGGTCGGAGTCGTCGACGGTCGTGCGTCGCGCGGAACGCGAGATACCGGCACCGGACGGGAACGCGGGTCCGGACGACATCGATCGCGCCGCGCGACGGCTCGACGGCGGGGACTGACCGCATGCTCCCTGATCCGCGGGCGTCGCGGGTCGTCATCATCGGCACCGCGAAGTACGAGGACGAATCGTGGGCCGGTAGACAACTCGACGCCGTCAGAGCCAACGTCTCCGATCTGACCGACCTGTTCCGCGACGGGAACTACTGGGGCCTCCCACCGGAGAACTGCATATCGGTCATCGATCCGGAGAGCCGGGAGGCGCTGATCGATCCGATCCGCGCGGCGGCGGCAGAGGCCACCGACACCCTCCTCGTCTACTACGCGGGACACGGATTCCTGTGCGCCCGCGACGGCGCCTCCAAACTGCACCTCACGGTCACCAAGACCGTCGACCGCGACCGCCTGCACGCGGTCGAGTTCGACCTGGTCCGGGAGGCGGTGTCGCGCAGCCCGGCCCGACGCAGGATCCTGATCCTCGACTGCTGCCACGCCGGGGTCGCGCTCAGCGGCATGGGAGCGGCCGTCGACCGGAAACCGCTGCGGGGCACGTACGTGCTCGCGGCCGTCTCGCCGGACGCGGGGGCCGTCGCCCCGCCCAACGCCCGCTACACGGCGTTCACCGGAGAACTCCTCGCCCTGCTCCGCGACGGTGTCGCGGACGGCGGCCCGGCGCTCACCCTCGACGACCTCTTCGACCACCTCTGGAAACGGCTGGCGGCCCGCGGACTCCCGGAACCGTGGCGCAGCAACGTCGGCACGGTCGGCGACCTCCCGCTCGTCCGCAACCGGGCCGAGGCGCCCGGCGCGAGGGCCGACCTCCTCGCCATCGACTTCGGCACCTCGAACACGACCGCGGCCCTGCGGCTCGCCTCCGGCACCGTCCGGCCGCTGCGTTTCGACGACCTGGCCACGCTGCCCTCGGCGGTCGCCCTCACCCCCGACGGCGGCTACTACGTCGGCGGCGACGCGATCCGTTACGCACGCGCCCGGCCCGCGGCCTTCCAGTCCTCGCCCAAGCGACACATCGGCAGGGCGCTCGTCGAACTCGACGGCTACGCGGTACCGGTCGCCGACCTGGTGGCCCAGGTCCTCAAGCGGGTCGCGGTCGAGGCGCACAACGCGCTCGGCCACCAACCGGGCCGGTTGGTCCTCACCCATCCGTACACCTGGGGTCCCCGGCACCGGGCCGTGCTCGAGGCCGCGGCGTTCAAGGCCGGCCTGCCGCCGCCGCAGTTCGTCTCGGAACCGCTGGCGGCGGCCACCTACGTCACCCGGCGTCCGGACCACGACATCCGGCCCGGTGCGCTCCTGGTCGTGTACGACTTCGGCGGCGGAACGTTCGACGTCAGCACCGTGCGCCGCGTCGCCACCCCGGCGGTGTGGGAGGTGGTGCGTTGCGACGGGCTGGAGAACACCGGCGGCGTCAACCTCGACGAGGTGATCGTCGAGTGGTTCGGCCGGCAGATCGAGAAGCACGACCCCGTCGCCTGGCAACGGCTGCGCACGCCGACGACCGAGGAGGACCGCCAGCAGCTGCACCTGCTCGTGGAGGACGCCCGCCTCGCCAAGGAGCGGCTCAGCACCGACATCAGCACCCGGGTGTTCCTCAAACCCGTCAACGCCGACGTCGACCTCACCCGGGCCGAGTTCGAGGAGTTGGCCGCCGACATCATCGAACAGACCGTGCGCCGCACCGCCGCCGCGATCGCCGGCAGCGACGCCGGGCCCGATGAGGTCGCCGCCGTCGTGCTGATCGGCGGTTCGAGTCGCATCCCGCTCGTCACGCGCCGCCTGGAGCAGCTCACCGGCACCCTTCCGCGGATCGCTCCCGAACCGGAGCTCGTCGTGTCCGAGGGCGCCCTGCACCACTTCGCGACAGCACCGGTCGCACCGCCGCCCCGCCCGGTGGTGAACCCGTGGACGGCGCTGCTCAGCCTCGTGTGCGGGCTGTGCGCCGGCGGCGCGGCCGCCCTGTACTCCGCGCCCGGGGTGCCCGGGCGGGTCGCCGCGGTGGTCAGCGGACTCGCCATCACCGTCACCGCTTATCTGCTGTTCACGCACTCCGTACCGGCCATCGGGAAACGAAGAGGTCCGACCGCACGATGACTGCCGTCATGCCACCGCCCGCCCGCGAACCGGCGAAGCCGTTCTGGCGGCGCAAGAGAATCCGGGTCGCCGCGCTCCTGCTGGTCGCGGCGGCGGCCGTGCCGATCGCGCACTGGTGGCCGTCCGGCCCGCGGTCCGATCCCCGGAACCCGTGCGCCTCCGTCTCGGGAGCGGGCCTGCGCATCTGGTCGGAGGCGGGCGACTGTGTCGGCGTCACCGACGGGAGCGCGCCGATCGATCCGGAGTTCAACGAGATGGCCGGGGGTCGTTTCGGGCAGCTGCTCGACGCCGTCCGGGAGGAGAACCGCAGGGTCGACGCCGGCACCGTGAAGGCCGACGACGGTCGAACCCTGTGCGCCGTCGAGAACAAGGCGACGGTCGACGTCGTCGCGTTCGCGCCGTGGCGGCACGAACTGACCGGCAGCCGCGCCTACAACCAGCTCACGGGCATGTACGTGGCCCAGTGGCAGGCGAACCACCTGCGCCAGCCCGGCGGCTGTGATCCGCTCATCCGGCTGCTCATCGCCGATCCGGGAAAGGACGTCAAGGCCTGGAAGTCGGTCACCGCGCAGGTGCTGTCCAATCCCCGCGCGGTGGCGGTGATCGGCTTCACGCTGAGCCGCACCGAGACGATCGAGGCGGCCCGGGAGTTCAACGTGAACGGGATGCCGGTCGTCGCCGACCTCGTCACCGCCGACGGGTTCGACCGCACGAACTTCGCGAACGCGCCGGCGACCTGCAACCTCAAGAGCGACCCGAGCCGCCCGTTGGACGACTTCTACCGGATCACCTACTCCAACGCGAGGTACCTCGAGAAGCTCTCGAAATACCTCACCGCCCAGCGACTGCTGGAGCCGGGCGCGGCCCGGCACGTGACCCAGCACGACTACCGGAAGGACTCGTTCGCCTGCACGAACGTCCACCACGTCAACGCGCTCATCAAGCCGTCGACGCTGCCGATCGAGTTCGACCTGAGCATGCGCAGCCACGACGCCGCCGGCCAGATCGGCACCAAGGTCGCACCGATGTGCGCCGATCATTCGATCACCACGATCTTCTACACCGCGCGCGCTCTCGACCTCGCCAACCTGCTCCAGGCGGCCGAGCAGCCCTGCCAGAACCGGGAGCTGACCCTGGCCGCCGGCACGGACGCGACCCGACTCCTCACTCCCGAGATCGATCCGACGAACGAGGCGCAACGCAGGAAGGCGCTGGAGATCCTGAGCCGCGGCAAGATCAAGCTGTTCTTCCCGGCGACGTCGACCCCCGCGCAACTCCTCGGCACCGACGGCTTCCGCGACTTCCAGCGGGCGTTCGAAGGTGCGTTCGCCGCTCCGCAATTCAGGGACTTCCGGCTGAACGACACCCAACTCGCCAACACCTGGTTGGTCAACGCGCACGACGCGTTCTTCACCGCCGCCAACGCGGTCCACGCGCTGAGCGTCAACGGGCAGCCGTACACGCGGGACGCGGTCTCCAGCAACCTGAGCGTCGTGAGCGTGGACAACGCCGCCCAGGGGAACCTGCGCTTCGGCGCGGACGGCACCCGTGCCGGTGAACCCGCCGTCGTGCGGCTCTGCGTCGACAACGGCACCCCGTCGCTGGTGGCCGCCGCCCCGGAGCGCGCGGCCACCTGCCCGTCGGACCCTCCGGTCAGGGCCGCCGGGTGAGCGGACCCAGCTGAAGATTGTCGGCGGTCGCGCCGCCGCCGCACGCCGGCGCACCCGCCACGAAGTACGCCCGCCCACCGGACGCGGCGGCGCCGAACCCGTGCCGGCCGCCGTGCGGCAGCGGCGGGAGCGACGACCAGCGGTCCGTCCGGGGGTGGTAGACGGTGACGTCGTCGAAGGTTTCGGTGTCGCTGCCCGGCCGGCATTCACCGCCGGCGTAGACGATCCGGCCGTCGAGCACCACCGCCGCGCCGGCCGAACGCGGTACGGGCAGCGGTGCGGCCTCGCTCCAGCGGCGGGTCCGGGGGTCGTACACGTCGTGCCGGGCCAGGTTCCGTGCGACGTCCTCGTCGCGGCCGCCGAGCACGTGGATGCGGCCGTCGAGCACGGCGACGCCGGCGTGGTCGCGGGGCACGACCGGCAGCGGCGGCGCCGCCGCGTAGGCCCGCCGGGCCGGGTCGTACACCAGGTGGGTCCGCACCGTGCCGAACCCCGCTTCGATCGGCAGGCCGGGCACCGCCTCGACCCGATGCGAGTCGCGGCCGCCGAGCAGGTGCAGCCGGCCGTCGAGCGCCGCGACGCTCACCGATCCGAGCGCGGTCGGCAGGTCGGGCAGCCGCCGCCAGCTGTCGCGCCGCACGTCGTACTCGTAGGCCACCGGCTGCGGCCGCAGGTGCACGATGCCGGTGAAACCGCCGAACGCGTACAGCCGTCCGCCGAGCCCCGCGACACCGACGTGGGTGAGCGGCCGCGGTAGCGGCGCGTGCGTGGACCAGCGGCCGGTACGCGGGTCGTAACTGGTCACCAGCGTGCTCGCCCAGGCCGGTTCGGCGGCGCCGTCCCGCACGGTGCCGCCGACCACGAACACCCGGCCGTCGACCGCGGCGACCCCGACCTCGCCGCGCGCCTGCGGCATCGGCGTCGCGTCCCGCCAGTGCGCCGCGACCCGCGTGTGCGCCACCGCGGCGGCCGGGGTCGACACCACCGCTCCCGCCACGGCCAGCCCGCCCGCCACCGTCAACGCGGCCGTACCGCGCACTCTGTGCCACACAGCTGCCGCCTTTCCTTGCATGGAAACGAGTTCCGTTCGGCGTCAACTCTTCCGGCCGACGGTGCGGGGCGTCCAAAACCGAATCCGTCGGCCCGATACCGGGCCGGTATCGTTCCCGGTGATGGAGTTACGCCTGCTGCGCTATTTCGTCGCCGTCGCCGAGGAACGGCACTTCGGACGCGCCGCCGCCCGGTTGCACATGACCCAGCCGCCGCTGAGCCGCGCCATCCGGCAGCTGGAGAACGACCTGGGCCTCGTGCTCCTGCACCGTTCGGCGACCGGGGTCGAGCTGACCGACGCCGGCGAGGCCCTGTACACGGAGGCCGGCACGCTCCTCGAACACGCCGGCCAGGCGCGTGCGCGGGTCGTCGCGGCCGGCGCCGCCACGCTCACCGTGGGCACGCTCGGCGACGACGGCGACACCGGCGCGCGCCTCGCCGCGGCGTTCCGCGAACGGCATCCACGCGCGCCGATCCGGTTCCGTCAGGCCGACTTCACCGATCCGACCGCCGGCCTGCGCGGTGGCCTGGCCGACGTGGCCATCACCCGGACGCCGTTCGACGACAGCGGGATCGGCACGCACGTGCTGCGCTGCGACCCGGTCGGCGCGGTGCTGCGGGAGAACGACCCGCTCGCCGGCCGCGACTCGATCCGCCTCGCCGACCTGGAGTCACGCCCCTGGTTCCAGCTGCCGGAGGGCGTGGACCCGGCCTGGCGGGCGTACTGGAACGGGCTGCGGGACCCGGGTGCCAGACCGGCCGGCATGGTGGTGCGCACCGTCAGCGAGTGCGTGCAGGCCGTCGTCTGGAACGGCGTGACCGGAATCGCGCCGCGCACGCATCCGCTGCCCGCCGGGCTGTGCTGGGTTCGGCTGGCGGACATGCCGCCGAGCCCGCTGGTCGTGGCGTGGGCGACGGCCCGGCGGGATCCGCTGATCCGCTCGTTCGTCCGAACGGCCGTCCGCGCGTACAGCCCGGCGTAAGCCGCCGGCCGTGGTACCGCGGTACCACCGCGCGAGGGCACCGCGGGTGGATGGCCCGTTCCCGCATCGTCCGTAATTTCGACGCCATGATCGAAGTACACGAGCTGACGAAGCGGTTCGGTGACACCACCGCCGTCGACGGGATATCGTTCCGCCTCGATCCCGGTTCCGTCACCGGTTTCATCGGACCGAACGGCGCCGGGAAGTCCACGACGATGCGGATGATGGTCGGCCTGGACCGTCCCACGTCCGGCCGCTGCCTCGTCGACGGGCGGCGCTACGCGGACCTGGCGGCACCGATGCGTTCGGTGGGCACCCTCATCGACGCCGAGGCGGCGCACAAGGGCCGCAGCGCGCGCAATCACCTGCGGGTCCTCGCCCGCACGCACGGCATCCCCGACCGGCGGGCCGACGAGGTCCTGGAGACCGTCGGCCTGACCGACGTGGCGAACAAGCGCATCGGCGGCTTCTCCCTCGGCATGCGCCAGCGGCTCGGGCTCGCCACCGCGCTGCTCGGGGATCCGGCGGTACTGCTGCTCGACGAGCCCGCGAACGGCCTGGACCCCGACGGCATCATCTGGATCCGGACGCTGCTGCGGTCGCTGGCGGCGGAGGGCCGGACCGTCTTCGTCTCCAGCCACCTCATGGGCGAACTCGCGCAGACCGCGCACCGCCTGATCGTGCTCGGCCGCGGTCGGGTGCTGGCCGACGACGCGGTCGACGCGCTGACCGCGCGCTTCGGCACCCGGGTGGCCCGGGTGCGCCCCGACCGCCCGGCCGAACTGGAGGAGATCCTGCGCCGCCACGACGCCGCCGTGACCCGCCTCCCCGACGGGGCGCTCGAGGTCACCGGGATGGACTCCCCCGACATCGCCGTGCTGGCCCATCGGCACGGCATCCTGCTGTTCGAGAACACGACCGTGGCCGCCTCGCTCGAGGAGGCCTATCTGGCGCTGACCCAGGACCAGGGCCGGCACGTCGCGAAGGTGAGCCGATGACGACCGTCGACCAGCGGACCGCGCGGCTGAACATGCCGCACCTCGTCTCCTCGGAGTGGCTGAAGCTGCGCTCGCTGCGGGCGTTCTGGGTGGGGGTGGCCGCGGCGCTCCTGCTCGGTGTGCTCGGCGGGGTGCTGCCGACGATGTTCTTCACGCCGGAGAACCCGCCGACCTCGGACGAGGCACCGTACGTGGTTTTCATGATCGCGAACATCGGTGTGCAGGTCGCGATCCTCACGCTCGCGGTGCTGACCCTGGGTTCGGAGTACTCGACCGGTTCGATCCGGCTGACGTTCGTCGCGGCGCCGTCGCGGCTACGGGTGATCGCGGCCAAGGCGCTGGTCGTCGCCGTCACCTCGGCGCTGTTGGCGGTGGTGTCGCTGCCGATCTCGTGGCTGGTCGTGCTGCCCCGGTTGAACTCGCTCGGGCTGGACACGCCCATCGGCAACGTCTTCGGCGCGCTCGGCCGGCAGGTCGGGTTCCTCACGCTGCTGGCGCTGTTCGCCTTCGCGGTCACGCTCGCCGTTCGCAGCACGGCGATCGCGGTCGGTGTCGTGCTCGGGGTCGTCTTCGTGGTCCCGTCGCTGCTGAACCTCATCGGCGGCGGCCTCGACCTGGAACTGGACAGGCTGGGTTTCGCCGAGGCGGCCGGCAACATCTTCGACGGTTCCTCGTCGGCCGGCACGGTGCTCGCCGGTGTCCTCACCGTCACCGTCTGGTGGGCGGTGCCGTTCGTTCTTGGCGCGGCGGCCCTGGTGCGCAAGGATGCGTGACCGTGAGCGCGTCGCCTGAGCCACCGCGCCTGCCGAAACCGGCGGGCGCGGTGCGCGCGTTCTGGGCCCGCAATCCGAGGCTGGCCGACGCGCTCCTCGCGGGGCTCTGCGCGCTGTGGAGCTTCGAGAGCAACGCCGGACTTCAGATACCGCAGCCGGTCGACGTGCGGTGGGCGGTCGTCTGCCTCGTCGTGGCGGCGACGATGCTGGTGCGGCGTTCGCAGCCGTGGTGGGCGCTGACGGCGGTGGCCTTCGGCGGTGCGATGAGCACCGGACACTTCATCGGGGTGGCGCTCGCCTGCGCGCTCTACGCGCTGGCCGCATACCGTTCCACCCGCGACGCGGTGCTCGGCGCCGTGCTGGCCGTGACCGCGCTGACCGTGCCGGCGATCCCGCACGGCGACCCGGCGGAATGGCGGTCGAAGGCGATCATCTACGCCGTCATCGCGGTGATCGCGATCTTCCCCGGCGCCAACGTGCGCACCCGGCGGCGGTACCTGCAGGCGTTGCTCGACCGCACCGTTCAGCTCGCGCGGGAGAAGGAACAGGAGGGGCGGCTGGCGGCGATCCGGGAACGCACCAGGATCGCGCACGACCTGCACGACATCGTGGCGCACAGCCTCACCGTGATGGTGCGCCTCGCCGACGGCGCCGCGGCGGTGGCCGACAGCGACCCGCACCGCGCCCGTTCGGCCTCGGAACGCATCGGCGGCATCGGACGCGACGCGATGGTCGACATGCGCCGGCTGCTCGGCGTGCTGCGCGACGGTGGCGAGGACGAGCCGGCGATCCAGGACCTGGACGCACTCGCCGGCACGTTCCGCGGCGCCGGGCTGCCCGTGGCCCTGCGCCGCCAGGGCCCCGAACCGACCGACCGCAGCGTGCGCACCGCCGTGTTCCGCACCGTGCAGGAGGCCCTGACCAACGCGCTGCGCTACGCCGAGAACGCACAGCGGGTACTCGTGGCCGTGGACTACCGGGCCGACCCCATCCGCATCGAGGTCACCGACGACGGGCGCGGCACCGGGCCGGCCCCCTCGGTCGGCACCCGGCAGGGTCTGGTGGCCCTGCGCGAACGGCTGGCCCTCTACGGCGGCACCGTCGACGCCGGCCCCCGACCCGCGCACGGCTGGTCCGTCCGCGCGACCCTGCCCCAACCGAGCAAGGACACCGATGGCTGAGACGACCGTGCTCCTCGTGGACGACCAGGCGCTGGTGCGCGAGGGCATGGCGATGGTGCTCGGCCGGCAGCCCGACCTGCGCATCGTGGGCGAGGCCGACGACGGTCGCGCCGGCGTCCAGCTGGCCCGGTTGCACCGGCCGGACGTGGTGCTGATGGACGTGCGGATGCCGGTGCTGGACGGGATCGAGGCGACCCGCGAGATCGTGACCCACTGCCCGCAGACCCGGGTGCTCATCCTGACGACGTTCGACCTCGACGAGTACGCGTTCAACGGCCTGCGCGCCGGGGCGAGCGGGTTCCTCCTCAAGGACGCCCGCTCGGCCGACCTGGTGGCGGCGGTCCGCACGGTGGCCGCCGGCGACGCGGTGGTCTCGCCCCGGATCACCCGTACGCTGCTGGACCACTACCGGGACGGCCCGGTCACCCCGCTGCACGGCGACCGCATCCTGGCCGAGCTGACCTCACGGGAACGCGAGGTGCTGGTCGCCATCGCCCGTGGCCTGTCGAACCCGGAGATCGCCGGCGAGCTGTTCCTGTCCGAGTCGACCGTGAAGACGCACGTCGGCCGGGTGCTCGCCAAGCTCAACGCCCGCGACCGGGTGCACGCCGTGATCTGGGCGCACCGTCACGGACTGGTGTGACGTTCGCTTCCGCCGCGGCAGCCGCTACCGTCGTTGCGGGATGAAAATCATCGACAACGCCCTCCGTTCCGGCCGCGTACCCGGCCTGCGCACCGCGAAGTCCACGCTCGGCGCGGTGCTGGCGTACGTCGTCGCGGACCTGCTCGGCACCAGCGCCGCGCCGATCCTGGCTGCGTTGACGGCCCTGCTCGTGGTGCAGGTGACCGTGTACGAGACGGTCGCCACCGGGGTGCAGCGGATGTTCAGCGTGCTGGCCGGTGTGCTGGTCGCGGTGGCGATCGCCACGTTCGTGGGGCTGCACTGGTGGAGCCTCGGTGCCGTGGTGGCGCTGTCGCTGATCATCGGGGTGTACCTGCGGCTGGGTTCCAACCTGGTCGAGGCGCCGATCAGCGCCATGCTGGTGCTGGCCGTGGGCAGCATCGGCGCCGAGAGCGCGGCGATCAACCGGGTCTACGAGACGCTGGTCGGCGCCGTGGTCGGCATCGCCGTCAACTTCGCGATCGCGCCGCCGGTGCACGTGCGGCCGGCCGGTGAGGCGATCGGGCAGGTGGCGAACCGGCTGGCGGAGTTCCTGCGGGAGCTGGCCGGGGACCTGCGGGTGGGCTGGTCGCGGGCGGCGGCGCAGCGCCGGTTGGAGGAGGCGCGGGCGTTGGGGCCGGACGTGGCCAAGGCGGAGAAGTCGGTGGTGCGGGCCGAGCAGAGCGCGCTGCTCAACCCGCGCGGTGCCGAGGTCCGCGAGGCCCAGCCCCGGCTGCGCACCGCGATGACCGGCATCGAGCTGTGGTACATCCTGCTGCGCACGCTGTGCCGGGAGATCTTCGACCGGACGTTCTACCTGCCGCCGGAGAAGGAGATCGAGGCGTACGGTCCGCAGGCCCGGGCCGCGCTGGCGGACGTTCTGGAGCGGGCGGCCGCGGCGATGTGCGGCGTGGCCGCCGTGGCGGGTGGCGACGACGACGCCCGCGCCCAGGTGCACGAGAGCCTCACGGCGTTGCACGCGCGCCGCGAGCATCTCGGCCGGTTGCTGCTCGTCGACCCGCATGTCGACGCCGCCGCCTGGCAGCAGCACGGCGCACTGCTCGCGGTCATCGACCGGATGCGCGTCGAGATCGAGGCCGCGGTGCGCCCGGCCGCCGAGCCCTGGCGTCCTCCCCTTCTGACGGAACGGCCGAAGCAGGCCGTTCGCCGCATGATCGACGTCGCCGCGGAGGCGGCCACGAACGCGGCCGCGGCGGCGGAGGCGAGCGCGCGGGACCTGAAGTCGCTGCGCCGGCTCATGCCCGACGCCGAACCGGAGCGGGTGCGGGAGGCCGCCGACGAGGTGGCCGACGCGGCGGCGCTCGCCCGGTCCGCGGCCGACGCGGCCGAACGCGCGGCCCGCACCGCGGCCGAGGAGGCAGCCCCGCTCACGGGGCCGGAGCGCCCCGACCCGACCGGCGACGCCGACCGCCGGTGACCCCGGGCCCCGCACCGGCGGCCCGGACCGTCACTGCGGGTCGACCGCGCCGCCGTCGTCCCAGGTGTTGGCCGCCCACTCGTTGCCGGCACCGGTGCCGAGGAAGCTGGTCGTCGGGCCGACGCCGCCGCACCGGCCGTTGGCGCCCCGGCCGAAGACGTTGCCCCGCACCACGACCCCCGTGGGGTTGTCCCCGAACGCCTTCCCCGGGTTGTAGCCGAAGGAGCCGCAGAAGCCGCCGGGCGTGGCGTGCAGGTAGTTGTCCTCGACGGTGACGTTCTCGACGGGTGCGAAGTCGCCGAAGAGCGCCAGGTCGGCCGTGCAGCCGCCACCGATCGCGTTGTCCGGCGGGGAGCACCAGAGCGTGTTGTGCCGCACCACCATGCCGCTGCCGCCGTTCGTGAGGAACGCGTTGTTGTGGTAGCCGAAGGCGCTGTCCGGATCGTTGAACTGGTCGTGCAGGTAGGAGTCCTGGACCAGGCAGTTCCCGTCGCAGCGGACGCTGTGCTGGCCGCCGGTGATCTCCGAGCGCAGCACGGTCAGGTTGCTGCCGCCGACGCCGGCCCACGTCGTCGCGCCGGCGCGCACCTCGGAGTCGACCACGCTCACCGAGGCGTCGGCGGCGTTGGTCATGACGGCCCGGTTGAGCACGCTGTTGCGGAACGTCACGTTGCGGGCGTACACGAGGATGTCCGCGCAGTCGACGATCTTGCCGTCGATGACCTGATTGTCGGTGCGGAAGCTGCACGAGCCCGTGTACGGGGTGAGCTGCACGCCGTCCGGCACACCGGTGTTGCCCGCGTCCGGGAAGGCGCCACCGGTCGGCGGCGGCGAGACGGAGGGCGACGGCGACGCCGAGGGAGTGGTGACCGCCGACGGGACGAACGTGACGTCCACCCAGTAGTTCGTCGCGGCCCAGGTCGACGTCGGGAAGCCGCCGGAGCCGTAGCGGTACAGGCCGTTGGGGCGTTCCGGGGTGCTGGCCGGCGCGTGCAGCGGGCCGGCGTCGCGCGCCTGGGCGAAGCCGTTGTTGTCGGCCGAGTAGTGGCCGGCGGTGGTGTGGTAGGAGACGACGTAGAAGCGGTCGGCCGCGATCGTCACCGGTGCGGCGAAGGTGGCGTTCTGCCAGCCCGACGCCGTCTCGCCGCCGAACGTGACCGTCGCCAGCAGCGTGCCGTCCTCCTCCCACAGGGAGCCGGTGTGCGGGCCGGTGTTCGCCGCGGACTTGTAGAAGCGCACGCCGGTCACGTCACCGCCACGGTCGGCCCGGAAGCGGGTGCCCAGCTCGACCGGCTGCGCGTCGTCCACGTCCACCGTGCCCGGCACGTCCGCGTCGGACCAGAGCGACACCGCCTGCTCGGCCGCGCCGGCGGTACCGGCGAAGGACTGCGTCACCACCCCGAAAGCGGCGGCCACGAACCCGATGACGGCCACACCGGCCGGAAGAAACCGCCTTCGCCCCACGTCGACTCCCCCGAATGACGATGCGCTCGCGCCATCGGAGCATAGCGATCCGCCGGTTCTTTCGCGTTCCGCCGCGGAACCGGGCAGACTCGGTGGCCGGAACGAAGGAGGACACATGGCCGAGGCTGTCGGAGTGGTGGGTGGCGGAATCATGGGTTCCGGCATCGCCGAGGTGGCCGCGCGCAGCGGTTGCGACGTGCTGATCCTGGAGGTGGACGAGGCGCGCTGCACCGCGACCCGCGAGCGCCTGGAACGTTCGCTCGGCAAGGCCGTCAAGGTCGGCAAGCTCGACGAGGCCGAACGGGACGCGACGCTCCAGCGGATCCGGTACACGCAGGCGTACGAGGACTTCGCCGACCGCACCCTCGTCATCGAGGCGATCATCGAGGACGAGCAGCTGAAGACCACCGCGTTCGCCACGCTGGACAAGGTGGTGGCCGACCCGGAGGCGATCCTGGCGAGCAACACCTCGTCGATCCCGATCCAGAAGCTGGCCGCCGCCACGGGCCGGCCGGACCGGGTGATCGGCCTGCACTTCTTCAACCCGGTGCCGGTCCTGCCGCTGGTCGAACTGATCCCGAGCCTGCTGACCTCGCCGGAGACGCTGGAACGGGCCCGCCGGTTCGCCGCCGACCAGCTGGGCAAGCAGACCGTGCTCGCCAAGGACCGGGCCGGCTTCGTGGTCAACGCGCTGCTGATCCCGTACCTGCTCTCGGCGGTCCGGATGGTCGAGGGCGGGTTCGCCACCCCGGAGGACGTCGACGCCGCGATGGTCGGCGGGTGCGCGCACCCGATGGGTCCGCTGGCGCTGGCCGACCTCATCGGGCTCGACACCTGCGCCGCCGTGGGCACGTCGATGTACGAGGAGTACAAGGAGCCGCTGTACGCTCCCCCGCCGCTGCTGCTGCGCATGGTCGAGGCGGGCCTGCTCGGGCGCAAGAGCGGCCGCGGCTTCTACACGTACTGACGCTCTTCCCGCCCGGCCTGGCCGCTCGGCTGCGGCGCGTCGTTCGTGATGCGCCGCAGCCGACCCTTGGCCGCCGCGATCACGAGCACCACCAGCGCCGGCACGGTGATGACCGCCACCGTGACCGCGCTCGCCTCCGGCCCGAACGCCCCACCGGTGAGCCACTCGGCGCCGTCGAGCGTGGTCCGGTACAGCGAGTGCGTCGACTCCTCGCCCGAGGAGGCCGTCCCGAACACGCCGGCCTGCATCGTGTTCCAGGCGAAGTGGAAGCCGATCGTCAGCCACAGCGAACGGGTCGCCAGGTACAGCACCCCGAAGAGCAGGCCGCCGGTGCACACGATGCTGAGCGCGGCCAGCGCGGTGACGTTCGCGTTGGCCAGGTGCATGGCGCCGAACAGCAGCGACGAGACGATCAGCGCCACCCAGCCGTTGAAGCGTTCGGCAAGCATGCGGGTGAGCACGCCGCGGAAGAGGAGTTCCTCGCTGACGGCCACGCACGCCATGATGCCGGCCGTGATCGCCAGCCCCTCCAGGTCGCCGCGGGTCTGCGTGCCCCAGCCGCCGAGCAGCCGGATCGTCAGCATCACGGTCCCGAAAGCGGCGCCGCCGAGCACGATGCCGGGGATCAGCCAGCGGAAGGCATTCGACCAGGAAACCTCGGGGACGCGGTCGCGCCGCTCGATCCAACGGCTCAACAGCGCGTAACCGACGACGGCGAGGATCGCGGTCGTGAACCCGGCGGAGACCGCCCAGGTCGGGTCGTCCGCGCGGGCCGCCGTCAGCCCCTCCGCGACCCCGAAGAGCACGAACACGCCGACCAGCATCAGCGGAAACTTCAGGCGGAACCTTCTGGTGCCGGGCATGGACGGGACCCCTTCTCGACGTCGTCAAGCCATCGAGAACGGTAGGGATCGGGACGCTCCGGAATCTTCACCCCGTCGTGGACATCCGATGTGGCTCGCTCGGGGGACAACGCCGCTACTCGATCGGCGCGATCCCGTTCCGGAACGCCCACACCACGGCGTGCACCCGGTCGCGCAGGTCGAGCTTCGTGAGGATGCGCGACACGTAGGTCTTGACCGTCTCCGGGCTCAACGTCAGCTCGGCGGCGATCTCCGCGTTCGTCATGCCGCGGGCGATCAACGCCAGCACCTCGGACTCGCGGGGAGCCAGCAGCGCCGCGCGCCCGTCCGGCGGCTCTGCCGGCCGGATCCGTTCCCCGAAATGGCCGATCAACCGGCGGGTCACCGTCGGCGAGACGAGGGCGTCGCCGGCCGCGACCGTCCGCACGGCGGCGACCAGTTCGGCCGGCTGGGCATCCTTGAGCAGGAACCCGGACGCGCCCGCGCGCAACGCCCGGTACACGTACTCGTCCAGGTTGAACGTCGTCACCACCAGCACCGTCAACGGATCGGCGACCTCCGGCCCGGCGAGCCGCCGGGTCGCCTCGATCCCGTCCAGCACCGGCATCCGGATGTCCATCAGGACGACGTCGGGCCGCAGCGCCCGCGCCAGACGCACGGCCTGTTCGCCGTCGTCGGCGGTGCCGGCCACCTCGATGCCCGGTTGAACGCCGAAGATCGTGGCGTACGCGGTGCGGATCAGCGGCTGGTCGTCGCAGACCAGGATCCTCATCGCGGCGCCCCTTCCGGGACGGCGGCCCGGATCACGAAACCGCTCATCGCGCCGCCCCCTCCGGGATGGCCGCCCGGATCACGAAACCGCTCATCGCGCCGCCCCGAACGGGACGGTCGCCCGGATCACGAAACCGCCGGCGGGCGTCGGGCCGGCCTCGAAGTCGCCGCCGAAGACGCTCACCCGCTCGCGCAGGCCGGCGAGGCCGCGGCCGGCCCGGCCGGACGGCCCGGTGGCGGAACCGTCGGTGCGGATCTCCACGGCGACCGCGTGCTCCGAGTGCGTGAGCCGGACGTGGGTCGGCATGCCGTGCGCGTGCTTGACGGCGTTCGTCAGGGACTCCTGGACGACCCGGTAGAGGGTCAGGTCGACGCCGCCGCCGGTCGGGCGGGCGACGCCCTCCTCGTGCCACTCGACGGGCTGGCCCAGGGTTCGGGTGCGTTCGACGAGGTCGGTGATGCGGTCGATCGTGGGGCTGGTGTCGGCGGTGCCCTGGTCCACGACGGCCCATTGTTCGGCGGCCCACTCCTCGGCGGCTCTCTCGTCGGCGACCTTGGCCTGGGCAACCTTGGCCTCGGCGGCCCATTGTTCGGCGGCGACCTTGGCCTCGGCGGCCCTTGGCCCGGCGAGCCCTTGCCCGGCGCCCTTCGGCTCGACGGCCCTGTGCCTTTGCGCGGCGGGCCGCTCTTCGGTGCCCAAAACGCGCAGCAGGTGGCGCAGTTCGGCGAGGGCCTGGCGGCCGGTGTCGCTCACCGCCTTCGTCCCCTGCGCGGCCAATGCCGGATCGGTCGCCAGCACCAGACCGGCCGCGTCCGCCTGGAGCACCATGGCCGTCACGTGGTGGGTCACCACGTCGTGCAGTTCACGGGCGATCACTGCGCGTTCGGCCACGACCGCGAGCGCCATGCTGTCGCGGCGATGCGCCTCCGCGGCGGCACGCTGCGTGCGCATCCACCCGCCCACGATCCAGAACCCGGCCAGGACGCCGTAGAACTCCACGTACTGCAGCAGACTCTGACCGGAGCCCATCCGCCACAACAGCACCGCGAGCGCCACGTACCCGAACGTCAGCACCAGCGGCAGCACCCGCCGCCCGCGCACCTGATGCGCGCCGAGCGCGTACAACGCGAACGGGAACCCCAGGGTCGCGGCCGAGTTCGGGTAGCCGAGCACCTGGTACAGCCCGAACGCCACCGCCGTGAGCACCGCACAGACCGCCGGCCACCGCCGCCGCAGCGTCAGCGGGACGCACAGCGCCACGAGCAGCGCCCAGCCCGTCGCGTCCATCGGCAGATCCGCGAACTCGGGAAGGTCGGCGCCACTGCCGGACATGCCCGGCACCAGGGATACCGCGAGGAGGCCGCCGCCGCCGACCGCGTCGCGGGTCAGCGGGTTGAGGCTCCGCCAGCGTCGGACGAGGAGGCGGCGCGGTCGTTCCCACCAGAGGGCCGGCACGGTCATGGCCGCAGAGCATAGTCAGGATTCCAAACCGGCCAGCACCTCGTCCAGCGGCAGGTCGGCGGCACTCGTCAGGAGCAGATCGGCCGTGCCGAACCGGGCGTGGTCGGCGTGCGGGTTCGGCACGGCGACGCAGCGCAGCCCGGCGGTGCGCGCCGCGGCGACGCCGTGCGCGGTGTCCTCGAACGCCACCGCCTCCGCCGCCGGCAGGCCGAGCCGTTCCAGCGCCAGCAGGTACACGGCCGGATCGGGCTTGTGCGCGGCCACCTCCTCCCCGGTCGCCAGCACCTCGAAGCGGCCGCGCAGTCCGGCCCGTTCCAGCAGGGCAAGGACGTGAGCGGAGTGTGAGCTGCTCGCCACGGCAAGTCGTAGCCCTAGTTCGGCGGCCCGGTCCAGCCATTCGACGATGCCGGGCGCGGGTTCCAGGGCGGCGTTCAGGGCGGCCCGGTGCGCCATCCGCAGCTCGTGGCTCGACTCCCGGTCGTACGCCGCCCCGACCGCCCCGGCGAGGGCGATGTAGCGCGCCTCGTTGGCGTCGCCGCCGTGCTCGGCGAAGAAGCCGGTCGGGTCGAGTTCCAGGCCGTGGCGTCGCCACTCCCAGCGCCAGCTCTCCAGGAGGGTGGTCTCCGTGTCCATCAACAGGCCGTCGAAGTCGAAGATGAGCGCCTTGACCGTCACGGCGGCAAGTATCGCAATCCGGCCGCTGCGTGGAGGGGGTGACTCCGCCGTCACCTGACCGAAGGCCGGTCCGCCTGGAACACGCCGACGTCAGCCTCGGCAATCTCCTCGCCCAGTAGGTAACCGCCGTGATGATTCGCGAACTCGGCCTCGCTCGCCGTTATCGGGATCAGCCAGAGCAACGAGAGTGCGAGCCCGAAGATCTCGAATTCGCCAGCTCCTTCGTCGACGATGTACGGCGGGGCGACGAGAAGGTGATCGCAGGCACTTCCAGGCTGCCACGGCCGGCCTAAGTCCACCGTGTCGTAGAGTCTCAGCGGCCCACTGTTGTCGGCGTGCAGAGCGACAACATCGTAGACAGTTTCTACGTGGAGCTCCGAAGAATTCAGGGAGACAAGGAGGAATTCAGCGAGGGGTTGTCCTCGAGACGGAGTTTGCCACGCTCCGCAGGAAGCGTAGACCCACGCCCCTTCCGGTGCGGTCGGCGCTATCTCGAGCACCTCGATCGGATGATCTGGTGCCTGTGGAGCGTCGTCCTGGTGACCGAGGCCGTTCATTCGCGTACGGACCACGGTACGCCCCGGCCACGCACCGAATAACTCGCGTAGAACGCGGCGATGAAAGGCCTGGCGGTCCACGCGCCCGCTCACCTGGAGTCGGTATTCGGGACGGTCCGCACCCGAGAAGCGTACGGCTCGTGCTCCGGAAGCTGTCGGACAGCGTCGGCCGAGCGGCCGTTCGCATCCACACCGTTGTAGACGTGCAGACCGGTGCCGGCGAACTCGATCTAGTCGACTCCGCCATCCCAGGATCATTTCGGTTGAGCCCTCATCCGCTTGCCCGATGCTCCGGCCCGACCGCGCACAACGCGACCGACCCGCCGCAGACAAGCTGGCGCAGACCGACAAACGGGCGGGAAAGGCCGCCTCCTACTGACACCGGTTCGGTCTTACGACCTCGGGCGCCCCGGCGTCGAAGGAGCGCACGAGAAGTCGGCCGCCGGACAGGTCGTCGGTGACCACCGGTTGCGACAAATCCTCGCCGCGCACCACGAGATCGAGACACTCGAACGGCAGACTCGTCTTCGATCCGTTCGGCAACCGGGCCAAGGCCAGCAGGAGGCCGCGGTCGGCGATGACGGCGGCGAACATGCCGGCCTGGTGCTCGACGAAGCGCTCGCCCCATTGGTGGTGTGCCGCGAGCACCACCTCGGTGTCGCTGCTCGAGCGGAACCGGTGCTGGCGGCCCGCAGCCGCTCGAGCGGTTCCCGGGAGTTGTAGACGAAACGGGACCGCCGGCCCGAACGGGCGACGGTGGCCGCGTTTGTGCGCCATGAACGTGGGCAGTGCGCGGCCATGACGGAACCACAGCGGACGCCCGAGGACACGACGACGGCGCACGAACAGTCGTTGCGTCCGCCCGGCCACTCCCTGCCGGCGACGGACGACGACGCCGGCGACTTCTTCGACCAGGAGACGACGGACGAACAACGCCTCCACGCCGAACGGGTGCGCCGCGCCGGCTACGACCCGGCCGACGTCTCGGGCGACACGGAGGCCGTGCGGCCCCAGTGACGGGCCACGGCGATCAACCGCTGAGCCGGTCGCCGCTGATCGGGTCATGCAGTCCGCCCTCGGGCGCCTGCGCCCCCGGTTGGGCGCCGCTGGGGTCGATCATGCCGTCGTAGTTGTACACGCGCCGGCCGTCGCGTTCCTTGGTGGTGATGGCGTAGCGGTGCATGAACCCGTCGATCTCCACCTCGACCACCGGCTGCCCCTGGGACTCGAGCCGGTTGCCGTCCCGTGGTCCGCCGACCAGGATCGCGTCCTCGTGTGTCTCGCTCATGGCCGCCCCGATACCCGGCGCTTGCGGGAGAAAACGCCCTCGCCGCGCAAGACGGCGGAAGGCTCCGCGAGTTGCCGCACCACGAACGCGGTGTCGCCGTGACGGGTCAGGGCCGGACGCACGGTGGCGAACAGGTCGTCCACGAACTGCCACGCCGGCCGCGCCGTGCCCAGGCGCGGATCGATGAGGCTTCCGTCGATGCCCTCGTGGGCAGCGTGCCAGTGCGCGGCGTCGAGCAGGTGCTCAGCGACCCGCGCAGCGGGCCTTCCCGCGCGGATGTCGTCGATCGCGGTCGCCACGAGCGCACGGACCAGGCCGGCGACCGCGAGGGTGTCCGTACACCATCGAGGCGTCCATCATGGCGGCGTTGAGCCCATCTGACCGACCTCTGATGTCGCGATGGGCGTCAGGCGGGCGTCAGGCAGAAGGGATGGCCGGCCGGATCCAGGAGCACCCGCCAGCGCCCGTCGCCGGGCTGATGCTCCGGCTTGACCGCGCCCAGTCCCAGCGCCAACTCCTCCACCGCGTCGAGGTCGTCGGCCCGGAAATCCAGGTGGAGCTGTTGCGGCACGTCCTGCCCCGGCCACTGCGGGGCCCGGTATCCGTCGACCCGCTGGAACCCCAGGTCACAACCGGAGCCGCCGGTCAGGGCGACGAACCCGTCCGAGCTGAACAGCTCGCGCATCCCGGTCAGCGCACTGTAGAAGCGCGCCAGCGCCGGCGGGTCGGCACAGTCCAGAGTCACGCCTCGCAGTTCAGCGGCTGGCAACATTCGCCCCTTCGGGTCCGCGTAGCTCTCTGCGCCACACCGTACGCGCCGCACCCACCGCCGAAGTAGCGGTTTACCCGTGCCCCGGTCGGCCGGTGGGAGCGAGCGGGACCAGGCCGCTCTGGTAGGCCATCACGACCAGTTGTGCCCGGTCGCGCGCGCCGAGCTTGGCCATCGCCCGGTTCGCGTGCGTCTTGACGGTCAGCGGCGAGAGGAAGAGCCGTTCGCCGATCTCGTCGTTGGTCATGCCGTGCGCGACGAGCACGAGCACCTCGCGTTCGCGTTCGGTCAGCCGTTCGAGGCCCTCGGGCGGCGGGAGCGGCACCGGCTGCACCTCGCTCAGGAACCGGCTCACCAGACCGCGCGTGGCGGCCGGTGACAGCAGCGTCTCGCCGGCGGCGACCACCCGGATGGCGCGCAGCAGTTCGTCCGGCTCCGCGTTCTTGCCGAGGAAGCCGCCGGCGCCGGCACGCAGCGCGCGCACGACGTTCTCGTCGTTCTCGAAGGTGGTGAGGATCAAGATCCTTACCCCCGCGAGGTCCTCGGACGCGGCGATCTCGCGGGTCGCCTCGATGCCGTCCAGCTCCGGCATCCGGATATCCATGAGAACGACATCAGCCCGGCCGGTCCGCGCCAACCGCACCGCTTCGCGCCCGTTCCCGGCCTCGCCCACGATCTCGATGTCCGGCTCCGAGGCGAGGAACATCCGGAAGCCGGCCCTGATCAACGGCTGGTCGTCGACCAGCAGCACCCGGATCACGACGCCACCGCCGGCACCCGCCGGGGTAGCGACGCCCGCACCGCGAACCGGCCCGGTGCGGCCATCCCGGCGGTGACGCTGCCGCCGACGGCCGAGGCGCGTTCGCGCATGCCGACGAGGCCGTACCCGGAGCCGCGCGCACCGGCCGGGTCGGCGACCGGGTTCGCGATGTGCAGCGTGACGGCCTGCGGCGTGTAGGCGACGGTCAGGTCGGCGGTCCCGTCGCCGTACTTCTGCGCGTTGGTCAGCGCCTCCAGCGCGATCCGGTAGGCGGCGGCGTCGACGACGGCGGGCAGTTCGCCGGCGCCGGTGGAGGCGCCCTCGACGGTGACGCGGTAGTCGACGCTCAGGTGCCCGGACAGGTCGGCGAGCAGCTCCCGCAGCTGCGCGAGCCCGCGCGGCGGCCGGGTGCCCGCCGGTTCGCCCGAGTCGCGCAGCAGCCCGACGACGAACGCCATCTCGGTCAGCGCGGCGTCGGCGGAACGGCTGATCGCGTCGAGCGCCGGCGCGACCTGTTCGGGACTGCGCGGGCCGATGTGCCGGGCGCCGGTCGCCTGCACCTTGACGACGGCGATGTGGTGCGCGACGACGTCGTGCAGTTCCCGGGCGATCCGCAGCCGCTCCTCGGCGACCCGGCGGCGGGCCTCCTCCTCGCGGGTCTGTTCGGCGCGCGTCGCCCGGTCCTCGACGGCGGCGATGTAGGCCCGCCGGCTGCGCGTCGCGTCGCCGTAGGCCGCGGCCATCCCGACGAACCCGAGATTGGCGCTGTTCTCCGGATCCCACCAGGGGCCGTCCCCGACGGCGACGTAGGTCAGCCAGCCGACGACGCACACGCCGGCGGCGGTCAGCAGGAGGCCGCGCCGGTCGGTGACCAGCGCGACGGTGTAGACGGTGACCATGAGCGTGCCCGTGACGGCCTGCGGCTGGCCGCCGAGCGCGAACGTGAGCGGTACCGCGGCCGCGACGGTGCCGGCCAGCGCCCGCCGCGGTGCCCGCCGGCGCACGGTCACGGCGACGAACGCCACCCCGGCGGCGATCAGGTGGTACGCGGTGATGTCCTGCCGCTCCTGCCCCTGCGGGCTGAACGAGACCATGAACAGCGACAGCACGGCCACGCCCAGGCCGAGCACCGCGTCCGTCCACTGTGGATGGCGCCCGGCGGTGCGCCACGCCCTGCTCCGCCGCAACCCGGCAAGGTCCATGCCGGCCATCGTAGGAACGCCGGCCGGCGGGGGCGTCGTCCGCACGCGGTATACGGGTGTGCTCCGGATGCGGTAGGCGGCACCGCGACGATCCGCGTTCGCAGCGTCGCGCGGCCGCCCGCCGGACGACGCGCGCCGGGGGTCGCCGCGGCCAGGGTGAACCCCGACAAAAGATCCGATCGATCCGAGGGGTCCACCATCATGTTCAGATTGGCTCGGTTGAGCCTCGCCAACCGGGGGCTGGTCGCGCTCGTCACGCTGATCGTGCTCGGCTTCGGCGCGTTCGCCGTTCCGCAGCTCAAGCAGCAGTTGTTCCCGCCCCTGTCACTGCCGATGGCGATGGTCTCGGCGCAGTTGCCCGGTGCGCCGCCGGAGATCGTGGTGCAGCAGGTCACCGCGCCGATCGAGACGGCTGCGCGGTCGGTCGACGGCGTGGAGCAGGTCACGTCGGTGACCCGGGACGGGTTCGCGACGGTGCAGGTGGAGTTCGGCTACCGCACGCCGCTCGACGACATGGTCGCCCGCCTGCAGACCGCGGTGAACGGCGTCGCCGCGCAGCTGCCCACCGGCGTCGTGCCGCAGGTGGTCGCCGGTTCCTTCGAGAACGCCCCGATCATGCAGGTGTCGGCGAGCGGCACGGCCGACCCGCGGGAGTTCACCGAGCGGCTCCGGCGGCTCGTCGTGCCGCGGCTGCAGGGCGTCGACGGGATACGCGGCGTGGAGGTCGTCGGCGGCACCACGGACCACGTCGCGGTCACGCTCGACGCGGCGAAGGCGGCCGCGGCCGGGGTGAGCGCCGAGGCGGTGGCGCAGACGTTGCGCGCCAACGGTTCCACGGTCGCGGCCGGCACGCTGGCGCAGCCGAAGGAGTCGCTGGCGATCCAGGTCGGCAGCGCCCTGCGCACCGTCGAGGACGTCCGCAACCTGTTCGTCGCCGCGGAGGCGCCGAACGCCGCGGTGCGCCTGGGCGCGGTCGCGACGGTCGACCTGGTGCCCGACGAGATCACCTCGCTCGCCCGCATCGACGGGAAGCCGAGCATCGGGCTGTCCTTGACGATGCGCCCGGACGGCAACGCGGTCTCCATCTCGCACGACGTCCGCGCCCTGCTGCCCGATCTGCGGCGCGAACTCGGCGGGGACGCCCGGCTCACGGTCACCTCCGACAGCGCGCCGGAGATCGAGGCCTCGGTGGAGGGACTGACCACCGAGGGGCTGCTCGGCCTGGCGTTCGCCGTCCTCGTGATCCTGATCTTCCTGACGTCGGTGCGCTCGACCCTCGTGACGGCCGTATCGATCCCGGTGTCGGTGGTGGTGGCGCTGCTCGCCCTGTGGGTGCGCGACTACACGCTCAACCTGCTCACGCTCGGGGCGTTGACGATCGCGGTCGGCCGGGTCGTCGACGACTCGATCGTCGTGCTGGAGAACATCAAGCGCCACCTCGGTTACGGCGAGCCGCGGCGCGAGGCGGTGCTCACCGGCGTGCGGGAGGTGACCGGCGCGGTCGTCGCGTCGACGCTCACGACGGTCGCGGTCTTCCTGCCGATCGCGTTCGTCGGCGGGCTCATCGGGCAGCTCTTCGGGCCGTTCGCGATCACCGTCTCGGTGGCGTTGCTGGCCTCGCTGCTGGTGGCGCTCACGGTGGTGCCGGTGCTCGCGTACTGGTTCCTGCGGCCGCCGGCCGGTGGGCCGGTCACCCAGGAGCAGGAGCGGCGCGGGCTGTTGCAGCGGGCGTACGTGCCGGTGATCGAGTTCGCGACGCGGCGGCGGCTGACCACGCTCGCGATCGGACTCGTGATCTTCGCCGGCACCGCCGGGCTGGCGACGCGGCTGCAGACGAACTTCCTCGACCAGAGCGACAGCACGTCGATCACCGTGTCGCAGCGGCTGCCCGCCGGGACCGGGCTCGCGGCCACCGACGCCGCCGCGCGGAAGGTCGAGGCGATCCTGGCCGGGTATCCCGAGGTGGCCGTCACCCAGGTGACGATCGGCGCCGTGGGCGGCAGCGGCTTCGGCGACGACAGCGACAGCGGCGAGGCGACCTTCACGGTGACGGTGAAGAGCGGCACGAAGCTCACGGCGTTCACCCGAAAGGTGCGGGACCGGCTCGCGACGGTGACCGACGCGGGGACGCTCGTGGTCGCGGTCGGCGGGACCATGACCGACGGCGGCACCGGCTCGGGCGGCCTGGAGGTGGTCGTCCGCGCCGCCGACGCGGCGACCCTCACCGAGGCGGCCGAACGGGTCCGCACGGCCATGGCCGGCACCCCGAAGGTGATCAATGTGGACAGCAACCTGACGACCGGCGCGCCGCGCGTGGACATCACGGCCGACCGGGCGGCCGCGGCCCGCTACGGGCTCAGCGACAGCGCGCTCGGCGACCTCGTCTCGGCGGTGTACCGCGGAGCGCCCCTGACCACGGTCACCATCGACGGCCGGCAGCGCGACGTCGTCCTGCGCACCGGCGCGGCACCGGCCGACCTGGAGGCCCTGAAGGCCATGCCGGTCCCGACCCCGGCCGGGCCGGTGCGCCTCGACGCGGTCGCGCAGGTGCGGCGGATCGACGGGCCGGCCCGGATCACCCACATCGACGGCGAACGCACCGCCTCGATCACCGGCACGCCCGACACCGCCGACACCGGCGCGGTCACCGCCGACCTGGAGAAGCGGCTCGCCGCGCTGACGCTGCCGGCCGGCGCCTCCTACACGATCGGCGGGGTCAGCGCCGACCAGGACGAGGCGTTCGGCAACCTGTCCCTGGTGCTGGCGGCCGCGGTCGCCCTGGTGTTCCTCATCATGGCGGGCGCGTTCCGCAGCATCGTGCAGCCGCTGATCCTGCTGGTGTCGATCCCGTTCGCGGCGACCGGGGCGGTGCTCCTGCTGCTGGCCACCGGCACCGCGCTCGGCCTGCCGGCGCTGATCGGGGCGCTGATGCTGGTCGGCATCGTGGTCACGAACGCGATCGTGCTCATGGACCTGATCAACCAGTACCGCGCGCGGGGCATGAGCATCCACGACGCGGTCGTCGAGGGCGGGCGGCGCCGGCTGCGGCCGATCCTCATGACCGCCGTCGCCACGATCTGCGCGCTGAGCCCGATGGCGCTCGGGGTCACCGACAGCGGCGGCTTCATCTCGCGGCCGCTGGCGATCGTGGTCATCGGCGGGCTGATCAGCTCGACGCTGCTGACCCTCGTGCTGGTGCCGACGCTGTACACGATCGTCGAGGGGCTCAAGGAGCGCCGGCGGGTGGGACGCCACGCGGCGAAGTCGGAAGCGGAGGAGCCGGTGCTCGTCGCCCACTGACGGCATCACGACCGCCCGGCGGCACCACACCGCCGGGCGGTCTTCGTGATGGAACGGAGTGGAACGCTCGCAGGGGGTGACCGATCCGTGCTCCACGCTGGTGACCGACCACGTCGAATTCGATCGCCGACCCCTGCTCGACCTCCTGATCCGCTACAGCGGCCTGACCAGGCACACGCCCCGGGACCGCATCGCGGCCGCCGTCGCCGACGAGGTGGCCGACCTGGCGGCCCGCGGATTGCCGACAGACGCGCTGGCCGAACGGGTGAACTGGCTCCTGTCCGGCACACCGCCCGCGCAGCTGAACGACCTGGATCCGATCCGCGACTGCGACCGGATCCACCACGCGCTCGGCTCGGCGTTCCGGGTGGAGGCGCGGGTCGCCGAACTCCTGGCCATCCTGCGCATCGCCCAGTCGAGCGCGGTGTCGCTCTTCTTCCGCAGCACCCGCGAGGCCGAGGACCGCCCGGTGCAGCGGTTCCACGACACCTACACGCTCTTCGCGAACTACTTCGAGTGGGGCGCCGACAGCAGCCGCGGCCGGGCCGTCGTCGCGCGGCTCAACGAGATCCACGGCCGCTACCTCATCCCGCAGGAGGGCATGAAGTACGTGCTGCTGGACAGCGCGTTCACCTGGCTCGAGGCGATCGAACGGATCGGGCACCGGCCGCTGCTGGAGGTCGAACGGCTCGGCTACTTCCACGCCTACGTGCGCCTCGGCCGGGACATGAACATCGCCGACCTGACCGACGACTACGCCGCGATGTACCGCTGGTTCCTGGACGCCTCGACGGCGAACGACGGCTTCCACCCGCTCAAGCGGGACACGTTCGAGACGATCGCGTCGAACTCCCTCGGCGACGCCGGCTTCCCGGGACTGCGCGAGGCGGTGCTGGCGGCGGCCCGCGTGGGGATGCATCCGGTGTTCCGGCGCGCACTGGGCTATCCGGAGCCCACGCCGCGGGAGCGGGAACGGGTCCGCGGCGTCTTCTACACGCTCGGCACCCTCAACGAACTGCTGCCGGCGGGGGCGTTCGTGCGGAGCCTGCAGAACAATCCGGCGCATCCGGGCGGGCCGCCGGAGCCGTCACGGCTGGGCGTGTCGGACCGCTCGCCACACCTGCCGGTGCTGGACCGGGCCCGCCCCAACGGCGGCCATCCGCACGGCCTGCTGCCGCTGCACGCTCCGGCGGACGCGCCGCGTGTCGAGCTGCCGGAGCTGAAGTGGGACGAGATCGCGAAGCACGACGGCACGGAGAGCCTCTGGGTGGTGATCTCCGGCGAGGTCTTCGACGTGACCGCGTGGGCCCGGCACCATCCGGGCGGGCGGGACGTGCTGCTGCGCCACGCCGGCCGGGACGCCACGGCGGCGTTCGCGGCGGCCGGGCACTCGGCGATGGTGGAGACGTTCCGGCTCAACTACCGCGTCGGCCGGGCGGTGAGCTAGTCGTGTCGACCCTGTTGCGGCTCGCCCGCCTGTACCTCACCGCCCTGGGCGCGGTCGCGCCCGGCCTCGCCGGCCGGCAGGCGGCCCGGCTCTTCCTCACCCCGCTGCCGCGCGCCGCACCGTCGCGCTGGGACGCGCCGGCCTCCGTCGTGCCCCTGTCCTTTCAGGGGGAACGTCTCGACGCGTGGGCCTGGGGCGACGGGCCGTGCGTCCTGCTCGCCCACGGCTGGGGCGGCCGGGGCTCGCACCTGTCGCGCCTCGTCGCCCCGCTGGTGGAACGCGGCCTGCGGGTGGTGGCCTTCGACGGGCCGGCGCACGGGCGTTCCCGGGCCCGCCGCACCGACCTGGTGGAGTTCGCCACGCTGCTGGTGCGCCTGGAACGGCAGCTCGGCGGCGTGCACGCGATGATCGGCCACTCGTTCGGCGCCTCCGCCGTCGCGTACGCGCTGCGCCTGGGCGCCACCCCGAACGCCGTCGCGCTGGTGTCGCCGTTCGCCGAGTCCGACACCAATGTCGAACGCTTCGCCCGCACGCTGGGCCTGAGCCCACGCCTGCACGCCCGCACCCGCGCGGCGCTGCTGGGCTACTTCGACGCGCACGCCGACGGATGGGACCTGCGCACCGTCGCGCCGGACCTGCGCACCCCGGCGCTGATCGTGCACGACCGCGACGACGCCGAGATCCCCTACCGGGAGGGCGCCAACCTGGCCGCCGCCTGGCCGGGAGCACACCTGCGCAGCACCGAACGGCTGGGCCACCGGCTGATCCTCAAGGACCCGGACGTGATCCGCGACGTGGTGGCCTTCGTCGCCGGTGCGCGGATCCCCGACGATCGAACGGGAGAACCATCCACATGCCAGTAGCACCGAGCCACGCGGTCTCGGGGGCGACCGGATTCGTCGGTCGCGCCCTCGTGCTCGAACTCCTGACCCGCACCGACGCGCACGTCGCGTGCCTGGTCCGCCCCTCCGGCCGGCCCGGACAGTCCGCGGCCCGGCTCTTCGCGGGGCTGGCCGAGGCGGCCCGCGCGTACGGCCTGCCGGCGCAGGTCGTGCCCGAGATCCCGCGCCGCTGTCAGGTGGTCCCGGCCGACCTGCACCGGCCGCTCGACGCGGCCCGCCACGCGCTGCGCCACGGCGTCGCGCACGTGTGGCACTGCGCCGGTTCGCTGCGCTACCACGAGCGGGACCGCGCACTCGTGCACCGCACGAACGTCGAGGGCACCGCGCGCCTGCTCGACCTCGCCGGCGAGGTCGGGGCGGCGGCGTTCCACTACGTCAGCAGCGCCTACGTCGCCGGCACCGCGCACGGCGTGATCCCCGAACGCCCCGCCGACCCCGCCAAGGCGCGCAACGCCTACGAGGAGAGCAAGATCGCCGCCGAGAACCTGGTCCTGTCGGCGAACGCCTTCCGCACCACCGTGCTGCGCCCGAGCGTGGTGATCGGGCACAGCCGCACCGCCGCCGTCAGCGGCAGCCTGAGCGGCCTGTACGGGCTCGGGTTCGCGCTGAGCCGCTACGCGCACCAGCACCGCGGGCCGGACGGCATCCGCCTGCACGTCGACCCGGGCGCCACCGCCAACCTCGTGCCGGTCGACCAGGTCGGCGCCGAGGCGGTGCGCTGCGGCCTCGACGGGCGGCACGGGGAGATCTTCCATCTCGTGGGTGCGCCGGCGGTGCCGGTCACCACGCTGATCGCCGAGATCTGCCGGACGTTCGGGCTCGGGCCGGTGTCCTTTGTGGACAGTGCGGCCGAGCTGCGCGACAGTGACCTGCGGCTGGCCGACCGCATGTCGTACTACCTCTCGTACATGTGGGGCGACCGGGTGTTCGACCGCTCGAACACCGACCGGGTGGTCGGGCGCGCGTCGGCCGCGCGCTTCGCCGGACGGCCGGCGCCGGCCGAGGCGCTGCGCTGGTACGCCGACTCGTTCCCCTCGGCCGCGCGGGTCGGTGTGTGATGCGCGTGCTCTTCGTCGGCGGCGGCTACGTCACCGTCTGGGCGCACCGGGCGATGCGCCGCGCGATCCGCCGCGGCGACGTCACCACCACGGTCGTCGCGCCCGGCCTGACGCACCGCTTCCACGGGTTCACCGGCGAGGTGCTCGGCGACCTGCTGCCGCCGCGGCGGCTCGTCACCGACCTCGCCGAGCTGTGCCCCGCGGCGACGCTGGTCGACGGCACGGTCACCGCCGTCGACCTCGAACGCCGCCGCGCCACCGTGCGCACCGCCGACGGCGTGACCGAGGTCGAGTACGACCAGCTGGTGCTGGCCGCCGGTTCGTCGGACAGCCGCACGCCGCCCGGCATCGGCGCGCACGGCTACTCCGCCAAGGACCCCGCCGGCTTCGCCCTGCTGCACCGGCGGCTGGCGCAGCCGTGGCGGGATCTCGTGGTGGTCGGCGGCGGCCTCGCCGGCGCCGAGTTGTGCGCCGCCATCGCCGAACGGTTCCGCGACGACGGCCGGCGCATCCAGCTGGTGCACTCCGGCCCGGCCCTGGTGCCCGAACTGCTGCCCCGCTACCGCGGCCTAGCCCGCTACGTGCACCGGCAGCTCGACCGCTACGGCGTGCGGGTGCGCACCGGAACGGCCGTCCGCGAGGTCGGCCCGACCGGCGTCGCACTCGCCGACGGCACGCTGCTCCCCGCCGACCTGGTGGTCAGCACCTCGGGCCAGCGCCCGGTGGCCGTCCCGGGAACGGAGCAGCTGCCGCGCCTGCCCGACGGGCGGCTGCGCGTCGACGCGTTCCTGCGGGTGGCCGGGCGTCCCGAGGTCTGGTCCGGCGGGGACCTCGCCGCCGTGCCGCACATCGCCTCCGGGCGCCCCAGCCCCGCGAACGCCCTGTGGGCCATCAAGCACGGCGGCCGCCTCGGCCGGAACCTGGTCCGGCAGCTGCGCGGGCGCACACCGCGCCGGTTCGGCTATCCGGGGCTGGGCCGCTCGGCGTGCCTCGGCGTCGGCAAGGGCGCCGCGCACCTGTACGGCGTGCCGTTCACCGGCTGGCTCGCGTGGTTCACCCGGGCGGTCTTCTTCCTCGCCTACATGCCCTCCCGCCGGCAGGCCCGCGCCGCCGCCGGCGAACTCCTCACCGCCGTGCGCACCCGTCACCGGCGGCCGTCCCCGTCGACCAACCCTTCCACCGCCACGTCGGACCCGAGTCTGGAGCAGGCATGACCGCAACGACACTCGGTGCGGGCCTCGCGGCCCTGGCCCGCACCGCACCCGGGGCCGCCCTGCACTTCCCGCACACCGCCGAACGGATCACCGCCGCGGAGGTCGACCGCGCGGCAACCGTTGCGGCGGGCCGCTTCCGCGCGGCCGGCGTCGTCCCGGGCGACGTCGTCGGGGTCCTCCTGCCGCCGTTGAACGACGTGCCGGTGACGCTCTTCGGGCTGTGGCGGGCCGGTGCGGCGGTGAGCCTGCTGCCGATCCAGCCCGGGTTCGGCGACGAGGCCGCCACGGGCCGGCGGCTGGCCCGCATCGCACAGGCGGCCGGGATGCGGCACCTGGTGCTGGCGAACGAGTTCCGGCCGCTCGGCGCGGTGCTCGGCGACCTGCTGCCGGACCTGACCGTCATCACGCCCGGCGTGGGACCGTCCGACACCCGCCTGCCCGACGTGCCAGCCGACGCGCTCGCGGTCGTGCAGTTCACCTCCGGCAGCACCAGCGCACCGCGCGGCGTGATGCTGAGCCACACGAGCCTCCTGGCCGGGCTGCGCGCCGTGGTCGTCTCCGGCCGGCTCACGCCGGACGACGTGGTGGTGCAGTGGGTGCCGCTCTTCCACGACATGGGCCTCATCGGCCTGCTCTCCTCCTGGCTCAACGGCAGCGACGTGCACGTGTTCACGCCGACGGCGTTCCTGCGGCGGCCGGTGGAGGTACTGCGCCACTTCGCGGCCGTCGGCGGCACCATCCTCAACGGGCCGAACTTCTCCTACGACTACCTCCTCGACGCGCTGCGCCCCGGCGATCTGTCCACTGTGGACCTTTCGCGCTGGCGGTTGGCGTTCAACGGTTCCGAGCCGGTCAGCGCGGAGACCGTCGAGCGGTTCACCGCGACGCTGGGGGTGCACCCGTCGGTGATGTACCCGGTGTACGGCATGGCGGAGGCGACGCTCGCGGTGACGTTCCCGGAACCGGGCAGCGTGCCGCGCGCGGTGCCGGTCGACCGCACGGCGCTCGCCACCAGCGGCACGGTGCGCATCCTGCCCGGGCCCGGCCCCGGCGCCAAGCGGGTGGTGAGCGTCGGCCGGCCGGTGCACGGCATCGTGCTGCGGATCGTCGACCCGTCCGGCGAACCGGTCGGCGAGGGGCGACTCGGCGAGATCCAGATCGGCGGGCCGGCGGTGTCGAGCGGCTACTACCGCGACCCGGAGGCGACCCGGCGGCTGTTCGACGGGGCCTGGCTGCGCACCGGCGACCTCGGCTTCACGCTCGACGGCGACCTGTTCGTGGCCGGCCGGCTCAAGGAGATGGTGGTCGTACGCGGCCGGAACTTCTTCCCCGACGACGTCGAACGGGTGGCGCGCGAGACCCCGGGCGTGTACCGGGGCCGGTGCGTCGCGTTCTCCGACACCTCGGACGAGGGTGCCGAGCACATCGGCGTCATCGTGGAGAGCGTCGCCGACGCCGACGGTGGTGCCGCGCTGCGCCGCGAGGTCGCCCGGCGCGTCTCGGCCGAACTGGACCTCGCCGCCGTGCGGGTGTACGTCGTGCGGCCGCGCTGGCTCACCCGGACCACCAGCGGCAAGTGGCAGCGCGCCCTGGCCGCCGAGCGGATCGGCGCGGACCGGCCGTGACCGGAACGCTCGCGCTCCCCTGGCTCGCCGACGAACGGATCCGCTGCTTCGGCTGTTCGCCGCACAACCCCGACGGGCTCGCGCTCGCGGTGCGGCGCCTGCCCGACGGGCGCACCGGTGCGTGGTTCACCGTCCCCGAACGGTTCGCCTCCTACCCGGGCATCGTGCACGGCGGGGTGATCGGCGCCGTCGTCGACGAGGTGATGGGCACGCTCGTCGCCGTCGAACGGGGGCGGCTGACGTTCTGCGCGACGCTGCGCACCCGCATGCTCGCGCCGCTGCACACCGGCCGCCGCTACCTCGTCACCGCGCGGCTGCTGAGCGGCACGGCCGGCGACACCGGCCGCACGACCGTCCGCGCCGAGGCCGACGTGTCCGATGTGGACGGTGCGGTGCGCGTCGCGGCGAGCGGCACCTACACCCCGATCCGCGCGGAGGAGGCCCGGGACCTCGGTCTCGACGCCGCCGGGTTCGCCGCGCTCCAGCCCTACTTCGACCATCAGAGGGGAACGTCATCATGACCGACGCGGCCGACACGATCCGCGCGCTGCTCGCCGACGAACTGCACCTGGAGCCGGCCGAGATCACCGACGACGACGTGCTGGGCGACCTGCCCGGGGCCGACTCGCTGCGCCTGCTGCGCGTGGTTACCCGCCTCGAACGCCACTGGGACGTCGAGTTCAGCGACGAGGAGGTCTTCGGCGCGACGACCTTCGCCGACCTGGTGGCCCTGGTGCGCGGGCACCTCGCGACGACCGGCCGGGCCGCCGCATGACCGGGGCGCCGGACGTGTCCACCGTGGCACCGCTGTCCACAGTGGACCCGCCGCGGGAGTGGCGCGGGCTGGTCGACCTGGGCGAGATGCGGGCGCTCGTCGGTGACGCCGTCGCCCGCGGCGCCGCCCGGCAGTGGGCCGTCGACGACCTCGACTGGGCGGCGCTGCGCCCCGAGCGGCTCACCCGCAACGACCGTTCGGCGGTGCGGTTCCTCACCTTCATCGAGGACCACATCCCCGGCTACCTCACCTACTTCCTCGAACTGTTCCCGCTCACCGGCGCCGAGAGCGTCGAGGAGTTCTGCTTCAACCGGGAGTACTTCCGTTTCCTGGTGGCGTGGGCCTACGACGAGGAACGCCACGCCACCGTGCTGACCCGCTACCAGGTCGACGCCGGCATCACCGATGCGGACACGCTGATGGTCGACCTGGCCGAGGAAGGGCGCAAGAAGTTCACGCTGCCGCACGGCGAACCGGTGCAGGCGTTCACCTACGCACTGGTGCAGGAGAAGGCGACCCAGCTGTTCTACCAACGCTTCCGGGAGGTGGTGCGCGAGCCGCTGCTGCGCGACCTGCTGAGCCGGCTGGCCCGGGACGAGGCGCGGCACTTCGCCTTCTACAGCCGGCTCGTCGAGGCCTACGTCGCGCGGCACGGGCTCGCCAGGACCGTGCCGGACCTCAAGGACGTGCTGGCGTCGTTCAAGATGCCGCTCGCCGACACGCTGCGCGGATACTGGCGGTGGTCGCTGCAGATGGCCGACGACGTCGGCTACGACCACACCGAGGCGTACGACGCGCTGGTGCGCCTCGTCAACGGGTTCGGCGACAGCCGGGGCGAGGCGTCGGCGGCCGACCTGGCCGAGTTCGCGCACCGGCTGCGCGGGATCGAGCCGGGCCGATGAGGGCCGTCGTCCTGGGCGGCAGCATCGGCGGGCTGCTCGCCGCCCGTGCGCTCAGTGAGACGTTCGACCGGGTGGTCGTGGTGGACCGGGACGACCTGGCGGGCACCGGCCCGCGCAAGGGGGTCCCGCACGGGCTGCACGCCCACGCGATCCTGGCCAAGGGGCGCGAGGTGGTCGAGGAACTCTTCCCCGGCCTGACCGCCGAGCTGACCGCCGCCGGCGCGCTGGTGGCCGACCTCGCCGACCTCAACTGGCACAACGGCACCCGGCCGATGCGGCGCCGGCGGCTCGACTCGCTCATGCTCGGCTCCAGCCGTCCGGCGCTGGAGGACCATATCCGGGCCCGGGTGCGCGCGCTGTCCAATGTGGACATCCGCGGCGGCTGCGAGGCGACCGGGCTGCTCGCCTCGCCGGACCGCACCACGGTCACCGGCGCCACGGTGGTGACGCTCGCCGACGGCCGCACCGCGGAACTTCCGGCCGACCTCGTCGTCGACGCCACCGGCCGCGGTAACCGCAGCGCCGTGTGGCTCGGCGCCCTCGGCTACGACGCCCCGACGGAGGAGGTCGTGCGGGCCGGTCTCGTCTACGTCACCCGCGAGTTCCGCCGGCGGCCGCTGCCCAGCGGATCGGCCGGCATCGTGACCGGCCTCTCCCCGGCCTGCCCGTACGGCGCGGCGATGCTGCCCCTGGAGGGCGAACGGTGGATCCTCACCCTGGTCGGCTTCGCGCACGACGCGCCGCCGGTGGACGACGACGGCTTCGCCGCCTTCGCGCGCCGGTTGTCCATCGCGGACCTGCACGCCGTCGTGGACCACGCGGAGCCGCTCACCGCCCCGCTGCGCTCGCGCGCGCCGGCGAGCGTGCGGCGCCGCTACGAACGGATGCGCCGGCACCCGGCCGGCTATCTCACCTTCGGCGACGCGCTGTGCAGCTTCAACCCGATCTACGGCCAGGGCATGACGGTGGCCGCCGTGGAGAGCCTCGCCCTGCGCGACTGCGTGCGCCGCGACGGAACCGTGGTGCCGCAACGCTTCTACGCGCGGGCCGCGAAGGTCATCGACATCCCGTGGGACATCGCGGTCGGCGGCGACCTCGCGTTCCCGGCCGTCGAGGGGCCGCGAACGGTGCGGGTGCGCGTCCTCAACGCCTACCTGCGGCGGGTGCTGCGGGCGACCGAGACGGATCCGGCGGTCACCCGGGCGTTCCTGCGCACGATCAACCTGACCCGTCCGCCGAGCCGGCTCTTCGCCCCCGGGATGCTGCGCCGCGTGCTCCTGCCGGCCCGCGACCACGCCGCACGCGGCTCAGGCGAAGTCGTCGATGCCCAGCCGGTGCGCGCGTCGGGCCTGCACCACCGTCACGACGAACGCCACTAGCAGCCACCCGGCCCCGACGAGCGCCTCGGCCGCCAGTTCACCGGCGAACGGGCGCCCGTCGAGCCCCGCCCGCAGCGCCAGCAGCCCGTGCCGGATCGGCAGCACCGTGCCGACCGCGTCGACGACCGGCACCCGACCGGGCGGCAGGAAGACGCCGCCGGCCAGCAGGATGCCGAAGCTGACCGCGTTGGTGGCCAGGAGTTCGGCCCGCCGGCCCAGCGCCAGCAGCGCCGCCGCCAGAACGGTCGCCGCGGAGGTGAGCGCCATCAACAGGTACACCGGCAGCCAGGACAGCAGCGGCAGCACCAGGCCCGACTGGCCGGTCAGCGGCCCGACGCACACGATCGTCACGGCGGTCAGCGCGGTCGCCGTCACCGGATAGGGCCAGCAGCGCACGACGAACAGCACGAACGGGTGCAGCACGCCGGTGCGCAGCCGACCGAACGTGCCCGCCCACTTGTCCGCCACCGGCACCTCGCCGACGTCGCCGATCAGCACCGCGACGAGGCTCATCGCCAGCCCGCCGACGAAGGCGAAGCGGCGGCCGTCGGCGCCGGAGAGGACGCCGCCGAGCACCGTGAAGAAGAGGGTCTGCACCACCGCCCGGGGCAGCAGCGCCGTCGCGACGATCGACGGCGGGTTCATCGTCAGGAACTCGACCAGCGCGAAGCGCCCCACGCCGCGCAGCCGCCCGAGCAGGTCAGTCGAGGACAAGGCGGCCCTCGCTCCGGGCGTTGTGCGTGACGCGGCCGAACAGCCACACCGCCGCGACCGCGTAGCCGAGCGTCAGTCCACACAGGACGGTCAGCTCGCCGGGGCGCACGCTCCCGCCCACGGCGTGCGTGATGAACGCGTTCGCCCAGCGCAGGCTGATCAGCGCGGAGAACCGCTCGACCGGCTCGGGGAGCACGTCGGGTGGGATCAGCATGCCGCCCACCAGGTAGATCGGGTACATCAGCACACCGGACAGCTGCGTGCCGTAGTGCGTGCGGATGAACAGGCACGCGAGCAGGGTGCCCAGCACCGTGCCGGAGAGCAGGGCGACGACCGCGCCGACGAGGGCCCAGCCGGGGCGTTCGACGCGTACCGGCGTGCGGGTCACCAGCAGCGTCGCCGCCGTCGAGCCGACGATCACCACCGCGGCGTGCGAGAGCGCACCCAGGCACTTGCCGAACAGGATCAGGTACCCGGGATGGGCGCCGGTCAGGTTGGCCGCGAGGGTGCCGCCGCGCACCTCGCCGCGCAGGATCCCGCCGGCCACCCAGATGGTGGTGTTCCACAGCACGGTCAGCACCACGGCCACCGTGATCCGCTGGGTCGTGGCGGTGTCGAGCCGTTCGGCGGTGCGCAACGTGATCGCCAGGAACACCGCCGGCTGGATGATGCCGAGCACGATCATCCCCGGGTTGAGGCCCTGCATGCGGGCCTGCGTGACGGCCGCCGTCCACACCATCCACAGCGCCGCGCCCGGCCTCACGCGCGGCTCCGCCGGTGGAACTCCGCGTAGACGTCCTCCAGCCGCACCGGCGCCACCTGCACGTCGACGACGTCGGCGCCGCCGAGCAGGCCGCTCAGTTCGCCGAACGAGTCGACGCCCCAGTCCGTCACCGCCAGCCGCACGGTCCAGATGCCGTCGTCCACGACCGGCTCGCCCAGCGACAGCAGGCGCGCGGCGGAGGTCGGCGCCGGCGGCGTGCCCCGGCCGCGCACCGTCACCGTGGCGACGAACTCCCCCGTGCGGCTGAACTCGGCGGTCGTCATGTCGCCCACCACCTGCCCCTGCGCGAGCACCACGACGCGGTCGGCGAGCCGTTCGACGTCGAGCAGGTAATGGCTGGTCAGCAGCACCGCGACACCGGTGGAACGCAGCGCGTCGACCACGCCGCGCAGCCGTTCGGCCTCGATCGGGTCCAGCCCCGTGGTGGGCTCGTCGAGCAGCAGCAGGCGCGGCGCGGCGAGCAGGCCGATCGCCAGGTGCAGGCGCTGGCGCATGCCCTTGGAGTAGGTCTGCACCGCCCGGTCGGCCGCCGCGGCGAGTCCCGCCTCACCCAGCGCCGTGTCGACCCGGCCGGCCAGCCCGCGCCGCGGCGCGCCCTGCACGGTGGCGAAGAAGGTCATGTTCTGCCGTCCGGTCAGCCGGCCGTAGAGGCCCTGGTCGCCGCCGAAGACCACGGCGGTCGCCGCCCGCACCGCGCGCACGTCCCGCACCACGTCGTGACCGAAGACCCGCGCGGTGCCGCTCGTCGGCAGCAGCAGCGTCGACAGGATCCGGGTCAACGTGGTCTTACCGGCACCGTTGCTCCCGAGCAGTCCGACGATCTCGCCGGCGCCGATGGTGAAGCTGACCTCGCGCAGCGCCTCGACCGTGCGGCCGTCGATCCGGAACGTGCGGCTGACCGCGTCGATCTCCACGGCGCTCACCCGTGCGAACCTCCCCATTGATCGCTGACGGTCGTCGATACAGTAACGCACCGTTTGGCGCCGGAAGGGGCGGGTAGGGAGGCCACCCACGGGCATCCGACGAAGGAGTGTGACGATGACGGTTCCGTCCGAGACGCCGCTCGCGGTGATCACCGGCGCGTCGAGCGGCATCGGGTACGCGCTCGCCGAGCAGTTCGCCACGAACGGCTTCGACGTGGTGATCGCGGCCGAGGACGAGGAACTGCGCACCGCGGCCGAGTCGCTGGGTGCGCACGGCCGCTCCGTGTTACCCGTGCGGTGCGACCTCGCCACGGAGCGGGGCGTCGAGCAGCTCTGCGCCGCGATCGCCGCCACCGGACGGCCGGTCGACTCGTTGGCGCTCAACGCCGGCGTGGGCGTGGGTGGCCCGTTCGTGGAGACGGACCTGCGCGCCGAGCTCAACCTGCTCGCCCTGAACATCACCTCGCCCGTGGTGCTGGCGAAGCGGCTGCTGCCGGACATGGTGGCGCGCGGGCACGGGCGGGTGCTCTTCACGTCGTCGATCGCGGCCACCGCGCCGGGGCCGTTCTACGCGACGTACGCGGCGTCGAAGGCGTTCCTGTACTCGCTGTCGGAGTCGATCCGCGACGAGCTGAAGGGGACCGGGGTGACGGTGACCGCGCTCATGCCGGGGCCCACCGACACCGAGTTCTTCGCCCGGGCCGGCATGGAGGACACCCGCGCCGGCGAGACCGCGCACAAGGACGACCCGGCCGACGTGGCCGAACGGGGCTTCAAGGCGCTGATGGCCGGCAAGCACCACGTGGTGGCGGCGTCGTTCGTGAACAAGGCGATGGTCGCCTCCGGGCGGCTGATGCCGGAACCGGCCAAGGCGGCCATGCAGCGCCGGCTGACCGAACCCGGCAAGGGCGACGACGACAAGGACCGCAACGGCCGCTGCTAGGACTTGCCCGGCTCTGCGGCCCCGGTCGCGGACGCGGGTGCGGGTGCGGGTGCGGGTGCGCGGGTCAGCAGCCCGACGGCACTCACGACGGTCGCGCTCGCCCGGCTGCGCACCGGCCGCCACGCGCTGCGGATCACCGAGGAGGTGCTGCGCCGGCGGCGTGCCGGACACCAGCTGCGTGTGGGGCGTCATCCTCGACGGGATCCTGGCGGGGAGCTAACGCACCGCCGCCTCGCTCGCCTCCCACAGCCGCGCCGCGGTCTCGGGGTTGAACACGCGGCCCTTGGCCTTCGCGAGGCGCCGTTTGGTGAAGAAGCCGCCGTTGGCCAGTTCCTCGGCGGGCGCGGTGGCCAGCCACGCCAGGTGCCCGCCGCCGCGTTCCGCACTGATCAGGAACGGCGCGTACCGGAACACGAACCGCAGCGCCGACGTGCCGCCGATGTTCGTGCGCACCAGGCCCGGGTAGAAGCTCACACTCAGGATGTCCGGCCAGCGGCGGGCGGCCTCGTCGGCGAAGAGGATGTTCGCCGTCTTGGTCGAGGTATACGCGGAGACGCCGCGGTAGCGCTCCGGTGCGCCGCCCAGGTCGTCCGGGTCGATCGTGTAGCCGGGGGCCGGCCCCGAGGCGGTGGTGACGATGCGGCCGCCGCGCAGGCGTTCGCGCAGCAGGGTGCTGAGCAGGAACGGCCCCAGGTGGTTGGCCTGCATCGTGGCCTCGTGGCCGTCCTCCGTGCGCCGGTAGGACCCGACGTACATGCCGGCGTTGTTGCACAGCACGTGGATCGTGGGACAGGTCGACAGCAGGTGATCCGCGAGGGCGCGGACGTCGGCGAGGCGTTCGAAGTCGGCCCGGAACTGCCCGGGCGCGCGCCCCTGCCCCGCCGCGCGGACCCGGGCGACCGCGGCTGCCAGCCGGCGCTCGTCGCGCCCCACCACCACGAGGTGATTTCCCTGTGCTGCCAACTGTTCCGCGGCGGCGAGCCCGATGCCCGAACTCGCCCCGGTGACCACGATCGTGCGACTCATGCGGCCGACTATCGCATTGCCGCCCGGCGTCACGTGCAGGCACCGTCCAGGGTGCAGGCGGAGTTGGGGGTCTCGGTAGGCTCACGACGTTCGACCGGAACGTCGATCAGCCAGCACGGCCTGCTGCTGCAGCGGCGAGAGGCCCTGGGCGCGGGCGCTGTGCTGGGCGAGCGAACGCAGGCCGTGCCCGAGGCGTTCGACCGCGTCGGCAAGGCGCCGGTCCAGGTCACCGCGCTCGTCCATAGGACTCCGAAGCATACCTACCGGGCCCGGTCCCACCGCGCGGATCACTCTTCGTCGTACACCTCGTGCAGCACGGCGAGGTTCGCCGGGAACATCGCCTCCAGCCGGGGCATCCGCAGCGGCCTCGGCAACGGCTCCGGCGCCGGGCCCAGGTCGTCCGCCAGCGCCCGGGCGACCCGTTCGACGTGCTCGTGGAACGCGTCGTCCTCGCCGGTGAGCTGCTCGTACGCCGTCGAGGCCGCGAACTGCACGCCCTCCATCAGCAGCACGTACTCGCCGAGCGTGCCCGCCGCGACGCGTCGCACCGCCGGATGTTCGGCGAGGTTGTCCGGGTTCTCCAGCACGCGCTCGTACCAGTGCCGGCCGAGGCCGACCAGCCCGGCGAAGAAGTCGCTGAACCCGTCGTCGCCGACGAACCGCATGATCAGGTGCGCGGCCATGTGGATGCCGTCGCGGCCGGCGATCCGGTCGCACAGCGCCGCGAACCGGCACTCGAACGCGACGATCTCCGCCGGGCTCAGCCGGCCCAGCCGCGCCACCAGCGCCTCGCTCAGAACGATGTCCAGGGTGTCGTCGTCGCCCGTGCGTTCGTCCCACAGGGGTTTCACGTCCTCGCGGGCGGCCTCGACAATCTCCCAGCACCGTTCGGTGTTCACGGCGGGGATGATCGCACGAGCCCTGTGCGCCCGGTGCGCACGCGGCCGGGTCGCCCACCACCACCGGCCCGGCCGTCAGACGATGATCACCGCTGGTGATGTGCGCGGGAAACGGGTCCGCCCGACGCGCGGGATCGGCCCACGTCGCCACGAATGTCAACGACGAACGCTGCCGAAAACCCCAGAACCGGATCGGGCGTAGCGGCCCGGGGAGACGCCCATCACCCGCTTGAACGCCGTGTTGAACGCCGCCTCCGACGCGTAGCCGAGCGATCCGGCGATCCGGGCCAGCGTCTCTCCGCCGCGCACCAGCCGCTCCCCCGCCAGCATCATCCGCCAGCGGGTGACGTAGACGATCGGCGTCTCGCCGGTGCGTTCGCGGAAGCGGGCCGCGAAGATGGAGCGCGACATGCCGGCCCGCACCGCCAGGGCGTGCACCGTCCACGGGAACGCCGGGTCGGCGTGGATCGCACCGAGCGCCGCACTCAGCTGCGGGTCGGCGAGCGCGGCGAACCAGCCCACGTCGTCGCCGCCGCCCTCGGCCAGGTACAGGCGCAGCGCCTGCACGAGCATCATGTGCGCCAGCTGCTGCGCCATCAGCCAGGAGCCGGGCCGGCCCCCGCGCAGTTCGGCCGTCATCAGCTCGATCGACCAGCGCAGCCGGGCCCGGTCGCCGGAGGTGGCGACCCGCATCAGCGGCGGCAGCGTGCGCAGGAGCACCTCGGTGTGCGGGCTGTTCACCTCGAAGCGGCAGCCGACCAGGAAGACGTCGCCGCCGCCGTTGTAGGTCACGGTCTCGCCGGCGCGGTCCGGGTCGAGCACCTCGCTCGCTCTCTTCGGGGGAACGCCCGGAGCACTCCCGATCGTCACGACCCGACCGCTCGCCAGCACGAAGCACTCGCCGGCCGACAGTTCGACCGGTGCGGCGTCCTCCAGCGTCAGCCAGCAGGAACCCCGCATGACGGCGTAGCACTTGATCCGCCCGGCCAGGTCGTCGAGCGTGAGCGCCCACGGGCCGCCCGCGTCGAAGCCGCCGGTCAGGTAGCCGTACGGCTTCAGCAGCGAGAGCACCTCCGACAGCGGGTCGATCCCGTTCACCCGGCCCCCTCGGACGATCGCGAAGGAAATCGCGATTCTGGAGCATAGCTCGTACGGATCATGCTACCTACGTTCGAGACATGAGAGCTGTGGTCGTCACCTCGTTCGGCGCTACGCCGACGTATCAGGAGTTCCGCGAGCCGGAGGCCGCCGAGGGCGAATCGGTCGTCACCGTGCACGCCGCGCCGCTCAGTCCGATCGTGCGCAAGCTCGCCGCCGGCACGCACTACACCAGCGGCGCCGCCGCGGGTTTCGTGCCGGGCGTCGACGGCGTGGGCGTCGACGAGAACGGGCGACGCGTGTACTTCCTCTTCCCGAAGGCGCCGTTCGGGTCGATGGCGCAGCGGTCGCTCGTGGCGACCGGCTCGACGGTGCCGGTTCCCCCGGAAATGCCGTCCGAACGGGCGGCGACGGTCGCCGCGGCCGGGCTCGCGTCGTGGGTCGCGTTGACCCGGCGGGCGCCGCTGCACGGCGGCGAGACGGTCCTCGTCGTCGGCGCGACCGGTGCCGCGGGCGGCATGGCGCTGCGCACGGCGCGGCACCTCGGCGCGGGTCGGGTCGTCGCGGTCGGCCGCGACCCGGCCCGGCTCGCGCGGCTCGACGCCGACGCGCGGATCGGGCTCGACGGCGGGGCCGACGCGGCGCTGCGGGCCGAGTTCGACCGCGGGGTCGACGTGGTGCTCGACTTCGTGTGGGGCGCGCCGGCCGAACGGGTCCTGCGGGCCGCCACCGAGGGCCGAGGCTCCCGCACCGGCGAACCGCGGCTGCGTTACGTGCAGCTCGGCAACGACGCCGGCGCCGAGATCCCGCTGCGGGCCGACACGCTCCGCGGCTCCGGCCTCGAACTGCTCGGCAGCGGCGTCGGCAGCGTGGCCGTCGCCGACCTCGTGGCCGGTGCGGCCGAACTGCTGGCGGCCGGCTTCGACGCGCCGTACACCGCCGTGCCGCTGCGCGACGCCGAACGGGTCTGGAACGCCGACCCGGCCGTGCGCCACATCCTCGTGCCGGAGTAGGGATCAGCCGGGGACGGAGAGCTTGTCCGGCCAGTAGGCCCACTCCTCGAAGTCCTCGACCCGCCCGTCCGCGGCGAAGCGCAACACCCACAGGTCCCGGTACTCCTGGGGGTCCGGCTGACCATAGTGGACCTCCAGGCGTACCACCGCGGAGCGCCCCTCGACGGCGACCGGCTCGGCCGTCACCGTGAACGCCAGCCCCTCGTCCTCCAGCCAGAACCCCCGCACGGCGGCATGCCCGACCAGCGAGCGCGCGTACGGCGAACGCCGGTAGTGCACGTCCTCGGTGAACAGCCGCTCGACGGCTCCGACGTCGCCGTCGCGCCAGGCGCGCTCGTAGCCGCGCACCCACTCCATCACGCTGGTCCGATCCATGCCGCCCACTGTCCCACGGCGGCCCCGCGAACGGAGCCGGGTCAGCGACTGTGCCGCGGCGGCGACATCAACCCGATGACGGCAACCACGATCAGCGCCGCACCGGCGAGAACGGCCACGACCGGGAAGAAGGCCACGCCCTCGTCGACCAGCCGGTATCCGGTCCAGGCGGTCAGCAGCAGGCCGGCGAGGAGGTAGAACGCGCTCATGCCGCGCGATCTCGGGATGAAGGTCCATCGATTGTCCATGATGGACGGTTTTCCGGGGGCGGTGGCGGGCAAACGCGGATGCGCGGTCAGTGCGGGAAAGCCCTAGGGATCCGCGTCGCCACCTCCGCGCGGAACGCCGCGATCCGGGTGATCACCTGCTTGCGTCCGTAGGTGTTCTCGATCCGGTCCAGGTACAGGCAGCGCGCGGCGAGCCGGTCCAGGTCGACGGTGAAGTACATGGCCATCAGCGGGTTCACGAACAGGACGCTGTCGCTGGTGCGGCGGGTGAACTGCACGTCCCCGAAAGCGCCGCGGGTGGCCGCCGCGATCTGGCCCTGCACCACGGTCGGCCGCTGCGGGGTGGCCGCCTGCGCGTCGGCGACCGCGGCGCGGTACAGCGTCGCCTCCCGGCCGGCACTCGGGATCGAGAACGTGCCGAGGTAGCCGCCCTCCCGGTCGAGCGCGGCCAGGTTCTCCAGCACCTGCACGTGGTTGACGCCGTCGTACGCGTCGATGCCGAACCCGAGGCAGGTCACGAGCTTCACCGGCACGTCGAGGCGGGTCACGGCGGCCAGGCTGGTGATGTCCTCCACGGGTGTGCCCAGGGCGCTCTCGTCGCCGCGCAGCAGGATGTCGGTGCCGCCGTCGACCAGCACGATGGCGTCGATGTCGAGCCGTTCGACCAGGTATGCGTAGGCCTCGCGGAGCGGCTGCACGCCCAGCGGCGGGAACGCGTACACCGTCGACGGCCGGCCCTGTACGGCGAGCCAGCGGGCGAGGGTGCGTTCGGGGAAGTACCAGTCGGGGCTCTCGGTGTCCGGCGTCACCGCCGCGACGTGCTCCGCCGGCCAGGTGTCGCGGTCGGTCAGTTCCAGCTCCGAGAAGGACAGGCTGGCCAGGTGCACCCGCACGCCCCTGTCCCACAGTGCGAACGCCAGCGGCAGGCCGGCGTAGACGTCGAACCCGCCGCCGGCACCGGCGATCAGCACGTTGCGCGCCGGTGCCAGCGCGGTGAACAGCGGCGGGGTCGTCAGCGTGAACAAGCCGCCGATGCTACGCGGTCAGCCGGGCCGCGATCTGCGTGACGTGCCGGCCCTGGAACCGGGCCATGTCCAGTTCGACGTCGCTCGGAAGGCGTTCGCCCTTGAGGCCGGTGATGGTGCTGGCGCCGTAGGGGCTGCCGCCCTTCACCTCGTCGAAGCCGATCTGCCGCTGTTCGCTGTAGGGCAGCCCGACGACGAGCATCCCGTGGTGCAGCAGCGTCGTGTGGAACGACAGCGCCGTCGACTCCTGCCCGCCGTGCTGCGTGGCCGTCGACACGAACACCGAGCCGACCTTCCCCACGAGCGCGCCCGAGGCCCACAGCCCACCGGTCTGGTCGAGGAACGTGCGCATCTGCCCGGACATGTTGCCGAAGCGCGTTCCGGTGCCGAAGATGATCGCGTCGTATTCCGGAAGCTCCGCCGGATCGGCGACCGGCGCCGGCTGGTCGGCCTTTCCGCCGATCGCCGCGAACGCCTCCGGCGGCATCGTCTCCGGCACCCGTTTGAGCGACACCGTCGCACCGTCCACTGTGCACGCTCCGTCGGCGACGGCCGCCGCCATCGTCTCCACGTGCCCGTAGACGCTGTGGTAGAGCACCAGAACCCTGGTCACTGAACAACCTCCGCTTCCCGTGTGGTGGCGATCCCGCCCTGCAGCCGGGCGAGGAACCGCCGGCACGCCTCGACATCCAGGCCGTCGTCGCGCCAGGCGACGTAGCCGTCCGGCCGGATGACGTACAACGCCTGGGCGTCCGCCCGGGTGAGTCCGTAGCGCGCGAAGGCCTCCTCGCCGCTGTCGACGATGTGGGTCTGCACGCCCTCGATGCCGCGCAGCCGCACCTTCTCCACGTCGGTCAGCGGCCGGCGGGACAACGCCAGCAGGTGCAGGCGGTACCCGGCCAGCAGGTCGAAGAGCCGTCCGTCCGCGTCCGGTGCCCGGTCCCCCGCGCGCGGCCCCTTCTTCGACGCGAGCCGGCCGTCCACTGTGAACGGTCCCGCTCCGTAGGACAGCCCGGTCTGGGACAGCTTGCGGAACGCCTTGCGGTGCGGCACCGGCAGCGTGAACACCCGCTTCACGACGAACGGCCCGAACGTGTCGCGCAGCCGCGCGCGCGGGCCCGACAGGTCGGCCGTCACCTTGTACAGCCGGTCGGTGAAGCGCAGCAGTTCCACGCCGACCGGGTGGCGTTCGTCGTGGTAGCTGTCCAGCAGGGCGTCGTCGGCACCGGCGCGCAGCACGGCCGCGAGCTTCCACGCGAGGTTCGCCGCGTCCTGCAGGCCGGTGTTCATGCCCTGCCCGCCGGCCGGCGAGTGGATGTGCGCGGCGTCGCCGACCAGGAAGCCGCGGCCGACGCGGTAGCGTTCGACGTGGCGCAGGTGTGCCTGGTAGCGCGTCGTCCACTGTGGACTCGACAGCGTCACCGGCACGCACATCGCCTTGCGCAGCTCGGCTTCCAGCTCGGGGAGGTTCAGGTCGCCGTCGCGGCCGGTCTTGTCGGTGGTCATCACCCGGGAAGTGGTCGCGCCGGCGAGCGGGAGGAACAGGCCGATGCGGTCGCCGTTCATGAAGATGCGGAAGGTGTCGTGGTCGAAGGGCCACTCGACGCGGCAGTCGGCGAGCAGATAGCGCTGCGCGTAGGGATCGCCGTCGAAGTCGAGGCCGAGACCCTTGCGCACGACGCTGTGCGCGCCGTCGGCCCCGACGATGTAGTCGCACGTCACCGTCTCGCCGGTACTCAGGGCCGCCCGCACGCCGGTGTCGTTCTGGTCGAACGTCATGAGCGTCGTTCGACGTTCGACCGAAACACCGAAAGTGGCGAGGTCCCGCAACAGGACGTCCTCGATCTCGCACTGCGGCGCCATGAGAATGAACGGGTACGGCGTGTCCGGCGCCCGCGCGCGGTCGAAGTCGAGCCCACCGAGGTCGCGCCCCTTGATGTGGAACGTGATGCCGGTGTTGACCGCGCCGCGCGCGATGAGCTGGTCGGCGAGTCCGATGGAGCGGAACAGTTCGACGGTGCGCGCCTGTGTGGCGAAGGCCCGCGACTCGGTGCACGGGCCCGGCTTGGAGTCGACGATGCGCACGTCGATGCCTTGCCGCGCAAGCAGTGTGGCGGTCATCAGCCCGCTCGGCCCGGCCCCGACCACGAGGACGTCGGTCATGGTCTCACCCGCCTTCCGGCAGTGTGCTCAGCATCCGCAGGAACTGCTGCCGCAACGGACCCTCGACGTGCGGCCGCATCGCGCGGATGAACTCCTGCGTGTACGGCTGGGCGACGTGCCTTTCGAGGTCCTTCTTCGAGCGGAACACTTCATAGATGACGAACGATTGACGGTCGGCGCGGTCGCGGTGCACGTGGAACTCGATCGCGCCCTCCTCCGCGCGCAGCGGCTCGACCAGGTCGAGGATCAGCTTCTCGACGGCGTCCTCGTGGCCGAGTTTCGCGCGGGCGAAGCCGAGGTGCGTGTACGGGCCGGTCTCGTCGGCGTCCGGCTCGGGAAACTGCGGGGTGTGTGCCTCGGTCATAGGGTGAAAGTGTCGGCGCGCCCCGACGGCAAATACGACAGTGAGTCCCGCTGACCGGGATACCTTCGTACGCGTGGTGGACGTGCTGGTCGTCGGTGGCAGCGGACTCCTCGGGCGCGCGCTCGTGCGGCGGGCGGCGCGTTCGGGCGCCCGGGTCGCGGCGACCTACCACCGGCACGCGCCGTCGCGCGACGGCCGGCCGCTCGACATCCGCCGGCGGGACGACGTGGTCGCCACGCTCCGGCGGATCCGGCCGGCGGCGGTGGTCAACGCCGCATTCGACCAGGGAGACTGGGCGACGACCGCGGACGGTGCGGCGCACGTGGCGATCGCGGCGGTCGACGTCGGCGCCCGGCTCGTGCACGTGTCGAGCGACGCGGTCTTCTCCGGCCGGTCCGGCCGCTACACGGAGCGCGACCGCCCCTGCCCGGGAACGCCCTACGGCGCCGCCAAGGCCGCGGCGGAAACGGCGGTCGCCGCGATCGACCCGGACGCCGCCGTCGCCCGCACGTCGCTCATCATCGGCGGCGGCGAGTCGGCGCACGAGACGTTCGCGCACGCGCTCGTCGCCGGCACCGCGTCGGGCGTGCTCTTCACCGACGACGTGCGGTGCCCGGTGCACGTCGACGACCTGGCGGACGCGCTGCTCGAACTGGCCGGATCGGCGCACCCGGGCACGTACCACGTCGCGGGCCCGGAAGCGGTCAGCCGGCACGAACTCGGCACGCTCATCACCGGCCGCGCGCTTCCCGCCGGGCTGCGGGTGGACAGCGGGCTGCCGGGAGCCCGGGACGTGCGGCTGGACTGCGCGTGGACGCGTGCCCGCCTCGGCACACGGCCGCGCGGCGTGCGGGAGTTCCTCAGCCGATGACCGGCTCGGCCCACGCCGCGTACCCGAACTCCCACCGGAACACCGTCCCGTCGGCGCGCCCCAGCGTCGCGTCGACGGCGGACGCGATCAGGTGTTTGCCGGGCTCGACGATGCCGACCAGGTGACGCACCCGCGGGCCGTGGTGCACCCGGTACGGCAGGCCCTCGATGTCGACCACCCCGCAACCGGTGCCCGGCACGTCGAACGTCGTCGCGCGCACCTCCACGCTCCAGCCGGCCTTTCGCGCCTTGTGCACCCACACGTCGAACGCCCGTTCGCGGCTGTCGAACCGGCCCACGCGCGCGAGAATCTCGACCGGATCCGCCCGCTCGTCCATCGCATCTCCTTCGGTGACTACGAGCCGCATATTCCACCATCGTGTCGACAGGCTGACACGTTCGGACGATCCGGAACACTTTGCGTCACCGCCGAGTGAGCTGATACTGGACCGTCGATTCCGAAAGGCGGCCCGGTGGAGACAGATCCCAACGCACGACTCGCGTTCTTGCGGCAACTCGGCGGCTCCTGGCGGGAGGTGGCCATTTTCCTGCAAATTCCACCGTGGGAGCAATCGCGATGGCGCCAGGGCGACGAATCCGGGCACATCTGGGAGTGGCTGCAAGCTCGTGACCGCCTACACGACCTGCCCGATGCGCTGACCGCCGTGGACCGAGCCGATCTTGCCGGCGTGCTCGACCCGCCCGGCCGGAACTCCCGATGGCCGGATCGGGTACCACAGCGCGACAACCAGCCCGACCCGCGAAACGTGTTCGTCATTCACGGGCGCGACGAGGAGGCCCGAAAGGCGATCTTCGGGCTGCTGCGCGCCGTCGGGTTGCGGCCGCTCGAATGGGAACAGGCGGTCGGGCACACCAACAGTGCGGCGCCGTTCCTCGGTGACGTCGTGGCGACGGCGTTCCGGAAGATCCGGGCGGCCGTCGCGATCCTGACGCCGGACGACGCCGCTTTCCTGCACCCCGCCATGCGCGGCGCGGACGAGCCCGACTACGAGACCCGCCTCACCGGGCAGGTCCGACCCAACGTCCTGTTCGAACTCGGCATGGCGATCGCGCTGCACGAGGACCGCACGGTCATCATCGAAATGGGCCGGCTCCGTCCGTTCGCCGACCTGGGCGGCCGCAATGTGATCCGCTTCGACGGTTCGGTCGCCTCGATCAAGAAGATCGTCGACCGGCTCCGCACGGCGGGCTGCGACATCAACGTCACGGGCACCGACTGGCTCGACGTCGTTCCGTTCAAGGGCCTCGACGCGTACTCCCGTTCATTGGAGAGCCACCCGCCCGTGGCCGATGCGACCGAGGCCTCGCGACGAGACCGCGCACTGGCCCTGGCGCGATCTGCCGCGGATGCCGGGTCGGCCGCGGAGGCGCTCCGAAGCATCCGGGCGATCCCGGACGACGCCGACCGCCGCACGACGCTGCTGGAGATCGCGCGCTACCTGGACGACGAGGGGCTGACCGAGGCGTTCTCACTCGCGAAGATCCTCGCGGATCGTGGTACCCCGATGATCCTCGCGGAGTTGATGAGGTTCGCCGCCGAGGAGGACAACCCCCGTCATCAAGATCTTCGCACCACGGCAGTTTCCGCAGCCTTCGAGATCATCGATCCGGTCATCCGGGCCAAGGTTCTGAGCGCGATGGCCGACTATCTGGACGACCACCTCGTGCTCCAGGTGTTGCAGCGCGCATTCCGGATCGACAATCCGTTCTCTCTCGCCCACCTGATCGCCAGTTTCGCGCCGTATCTGACCCATGAACGAATGGAGATCACCCTCCGGCTCACCCGGCGACTGGACAACGACCTCGCGCTGAAGGAGGCGCTGTCCAGTTTCGGTCCGTACCTGTGCGCCGATCATCGAGCGGATGCGCTGGCGCTGGCGGAGCTGATCGAAGATCCGCAACTGCGCCGGATAACCGAGCGCGCACTCCAACGGTGATCCACCCGCAGTGGTAGCACTTTCGGACCTTTGTGTCCGGGGACACCTTCTCGATCAGTATTCGCACCGATACTGGGCTGTCGATCTGCGAAGGGCAGCCCGTGAAAGTTGACCCGGCAACCCGCCACAAGTTCTTTGCACGCCTGGGCGACAGCTGGCGGGATCTGGCTGACTACCTCGAGGTGCCGGCGTCCGATCAACGACGCTGGTGGGCGGGGCGGGAAGCCCGGGAATTGTGGCAGTGGCTGCAGGAGCGCGACGGACTTTCCGAGTTGCCCACAGCGCTGGCCGTGGTGGGCCGACGCGACCTCACCGCGCTGCTCGGCGGCGAATCGGCCGAGCCGGACCACCCGACAGCTTTCAGGGGCAGCGCGGTCCACGACGTGTTCGGCACAGCGTCAGGAACATCCTCGGTACACGCGGATCAGTCATCCATCTCCGGCGATCGCACGACGGCTCCCGACCCACACGACGTCTTCGTCATCCATGGGCGCGACGAAGAAGCACGCAGGGCGATCTTCGGCCTGCTGCGCGCGATCGGCCTGCGGCCGCTGGAATGGGAAGCTGCTGTCGGGCAGACCGGCAGCGCGGCACCGTTCCTCGGTGCGGTGGTGGACACCGCGTTCCGGAAAATCCAGGCGGCCGTCGCGATCCTGACGCCCGATGACGTCGCCTTCATGCACCCCGCCATGCGCAGCACGGACGAGCCCGACTACGAGATGCGGCCGACCGGCCAGGCCCGGCCCAACGTTCTTTTCGAACTCGGCATGGCGATGGCACTGCACCCCGAGCGCACGGTCATCATCGAGATCGGCCAGCTGCGCCCGTTCGCCGACCTGGGCGGGCGCAATGTGATCCGCTTCGACGGCTCCGTAGGCTCGATCAAGAAGATCGTCGAACGGCTCCGCATCGCCGGGTGCGACCTCAACGACAGAGGTACCGACTGGCTGAACACCGGTCCGTTCAATCAGTTGGACGCGTTCGCGCGTCGCTTCGATGCCGACGCGGTAACGGTCGACCTCACGGACGCCAAGCGCCGCGATCGCGCGCTTTCCCTGGCCCGGTCCGCCGCCGATCCGGACTCCGCCGCCCGGCGTGCCGGTCTCAGTACCTCCGCGTTACAGATGGCGGAGGGCATCACCGAACCCGGCGAACGTGCTCGTTCCCTGGCCGAGATGTCGCGTTACCTCTCGGGCCCCGATCGTCGGCTTGCGGCATCCCAGTCGCTCCGGGCCGTACGGATGGTGCAGGAAACCGCGAATCGGCGACTTGTGCTGCTGGAGATTGCCCGATACCTCGACGACGAGACGATGACGGAGGCGTTCGACGTCGCGGAAATCCTTGCGGAGGTCGAGGCGCCAATTGTCGTTGCCGAAGTCATGAAGTACTTCGCCGACAAGGACAACGACGTTCAGCGCAAGCTGCGCGCGAGGGCGGTGCGAGTCGCAACAGAGGTGATCGATCCCGCGACACGAGCCACCGTTCTCGCCGCGATGGCGCCCTACCTGGACTACGACCTCCTGGACACCGTCGTCCAGCACGCCGCCCGAATCGCCGATCCGGACACCCTGTCCCGCCTGATCGAGAGTCTGGCGCCGCATCTGGTTCTCGAGCAACTGGACAAAGTCCTGCTGCTCACATGGCAACTGGATGACGACACCACGCTGAAGAGGGCATTGATCAGTCTCGCGCCGTACCTCTACACAGATCAACGTGATAAGGCGCTGGCGATCGCCGGGCATATCGAGGACCCGAAGCTGAGAAGTGCGGCCCAGCGGGCCCTGCGGCCATGACCGAACGAATACCGCTCTCGTCCGGAACGATGCCGGCCGCGAATGCGGCGGCCGCCGGGAGGGGCGCCCGAGTAGTGGGGGCGTACGCATGTTTCGGGCGGCGTTTGACATGTGCGAGGCCCCACCACTTGAGCGCCGGCCCCTTATAGTCGCGCGGTGGATCCGGAAACCGTCCAGCGGGCGTACTCATCCGTCGCGGGGCTCTACATCGACCTGTTCGGCACGAGGGAGCGGACCCATCCCGACGATCTCGCCTTCATCGGGCGGCATCTCAAGGACTGCCCGGGCCCGGTGCTCGACCTCGGCTGCGGACCCGGCCACCTCACCGCGTACCTGCGTTCGCTGGGCGTCGACGCGTCCGGCATCGACCTGGTGCCGGAGTTCGTCGCGCACGCGCGGGCGGCCCATCCGGACGGGCACTACCGGATCGGGTCGATGACCCGGCTCGATGCGGCCGGCGGCTCCGTCGCCGGGATCCTGGCGTGGTTCTCGCTGATCCATCTGCCGCCGGACGAGATCGACGACGTGCTCGCGGAGTTCCGGCGGGTGCTGGCTCCGGGCGGGTCGCTGGTGGTCGGCATGTTCGACGGGGACGAGGTGGCCGCGTTCGAGCACAAGGTCGTGACCGCCTACCGGTGGTCCCCCGCCGCGCTGTCGCAACGGCTGTCGCACGCCGGTTTCGCCGAGGTCGACCGCCTGCACCGCCCGAGCGACGGCACGCACCGGCCGTACGCCGCCGTCGCCGCCCGGGGCTGAGCGGGTCAGCCGCGCACCGACTCCCAGCGTTTGGTCTGCTGGTTCCAGAAGACACGCCGGAGCCCGGTCCCACCCGGCTCCCGCTCGGTCAGGTCGAGGTCGGCGAGCGCCCGGATCGCCTCCGGCGGGCTGTCCGTCCACAGGTGCAGGGCGAGGTTGAGCGACGGGTCGGGATCCTGGACGATCAGCAGCTCGCCGCCGTAGTGGTCGGCCGGCGCGCCGCCGCTGCGGTGGAAGAGCCGGCGCAGGCCCTGCCGCACGGCGACGTACGTGTCCTCGGCCGCCTTGGCGACCAGCCCTTGGACGAACGGCAGGACGGCGGTCGTGAGAACGGCGGTCGCCACGACCGCGAACCACGGCGCGGCGCCGGTGACGGTCCCCTCGGACCTGCTCGCCAGCTCCGCGTCGAGGCGCCGCTGCCACCCGCCGGCCTCGTCGCTGCGCCCGAGACGTTCCAGGAGGTCGATCAGGGGCGCCATGGCCTCCGTGGCACCCGCCTCGGCGGCCGCGCGGTACGCCTCGACGGCCTCGTCGAACCGTTCCTGGCGATCGAACAGCCGAGCGAGCCGGGTCGCCGCGAACAGGCCGCCGTCCGTCATCGCACGCCGGTACCACCGCTCCGCCTCGGCCCCGTCGCGCTCGGCGAGCAGGTCGGCGAGGGACACCGCCGCCCAGGTGTCACCCGCCTCGGCGGCCCGCCGGTACCAGCGCTCGCGTTCGGCGCCGGTGCTGTGTGCCGCGAGCCGCGTCATCGCCGCCACGTTGCCGCCGTCGGCGGCGGCCAGGAGCCAACGCCGCATCTCCGCGTCGTCGCCGGTGCGGCTCGCGCTGACCCTCGCGTCCCAGTGGAACTGCGCCAGCCGCAGCATCGCCTCGGTGTCGCCCCGCTCGGCGGCTTTCAGGTACCAGGGTTCGGCCTCGGCGGGCCGGTGATCCGTGTAGGCGGCGTCGCCGACGCACACCATCGCGCGGGTGTCGCCCGCCTCCACCAACGCCTGGAACCACGGCTCCGCCTCATGTGCCGCTCCACCCCGTCCGGCCATACGGTAGACCCTACGCGTGTCCCGATAGAAACGCGTCACTCGTGAAGTACGCGCGCCTTTCCGCATAGGGGCGGCGGCGTTCCGCGCTGACGAGTTCGGGACGGGGCCGCGAGCCGTAGAGGTCGTCGCCGGCGTAACGCGGGAAGACGTGCACGTGGTGATGCCAGACGTCCTGGTTGCCGGCGGGCTCGTTGTGCTGGCGCACCGACGTTCCGGCGCAGCCGTACGTGTGCCGCAGGGCGATCGCGATCTCGCGCACCAGGTCGTGCACGGCGTGCCCGTAGCGGGTGGGCAACTCGTACAGGTTCTCGTGGTGGTCGTTCGGCACCACGATGACGTGACCGTGGTTGTTGGGCCACCAGCGCGGCGAGACGAACGCCGTCGCCAGCGCCGCGCGGCGCACGATGTCGTCGTTGTCCGGCAAGGCGAGCTGCCGGCACATCGGGCACACGTAGCCCGCCGGCTCGTGGCGCGCAGTGGCGATCCGCCGCAGCAGTTCCTCGATGAACGGCGCCTTGCCCGCCCGGTAGCGCGGCCGGTCGTCCGGGTCGACGGCCGCGAGCCGCCGCTTGAGCCGCGCGTACTCGGCCGCGTCGCCGGGATGGCCGCGCAGGTGGTCGCGGAACGCCAGCAACGAACGCCAGTTCGCCGCGGCGTCCTCGACGACGTGCAGGTGATGCGTGCGCCGGCCGACGTCCGGATAGCAGAACGACCACTTGCGCGCCGGCTCGTCACCGGGCTCCGGGGCGTGCGTCCAGCCGGCGGCGGTCATGGCCCCGACGAAGTCACCGGCCCGGACATCGGGCACCCGGGCGAGCGGCGGTCATGTCGACCTGAGTACCTGCTGCGCGTCGTCGGCGCGGAGCACCCCGAGACCCGGGAGACGATGCGCGCGCTCGGGGTAGACGCGACGGGACCCGCGCCGTGACGCGGGTCCCGTGGAGCGCAAGAGGCTACCGGCCGAACCGGCTGGTCACCGCCTGCCAGACGCGAGCCGCACGGTTGCGCGGCTTGTTCCGGCTGCGCTGCCAGACGGTGGCTCCCGCCGCGGCCGCCGCGAGGGCGACGACGCCGGCGCCCGCACCGGCCCAGCGGCGCGGCTGCTGACGCACGGACTCCTGAACCCGTTCGGCCTGACGCTTGGTGCCCTCGGCCACCCGCGTCTTCACGTCGGTCTGCGCGTTCGGCGCGGTCGGCGCAATGGGCGCGGTCGTAGTCATCAGAATGTTCCCTTCCGTGGATTGCCATTCTGCACCGTCGCTTACCCACGCTCCACCCGGCTCAACCCGATCGGGTCGAACGGGTGACATTCCCGCGTGGGAGTTTGCGCCGATCAAGGCGGGGCATCGGACGTTCCACCGAAAGCCGCCACAGACAGGGACATGAACGATGGTCGCATTCACCGCGCATGACGGCCTCCGGGCGCGCATCCCCCGGCTCCTGCCGACCCTGCCGCGCCTGCAGCGGCGCATCGTGACGCTGCGCTTCTACCGCAACCTCACCCCGGCGCAGATCGCGGTCGACGTCGGCCTGTCCCACCTGCAGGTGGCCCGGCTCCTGCGCAGCGCCCTGCGCCAGCTGCAGACCGCGCTGCTCGCCGGCTAGGAACCCGCGCGGATCCCGAACAGGAACCGGGTCACCGGCGTGCGCCGCACCAGCAGGTCGTAGACGGCGAACATGACGACGAACGACGCCACCACGATTACCAGGTACTTGGCGGCCGGCGGCCACGGCCGGCCGACGACGAGGTACGCGGCCGCCACGACGATCGGCTGGTGCAGCACGTACAGCGGCAGCGCGGCGGTCCCCAGGTAGGCGAGCACCGGCCGGGGCCGGCCCGCACCCGTCGACGGCTCGCCGCGCGGCCGGTCGAGCAGCCCGAGGATCGCCACCAGCCAGCACCAGCCGGCCAGCCCGAACGCGATCCGCCCGAGGATCGCCGGCGTCTCCATGTCCACGAACGGTTCGCCCTCGGTCGCCCCGAACCCGGCCCCCGCCGCGCCGAACAGCACCAGGCCGAGCACCGCCGCCGGCACGGCGTCGCGCCGCATCGCTTCCCGGAACCGGTCGTCGCCCGCCAGCACCATCCCGTACAGGAACAGCAGCAGGTAGGCCCACCGGCTCCAGCCTGCGAAGGACTCCTCCATGCCGAGGAGCGCGGCGATCGCCGCCAGCGGGATCGCCGGCAGCAGCACGACCCCGCGCCGGGCCGTCGCTTCGGCCACGGCGTCGCGGGCGGTCACCGCCCGTCCGAGCGGCACCCATGCCGCCACCGCCACCACCATCAGGGTGAACGCCAACAGCAGCACCACGAACCACAGATGCCCGGTCTCGAAGTACTCCCCCCGCAGCAGGAACGGAAAGTCGGCCAGGCTCACCCGCACGTCGTAGAACTCCGGCAGGAACCGCCAGTAGGAGTCGTGGTATCCCGGGTCGGCGGCCCGCAGGTGCAGCCACGGCGGCACGGGCAGGATCGTGAGGATCGCGAACAGCAGCGGCACACCGAGGCGGAGCAGGCGTTCGACGGCGAGCCCGCCGGGTCCGCGCCGCCGCAGCGAGTGCCAGGTGCCGACGCCCGAGATGAGGAAGAGCGCCGGCATCGCCCACACCACGCACAGCCCGGCGATGAACGTCGTCACGCCGGTGGTCTGCGCGTTCTTCACGTAGTAGTCGTCGCGGGAGTCGAAGACCAGCGAGGCGTGGAAGAAGACCAGGCCGAGCACCACCACCAGGCGGATGGCGTCCAGTTCGGGACGGCGAGCGGTGCGCGGCGGCGCCTGTGGTTCCCCCATGCCGCCATCGTGGCAGCCGTCAGGTCTTCGCGGTCATCGACTGTTCGACCCAGTTCTTCAGGGCGGCCGCCGACGCCGTGCCCGAACGCCGTGCGCGCACCTTCCCGCCTTCCACCACCATGAGCGTCGGCACCGCCTGCACGACGAAGCGGCGCGACAGGCCCGGCGCCCGGTCGATGTCGACCTTCACGAGCTTCACCCGGCCGGCGAGGTCCCGGGCGACCTGTTCGAGTGCCGGGCTCACCATGCGGCACGGCCCGCACCAGGTCGCCCAGAAGTCCACGATCACCGGCAACGGTGACTCCTCCACCACGTTCGCGAACGTGGCGTCGCCGGCGTCGACGACCCACGGCAGCCGCGCGCGGCACTTCCCGCACGCCGGCGCGCCCGAAGCGGCCGGCGGGATCCGGTTGCGCTGCCCGCACTTCGGGCAGGCGATGATGTCAGCGGCCATCCTGGTCTCCCTTCGCCGCAGGGAAGACAACATCGACGCCGTCCGCATTCCCCGCCGAGGCGAGGCTCACTCGTGGTTGCCGGTGCCCGAACCCGGGTAGAGGGCCTCCCGGAGGTGATCATCGGTGAGCGGCACGTACCAGTTCGTCGTGGTGGCCAACCGGCTGCCGGTCGACGCGGCCGAGGACGGCGGGTGGACGCGCAGCCCCGGCGGGCTGGTGACGGCGGTGCACCCGATCGTGCGGCGGCTCGGCGGCGCGTGGGTCGGCTGGACCGGCGGGGCGGACGAGGAAGCGGAGCCGTTCGACTTCGACGGCATGCACCTGCACCCCGTCGGGCTGAGCGCGCGGGACATCGACCGGTTCTACGAGGGGCAGTCGAACGCCACCATCTGGCCGCTCTTCCACGACGCCGTCGAGCAGCCGGTGCACCACCGCGAATGGCGCGAGGCGTACGAGGCGGTCAACCGCCGGTTCGCCGACGCGACGGCCGCGCTCGCCGCCGAGGGCGCCACGGTGTGGGTGCACGACTATCAGCTGATGCTGGTGCCGGCGATGCTCCGGGAGCACCGTCCCGACCTGCGCATCGGCTTCTTCCTGCACATCCCGTTCCCGCCGGTGGAGCTGTTCATGCAGCTGCCGCGCCGGGCCGACCTGCTGCGCGGGCTGCTCGGGGCCGACCTGGTCGGGTTCCAGCGCCCGCTGGCCGCGCAGAACTTCCTCCAGCTGACCGAACGGCTGCTGGGCCTGTCGCCGAAGGAGGACCGCGTCGAGGTCGACGGGCGCACGGTTACCGCACGGGCGTTCCCCATCTCGATCGACGTCGACGAGATCGAGGAACTGGCGAACGACCCGGAGGTGCGCGAGCAGGCGAGGCACCTGCGCCAGGAACTCGGCGACCGGCGGCTGCTGCTCGGCGTGGACCGCCTGGACTACACGAAGGGGATCGAGCAGCGCCTCAAGGCGTTCCACGAGCTGTTGCGCGACGGCACCGTCACCAACGAGGAGGCGGTGCTGGTGCAGGTCGCGACGCCGAGCCGGCTGCGGGTGGCGCAGTACCAGCAGCTGCGCGACCGGGTGGAGCTGGAGGTCGGCCGGATCAACGGCGAGTTCGGCGACGTCGGCCGGGCGCCGGTGCACTACCTGTTCCAGTCCCGCGACCGGGCCGAACTGGTCGCCATGTACCTCGCCGCCGACGTCATGGTCGTCAGCCCGCTGCGCGACGGGATGAACCTGGTCGCGAAGGAGTACGTCGCCGCACGGGTCGACGACGGCGGCGCGCTGGTGCTCAGCGAGTTCACCGGCGCGGCGGCCGAACTGGACGAGTCGTTCCTGGTCAACCCGCACGACGTCGAGGATCTGAAGCGGGGCATGTGCGCCGCCCTCGCGGCCTCGCCGCAGGACCTGGCGGGGCGGATGCGCACGATGCGCGCCGTGGTGCACGAGCACACCGTCGACCGGTGGGCGAAGGAGTTCCTCGACGCGTTGGCGGACGTCAGCTGAGAACGGCGCGGTGGAAGACCGCGTGGGCGGGCGGCTCGCCGTCGACGACCACGTCCCCGTGGAACGTCGCCCGCCCGCACGACCAGTCCTCGCTGTACCTGGCCCGCTTCAACCGGCTCCCGTCCAGCCGCGTCGTCCCGTGGAACTGCGCCGCGCTGAAGTCGACGAAGTCGGCCGCGCAGCCGCGCAGGTCCAGGTCGACGAGCGTGGCACCGCAGAGCCAGACGTTCAGGTCGGGCGTGTGTCGCAGCTGCTCCGCCAGTGCCTCCTGCGCGGCCTTGCGCAGCGCCACCAGCGCCTCCTGCGCGGCGGTGCGCGATCCCGCCCGCAGCTCGAACGGCACCGGCACCCGCAGGAACGCGCACAGCGTCTGCACGACGCGTTGGCGCAGCTCGGGGCGTTCGTCGGCGAGGCGCGCGAGGTTTTCCAGGTCGGTGCCGTCGGCGATCCGGCCGGCGTAGGGGGCCACGGACGCGTCGGGCGTCAGGTCGCCACCGCCGGCCGGCACGCTCCAGCCGAGCGGCCACCGCGACGGGCCGTACTCGCCGCCGCCGGCCCACGCGGCGCCGGTCAGGTCGACGGCCGGCTGGTCGAGCTGGACCCGTTCGGCGAAGCGGGCGCCGGTGAACGCCGCCCCGGCCGCGAAGCGGGCGTTGTAGAACCAGGCCGGCCCGTCGAAGCGCACCTGCCGGAACGACGCGTCGGCGCGGAAGCGCGCGCCGTCGCCGCCCTCCTCCCAGTCCTGGTAGTCCTCGATGAGCACCGCCAACGGCCACTGCGGGTCGTCCTCGTTGGGCTCGTCCCACGGGGCCGGCACGATCTCCTCGATGCCCTCCCAGGCCTCGTCGTCCTCCCACCACGTGTCGGTGCCCCGGCCGAACCAGGCGACGTCGACGAAGTGCGCGCCGGTGAAGTCGGCCCGGCCGCGGAAGCGCACCCGCCCGAACTCCGCCTCGCCCTCGAACCGCGCGCCGGTGAAGTCCACGTCGCCGTGGAAGACCGCGCGGGTGAAACGGGCGCCGCCGGCGAAGGTGGCGCCGGCGAAGCGGGTCGTGCCGTGGAACCGGGTGTCGGCGAAGTCGGCGCCGTCGAGCACCCGGCCGCTGAGGTCCGCGTCGACGAGGGTCTCCCCGGAATGATCGATGGCCACGGCGGGCAGCCTAGTGGCCGGTCCCAAACCCCGCCCGCCACCTAGTTAGGCTTACCTCACTTGAGAGGAGGCCGGGTGGAGGAACCACTGACCGCGAACGGGCTGCTGCGCCGCACGCTGCGCCGGCACCGGGGTCGGCTGGTCGCCGGGGTGCTGCTGCTCTGCGCCCACCAGGGGGCCGAGGTGGCCGTTCCGGTGGCGATCGGTGTGATCATCGACCGGGCCGTGGCCACCGGCGACGCGACCGCGATCGCGCTGTCCGTGCTCGCCCTCGCCGGCCTCTTCACCTGCCTGTCGCTCGCGTGGCGCGGCGGTGCGCGCCTCACCACCACCGCGATCGAACGGGAGACGCACCGCATCCGCGTCGAGATCGCGCAGCGGGCGCTCGACCCGCGCGGGCACACCGGCGGGCTGCGCGACGGCGAACTGCTCTCCGTCGCCTCCTCCGACGCCGAGAACACCACGGTGATCGTCCGCGCCTGCGGGGTCACCCTCGCCGCGACCACGGCGCTGGTGGCGGCCGCCGCGGCGCTGCTCGTCATCGACGTTCCGCTCGGGGTCGGGGTGCTCATCGGGGTGCCGCTGATCGTGCTGGGGCTGCAACGGCTCGCGCCCCTGCTGACCCGCCGCGGCGAGGAACAGCAGGCCGCGCTCGCCGACACCGGCGCGCTCGCCACCGACCTGGTCAGCGGCCTGCGGGTGCTGCGCGGGATCGGAGCCCAGCACACCGCCGCGCAGCGTTACGCCGCCGCGAGCGAACGGGCCCTCGACGCGACCCTGCGCACGGCCACCGCCAAGGGCGTGCACCGGGGGCTGACCAGCACGGTCAACGGCCTCTTCCTGGCGGCCGTCGCCGGGTTCGCCGGGTGGCGTGCCGTGGACGGCGCCCTGAGCGTCGGCGAACTGGTGGCCGTGGTCGGGCTGGCGCAGTTCATCGCCGAACCGGTGCAGACGTTCGGCTTCTGCGTGCAGATGTACGCGATCGCGAAGGCCTCGGCCGGCCGGGTCGCCGCCCTGCTCGGCACGCCGCTGCGCCTGACGCCGGGCGACCGTTCCGCCCCGGCCGCCGCCGACGTGCGCGTGCGCCTGGACGGGGTCAGCTACCGCACGCTCGACGCGGTCTCCCTGCGGGCGCGCGCCGGTGAACTCCTCGGAGTCGTCGCCTACGACCCGCGCGACGCGGACGCGCTGCGGCTGCTGCTCGCCGGCCGGGTGCCCAGGGCTGACTACGCGGGGGTGGTCGCGCTGGACGACGTTCCCACGCAGGAGCTGAACCTCGACGAGAGCCGCCGGGTCGTGCTCGCCGAGCCGCACCGCACCCGGCTCTTCGAGGGGTCCCTGCGGGAGAACCTGCTGCCCGGCGGCGACGGCCCCGACGGGCAGCTCGCCGGGGCGATCCGCGCGGCGGCGGCCGACGACGTCGTGGACGCCCATCCGGACGGCCTCGAGCACCGCCTCGACGAGGGCGGCACGAACCTCTCCGGCGGCCAGCGGCAGCGCATCGCGCTAGCCCGCGCGCTCGCCGCCGACCCACCGGTACTGGTGCTGCACGACCCGACGACGGCCGTCGACCCGGTGACCGAGGGCCTGATCGCCGACGGGATCGCCCGGCTGCGGCGCGACCGCAGCACCATCGTGATCACCAGCAGTCCGATGCTCCTCGACCGGGTCGACCGTGTCGTGGTGCTCGACGGGGGGCGGGTCGTCGCCGAGGGCACGCACGCCGACCTCGTCGACGGCGACCGCCGCTACCGGGAGCTGGTGCTGCGGTGAAGCTGCCCGTCGCCACCGCCCGGCAGACCTGGACGGCGCTCGGCGCCGAGTTCCGGCGGCTGCCGGTGCGCACCGGTGCCGCGTTCGTCACCGTCGTCGCCGCGAGCGCCGCCGGGCTGGTCGCCCCGTGGGTGCTCGGCCGCATGGTGGACGACATCGCGCGAGGGGCCTCGCATCGGCAGATCGTGCACGCCGCGCTGATCGTCGCCGGGGCGGCCGCCGTCGGCGGACTGCTCACCGCGCTCGGCAGCGTGCTCGTGGCGCGCCTCGGCGAGACCGTTCTGGCCCGGGTGCGCGAACGGGTCGTCGACCGCGCGCTGCACGTCCCCTCCGCCGTCGTGGAGAAGGCCGGCACCGGCGATCTCGTGGCCCGCGCCGGCGACGACGTGGCCGTGGTGACCCGGGCCATCACGACGACCGGGCCGGACATGGTCGGCGCCGTGCTGACGGTCGTGCTGACGGCGTTCGGGCTGCTGGCGCTCGACTGGCGGCTGTGCCTGGCGGGACTGGCCGCCGGGCCGGTGTACGTGTTCGCGCTGCGGTCGTACCTGCCCCGGTCGGCGCCGCTGTACGCCAGGCAGCGCGAGGTCACCTCCGAACGCACGCAGGCCCTCGTCGGCGCGCTGCGCGGGGTGGAGACGGTGCACGCGTACCGGCTGGAGGGCACACAGCTGCGTCTGGTGACCGAACGTTCGCAGGCGGCCGTCGACGTGGTGCTGCGGGTGCTGCGGATGTTCTTCCGGTTCACCTCGTGGATCAGCCGGGCCGAGTTCCTCGGGTTGAGCCTGGTGCTGGTGACCGGGTTCCTGCTGGTGCAGGCCGGCCAGACGACCGTGGGCGCGACGACCGCCGCGGCGCTGTACTTCCATCGGCTGTTCAACCCGATCGGGCTGCTCGTCTTCGAGTTCGACACGATCCAGCAGGCCGGGGCGAGCCTCGCGCGGCTGGTCGGGGTGACCCGGCTGGCGGCGCCCGCGGAGCCGGCCCCGGACGCGCCCGTTCCCGCGGACACCGGTCTCGACCTCGCCGGCCTGCACTACCGCTACGACGGCGGCCCGCCGGTGCTGCGCGACGTGACGCTGCGCATCGCCCCCGGCGAACGGGTCGCGCTCGTCGGGGCCAGCGGCGCCGGCAAGACCACGCTCGCCGGCATCGCCGGGGGGATCCTCGCCGCGACCGACGGTTCGGTGCGCCTCGGCGGCGTCGACCTGTCCGCGTTCGGCGAGCGGGAGGTGCGGCGGCGGATCTGCGTGGTCAGCCAGGAGGTGCACGTCTTCGCCGGAACGCTCCTCGACGACGTGCGCCTGGCCCGCGCCACGGCCACCGAGGAGGAGGCCGTCGCCGCGCTCGACCGGGTGGGCGCGCTCGGCTGGGTGCGGGCCCTGCCGGACGGCGTGCACACCCACGTCGGCGAGGGCGGCCACGAACTGACCGCCGCGCAGGCGCAGCACCTCGCGCTGGCCCGGCTCGTGCTGATGGACCCCGACGTCGCGATCCTGGACGAGGCGACGGCCGAGGCGGGCAGCGCCGGCGCGCGCGAGCTGGAACGGGCGGCCGCCGCTGCCACGGCCGGGCGGACGACCCTGGTCGTGGCGCACCGGCTGACCCAGGCGGCCGGGGCCGACCGGGTGGTGCTGCTCGACCACGGGGCGATCGCCGAGGTCGGCACGCACGAGGAACTGCTGGACGCGGGCGGGTTCTACAGCCGCCTCTGGCACGGCTGGACGGCGGCGGGCACGCGGGTCCGGTGAGGTTGGCCACAGCCTTCTTAGTTGATGTTTCAAGTTTCCGGCGCAATGCTGTTCCTTGAAACATCAACAATCGGAGGTCGGCATGACGGCACGGATACGGACGCGGGTCACGGTGCCGTTGCGCTTCCCCGACGGCTACGCCACCGCCGCGGAGGTCTTCACGTTCACCGGCCTCGCCGACGGGCGCGAACATCTCGCCCTCGGCCTCGGCGACCACCGCCACCCGCGCGGGGTCCCGCTGGTGCGGCCGCACAGCGAGTGCCTCACCGGCGACGTGTTCGGCAGCGAGCGCTGCGACTGCGGACCGCAGCTGCGCGAGGCCGTCGAACGCATCGCCGAGGCCGGCGGCTACCTGCTCTACCTGCGCCAGGAGGGCCGCGGCATCGGCCTGTACGCCAAACTCGACGCGTACGCGCTGCAGGACGCGGGGCTCGACACCTACGAGGCCAACCTCGCGCTCGGACGCGGCGAGGACGAGCGGGACTACACCGCCGCCGCGCAGATGCTCACCGCGCTCGGCGTGGACGAGATCCGGCTGCTGTCCAACAACCCCGACAAGGCCGTCCAGCTGGCGGCGCTCGGCGTGGACGTCGCCGAGCGCGTGCCGACCGGGGTCCACCTCTCCCCCGCGAACGCCCGCTACCTGACCGCCAAGCGCGACCGCACCGCGCACACGCTGCACCTCCCGCTCGCGGCGTAGACCGTGCGGACCGACCTCGCCTGGCTCGCCCACGCGATCGAGGTGTCCCGTTCGGCGCCGCCGGTGCCGGCCCGCTACGCCGTCGGGGCCGTCGTCGTCGACCGGCTCGGGCAGGCGCTCTCGACCGGGTACACCGGCGAGGACGACCCGCAGCAGCACGCCGAGGAGGCCGCGCTGGCCAAGCTCGCCGGCCGGCCCGTCGACCTCGCCGGCGCCACGGTCTACACCTCGCTGGAACCGTGCACCACGCGGCGTTCGCGGCCGGTGGGGTGCGCGCGGCTGATCCTGGCCGCCGGCATCACCCGGGTCGTGCTCGCGTGGCGCGAACCGGCGCTGTTCGCCGACTGCGAGGGCGTCGCGACGCTGCGCCGCCACGGGGTCGAGGTCGTCGAACTTCCCGCACTGGCCGCATCGGCGCGCGCCGTCAACAGCCACCTGGCATTCGTGTAACGGAGGATCCGACGTGACCATCTCCTGGGGTAAGACCGCTGCCGCGGCCGGCATCGGCGCCGTCGGCGGCTTCGTCGTCAACAGCGTCATCGCGCTCGCGGCCCGCGGCCTCTTCGACGCCTCCGACGAGTTCATGCCGCTGAAGCCGCCGGTGTACGGGCTGTTCACGGTCGTCGGGGCGATCGTCGGCGCGGTCGGCTGGCACCTGATCGTCGGCCGCGCCCGCGACGCCGCCGGCGTGCTGCGCGTCCTGGTCCCGACGGTGCTGGTGCTCTCCCTGATCCCGGACGTTCTGCTCCTGGTCAACCGGGACGCGCAGCCGGGCATCACCACCGCCGGCGTGGTCGCGTTGATGCTCATGCACTTCGGGGTCGCCGCGGCGGCCGTTCCGGCCTACCTGCGGTTCATCCCACCGGCGGCCCGGGCCTGATCACGGGGCGGCGTCCAGCGCCCGGCGGTATCCGTCCGCGTCCGGCGACCGCGTGGCCGCCAGCAGCCGCAGGGCCTCCGTCCGGAGCGGGATCGCGTGGCCGTGGGCGCCGCTGTCGCGGTGGGTCACGTACAGCTCGACCAGCGCCTCGATCCGGGCGTCGCTGCGCTCGCCGTAGAGCTCCAGCGCGCCGCGATGCGCCCGCACCGCCTCGTCGAACGCCCCCGCCGCGCGGTGCAGCCGGCCCAGGTCCAGCAGCGTCGCGGCGAGGCCGTGCCGGTTGCCGCTGCGTTCGCCGCTGTCGAGCGCCGCGTGGAAGTGCGGCAGCGCCGCCGCGTAGCCGCCCCCGTGGTGGAACGCGTACCAGCCGACGAGCCGGCGCGAGGAGGCCGCCACGGCGGCGACGTTCGGGTGGTTGTCGACCCGGCCGTACAGTTCCAGGGCCTCGCGCGCGTACGGGTGGACCGCCGTGGCCTCCTCGGCGGTGGGCGGCCGCCGGTGCGAACCGATCACGGTCAGGCTCAACGCGTGCAGGGCGAGGGCCGTGCGCAGCGGATCGTCCGTGGCCCGGCCGACGGCCAGCGCCGCCTCGAAGTCGGGACGCGCGTCGGCGGGCCGGCCGAGCATCACCGTGCAGCGCCCCCGCGAACTGTGCAGGTAACCGATCCACCAGTCGGCGTCGAGCCGCCGCGCGCACTCCAGCGCCTGCCCGAGGCGTTCGGCCCACTCGGCGACGCGCCGGCGGATCTCGGTGCGGTACAGGTCGAGCGTCCAGGTCAGGTGCAGCACCGCCCACAGCCGCCCGGAACGCCGGCAGAACTCGATCAGCGCCGTCAGGTTGTCGATCTCCGCGTCGTACCAGGCGACGGCCGCCTCGTACCGCTGCGGCGCCTCGGGGAGCACACCCTCGGCCGGCGGCTCCAGGGCGAGGCGGCGGCGGGTGGGCTGCAGCACGTCCGAGGCGTTCACGGCCGAGTGGCGGTAGTGGTCGACGATCCGCCGCGTCACCCGCTCGCGCGCCGCGGCGTCGTCGTCGCGCAGGACCAGTTCCGTGGCGTAGGCGCGCAGCAGGTCGTGCAGGCGGAACCGCTCCGGCGCGTACTCGCTCAGCAGGTGCGCGTCGCAGAGGACGCGCAGCAGCGCACGGGTCGTCGCGCGGTCGGCGCCGGCCAGGCTCACCGCGCCGGCCAGCGCCACGTGCGGGCCCGGGTGCAGGGCCAGCCGCCGGAACAGGTCCGCCGCCGGGGCCGGGAGGCTGCGGTAGGACCAGGAGAACGCGGCCCGCACGTCGGATCCCGAGCCGGCCACGGCGAAGCCGGAAAGGCCGGGCTCGGCCGCCAGTTCGGCCGCGACCGCGGCGAGCGGGAACGCCGGATCGGTCAGGGCCCGGCCGGCCACCACCGCCAGGGCCAGCGGCGAGCCGCCGCAGAGCCGCTCGATGCCGGCCACCGCCGCCGGTTCCGCGTCGACGCGCTCACCGCCCAGGCGTGCGCGGAGGTAGGCACGCGTCTCCTCCGCGGAGAACGGGCCGAGGTGGATCGGTGTCGCGCCCTCGGCCACCACCAGGTCCCGCAGGCGGCTGCGGCTGGTCACCACGACCGCGCAGCCGGGTGCGCCGGGCAGCAGCGGCCGCACCTGGTCACCGTCCCGGGCATTGTCCAGGAGAACGAGCATGCGCCGACCGTTCAGCACACTGCGGAAGAGCGCGGCGCGGGCCGGTGTGCCGCGCGGGACATGCCGATCCGGAACGCCCAGCGCGTCGAGGAACTCGGCGAGCACCTCCGCGGGATCCAGCGCGGCGCCGTCCGGGCCGAACCCGCGCAGGTCCACGAAGAGCTGGCCGTCCGGGTAGCGTTCGGCGGCGGCGTGGGCCCAGCGCACGGCCAGCGTCGTCTTGCCCAGCCCGCCCATCCCGCCGATCACCACCAGCGCGGTCGTGTCCGCGGCGGCGGTCAGCTCCGCCAGTTCGACCAACTCGGCGCGACGGCCGGAGAAGGCGGCGGCGGCGCGCGGAAGCTGCGCCGGACGGACCGTCGGACGGCCCCGCTCGGCGACCGGCGGCGGCCCGGGAGCGGCGAGGGTCGGGTCCCGGTCGAGCACCCGCCGGTGCAACGTCGCCAGCCGCGCACCCGGATCGATGCCCAACTCGTCGCGCAGCAGCGAACGGGTGGCCGCGAAGACCTCCAGTGCCTCGGCGGTGCGCCCCTGCCGGTAGAGCGCCAGCATCAGCAGCTCCCGCAGGTTCTCCCGGAACGGATGCTCGTCGGTCAGCGTCGCGAGCGCGGCGACCACGGACGCGGTGTCGCCCGCGTCGAGATCCAGCCGCAGCCGCCGCTCGACGACGGCCATGTGCCGCTCGGTGAGGCTGCCCCGCCGCGCCGTGACGAACGGCCCGTCCAGCCCGGTCAGCACCGGGCCCGACCAGCGCCGGGCGCAGCGCGCGACGAGGCGGCGCGCGGTGTCGAGGTCGCCGGCCGCCTCGGCCGCGTCGGCGTCGGCGAGATCGCGCTCGACCAGATCCAGGTCGAGGGAACCCGGCGGCCGGCGCAGCTCGTGCATGCCGCCGTCGGAGACCAGCCGGGTGTCGTCGTCGCGGTGCAGCAGGGCGCGCAGCCGGGACAGGTAGGTGCGCACCGTGCCGGCGGCCGCCCGGGTCGGCGGCGTCGACCACAGCCCCGCGATCAGGTGCTCGACCGTCACCGGCCCGGGCCGCAGCAGCAGCATCGCGAGGATCACGCGCTGCTGCGGCGAACCGAGCGGCACCTCCGCACCCCCGTGGTGGCCGCGCACCGCGCCGAGCACCGTGAACGTCCAGCCGTCGCGTTCCACCAGCAGCTCCCCTCCGCACTTGCGCGGGAGCGATCTTCCCGTTGACGCCTTGTCGGCATCTTGTTGACGCGGGTTCTCCAGGGTTGTCCGGGCAACTGACAAGCCGGAGGGACACCTGATGATCGACGCACCGCACGACGTGACCGACCTCGGACAACTGCTGCGCCGGCGCGCGGTGGCGCAGCCCGATCGGGTCGCCTGCCAGCACGTCGGGATCGAGGATCGGATCACCGAACGGCTCACGTACGCGGACCTGCACCGGCGCGCCCTCGCCGTGGCGGCGCAGCTGATCACCATGACCGAACCGGGCGACCGGGTCCTGCTGCTGCACCCGTCGGGGGTCGACTTCACGGCGGCGCTCTTCGGCTGCTTCTACGCCGGCGTCACGGCCGTGCCGGCGCCGCTGCCGCAGCAGGGCGAACGCGCGATCGCCCACCTGGCCGCCCTGGCCGACGACGCCCGGCCGGCGCTGACCGTGACGACCGCGGCCGTCGCGGCGCAGCTCGGCGGGCGGGCGCCGGCGGCGTTCGGGCCGGTCGTCGTCGCCGCCGACACGTACGACGTGGCGCCGCTGTACCGCCGCTGCGACGTGGCCGTGCTGCAGTACACCTCCGGCTCGACCGGCGTGCCGCGCGGGGTGCTCATCACGCACAAGAACTACCTGCACAACCTGCGGATGCTCACCGACTTCACGCACGCCCTCGCCCCGCAGCCGGCGCACCTGCGCACCGTCAGCTGGCTGCCGCACTTCCACGACATGGGCCTGGCGCTGATGATGTACACCGCCCTGCACGGCGGCACGATGACCCTCATCCCACCGATGGCGTTCCTGCTGCGGCCGTTCGTGTGGCTGCGGGTCGTCTCCGCCGTGGGCGGCACGCTCACCGCCGCGCCGAACTTCGCGTTCGACCAGTGCGTGCGCAAGGTGACCGCCGAGCAGCGCGACACGCTGGACCTGCGCACGCTGTCGGTGGTCCTGAACGCCGCCGAACCCGTCCGGCCCCGCACGCTGGCGCAGTTCGCGGCGCACTTCGGGCCGAGCGGGTTCCGGGCGGAGGCGTTCGCGCCGTGCTTCGGCCTCGCCGAGGGGACCGTGTTCGTCAGCGGGCTGCGCCACGGCGGCACGCCACGCGTGGTGTCGTTCGACCGGCGCGGGCTGCAGGACGGCGTCGCCGTGCCGAACGCCGACCCGGGCGCGAGCCGGGCACTGGTCGGCTGCGGCCACCGGCCCGAGGGGCTGACCGTGCGGATCGTCGACCCGACCCACCACGCCGAACGCGCACCGGGCGAGGTCGGCGAGATCTGGGTGCAGGGGCCGAGCGTGGGCATGGGCTACTGGCGGCGCCCCGCCGAGACGACGGCCACGTTCGGCGGCCGGCTGGCCGGCTTCGACGAACGCCTCTACCTGCGTACCGGCGACCTCGGCTTCCTCCGGGAGGGCGAACTGTTCATCGTCGGGCGGCTCGCCGACGTGATCACCGTCGACGGGCGCAGTGTGCACCCGCAGGACGTCGAGTACACCGTGCAGGGTAGCGATCCCGCGTTCGAGGGGCGGCGGTGCGTGGCGGTGGCGCACGGCGCGGCGCAACGGCTCGCCGTGGCGGTCGAGGTGCGCGTGGCGTTCCCCCTTGAGGAGTCCCGTCGGGAGGCGCTGGCGGCGACGGTGCGCGCGGCGGTGGCGGCCGAACACGGCGTGGACGTCGCCGACGTGCTGCTGCTGCCGGTCGGGGCGCTGCCGGTCACGACGAGCGGCAAGGTGCGCCGCGCCGCCTGCCGCGAACTCCTCCTCGCCGGCGCGGCCACAGTCCACTGAGGACAGTCGCTAGGGGCCGGAGCGGAACCGGTGCCAGAACGCCGCGTCCGCCTCGTTCCTGGCCGCCCGCTCCGCCGCCTCGGCCGGGTCGGGCGCGGCGGAGTCGCACAGCGCGAGGGCGCGAGCCACCTGCCCCTGCCCGATCAGCAGGGTCGCCAGGTGCGCGTCGGTCCAGGGACGGCGGTCGAGCGCCGACAGGAGCGCGATCGCCTCCTCCGGGCGGCCCGCCTCGACGAGCCGGTCAGCGCGGACCAGTGGGTCTTCGAGAACCTCGTGGTCCGCTTCGTCCTCCGGGTCCTCCTGATCCTCCTGGTCGCTGCGGTCCGCTTGCCCCGCTCGGTCGTCGGCCACCTGCTCGGCGTCGTGCGGCTCGCTCGTGACGGGGTGCTCCGCCCCGGCCCGCCGTTGCCGGACCAGGGCCAGGAGGTGCTCGGTGAACAGGGGCTCGACATGCCGGAACTCGCGGGGGATCGACCGCTCCGCGGCCAGCCGTTCCTCGAGCAGCGCGGCGACCTCGTCGTCGAGCCCCGCGCCGGCGGTGTGCGCGACCAGGGCCTCCGCGTAGCGCGAGTCCGACACGTGCCCACGCAGCATCGCGAGAACCTCGTCCGCGCGCCCCTGCCGGGCGAGGAGCGGTGCCAACACCGTTCCCGTGAAGGGTCCGCCCGCGTCCGCGTGACGCCGCACCAGCGCGATCGCCTCCGCCGTACGGCCGCCCGCGTCGAGGATCCCGGCGAGCGTCTCGACGGCCCGCCACTGGCCGCCGTCGGCGAGGGGGCGCAGGACGGCGATCGCCTCGTCCGGCCGGTCCCGCTCGACCAGCGAACGCGCGAGGGCGTGCGCGCACTCCCGGTCGCCCCGCTCCGCCCGCCGGCGCGCCTCGTCCTCGTGGCCGTGCGCGACGAGCGCGCGGGCGACCTCGGGCGGCAGCCCCTCCGGTGACGGCACTACAGGACGCCGTTCTTCTCCGCCTCGCGCTTGTTCCTCTCGTGCTCCTTGTCGGTCGTGGCGAACTTCGAGTGCCCCTCCTTGTCGACCGCCACGAAGAAGATCCACTCCCCCGGGGTCGGCTCCGCCGCGCTGCGCAGAGCCGCCTCGCCGGGGCTGCAGATCGGCCCGGGCGGCAGCCCGAGCTTGCCGTGCGTCCGGTAGGTGTTGCGCGGATCCTTCATCTCGGCGTCGGTGAGCGCGTTCGACGGCACCTTCGGCTTGCCCTGCAACTGCCGCCAGTAGTTGGTCGTGACGTCGTACTCCAGCGGCATCTTGTGCTTCTTGATCCGGTTGTAGCCGACCCGGGAGATCTTGCCGAGATCCTCGGTCACCCCGGCCTCGGCCTGCGACATCGAGGCCAGGATCAGCGCCTCGTACGGGCTGAACGGGTTCCCGGCCGCCGCCAGCTTCTTGGTGAACCCGATCCGCTCGGCGACCTCCATGAAGTGCTCGACCATCTCCTTGAGCACCTGCGGCGCCGTCACCCCCGGGTTGAACTGGTACGTCTGCGGGAACAGGAACCCCTCGACGCCCTTCGCCGACTGCTGCCCGTCCAGCCGCGTGTACCAGGACTCCGGGATGCCCAGCGCCTGCGTGTCCTTCGCGGCGTCCTTGAACTGCTGCTCCGGGATGTTCGTCGCCTTGGCCAGCAGTTCGTAGATCTTGAACGTGGCCTCCCCCTCCGGAACGGTCACCTTGCGCTGCACCTTGTTGGTGAGGTTCAGCAGGGCGGCCAGCGCGTCGGAGGCCCGCATCTGCAGCCGCATCCGGTAGAAGCCGGGCTGGACGTCCTTGCTCCGCGCGTTCTTCTTCGCCGCCTCGACGAACGCCTTCTGACTCTTCACCACGCCGGCCGTCACCAGGTCGGTACCGATCTGCGCGGCGGTCGCACCCGACTTCACCTCGAACTGGGTCTCCCCCGTGCCGCCGGAGTTGTAGTCCGGCACGTCGAAGTAGCCGCGCGCCTTCTCGAACCCGTACCAGGCGCCGCCGCCGAGGACTACGAGAATCACCAGTGCAAGCACCAGGGCGACGCCGGTGCGGCTCTTGCGTTCGGTGCGCGGGCGTTCCACGGTGGCGGTGCCGCCACGCCCACGACGGCGACGGGACCGGTCGTCGTCTTCCCACGACAGCTCGAAGTCGCGTTCGTCGTCCACGTAATGCCTCCGCTGCCCGTCCTGCCCGCCCGTTGCGTCCGGACAGCCTACGGAGTTGCCCGGCGCGGCCGCCGACGACCCATCCACCTTCGGGAATCCGATCCGGAGCGCGACCGCCGGACCCACGCCGCGTGTTCCACCGGTGTGGCCTGCCCCGGATCGCGCGCGGCCCGGGGCACCACCCGTCAGAACACCGTCCACTGCGAGCGCAGCGTCACACCGCCGTCGATCGGGGTCATGGTCAGCCGACCCGGTCCGGAGCGCACCCCCGAGACGGCGAAGCGGCCGAGCGCGTCGGCGTCACCCTCCACAGTGGACTCCGGCTGCTCGACCCGCACCCGCGCGGGCCCGGGCGGGACCAGCTGCCCCACGATCCGCAGCGCCGTGCCGGTGTCGGTCACCTCCACCTCCACCGAACGGCTGCACGGGGTGCCCCGTACGGCGAACCGGCCGCCGCAGCGCAGGCTCGGCGCCGGCCCGCAGCTGGGTGACGCCGCCGGCGCGGCGCTGCAGGTCGCCGACGTCCTGGTCTGGGCGCTGCCCGAGCCGTGGGGTCCGGTGGGCGCGGCGGCGCTCACCCTGGTCCAGCTCTTCTTCGGCGACCAGGACGCGCCGAGCCCGTTCACCGCGGTGGTGCAGCAGCTCGAGCAGTATGAGGAACAGCAGGAGATCGCGACGTTCGCCCGGAACATCAAGGGCTTCGCCGCCTGGATGGTGCAGCAGCACCAGACCCTGAGCATCACGCAGGGGAACAACACCACCTACATCAACAACACGGTTCTCGTGAAGCTGCGGGCGATGACCGGACCGGGCCACGACAGCGTGTACGACGCGGTCGCGGGCCTGCAGGACCATCTCTCCACCGCGGGCGTCTTCGACCTGTGGGTACTCGGCGGGTCCGTGCTGCTGCTCGGCCTCAAGATGATCGTGCAGTTGGACGCGCTGCTCGCCTCCACCGCCGACAAGGCCGGCGACGACGCGAACTTCGCCACGTACACCCAGCAGTGGTTGGACGACTACGCCAACTTCCTGACCGCCACCGTCGGCGGCGGCGGTGTCGTCGGCCAGGCGCAGCAGGTCAGCCAGTACATCAGCGACCAGGAGTCGCAGCGGCTGGCGCAGATCACGGAGCCCTACCGGTACACCGAGCAGCACTGGCAGTTCGACCCGAACGGCGGCGACGGCTACTACTACACCAACGGCTGGACGTACCGCGACGCCGCGCTCGGCGACACCGACACCACCAACTACGTGGACGACACGTTCACCGGCGGGAACTGCTGCAGCCAGGGCACCACGGTCGAACACCAGGACACCGTCCAGCAGGCGCACGACAGCCACGTCAGCGCGGTCGTCGCACAACTCGACGCCACCTACGGCAACGCCACGGCAACGGTCAAGCAGTGGCAGTCCGCCATCGACCAATGGAACCAGCACCTGCCCCCGCAGCCGCCGACGAAGGCGCCGAAGGTCGGCACCGCCACCGGCGTCAGCAAGCCGCTCCCCCAGCCGGGCGGGTGGGTGTCGGGAACGAAGGTCCGGTACGCGGTGGCGTTCGCGAACGACCACGGGCCGTCGATCCCCGGCCCCTGGTCCGACCCGTTCACCATCGACGACCAGGCGTACCTGGAACTGTCCGAGCTGCCCACCGACCCGCTGCAGATGGCCGTCACCCGGCAGATCCACCGACGGATCGGCCCGGGCGACCCGAACAGCGACGTGTACTCCATCGTCGGCGTCGGCCAGATGACGGACGCGACCTACGACGACACGAGCCCCTGAATCCGGTCCTGATCGATCACCACGAGGGCCGCACGGCGTTCGCCGACGCCGTGCGGCCCTCCGCCGTGTCCGGGGCGCCGGACCCGCATGACGCTCGCCGCCGACGCCGAGCACGATGCCCCGTTATCGTGGCGGCGTGTATCGGACAGCCGCCGTCGACGGGTTCCGGCTCGCCTACGAACGGACCGGGACCGGTCCTCCCGTGGTACTGCTGCACGGCTGGCCGAGCGACCGCACCGAGTACCGCGACGTCGTTCCCCTCCTGTCCACGGCCGACGTGATCGTCCCCGACCTACGCGGCTTCGGCGCCTCCGACAAACACCCTGCCGATCCGACCCTTCACTACAGCGCCGATGCCCAGGCCCGCAGCGTCATCGCGCTGATCGAGGAACTCGGGCCGAACCGGCCGGTCCTCGGCGGACACGACATCGGCAGCCGGATCGCTCAGTCCGTCGCCCTGCACCGGCCGGACCTGCTGCGAGCGCTCGTACTCACCCCACCGCTGCCCGGCATCGGCGAACGGATCCTCGGCCCGACGGCGCAGCAGGAGTTCTGGTACCTGCCCTTCCATCAGCTGCCGGTCGCCGGCGAACTCATCGACGGCCGGCCGGACGCCGTGCGCCTCTACCTGCGCCACTTCTGGACACACTGGGCCGGCCCAGGGTTCGCCCTCCCCGACGACCATCTCGAACACCTCGTCTCGGTGTACGCCGAGCCGGGCGCGTTCACCGCGTCGATCGGCTGGTACCGCGCGGGCGTCGGAGGGCTCGGCAGGGTCGCGGCCGAACGGGAGCCCCGGCCGGCGCAGCGGATCGCCGTCCCGACCACCGTGTTGTGGCCCGAGCACGACCCGCTGTTCCCACCCGCGTGGTCCGACCGGCTCGACCGGTTCTTCACCGACGTCCGGATCCAGCACGTCGACTGCGGACACTTTCTCCCGCTGGAACGCCCGCACGACTTCGCCGCGGCCGTCATCGCCGCGGCGGGCAACCTTCCTTTGCCGCTGTCCTGAGCTCCGCCCGAACGAAGGAGCGCCCGCCGTTCATCGATACGGTGCCCGTGCGGCTCGACTCGCCCGTGACCGACGACGATCCCGCCGTCGCGATGGCCTACGGGTGGAGCGCGAGCGGGGTCTCCCGCAGGAAGCGCTGGATCAGCGTGGCGGTGCGCTCCGGTTGGTCGATCATGAGCCAGGTACGGCTGTTCGCGACGGTCGCGACCCGTGCGTGCGGTAGGAGCCTGCCGAGCCGCTCGGCGTGCGCCACCGGGAAGAGCCGGTCGTCGGCGGCCCACAGAACGAGGGCGGGATGCGGGAACCGGGCCAGGTCGTCGCCGAGCCGGGTCAGCATTCCGCGGTCACCCAGCGAAGCGACGAAGCGGCGGGTGTCGCGTCGGACCCCCGGGTCGGCGCGGTAGGCCGCGAGCCAGTCGTCGATCAGGTGGTGCGGGAGCGGCCGGTTGGTGAGCCGGCCGTATCCGTTGGGCAGCCCGCGAGTGGCCCTGATCCGCAGGGTCGACAGGATCAGCGGCAGCAGTCCGAGCCGGGCGGCCGGCGGCAGTGTCCGGAAGGGTGCCGGCGGCATGTTGTGGAACGCTTCGCAGCTGGTCAGGACGAGCCGTCCCAGGCGTTCGGGGTGACGGGCCGCGACGATCTGTGCGATGGCGCCGCCGGTGTCGTTGCCGATGAGGGTGACGCCACGCAGGTCCAGGTGCTCGAGCAGACCGGCGACGATGTCGGCGACGCCGGAGGCGCTCAGGTCGGCGTCGGGCCGCATCGCGGTGCGGTGGGCACCGAGCGGCAGGTCCGCAACGATGCGGCGGACCCGCTCGCCGAGCCGGTCGAGCAACGGGTCCCAGACCCTTCCGTCCTGCAGCAGCCCGTGGAGGAAGACCAGCGGTTCCCCGGTGCCGGTGTCGCGGTAGTGGACGGTGCCGGTGGGCAGGGTGGCGTGTGGCATACGATGCTCCTCAAAAGACGTACAGCCTGTACGTACTTTTACATACAGGCTGTACGTAAACAAGGAGCCGGTCTCGTGGAACGTAAGACGACCAAGCACGACCTGCGCTCGGCGGCCACCCGGGAGCGGTTGATCGCGGTAGCCCGGACGCTGTTCGCGCAGCGCGGATACGCCGACGTGGGCACCGAGGAGATCGTCCAGACGGCCGGGGTCACCCGCGGCGCGCTGTACCACCAGTTCCGCGACAAGGCCGAGCTGTTCACCGCCGTGGTCGAGGCCGTCGAGACCCGGATCGTCGCCGAGGTCACGGCGGCCCTCGCCGAACCGACCACGGATCCCGTCGAACGGCTGATCTCCGGCGCGCGCGCCTTCCTCGCCGCATGCGCCGACCCGGCGACCGAACGGATCGTGCTCCGCGACGCACCGGCCGTCCTCGGTGCCGCACGCTGGCAGGAACTGAGCGAACGCTACGGCCTCGGGCTCGTCCAGCAGGCGGTGCACACCCTGCTCGCCGACGGGACGTTCGCACCCCAACCGGCCGCACCGCTGGCCCGGCTGCTGCTCGGGGCACTCAACGAGGCGGCCCGCTACGTGTCCGCCGCCGAGGACCCGCGCGCCGCCACCGAGGAGTGCCTGCGCATCATCGGCGGAATGCTCGACGGCCTGCGCACAGCACCCGGAGCCGACCGCCGATGACCGCGGAAGGCGGGACCGTTCCCGGGTGAACGGCTCAGGCCGGCAGGGTCGCCGTCGTGATCGAGACCGTGTTGCCGCCCACCGACAGGTACGGCGCGGCGGCCGCGTCCCGAGTGACACCACCGGCGGGCGTGACGGTGAAGAACGCCGTGGACCACGTCGAGCCCGCGGCGATGCGGTAGTCGGCGGGAAGCAGCCGCAAGGACACCGGAGTGTTCTTGTTCGCGGCACCGAGCACACCCCACACCGAGAACGTCGGCGCGGTCAGCTTGGTCGCGTCGACGGTGACCGCCACGCCGTGCACCGTCAGCGTCGTGCCACCGCGCCCGCCCAGATAGGTGGCCCCGGCGGGATAGTCGACGGTACCGGCCTCCGTGACGGTGAACGACTCCTTCGTCCAGGTCGAGTGGAAGCCGAGCGCATACGTCGCCGGCAGCACGCGCAGCACCTGCGGCGCGCCCGTCGCCATGTTGGAACGCACGTTGAACACCCCGAACGTCGGGCCGCTCATGGAACGGGCGTCCACGGTGATCGCCAACCCGGTGACTGTCAGCCGCGGGGTACCACGGCCGCTGAAGTACGAGACGCCCGCGTCGTAGTCGACGGTACCGGCGGCGGTGACGGTGAACTTCTTGTCGTGCCAGGCGCTTCCGGACGAGAGCTTGTAGCTGCCCGGTGCCATCCGTACCTTGTGCACGACGCGCGAGTCGACGAGTCCGGTCGCGCCGCCGATCGTGATCTGCGCCGTCGAGAGCGCGGTCGCGTCGACCTCCACGTCGAACTTGCCGTCGTTCGGCTCCGTAGCGGCGGGACCGCTCGATCCGGCCCCTGTTCCCGGGTCCGGCGGCGCTCCCGGCCCTGCCGGTGCGGCGCTTCCGCCCGGTGCCGCACCCGCCGGATCCGAACCGACCGGGTCGCCCGGCCCCGGTCGGTTGGCCGGATACTCTCCCGGCCGGGTCGCGCCGGGTACCGACGAGCCGGGCATCGGCGCACCGTTCGACTTCTGCCCGGCCACTGACGGTCCGGCCGCGGCGTCCACCGGCGGCGAGCCCGAACCGGGCAGGGCGAGCAGCACCGGGATCGTGGCGACGGCAGCCACGCCGGCCGCCACCCGACGTCCGAGATCCGGGTGCTGCTGGAGCAACTGGCCGAACGGCGTGCGCGCGGCGCGGGCCACCGCCATCGTGACGGCGTCGCTGATCAGGCGCACCGGAGACGTCCCCGAACCGGCAGCCGCACCCGAGCCGCTCACCATGGAAAGCGACGGTCCCGTGTGCCGGCCGGTGGCCGCCTGACTCAACGGAGTGTCGCGGCGCCGTCCGCGCGGACGCAGCAGATCTCCCAGCCCTGACACGGCGTCCGAGAGCCGCTGCTGCCACAGCCGGATGCCGGCCGACTGGGTGATCCCCGCCGCGGCGAGCACGGCCAGCAGGCGTTCCCGGGCCGTGTCGTCGAGATGACCGGCCGCCACGAGGGCCGCGCGCGCGAGTCGCGTCGGGAAGCGGCGGAGCAGTCCGGTGAGGGCACCGGTGACGGTCGTACTGACGGCCGCGGACCTGGCGAGCACGACCAGCAGTTCGATCGACTGCCGCTCGGTGAGGACCGGCAGCACCCCGTCGAGCAGACCGGGCGTGGCGTCCAGTTCCCGTGCGACGAGGCTCTCGTGCAGCGGGTCCGGTCGCATCGGGGCGCACGCCCAGCCCGGTTCCCCGTAGAGGTCGTTGAGCCATTGAGCGACGGCCGTCATGGTGGCGGCCGGCTGGTCACGCAGATCGGGCAGGCGGCGCAGGATCGGCAGCGGCGACTCCGCCCGGTCCTCGCGTGCGGTGCACAGGGTGGCGACCGTGACGACGCGCTGCAGGACGGGGCCGGGCAGGCGGGTTCCCAGGTCGGCGACGGTCGCCGCGTGCCTGCTCCAGTAACGTGCCTCGTGGTTGAGGACCACCGCCGCCGGGTCCACTGTGGACATCGACGTATTGTCCACAGTGGACACCGGCGCGCCGTCGGCCGCGGAGAGCAGACGACCCAGCGCCTCCATCTGCAGCGTCAGCGCGTTGCCGTAGCGCGAGACGTCAAGCGTCGGCGTGCCGGCTCTGCGCGCCGCGGCCGTCCAGTCGACCTCCGGCCGCAGCGCCTGCAGGCGGCTGCGGTAGGCATCGAGAGCCCGCCCGTACAGGTCGGGGTCGAGCGGCAAGGGCTGCAACCGTTCGACCGCGTCGTCGACATCGTCGGGCAGCAACTCCCGGAACTCGCGGCAGTGGGTCGTCAGCTGGGTCAACCAATCCCCGCCGGTGCGCGCGGTCATCAGCAGCCGGACCGACCTGATGCCGGGCAACGCCTCGACCAGGGCCGCGAGCTGATCGCGGCGTTTCTCGGGATAGTCGACGACGATCAGGAGCCGCTCCCGGACATCGCGCACCGACTCGAACGCGACGACCTCCTCGCGCAGGTCGAGCACCGCCCACCCCTCGCGGGCCGTGCGCCGGGCGAACTCCCGGGCCAACCGGGTCTTGCCCTGCCCACCCGAGCCGGTCAGTACCCGCACCGACCGCTGGACGTCCTCGTCGTCGCGCCAGCCGCACAGCCGCTCCAGCACATCCTCCCGCCCGTGGAACGGCATCACCTCGGCATCGGCGCGCAACAGATTAGCCGGGCTCGTGCGGGCCGGCGTGTGCTGCTGCAACGGGGCGAGTTCCGCCGGTTCGAGGATCGGGTGCGCCAGTTCGGCCGCGAACACGGGGTCGTCGAAGAACGCCTCGACCCGCACGGCGGTCAGCCGCCGGCTGTGGTAGGCGTGCGGGTCCTCGACCACCACACCGCAGACCAGGCCACCCGAGACGAGCGGCGCGCCGGAAACCCCACGCCACAGGGACCGCCGTTCCCACCGCTCGGGCCAGCTGCGCACGGCGAGATCGATCCGACCGCTCTTGCGGCGGTCCAACGCCTGGAGTTCGCCGGCGACATGTGCCCAGTCGCGCATGCCGTCGGGGCCCGCCACGTGGGCGTCCGGGAAGCCCAGCGTCTCCGCCGGTATGCCCGAACGGCCGGTCACGAAGCGTCCCCAGCGCACCGGCGTCAACCGGGCCGCCCGTACCGGCTCGGCCAGCCGCAACAACGCCACGTCCAGATCGTCACGGCTCCACACGACCTCGGCCCGACACCGCTGCGTGGCGTGCAGCGCCGGGAACCGCACCGTCGCCGCACCGGCACGCGCCACGTGCCACGCGGTCAGCAGGAGCCGTTCGGAGACGAGTAGCCCGGTGCCGACCGAACGGTCGTCCGCCCATACCTCGCAGACCCGACGCTCGTCGATCATGACGGCCTACCGCTCGGGAATGGCGGTGTAGCGCCCGGCGACGTACGCCGTCTCGTGCGTGTCACCGACCGTCGGCGTCAGCGTCAGCGTGAGCCGGTGGGTCGACTCCCGGGCACGGTCGGCGGCCGCCCCCACCGACGCGACAGCGAACGTCACCCCGCCCTGGCCGTGCACCGTGCGGCGCATCGTCAGGGCCAGTTCGACCTCGACGGCACCGAGCGCGAAGCGCAGCGGCTCGTCCTCGGCGGCGGCCATCGCGGCGGTGATCTCGGTGCGCAGTTGGCGGACGGCCTCGGTCAGCCCGACCCATGGTTCGTCGCTCATGTCCACTCCTCGTCGAGGTCGGCGCCAGACTCCAGACAAATGGGGACGCTAACCGTCCAACCTCGAACATGCGGGTGAGTCGTGCGTACGTCGCGGATCCGACAGGGGAATCCGGCTGTGGCACACGAGACGGCATCAGCCGCCCAGCAGGAACGCCACCACGTCGGCCGCGCCGTACTCCGCCCCGTCCGGCGCCAGCCGCCGCAGGAAACCGACGTCCTGCCCGAGCGTGACCAGCGGCGGCTCCACCGAACCGTCGAGCCGCCGCTGCGCCGCTCCCGCGGTGGCGACCAGCCCGTTGCACAGGCACCGGCTGCCGACGGTGTCCTCGATCGCGCCGCCCTTGCGGAGGTACTCGTCCACGGGTTCGGCCGGGCAGCGGTACCCGACCCCGCCGCCCTCGCGCCGGAACGGCGTGCGCAGGTAGCCGAGGTCGCAGTTGCGCGGGCGTGCCGCGTAGACGTGCGGCTCGGCGACGGTACCCGGCAGCGGCACCACCTTGAACGGGAACCCGGTCGGCGAGGCGCGCACGTCGTTGCGCACGCGCAGCGTTCCGTCGTGGGCCGCGCGGAGCAGTTGGCGGCGCAGCCGCGCGTCGAGACCCGATTCGCGGCACAGCGCGAACGCCGTCCCGACCTGCACCCCGGCCGCACCGGCCGCACGCGCCGCGGCGAGGCGTTCGGGGGAGGTCTGCCCGCCGGCCAGCCAGAACGGCAGCCCGAGCGCGGCGACCCGGCCGAGGTCGACCTCGTCGCGGGGGCCGTAGACGGGTTCGCCGGCGGCGTCCAGGACCAGGCGGCCGCGCGGGCGGGCGCTGTGTCCACCGGCGTTCGGGGACTCCAGGACGAAGCCGTCCGGACGGGTGGCCGCGTCGCGCGCCAGGTACCCGGCGAGCGTGGCCGAGGAGACGATGGCCAGCAGCCGCGGCCGGCGCAGCGGACCGGCCGTCGTGCCGAACAGCGCCGCCGGGTCGATGGTGGCGTGGTACGTCTCCCCCGCCGGGGCGCCGTGCACCGCGACCGTCACGCGTGCCGGGCGGTGCTCGGTGAGGGCGTTCAGCAGGGCCGGGATCTCGGTCGGCAGGCCGGCGCCCATCAGCACGTGGTCGACGCCGGCGAGCATCGCCCCGTACACGGCCGCCGGGGTGGCCACCTGGATCTTCTCCAGGTAGTTCACGCCGACCGGCCCGTCGTGCCCCTCCTTGGCGAGGAACACCTCGACGAAGTTGGCCGCCACGGCCAGTTCCTGGGTGGCCGGGCGGGGCAGCAGACCCGGCCGCGGCACGGGCCGGAACGGCCGTTCCGCCGCCGGCCCGCCGGGCACGTGGTACCGCTCGACGATCCGCCGCGCCACGTCGCCGAAGGGGAAGTGCGCCAGGGCGCGCCGCACGTGCCCGCCCGGGTCGCCGCTCTGCAGCCGCCGGGCGAGCAGAACGTCCAGCGCCACACCCGACACCACCCCGAGCTGCCCGGTCCGCGCCACCGCGCGGGCCAGCCGCCACCCGGAGACCCCGACGCCCATTCCACCCTGCACCACCACCGGCGTTGTCACCGTTCGAGTGTGCGGATCTTCGATGGCCGCTCGGCAGTGCCGTTGGTCCCCCGCGGCGGGCCCCTCGGCCCTGCCACCGGCCACCCCGTCGATGAACGCTGGGTCCGACGACACCCGGAGGAGGTAGGACAATGAACAAGATCATCGTCGGGGTCGACGGTTCCGACGGCGGCCGCCGCGCGCTGCGGTGGGCGATCCGGGAGGCCGCCGACACCGGAGTGTCGGTCGAGGCGGTCACCGCCTGGCACTGGGCCGGGGTGCAGGACATGACCGTGCCGGTCACCGGCCCGGACGAGCAGCGGACGCTGGCCGAGCGGGGCCAGTCCCGCGACATCGCCGCGATCCGCGCCGAACTCGACGACGCCGTCCCGGTCACGCGGGTGCTGGTGCGGGGCGTCCCGGCCGAGGTGCTCGCCGACGCGGCCCGCGGTGCGCGCCTGCTGGTGCTCGGCAGTCACGGCCACGGCCGGCTGCACCACGCCGTGCTCGGCTCCGTCGCCGAGGAGTGCGTGCGGCTCGCCGCCTGCCCGGTCGTGATCGTGCCGGTGCCGCACGCGAAGCCGTTCGCCACGAGCGGGGAGGCGATCGCGACCACCGGCTGAGCGCGGCGGCATCGGGGAGCCGACCTCAAGGATCTCAACTTTCGCTACGGCTCTCCGATGTATCTGCGCAAGCGGCCGACCGGCCGCGCCGGGAGGTGACGCCGCGTGCGCAAGCGTGCCGCTTCGGCGGTTGCCGCCCTGGTGCGCCCGGCGTCCGCGGCCATCGGCCGGCTGCGCTACGCACAGAAGTTCCTGCTGGTGGGGTTGGTGCTGCTGATCCCGCTGGCCTTCACCGCCAACGCCTACATCGACGTGCAGGGCACGCAGATCGCCTCGACCGTGCGCGAACAGGACGGGCTGCGCTACCTGCGTTCCCTCATCGTGCTCACCGGGGACGTCGTGCAGGCGCGCCGGTCCGCGGTCTCGCGCGGCTTCGAACCTCCGCTGAGCCTGGCCTCGGACATGGCGCGGGTCGACGAGATCGACCGGGACACCGCGCGGACGCTCGGCCTGCACGAGGACTGGGCCGCGGCGCGGCGGCTGGTGGTCGCCGCGACCGAGACCGACGACGGGACCAAGGCCGAACGCTTCGCCGCGTACAAGGCCGCGTGCGACGCGCTGCTCGTCCTGATCGTGACGCTTGGCGACCGGTCGGGCCTGATCTACGACCCGGACCCGGACTCCAGCTACATCGCGACCGCGCTGCAGGACTGGCTGCCGTCGCTGTGCGACGTCTCCGGCCGCATCGCCGATCTGATGGAACTGTCCGCGCAGGACACGCAGGTCGACGAGCTGCAGGTCTTCATGGAACTCGGCAAGTACTACGGCATGGTCTCCGGCACCCGCGAACGGATCGCGCACGCGGCCGACGCGATCGCCGCCACGGCCGAGGACGAACAGATCATCGAGGACTTCCGGCAGCAGTCGCGCGCGCTGTCGGGCGTCACGTTGGCCATGGGCGACCGGCTCGGGCTGGCGGTGCAGCGGCGGTCGCTGAAGGAGTTCCCGTCGCACTCCGCGGACGCGGTCCGGGTGGCCGTCAACAGCTTCGCCTCGGTGGCCGTGTCGGCGCTGGACCGGCTGCTGCAGGCCCGGATCGAACGTTCCGAGCGGCGCATCCGCGAGATCCAGCTGTGGGCCGGACTCGGGGCGATCCTGGTCGTCTACCTCTTCTGCGGCTTCTACGTCTCGGTCGCCTCGCCGGTGCAGGCGATCGTCGGCGTGCTGCGCGCCGTCGCCGGCGGGGACCTGAGCCGGCGGGTGAAGGTGCGCACGCGGGACGAGTTGAGCTACGTGGCGACCGTGCTCAACGACACCATCGCCACCACCGAGGCGGCGACCAGACAGCTGACCCGGCAGGCGACCCGCGACCCGCTGACCGACCTGCCCAACCGCACCGCCGCCATCGAACGGCTGGACGCGGCGATCGGCCACGCGCGCGCCACCGGCGAGACCGTGGCGGTGCTCTTCATCGACCTCGACCGGTTCAAGGCGGTCAACGACACGCTGGGCCACGAGGCCGGCGACGTCGTGCTGCGCACCGTCAGCCGGCGGCTCGGCACGGTGACCCGGGGCGCGGACATGGTGGCCCGGCTGGCCGGGGACGAGTTCGTGATCATCTGCGCGGACCTCGGCGACGTGGCCACCGCGATCTCCGTCGGCGAACGGGTCGTCGATGTCGTCGACCGCTCCATCGAGATCACCCTCGACAGCGGCCGGCACGAGGTGGCGGTCGGCGCCAGCGTCGGCGTCGCGTTCGTCACCGGGGACACCGCCGTCTCCGCCGACGAGCTGCTGCGCGACGCCGACGTCGCCATGTACCGGGCCAAGCAGCGCGGGCGCGGGCGCGTCGAGGTCTTCGACGAAAATCTCGACACGGAACTGGCGCACCGCGCGCAGGTCCAGCACGACCTGCGCCGCGCGGTCGACTCCGACGAACTCGTCGTCTTCTACCAGCCCATCGTCGACACGACGCACTCCGTCACGCTCGGCTTCGAGGCGCTGGTGCGCTGGCAGCACCCGACCCGCGGGACGGTGCCGCCGGACCAGTTCATCCCGATCGCCGAGGAGAGCGGGCTCATCGTGCAGCTCGGTGCGCGGGTGCTGCGCGACGCGTGCCGGCAGGCGGCGGCGTGGCAGGCCGACCTGCCGCCCGGGGAGCGCCTGCGCATATCGGTGAACATCTCGTCGGTGCAGTTCGCGCACGCGGCGTTCATCGCGACGGTGGCCGCCACGCTCGCCGAGACCGGGCTCGACCCGAGCAACCTCTGGCTGGAGATCACCGAGACGAGCCTGCCCGCCGACCTCGACGCGGCCACGGCCGCCCTGCGGGAGCTGCGCGACCTGGGTGTGCACCTGGCGCTCGACGACTTCGGCACCGGCTACTCGTCGCTGGCGCACCTGCGCACGTTCCCGGTCGAGGTGCTCAAGATCGACCGATCGTTCGTCGCCGGGCTGGGCAGCAACCCGGAGGACACCGCCATCGTCGCAATGATCATCGACCTGGCGCGCACCTTCGGCCACCTGGTCATCGCCGAGGGCGTGGAGACCCAGGACCAGGTCGCCGAACTCAACCGCCTCGGCTGCACCCTCTGCCAGGGCTACCACCTCGGCCGCCCGGCCCCGGCCGAGGTCGCCGCCGGGCACCTGTCGGCACGCAAGAACGGGAGCGTCAACGTATGAGCCGTTTCGCCGCGTGGACGGCGGCGCTCGCCGTCCTGTTCACGATCTCCGGCTGTGCCGCCTTCGAGTCCGGCAAGGAGCCGGCGGGCACGTTCACCCTGTGGCATTACGAACGCCCCGAGAGCGCCATGGGCATCGCCTGGAACCGCGCCGTGGAGCTGTTCAAGGCGAGCCATCCGAAGGTGACCGTGCACGTGGAGACGAAGACGTTCGAACAGATCAGGCAGAACGGCTCGATCGCCCTGAACGCCGAGGACCCGCCCACGATCCTCGAACACAACAAGGGCAACTCGACGGCGGGTGTCCTGGCCAAGCAGGGCCTGCTGACCGACCTCACCGCGCAGGCGAACTCCCGCGGCTGGGACAAGCTGCTGCCGGCGAGCCTGCAGACGACGGCCCGCTACGACGAGAAGGGCATCATGGGCAGCGGCGCCTGGTACGGCGTGCCGAACTACGCCGAGTACGTGACGGTCTACTACAACAAGGACCTGTTCGCGAAGCACGGCCAGCAGGCGCCGACCGACTTCGACGGCTTCCGGCGGGTCATGGACGCCTTCACCGCGGCCGGCGTCACCCCGCTCTCGCTCGGCGGGGCCGAGTATCCGGCGCAGCAGCTCTTCTACCAGCTGGCGCTCTCCCGGGCGAACCGCGCCTGGGTCGACGCGTTCCAGCGCTACCAGGGCAGCGTCGACTTCACCGGCCCCGAACTGAACTTCGCGGCGCACACGTTCGCCGACTGGGTGGCCCGCGGCTACGTGCGCCGCGACTCGGCGAGCATCAAGGCCGAGGAGATGAACCACGCCTTCCAGCGCGGCGAGTTCCCCATGGTGGTCGTGGGCAGCTGGATGTACGGCGACTTCGTGCGGGGCATCAAGGACTTCCAGTGGAGCACGTTCCGCTTCCCCGGCAACAAGCTGCACCCCGGTTCCAGCGGGAACATGTGGGTCGTGCCGGCGAAGGCCAAGCACAAGGACCTCGCCTACGACTTCATCGACATCACCATGCGGCCGGAGATCCAGAACCTGCTCGGCAACTCCGGCGGCATCCCGATCGCCGCCGACCCGAAGGCGCTCACCGACGAGAAGAGCCGCCACCTCATCGAGGAGTTCCAGGCGATCGCCTCCTCCGACGGGCTGGCGTTCTACCCGGACTGGCCCGCGCCCGGCTACTACGACGTGCTGGGCGTGGCGATCCAGGACCTGATCAACGGCACCAAGACGCCGGCGCAGGTGCTGGCGGACATCGCCAAGCCGTACCACGAGCAGCGCGCCACCGTAGGCGGATAGATCACCTCGTCGCTCGGCTCGCGGATCGGCGTCAGTCCCATCCCTGCGCAGCGGCGATCTCCTGAAACACCGCGGGCGGGAGGTCATCCAGGATGTCGGCGAGGAGGACGCCCTCGTTGTGGTACTTGGCCACGTCACGACGATCCGCTTCGCCGGCGTAGTACTTCGGGTCGACCGCTTTGAATCCGCGGTGCACGGCGACAGCCTGCCAGTTGTCGTCGAGCACCGGGGCCCCCGACGACCCGCCCTTGGTGTCCGTCAGGTAGCGCAAGAGATGTGGCTTATTGCCCTTCCCGACACAGAAGTTGTTCCGGATGGCGAACTTCAGCGGGCTGCCGTCCGGACACTGCACGATGTTGAGCCTGCTTCCCCGGGCCAGCAGGGAAGCATCGCGCGCCAGCGCCAACTGGCTCCGGTCGGCGAGAACAGGACTGTCGTCAAGGCGGAGAAGCGCGTAGTCCAGCGTACTGTCACCGGATACGACCTCCTTGACGCCGACAGAAGCGGAACTGTCGCCCTCGACGTGATAGTCGAACCATGCCTCTGTCGCGATGGCCTGCCGCTGTACATCGGCGTCGGACGCGACCGGCTCCTCTTTCTTGCGTGCGACGATGACGTGACGGGAGGTGATCAACAGTTGAGGCGCGACGAGCCATCCGGTACCGAGCCCGGGAGGATGCAGGCGCCCGTGACCGGAATAGCGCGGCACGAGCAGGCGCGCGACGTGGCGGCCCGCGAATGCCGCCTGCCGGAGGAAGGCGTCGGTCACCCATTCCCCGTCGCCACCGAAGATCAGGACCTCGGGATGATCGGTGAGCTCGGCCAACGGCTCTTCCCGGCCGTACGCCTCCTCGACCTCCTGCTTCATCTCCATCAGACGCCTGCCGAGATCGGTGCCTCGACTGCTGCGCCATGCGTTGTGGGCCACGATGACGACCGGCCGCTCACCGTTGTCCAGCCGGCCCAATCGCTCCAACTGCTCGATCAGATTCGCCAGGTCGACGAACTGGCTGTCCGCACGGATCAGGGAGGCGCGAACGTTGGCCGGGATGCCGCTCAGCAAGGCGTCACGGCCTGCCCGGTCGCCGGTGCCTGGCACATCGATGAGCGCGTCGAGGAGGCGATTCCGCAACTCCGTCGCAAGGACCGTGTCGCTCATGTCGCTCGGTTCCCGGGCCGGGCGTCGGGATGGCTGATCGCATCGCGCTCCTGCCGCAGGCGCGAGGCCAGCTCGCGCGCGAATGTCGAGCCACGCTGCAGTCCCGACTCGAGGCCCTCGTCGGCGTCACTCTCGACCGGGTCGAGCAGATCGGCGAGTCGTTCACGACGGAGTTCGATCGCTTCGACATGGGGCTGCGCGGCCGGATAGAGCAGGCGGAGCGCGCGTTTGTCGCCGTCGGACAGATGTTGACCGTCGCCGGCGGGCGCACACGGGCTGGGGTTGCTGCGGTAGAACAGGGCCGGAAAGCGGTAGAGCATCACCGACGCCGGGTCGAAAGGTCCGGCCATCAAGGAACGGCCGTCCGTAGCGGTTCGCAGGTTGTGGTCCACCTTCGAACGCGGCCATCCGTTCGGGTAGCCCGAGAGATACGTGTAGATGCCCGGGCGCCGCCCTTCCGGATCGACGACGTACGCACCTCTGGCATCGCGGGTCGGCCGATAGTCGGGATCGTCGTCCCAACGGAAGGCGGCCTCACACGGCCCGCGCATGTTCTGATGTTCGTGGTGGAACGACAATGCGTGCAGGAACTCGTGACGGACGGTTCCTTCCCACCCGTTCGGGCGGGCGAGGTGAAATCCGCCGAGGTTGAGCGTCCGCTGATGGGGCGCTCCGCCTACCGGATGGTGCGGGAGGCCGATGCGGGGATCGATGCTGTCGGTTCCGACCAGCGAGAAATACCCGCCCTGGTCGAAGGAAATCCGGATCTCGGCCCCGTACCCGGTGTCCGTGATCGACCAGGTACGGAAAGACCCGTCGTCGTCCCGAAAGTCGAGAATGATGTTCGCGATCTCGGTGATCTCCCGCGTGGCGCTCTCGATCGATTCATGCAGTTCCGTATTGCCGCCGAGAAACGCGACACGAATTCGCTGGCCGGGGCGCCATGCCTGCACATCGGCGACCAGCGATTCGAGTCCCACGTCGATGAACGGCAGGTCGACCAACTCGCGATCCCTGCGCTCCATCGAGGCGAGGACCTCGTCCGGCAGCGACTCGAGCACGAAGTCATCAGCTCGCAGGTCTTGGAAGGAGGGCTCAGACACGTCAGTCCTTCGGATAGGCGACCGCGCCGCTCCGCACGCAACCGTGGGGGCGCGCTCCGATACGCTACCGGCTGCCGCTCGCTTTGCGCCGCGTCTCACGCGGGCGTGCGGAATCATTGCCCCATCGACGTATCCTGGTCACCCGTTCGGCATGTCGTACTCCCCCGTCCCTCGTCCGGATGTGACCGAGTGATACCGCCCGACCTCGTAGATGCCCTCGTTCGCGCGCTGATCCGTATCCCGAGCGCCTCGTCCCACGAGGGTCGAATGACTCTCCTTCACGGGATTCCAGTCAACATTGCGCTCAGCCAGAACGCGTCGATCAACGTCGCGATCCGTCAGATCGTGATGAATCTTGCGGGCAGCTACGACAAATACGGGAAGCCCCACGTCGTCCGGCTGATCGACAACGCGATGCTGGACGCGGACGGGACGGAGCCCGGTACCGAACTGAAGTGGATTCGCCAACGGCTGCAAGGGCAACAGCCGGGTCCGGCCGAACTCGCGCAGTTGGACCACTTCGATCTGAGACAACCGGTTCACATGTGCATCGGGACGCTGCCCGGAACGGCGGCGATGTCGGGCTTCACCGTACCGACCCCCACGCCTCGCCTCCTGAAGCACTTCTGCGCGAGCGTCAAGCATCGCGGCGCCGACAGCCGGATGTGGCGCCGGGACGAGATCTCCGCGGAAGGCATTCCCCTGGTGATCAATCCGATACATACTCCGGTCACGCTTGCACTGAGCCGGATGAGGAACATCGAGAAGCTTCTTACCAAGAAGCACGTCATCTGGTCCATGTTCGTCGACGACGCTTCTGACGCGGCACACCTGTGGCGAGGCATCCAGAAGAACTTCGCGCAACCGCTCGCGCATCACCTCATTGTCGCGTTCGGAATACCTCCCGAAGTTCGCACACCGGACGGCATGGTGCAATTACCGGCGCCGACCTTCACCGTCCAAGACGTCCGCGACTGGCTCGAAGCGATCGGAACGGCCCTCACATTTCCGGCGGACCTCATCGACCGCTGGGCCCGAAGGGTACTGCTCAGCATCGGAGGCGGCACGGACGCTCTTCCCATCCACGCCGTCTACGAACACCTTGCGCATCACAGCGACGTCATTCGCATCCATCGCACGCCGGAAGCGCTGTCGCACATCTTGGACGACTTCGACCTCTACGAGGGATAGGCATGCCTGACACCGACCTGTCGCAAAGCTACGCAGTAGCGATCAAGAACACGCTGTCGGGCCAACCGACGGCGGGCGTCAGCGCAGCGGAGGCGCCGAAAGACGACCCGGACAAGACCGGGGTGCCACCCGAGGTCTACCTCCCGAGCGACGACCTCGCCCGGGTGACCGACCTCGCACTGGCCCTGGGACGGCCGCTGCTCCTGCAGGGTGAGCCGGGATGCGGCAAGACCCGCCTGGCACATTCGGTCTCGCATGCCTTGGCGATGCCTCTCGAGATCGCGTACGTCAAATCGACAAGCAGAGCACAGGATCTCCTGTACACCTACGACGCGGTGCGCCGGCTCTTCGACTCACAACTGGGCGCCGAAGGGCCGAAAGATGATGCCGGCAAGCCGCTGGCCCGCCACGCGCGGCACTACGTCAGCCTCGGTCCTCTCGGACGCGCGATAGCACGTGCCGAATCCGGCCGACGATCGGTCGTACTCATCGATGAGATCGACAAGGCGGACCTCGACTTTCCGAATGATCTCCTGTGGGAGTTGGACCGCATGGAGTTCGACGTGCCCGAGGCACCCGGCATGGGGCACAAGGCCGCCCAGGTACGGCCGTTCGTGATCATCACGCACAACGAGGAGAAGCCCTTACCACCGGCGTTCCTGCGACGGTGCGTCTTCTACTACCTGAAGTTCCCCGACAGCCAGCGGGAGGTCGAACGCATCCTCGCCGCGCACGGCATCCGCGCCGACCTCTCGTCGAAAGCCGCGTCCCTGATATCCGAGATCCGCAAGAAGGACCTCAACAAGAAACCGGGACTGGCCGAACTCATCGACTGGCTGCTCTACCAGGACGCCAAGGGAACGTCGCCGGACGATCTCGATGCCCTGCCGGACCGGGAAGCGTTCCTCAAGGACCGGGCGGACCTGGACAGAGTCGAACGCGACCTCGCCGCGACATGACACCCGCCGCGGCTGATCAACCGTTCTTCCTGTGGACGCTGTTCCAACAGTTGCGTCGTCGGGGATTCCCGCTCGGCCCGAACGACTACGAGACCGTGCGCACGGCCCTCCGGGTCGGCTTCGGTCTCGCGTCGCGCGACGATCTGCGCGCGGTCGTCATCGCACTGTGGGCGTCCTCGCGTGAGGAGGCAGCCGTGGTGGCTGCCCTGTTCGACCAGCACGTCTCGTGGGACTGGGAGGCCGGCGACCCCACGGTGACCGCCTCGACGGGACCGGAGGATCACGAGTCGGCCGATCTCGATCCGTCTCATTCTGACGAAGACCTGGTGTCCGAGATAACGACCGGAAATGATGTCGACGAATCGCTCTCCACGACCCCTGTCGGTACGTTGCCCACATTCGACAACGTCGAGGTTCCGCCGCTGCCCTATGAGCATGTGTTCCTGCCGCAGTATCCGGTCGACTTCCGGAGCGTCGCACAGGCCTGGCGGCGGCTTCGATGGCCGATCCGGTACGGGCCGGCGACCGAACTCGACATCGACGCGACGGTCCGCCGCCGATGTACCGACGGCGTCGTCTCACCACCGGTCCTGCGGCCCCGCCAACGCAACCGGGCCAATGTTCTACTCCTGGTCGACCGCCACGGCTCCATGACTCCTTTCCATTCGTACGTCCGACACGTGTGCGGCGCCATCCGGCAGGTCGGTCGGCTCCACAAGGTCGGCGTGTTCTATTTTCACGACACGCCGTTGGAAGGCACGGACCCGTCGCTTCTGAGCCCGCTGTCCGGTGAACTCTTTCCGCGCCTCGATGCGGTTCTGCCGGATGTCCCGCCCCTGGTCGACGGGATCCTCATGCAGGACGAAGACCTGTCTGTCCCGATCGACGCCGCCGAGGTGTTCGCCGACTACGAGGAACGCGGCGCGCTGGTCGTACTGAGCGATGGCGGCGCCGCCCGCGGCGGATACGACCCGCTGCGACTCCTCGACACGGTCGCCTTCCTCAAGGGAACCCGGCGCTGGACCAACCGCACGGTGTGGCTGAACCCCCTTTCTCCCGATGCCTGGACCGGCAGCACCGCCGCCGAGACAGCGCGCCACGTACCGATGTTCCCCATGGATCGGACCGGAATGTACCGAGCCGTCGACGTGCTTCGCGGTCAACCCGCGACAATCGAACGTCCGTTGACCGGACTTCTGCCATGACCGACGCACAGCGCCGCGTCGACGCATTCGAACGCCAATACGGCAGCACCCTGTTGGCCCTGGCATGTCACGCCGCACTGCCGGTCGTCCTGAGCCCGGACCTCCTGCATGTGTTGCGCGTCAACTACTTCCTCGACCCGCCGGACACCCTGTCGTATGCCGATGAGGCGCGGCTCCTGCTGTCGCCGCTGTGCGGGGAGGTTGATCAGGGGCTGTACGTCATCGATCCCGAGGTACGGGACGTGCTGCTCGTCCGCCTGTTGCACACGAACGGGTCGGAGCGGATTCGCGATCTGGCGCAGCTGCTGTGGGAATTCGGCAAACGTGGGATTCCGTGGCCGGACCGGCCCGGCCTGGTCGAGGCACAGCGTTTGACGGCGTTGAGCTTCATCGACCCGGCCCAGGCGTGGGAGTGGCTCGATCGGGCCGAAGCGGGTGCGGGGAGCAGCGAACAGGCCGATCAGCGCTGGAGCATCGCCATGCGCCACGACCTCGAAGCCCGAACCACCGCAGTCGCGGACGCGGAAGCCGAGATCGCCGCCGCAGCCACAGCCGTCGACCCTCCCGAAACGCCAGCCGTCGACGTACTGATCATCACCGCGTTGAAAGAAGAATTCGACGCGGTACGGCGAGCCGCCCCCGAAATCGACTGGCAGGAATACGACCGCCACGAATCGCAGCCATATCTGTACGGGCAGTATTCGACTCCCATCGGCCGCATCCTGTCGATAGCGCTCGCCAGACCTGTACGCGCGGGCGTCATCAGCGTCGGCTCTCTCGCCGCCAGACTTGCCCGACGATTGCGACCAGGCCATCTCGTAAGATGCGGAGTCTGTTCGGGAAACCCGTCGCAGGTGGCGCTCGGCGACGTTGTCGTGGCCGACATGGTGCAGGAATACGACGAAGGAATGAACTCCCGCTCAGGCTTCGAGGGCGACTCCATAGTCTATGGGCTGGACCCTGTATTGGCGACAGCAGCACTAGACTTGAACACGGCTCACCTAGCCAGCTATGGCGCGGCAACCGAACGTGAGGCGACCATCTGGTTCCTCGAACGGCTGCTCGCGGGCCAGGAACCACGTGATCTACCCGCCCGCGAGCGCTATTTCCCGCGCGGTACCTGGCAGCCCCGGTTAGCGCAGATCGAGGAGGATGGCCTGATCGAATGGCGGGGAGGGAGGTGGGCGTTGACGCAATCCGGCACTCAGTTCGTCGAACGGTCGCGGTATGACGACATCGATGGCCCCACACGCCTGCCGTTCGCGGTCAGAGTGGCACCGATGGTCAGCCGCGTAGCAGTTCGAGCGGATCGGCGGACGTGGGAGCAACTACGTTGGGTCGGATCGCTGAGGGCGGCAGCTATTGACCTAGACGCGGCAACAATCGCTGCGGTCGCGCTCCAGCACGATTTGCCCTGGCTGGTGGTCAAAGGAGTGATCGACTACGCCGATGGCAGCAAGGACGACCATTATAGCTCTTTTGCGGCGCGGGCATCGGCGGAAGTCGCGTTCGCAGTGATAGCGGCAGGGACAAGGATCGTCCGAAAGTCGGCGTCCGGTAGGCTTTCCGGAAAAGCAAAGCTGGAATTCGCTCAACGGCTCGGAGACAGCTGGAATGAGCTGGCCGATTTCCTTGGCGTACCGCGGCACGCCAAAGCCCGATTCCCGCAAGGAGACGAGGCGCGTGAGCTGTGGGAGTGGCTTGAGGTCAGGAACCGGCTTCGAGAGCTACCGGCGGTGTTGGACGAGATCGGCCGCGAAGACCTCTCAGTTCTTTTGAGGCAACGCGATTAACGCTCATCGGGTCGTGGCGAACCGGGCCCGGTACGCCCCGGGCGTCAGCCCCACCCGCCGCACGAACGCCCGCCGCAGCGTCTCGTCGCTGCCGAACCCGCTCCCCCGCGCCGCACCAGTGACCGAGGCCCCGGCGAGCAGCAGCCGCGCGGCGGCCTCCACCCGGCTCACCTCCACGAACTGCGACGGGGTCAGCCCGGTCTCCTGGCGGAACAGCCGCGCCAGGTGCCGGGGCGAGACCCGGGCCAGCCGGGCCAGCGACGCGACGGTGTGCGGGCCGGCCGGGTCGCCGGCGACGGCGTCGAGCACGAGCCGCAGCGGGCCGGCCGGCACGGTGGGCAGTTCGAGGCGCGCGGAGAACTGCGACTGCCCGCCCGGCCGCCGCATGAACACCACCAGCGACCGGGCCACCTCCCGCGCCACCGCCGCGCCGTGGTCGTCCTCGACGAGGGCCAGCGCCAGGTCGATGCCGGCGCTCACGCCCGCGGAGGTGAAGACCGTTCCCGCGCGGACGAAGATGGCGTCGGGCTCCACCGTGACGGCCGGATAGCCGCGGCGCAGCAGCTCCGCGTACTTCCAGTGGGTCGTCGCGGCGCGGCCGTCGAGCAGGCCCGCCTCGGCCAGCAGGAAGCTGCCGGTGCAGATCGAGGCGATCCGGCCGCAGGTCGGGGCGAGGTCGCGCACGACGCGGACCAGCGCGGGATCCCGCACCGGCGGGCCGTCACCGCCGGGGACGAGCAGCGTGTCGAAGCCGCGCTGCGGCACGGGCGAGTCGACGGCGACCCGCACGCCGCTGGAGGTGCGCACCGGGCCGCCGGACGGGGAGAAGAGCGTGACGTCGTAGTGCCCGGCCTCGCTGAGGACCTCGACGGGGCCGGCCATGTCCAGCAGCGTCATGCCGTCGTAGGCGACGATCCCCACCCGATGTCCGATACCGAGGAGTGTACGTCCGAACGGCCACGGCCCCGCCCGGCCCGGGCACGGGATGCTGGCCGCATGAGTGGACGCTTGCGGGAACGAATCATGAAACAGGGTGCGCTCGCGTCTCAGGGCGCCGGTGAGCGAAGCGAGGCGGCGGCATGAGCGAGATCGTTCGCATCACCGCCTGCCAGCTCGACGTCCGCGACGCGCACCGGGCCGCCGCCCTGGCCGCGCTCGCCGAGCACGTCGCCGCGACGAGGCCGGACGTGGTCGTGCTGCCCGAGATGCCGTTCTCGGCGTGGCTGGCCGCCGATCCCGAGGTCGACCCCGCGCGGTGGTCCGACAGCGTCGCCGCCCACGAGGCCGCGATCAAAGCCCTGGTCGAACTGGGTGCGCCCGCCGTCGTCGCGTCCCGCCCGACCACCGGCCGGCGCAACGAGGCGTTCACCTGGTCCCGGGAGCACGGCGCGGTGGGCCTGCGCGAGAAGTACTACCTGCCCGACGAGCCCGGCTACTGGGAGGCCACCTGGTACGACCGGGGCGAACGCCGGTTCGACCTGGCCCGGGTCGGTCCCGCCCGCGCCGGGGTCCTGTTGTGCAGCGAGCTGTGGTTCCTCGAGTGGGCGCGCCACTACGCGCGTGCCGGCGCCGAACTCCTCTGCGTCCCCCGCGCCACCCCGCACGAGACGCTGCCGAAGTGGCTCGCCGCCGGGCAGGTGGGCGCGATCTGTTCGGGGGCGTACTGCGTCTCGTCGAACCAGTGGGTGCCGGACGGCTCACCGGTCGAGGCCGGTGGGCTCGGGTACGTGATCGGCCCCGACGGGGAGATCCTCGCGACGACCTCCGCCGCGGAGCCGTTCGTCACCGTCGAGGTCGACCTGGACCGGGCCCGGGCGGCGAAGCGCACCTACCCGCGCTACGTGCGCGAATAGGCGGCCCTTCCCGGACGCTGCGGGCCGGGCGCGCCGCCTCAGCAGCTGGCGCGCCAGCCGCACGCCCTGGCTCGCGGTCACCCGCGGAAGATACGCGCGGGCGACGGCGTTCCCGATCGTCGGCAGCGCCGCCGGATCCGGGTACGCCAGCAGCAGCGGCCGGTACTCCGGCTGGAACTTCGCCTTGAACGCCAGCAGTGAGCGGAACCCGTACACCGGTTCCAGGGTGGTGCCGAGCCGGTCGAGCAGCTGCGCCAGCCCGCGCGGCGGCTCCTGGTGGCGGCGGGCCAGCGGCGCACCGGACAGGCTGAGGAACTCCGCCCCCTCGGCCTGGCAGTGCAGCGCGGCCGACGCGACGAGGAACTCCATCACGCCGTTCGCGGCGTCCGGCCGGCGGCGCATCATGTCGAGCGTCCAGCCGACGACGTCCCCGTCCCGGTACACCGGCAGCCAGCTCGTGACGGCGTGCACCCGCCCGTCCGCGTCGACCGCCAGGAGGCAGCGCACCGCCGGGTCGTCGAGCTGTTCCAGGCCGCCGAGCGTGAACCCCAGTTCCGGCAGGCCCTTCGCGACGAGCCACGTGTCGGAGATGGCCCGCACCTGCGCGGTGAGGGCCGGCGGCGCCTCCGCGAAGCGGTGCCACTGGGCCTCGACGCCGTCGCGGGCCGCGCGGTTGAGCGCCGTTCGGACGTCCTGCCACTGACGGCCCTTGAACGCCAGCCCCGCCAGCGGGAGCACGGTCTCCTCGGCCACCTGCACGGTGCCCCAGCCGTTGTCGCGCAGGGCGTTCGCGTGCGGCTCGCCGATGCCGTAGAAGCAGGGCGTCCAGCCGCGGTCGAGGCAGTAGCGGCCGAACTCGCGCAGGGCGTCGGTGCGCCGTCGCGGATCCCCGACCGGGCCGCCGAGGGTCAGCGCCACCGAGGAGATCAGCCGGTAGGCCACCGCCACGCGGCCGTCGTCGCTGATCCAGTGGCTGTTCTCGGGCCAGGTGACCATGTACGAGAGGGAGTCGCCGCCGTGTGCCGTCAGCAGCCGGCGGGTCGTCGCGGCGGCGTCCGCGTCCGCCGGCCGGTCGCCGCCGAAGGTGCGGGCGATCCCGGTCAGGGCGGCCAGCCAGCCGATCGTGCCGGTCCAGCCCCACAGCACCGTCGCGGGCGTTCCGTAGGGCAGGAAGGCGGGCGGGAAGGCGTCGAGGTAGCCGACGGGCAGGAAGCGCAACGGCAGGTCCGCGATCAGGTCGCCGAGGTCCGGCGTCGGCGCGAAGCGGTGCCGCAGCAGGTATCCGCCGCCGAGATAGAGCAGCGCCGCGGCCGCCGGCCCGCCGAGTCCGAGCAGCATCAGGTCGCGCCGCCGCTTGCGGTCCGTCGGGAGGTCAAAGCGGCGGTGGAACGCCATGAGCGAAGCCGCGATCAGCAGCGGCTGCACGACGGCCGCCAGCACGGGAAGCAGCTGCGCCGGATCCTCCCGGCCGCCGGTCAGCAGCGGGACGAGGTCGAACGCGACGGCCCCGAGGCCGGCGAGCACCAGGTTCATGACGAACGCCAGCCACCACGCCGAACGCCGGCCGCGCCGCAGCCCCTCGGCGGCCACCAGCACCACGGCGAACGGCAGCAGCGACAGCGCCACCGGCCCGACGCCGCGGGCGTACACCTGCGCCAGCATGGCGTGACACTGGTCGGCCAGCGTCGGATCGGCGCACGCGGCCCGCACGTCGCCGGCCGCCGGATCGGAGACCACCATGAGCACCCGCGCCACCGCGAACGGGCCGCCGTCCCGCGCGGCCAGCGTGGCGGCGAGCGGGCCGAGGGCGGACATCGCGACGGCCAGGGCCATCAGCAGCCGCGCCTCCGGCCGGGTCGGCGGGACGGCCTGGGTGCAGGGACCCCGCACGGCGCGCCCGACCAGCAGCCCCGCGAACCCCGCGACCAGCACGAACAGCACCACCGGCCGGCCGGTGTACAGCGCCGTCACCAGCAGCAGAACGAGCAGCAGGCGCAGGCGGCGGCGCCACAGCGGGGCCAGCCCGGCGCTGCCGGCCAGGGCGAGGCCGAGTACCGCCGGCCCCGGGCCCGGCACCAACGGGTGTCCGGGTGCGGCCTGCCACCAGCCGTGCCCGGCGAGCAGCCACCAGAGCAGCGTGGCGGCCGGGGCGGCGACCAGGTGCACGCCGGCCCAGACCGCCGCGGCGCGCAGCGGGCCGAGACGCCGTTCGACCGGCACCGCGAACCCGGCCACGAGCAGCGTGGTGAACACGTAGCCGCGCAGGTCCGCGCAGTACACGGCCGACGTGAGCGGGGCCCACCAGTGCGTCGAACCGGGATCGGGGCCGATGCCCACCGAGGCGAGCAGCCGGCCGCGCGGCCCGTTCGGCACCGTGCCGCTGACGGCGCCGACCAGCCACAGCACGGCGACGAGGCCGATGCTGAACGGCGTTCGCAGGACGTTGCGGATCATCCGTGGGTCAGGCCCATCCGTGCGGCCAGCGCCGGCAGGGCCACGACGAGGCCCTCCCCCCACACCTGCCAGGTGTGCCCGCCGGGCAGTTCCCAGTACTGCACGTTCATGCCGGCCCGTTCGCAGGCGGCGCGCACTTCGCGTTGCTGCGGCCGGTAGGCGTGGTCGTCCCGGCCGACGACGATCAGCGCGGTGGTCTCCGGGAAGCGCCGCCGGGCCATGATGTCCAGCGGGTTCGCCTCCCGGAACGCCCTCTCGTCGCCGCCGAACGCCGCCGCCACGGTCCCGGCGCGGGAGCCGAGGGTGGGCTCGTTCTGGCCGGAGATGTCCAGCAGCGTGGCGAACCGGTCCGGCCGGCGCACACCGAGTTGCAGCGCGCAGGTGCCGCCGTAGGAGTAGCCGCCGATCGCCCAGTGCCGGTGGTCGGGATCCACCTCGAGGCCCTCGCGGATCCACTCCGGCACGTCCTCGCTCAGGTACGTCTCGAGCCGGCCGAGCCGGGAGTCGAGGCAGAGCGGGTTCGCCATGGTCGTTCCCAGCGCGTCGGGCATCACCACGATCGGGGCGAGGCCGTCGTGCGCCCGCGCGAAGCGGTCGAGCACCTGGTCGAGTTTGCCGCCGTCGATCCAGTCCCGCGTTCCACCGGGTTGGCCGTGGATGAGGATCAGCACCGGGAGCCTGGCCCGTTCCCCCGAGAGGTAAGCGGGCGGCAGGTAGATCCACGCCGGGCGGGCCGCGAACCCGGACCGGACACCGGGGATCGGGATCGACAGCAGCCGTCCGCCGTCGGGCAGCGACGGCGGACGGCGCCACACGGCCGACAGCGGCCGGCCGGGCGGCGGCGCGACGAGGCGTTCCGCGCGCAGCGGCACGTCCCCGAGCGAGATCTGGTTGCGGGGCGGCACACCCATCGCGGCCCGGAACGTCGGGTACTGCCCGTAGTAGTCGTTGACCTGCGCGGCGCTGCTGAGCACCATCGCGACGGCCGCCGCGACGGACAGCACACGGGTCCGCCACGCGCTGCCCCGCCACGCCACGACGACGAGCGCCACCCCGGCCACCCCGAACGCCGTGCGCCGCAGCACCGCCGCCGGCAGCCGGTCCGGGAACGGCCGCCACACGTCGTCCACGATCCAGCCACCCACGGCCACGAACGCCAGCGCCAGCGCACCCGCCGCCAGCACCGCGCGCGGCCGCCGCCGCACCGTCCGGTACAGCAGCAGCCCCGCCCCGAGCCCGCCGATCGCGCCGAGGGTCGCCGGGACGGCGCCGCCCAGCAGCGACCACTCCAGCGGCGATCTCATCCCAGGCCCGCGCCCGAGCGGTGCGGCACGGGCGGCCGGTGCGTCGACGGCGTCGGCGACGGCTGCGGTGCCGACGGCGACGGCCGGCTACCGCGCGGCGACGGCCGGTCGGTCGACGGCGAACGGCGGTGCGTGCCCGGCCGGTCCGTGCCGTGCCCCGACCGGCGGCAGTGCCAGGCGAGCCGCCCGTGCCGGCGCCGCACGGCGGCCGCCTCGGCGCGCCGCGAGGCGTCCGGGCCGGCGTGCGGGCACACCCGCGCACAGGCACCGGGCGCGCAGGTCGTCGCCGCCACGGTGACCAGCGACGGCGGTTTCGGCGCGCCGCCGGTGCCGTTGAGGAGATCTATCCCGATCCCCAGCCCCAACACGGTGCCGAGCAGAACTACCACCGTCCGCGTCCGCATGACCGCTCTCCCGCACCTTTCGCCTGTCGTCCCGTACACCCTGACGTTCCGGCGGCCGCTCCCGGTTCTACGCGCGCGCGAGTTTATGACTTTCGGCCGATCTCCGATCCGACTTTGAGCTAGGTCCACTTATGGATATCGGCGGTCGATTCGCGCCCCGGCGACCCGGTGGCACACCATCGGAACATGCAGACGATCAAGCAGGCCGTGGACGCGTTGGCCCTGGCGGCGCAGCAGGCGGGGCTGCTGCACGGCGCACTGACCTCCGGTTTTCTGACCCAGGTCGGCGACGGGGCCGAGGTGCGGACGCTGGCGCTGCGAACGGGACTCGCCCCGGACCGGGTCCGCGCCCTGTGCGTCGCGCTCGCGGCGGCGGGCGTGCTGGAACGCGACGGCGCGGAGCGCTACCGGCTGAGCCCCTCCTGGGCGCCGGTGCCGCACGACGGCCTCGACGCGCAGCTCGCCAACCAGCTCGGCAACATCACCGTGCGGGGACGGCTGTACGCGCAGATGTTCCGCCCGCAGGGGCCGGACCGCTACGACGAACTCCCCGCCGCCGACCGCCTGGCGATAGCGGCCGGCTCGTCGCAGGTGTCGAGCTCGCCGCTGGCGCAGAACGCGCTGCGCGCGTCCCTGCGGCGGCGGCCCGTGTTCGCCGACGCGTTGGACGCCGGCGACGTGCGCGTTCTCGAACTGGGCTGCGGCCTCAGCGGCCACCTGCTCACGATCCTGCACCTGTATCCGCGGGTGACGGCCGTCGCCGTCGACACGCAGGCCGAGCTGCTCGAACGGGCCGCCGCCGACGCCGCCGCGCTCGGGGTCGCCGACCGGGTCCGCTACGTGCACGGCGACGCCACGCTCTTCACCGATCCGGAGCCGTTCGACCTGGTCTTCTGGAGCCAGTTCTTCTTCCCGGCCGCGACCCGCGAGAAGGCCCTGGCCACGGCCCTGCACCAGCTGCGCCCCGGCGGCCTGCTGGTGCTGCCGGTCGCGATCGTCGAAGGGCCGGACGACCCGCACGACGCCCTGCGGTCACTGCTGCTGCACTCCTGGGGCGTGCCGACGCGCACCGCCGAGGAACTCTGCGCCGAGGTGGCCGCCGCGGGCTTCGCGGCACCGACCGCCTACGCCCCGGGCTCGGTGCTGGCCCATCGCCCCTGACCGGCACGCCGGTTCCGCGTCGCGGGCACTGTCCACTCAGGACGGACGGCGCCGGACACCCGGATGGGTCTCGTCGCCGGTGAGCACGGCCGCGACCAGGTGGGTGTAGCCGGTCAGCTTGTCGACGTCGACGCCGGTCAGAAAAGAGGCGCCGCCGGCCGCCCCGGACAGCCATCGCCGGTAGCCCGCGAGGACGTCGAGGAACCGCGGAACGTCCTGCGGCGCGAGGTGCTCCTCCGCCCGCAACGACGTGCAGCCGTTGCCCTGCGCGCCGACCTCGGCGTCCCACACGGCCCGCCACGCGTGCAACCACGGGAGCCGTCGAAGGGCGGGATCGGCGGCCACGTACAGCGAGGCGAGGGCCATGAACGCCTCCTGCTGCACGTCGTGCGCGTGCGCCCAGTGTTCGCCGTAGGAGAACGTCGACCAACTCACGACCCGAGACTAACGACTCCGGGCGGCGTCGCGGCCTCGGCCGGCGGGGCGCGGCACGAACGGGTCCGAGGTCCGCCGTTCTCGGGACCTTCGGCAGAGGTGCCCGCGAAGCGTCGCGGCGCAACCTGTGCACGTGGCGACGACACAGACACGCAGACGCACCGCTGCCCGGGAACAACGACGTCTCGCGGCCGCCGCGGCCGAACGTCGCAGGCGGCTGCACCGCCGCCTCTTCGCCGCCGGCGCCGTCGTCATCGTGGCACTGGTGGCGGCCGTCGTCGTGGCCGTGGTGCGCGCGGCGACCGGCGGCGACGCCGCACTACCCCGCGCGACCGGTGGGCTGGTCGTCCCGGCGAACGCCACCGCCGCCGGCGCCGTCATCGTCGGCAGGGCCGACGCGCCGGTGACCGTCGCGGTGTACCTCGACTACCTGTGCCCGTACTGCGCGCGCTTCGAGCAGGCCAACGCCGCCGACCTGGAACGCCTCACCGCCGCCGGCACGATGCGGCTGGAGCTGCACCCGCTGGCGTTCCTCGACCGGCTCTCGGCCGGCACACGCTACTCGACCCGGTCCGCCGCCGCGCTCGCCGCCGTGGCCGACGCCGCCCCGGAACGGGTCCTCGCGTTCAACCGCGCGCTGTACGAGCGCCAGCCGGCCGAGGGCGGCCCCGGGCTGACCGACGCCGCGATCGCCGCGATCGCCGTGGAGTCCGGAGTGGACGGCGCGGTCGCCGACCGGCTGCGGGACGGGCGGTTCGCGCCGTGGGTGCTGGCGGGCACCGACGCCGCGACGGCCGCGGGCGTCACCGGAACGCCGACCGTGCGCGTCGACGGGAAGGCGTTCACCGGGGACCTGTACAGCGCCGGGCCGCTCGCCCGGGCCGTCGAGGCGGCGGCCGGGCAGCGATGAACGCGTTGCTGAAGGCGCGGCACCGCAACGGTTGGATCTTCGGCACCATGCTCGTGTCGTCGGTGCTGAGCCTGGTGGCGTCGTTCGTGCTGGCGGTCGATGCCGTGCGGCTGGCGGCCGATCCCACGACCAGCCTCTCCTGCAACATCAACGCCGTCATCAGCTGCGGCACCGTCGCCGGTTCGTGGCAGGCGCGGCTGTTCGGGTTTCCGAACGCGTTCCTCGGCATCGCCGCCGAACCGGTCGTCATCACGATCGCCGTGGCGAGCCTGGGCGGGGTGCGTTTCCCGCGCTGGTTCATGCTCGCCGCGCAGGTGGTCTACACGGCCGGGCTGCTCTTCGCGTACTGGCTCTTCTACGAGGCGATGTTCCACATCGGTGCGCTGTGCCCGTGGTGCCTGCTCGTCACCGTGTCGACGACGTTCGTCTTCGCGGGCCTGACGCACGTGAACCTCCGCGACGGCAATCTGTTCCTGCCGCCGCGGATCCAACAACGGCTGGCCGACGCCGTCGCCGCCGACCTGGACCTGATCGCCGTGACGATCTGGCTGCTGGTGCTCACGCTCGCCGTGGTGCTGAAGTACGGGCCGGCACTGTTCGCCCAGTGACGTCCACAGTGGAGCGTCAGCTCCGCGACAGGCGGCGGCCCAGCTCGGTGGCGACGTCCTGGGTCGTCGGGATGTGCGCGACGACCGCCGCGGTGAGCGCGGCGGAGAGCGTGTTGACGAACTCCACGTTGCGCACCAGCTCCGCCGCCACCGCCTTGGCGTCGACGCTCACCTGCGGCCGCGCCTTCAACTCGGCGACGTCCCGCACCAGCTGCTTGAACTGCTGCGCGAACCGGTTGTCCACGGTGCCCGCGCCGGTCGCCGATCTGATGTCCGGCACCTTGTCGTCGAGCTGGGTCAGCCCCCGCCACAGGTAGGTGTCGGCGTTGTGGATCTGCCGCGCGAGCGCGTCGGTCAGTTCGGCCATGTTCGGACCCCCGTATCGGGACAGGCCGGCGCGCCACGTGTCGAGCGACTCGCCGAACAGGATGGAGAGCATGCCGTTCATCACGGACATGTCGTTGAGGTAGCGGCGCAGGACCGAGAAGTGGCCGTGCCACAGGTGCGTGCTGTCCGGCGTGCGTTCCGCCCAGTTGCTGAAGTCGTAGCCCTCGGCGTTGCCGTCGGCGTCCGCCTGGATGAGCACCTCCCGCCAGCCGCGCAGGCGCGGGTCCCTTTCCCGGAACGCCTTCCGGACCCGTTCGCCGTAGCGGATGATCGTGCCGTACTGCCCCCGCTGGGCGTCCGGGAACGTCCAGTCGAACGCGGCGGTCTTGTCCCCCGGGCCGGCCCGGTCGGCGTCGAGGCGCACCGAGTAGTCGTTGGTGCGCCCCTGGCGGAACAGGTTGTCGCGGGTGTTGTGGTAGCCGGGTTTGTCGGTGAACGTGCCGCCGTACTGCGTGCCGGGCTGCATCGCCAGGCACGACTGCACGAAGTACCACAGCGCCGAGGTGATGCGGGCCGGGTCCGGGTTGTTCGCCATCCGCGAAGCGTCCCTCCACGGACAGCCCACCGGCGAGCTTCTGCCTATCAACCGACACCGGCGATCGACCGGCGACCGACCGGCAGCGTCGGCCGGACCGGCGGCGCGTCAACGCAGGCGCGACGCCAGGATCTCACGCAGGTCGGCGGGCGTGTTCGGGTTGGCCAGCAGCAACCGTCCACAGTGGAGCCGGCCGGCGTCGTACTCGTACACGCGCCGCAGCACCTCCGGCGGGCAGCCGGGGTTGGCCGCGAGCGGCCCGGCGAAGCTGTGCGACTCGTACGGCGAACGCCGCCCCCGCGGCGCCAGACCCGCGAGCACCCCGGCCGGCGCGCCCGGGTTCCCGGCCAGTGCGTGCAGCACGTTGCGGTCGACGTCCAGCCCGAGCACCGTCAACAGCGCCGGGTCGGTGTGCGGATCGGCGGCGAGCCGACGGCGTTCCGGGACGGGCAGCTCCACCAGTGGCGCGATGCCGGCGAAGAGCGCGCGCACCGCCGGGTCGCAGGCGGGATGCGCCAGGATCGCGCGGATCCGCCGCTGGGCCGGGTCGTAGGTGCCCGGCTCGGTGTACAGCGTCCGCGAGTGCGGCCGCCCGTAGCGCGCCACCAGCGTGCGGCCGACGGCCCGCAGCAGGGGCGCGTCGGCGTTCGGATGCGCGATGAGCGCGTCCAGCAGGTCCGGGAACGGCGTGCGCCGGACCAGTTCCATCAGTGCGTCCGCCGGCGTACCCGGATGGCGGGCAACGGTCAGCGGCGCGCGACCCCGCCCGTGCCGCGCGATCCGGCGCAGCGTCTCCTCCCCGGCCACCCCGCTGCCGAGCAGGAACGCCGCCGCCTCCCGGGCCGCCGCCGACGCGTGCCGATGGCGCAGCACCGACTCCGGCTCGACACCCTCGAACGCCAGAACGTCCAGGGTGGATGTCGGGCTCGCCGGATGCGACGCGAGTCCCGCGCGGGGACCGTCGGCGGCGCGGGCCAGCCCGTCGAGCACCTCCGGCGCGGCGTTCGGGTTGTGGATCAGCTCCGCCCCGAACCCGTCGCGCGCCAGCAGCTCCTGCAGGTCCGGCGGCGCGTTCGGGTGCCGGGCCAGCGCGCTGAACAGGGCGCCCAGGAACGCCTCCCGCCGCGCGGGCAGGTCGGCGTGGTGGCCGGGGTAGTCCATGTACACGTACGGATCGTTCGCCGCGTCGGTGCGCAGTTCGACCACGAACGGGTCGACCGCGATCGCCAGCAGCGCGTCACCGGGCGTCGCCGGGTCCCGCGCCCGGGTCAGGGCGTCCCGGAGCGGCCGGGCCTCGGGCAGCAGCACGCCGTGCGAGCGGTCCATGCGCGCATCGTGGCCCGGCCGCGCAACGTGCTCAGCTCGGGCGCAGCCACCCGCCGCGCCGCCCGGCCCGCCAGCCGCGCACCGCCGCCACCGGCACCAGCACGAGAGCCGCGAACATGAGCAGGTACGGCACCATCCCGAGGCTGGTCGCCGCGACCCGGAACCCGTCCTCGCGCAGCAGCGCCGAGACCGTCTCCTCGATCGGCCCGTAGACCGCCGCCGACACCACCCCGACCAGCACCGGACTCAGCACCGCCAGCACGGTCGCGAACCCGCGCACCCACTTCGGCAGCACCGGGATGACGCACACCAGCGCCGCCATCAGCACCAGCAGCGGCGGCCACAGGAACGCCGGCCCACCGATCTCGAACGGCGTGTACATCACGTGCTCCGTGCTGCCGTCCGCGCGCTGCCCCCAGTAGCTGACATCCGGCATCACCGGCGCGGCCAGCACCGTGACGGCCGCCGTCGCGGCGACGAGCACCGGCAGCTCGTACCGGTCGGCCAGCACGAGCACCACCACCGCGGTCAGCAGCACCACACCGAGGACCGCCAACCCCCAGCCGACCGTCGTCGTGCTGGCCAGCGACGCGTCGCTCGCCTGGTCGGCGTCCGGCGTCACGCCGGCGAGCTTCTGCGGCATGAGCCTGCTGTCGATGCGTTCGAGCTTGAGGTACACGGCGAGCAGCAGCGTGTTGAGGAGAACGGCGACCAGCAGCGCCGGCGGCCCCAGCACCGTGCGCAGCGTGGCCCGGTACCGCAGCAGCAGACCCGACAGCAGGATCAGCAGGTAGCTGCCCACCTGGTACGCCACCCAGTAGGCGGGATCGCCCGCGCCGTGCATCTCGAACAGCGTGTACGGCCCGACCCGCCCGGGCGCGGCGAAGTCGATCCGGCCGCCGAACCAGAGCGCCACCGACCCGCCGAGGAACAGCACGGTCAGGCCGCGTCGCCGGCGTGGCGGTGCGGCGGAGTGCGGTGCCGTGGCGAGCCGGCCCGTCCGCCGCAGCAGCACGAGCGCCGCCAACAGTCCGAGCGCCGCGACGACCCCGATGACGGTGACCGCGATGACGACGCCGGCCTCGGCCGACGACGGTGCGAAATGAAACATGAACGTACGTCCCTCCCCCGTGTGGGGAGATCATAGAAGCGCGTATCGCAGCAGGTGGATCACGGGTGCGCGTGCGCGCGTGCGGCCAGCTGGGTGCGCGACGCACAGCCGGTCTTCGCCAGCAGGCGAGACACGTGCACGGCGACGGTGCGCGGCGACACACCCAGCCGCCCGGCGATGTCCACATTGGACAGTCCGGTGACGACGAGCGCGTGGACGGCGCGTTCCCGTTCGGTCAGCCGCGGCGTGTCGGCCCCGGTCGCCGCGCGCAGCCGCCGGGCGGCGCACAGCAGCGGGCCGGGCCACTCGGCGAGCAGGCCGATCGCCTCGTCGGCGCAGTCCAGCGCGGCGCCGGCCCGGCCGTGCCGCAGGCGGTTCCGGCCCAGGCGCACGCACGCGTCGGCCCGCGCGACGGCACCGTCCACCCGGGACAGCCAGCGCTCCGCGGCCGCCTCCGTCTCCTCGACCGTTCCGTCGCCGAACAGCAGCGCGGCCGCGTCGGCCAGCTCCGCGGGCAGGCCGGCGGGCAGGGTCGCCGTGAGGAACGCGCGCACCGTCCCCGGCGCCACCCCGTGATCCAGCGCGTACGTGGCGGCCGCCAGGGCCCGGTGCGGCCGGCGCGCGTGGTCGGCCGGCGAGAGTGCGCGCCGGTACCGGGCCAGCGCGCGAACGGTCGCCGCCGGCGGGAGGCGGTGCGCCGTCAGGCCCACGTCCAGCAGCGCCACGTGGGCCCGCACCCAGAACTGGTCCAGCCCGGGCGCCTCCGCGGCGCAGCGTTCGGCCAGCCGGGCGGCGTCGTCGATCCGGCCGGCGTCCAGCGCCAGCACCCCGCCGACCGCCGCGAGCGTGACCCGTTCGGCGCGGTCGCTCTCCTCGGGCAGCCGGCCCGTGACGGCCGCCCAGCCGGGCGCCCACCGGCCGGTGGTCCGCGCCAGGACGGCCGCCTGCCGGGCCAGTTTGCCGAGCGCGTTGGACAGGCGCAGCCGCGTGGCGCGCCGCCAGGTGCGCTCGTACCCGGCCCAGCGTTCGGCGTCGGTGCGCCCGTGCAGGCTCGGCTCGAGCGCGTTGTTGAGGGCGCGGCCGAGCGTGAGCCGGTCGCCGGCGCGTTCGCACTCGCGGGCCGCGGCGCGCAGCAGGGCCAGGCCCGGCCCGCGGTCGCCGAGGAAGCAGAGCGCGGTGCCCTTGTCGACCAGCGCGCTGCGCCGTTCGGCGGCCGCGCCGACGCGTTCGGCGAGGGCGATCGTCTCGTCGGCGGCGGCGACCGCCTCGGCGAACCGTTCGGCGCGCATCAGGGCGTTGGCGCGGGCGGCGAGGACGGTGACCCGCGCCGGGTGGGCGTCGTCGACCGCGTCGAGGGCGGCGTCCAGTGCGGCCCACTGGCCGGCGAGGTCGCCGTGGCTCCACCGCAGGGAGGCGATCAGGCAGTGTGCGGCGGCCGGTTCGGCGGTGCCGGCGCGCCACCGCCGCGCGTGCGCCTCGGCGTCGTCGAGGTAGCCGGCGAGGTGCGCGCCGCGGGCGGCGATCTCGTGCGCCTGCCAGGCGGGCAGGGCCAGTTCGGCCAGGGCGAGGGCCTCGGTGCCCGCGCCGGCGTGCAGGCGGGCGGCCGCGGCGCGCAGCGCCACCTCGGGGCCGGCGCCGTACCGGGCCAGGGTCGCGTCGTCGACACCCGCCGCGTGGGCCGCTTCCAGAGCCGCGGCCCGCCAGCGCAGTCGCTGTCGTTCGGGCACCCGCGCCACGAGCGCCTCCCGCATCACCTCCTGGTCGAACGCCACGAGCCCGCCCGTGCCCTGCCCGAGGATCCGCCGGTCCAGCAGGGTGCGCAGCGTGGGCACGAGCGCGTCCGGCTCGACGCCGAGCACGGCGGCGACGATGTCCGGATCGGCCGGCGTGCCCAGGACGGCGACCGCTTCCGCGCAGGTGCGCGCGTCGGGGCCGGCCGCCGATACCCGTTCGACCAGGGAATCGGCGACCAGCGGCGGCAGCTCGCCGCGCAGCAGCAGCTCGACCCAGTACGGCCGGCCGCCGGAACGGCGGTGCAGGTCGACGGCGGCGCGGACCGGCAGCGGCCCGCCCCGCAGCGCCTCCGCGAGCGCGGCGACGGCCGCCACGTCGAGGCCCGGCAGCGGCACGACGAACGGCGCCCACGCGTCGAGCGCGGCCAGCAGGTGCGGCGCCGGCTCGTCCCGGGCGGCCGCGAGCAGCACACCCTCGGCGGGCCGGACCAGCTCCGCCAGCCGCCGCGCGGACAGCCGGTGCAGGTCGTCCACCACCCGGGCGTCCGGCACCTCGGCGGCGATCTCGCGCAGCAGCCGGCTCTTGCCGACCCCGGCCGGCCCGGTCAGCACCACCGCCCGCGCACCGTCGCCCAGCAGCTCCCGCACCCGCGCGAGCACGCCCTCCCGGCCGAACAGCGGCACCATCCGCCCACCGTAGTCATTTATGCGTATGCGCGCGTCCCGGCCGCGTCGGCACGATGGCCCCATGCCCGACACAGATCCCGCGATCCGGGTCGAACGCCTGCACCGCACCTTCGGCGGCGGCCGGCGCCGCCGGGAGACCGTGGCGCTCGACCACATCGACCTGACCATCCCGGCCGGCGAGGTGCACGGCCTCCTCGGCCCGAACGGCGCCGGCAAGACCACCCTCTGCAAGATCCTCTCGACCGTGCTCCTGCCCACCGGCGGAACGGCCACAGTGGACGGTCACGACGTCGTTCGTGAGACGGCCGCCGTACGCCGGAGCGTCGGCATCGTCTTCGGCGGCGAACGCGGCCTCTACACCAGGCTCACCGCCCGCGCCAACCTGGAGTTCTGGGCCGCCCTCTACGGACTGCGCGGCCGCGGCCTGTCCCAGCGGGTGGACGCCCTGCTCGAGCGCTTCGGGCTCACCGACCGCGCCCACGAACGCGTCGAGGGGTTCAGCCGCGGCATGAAACAGCGGCTGCACCTGGCGCGCGGCCTGGTCGGCGACCCCCGCGTCGTCCTGCTCGACGAGCCCACCACCGGCATGGACCCGGTGGCCGCGCACGACTTCCGCGACCTGGTGCGGGAACTGCGCGCCGAGGGCCGCACCGTCCTGCTCACCACGCACGACATGGCCGAGGCGGAGGCGGTCTGCGACCGGGTGTCCCTTGTGGACGGTGGCCGGATCCTCGCCACGGAACGCCCCGCCACGCTCGGCACGTGGATCTCCCGCTACGCGAGCGTCGAGGCGCGCGACGTACCCCCCTCCACAGTGGACGAACTGCGCGCGCTCCCCGGCGTCCGCGCCGTCCACCACGTCCCGCCGGACCGCATCCGGGTCGAGACCGGCGCCGAGGACGCCGCACCCGCCGTGCTGCGCCTGCTGGTGGACGCCGGCGTCGGCGACGTGAGCACCGCCCTGCCCAGCCTCGCCGACGTCTACCTGCACGTCATCGGCGACCGCGGAATGCGGGTGAACAAATGAGTGCGCTGGCCGGCTTCCGCTTCCAGCTGCGCGAACTGCCGCACCGGCCGGACCACCTGCTCGCCCTCGTCACCGCGCCGCTGATGACGCTGGTCTTCCTGGCCATCACCCGGCACGCCGGCCGCGCCGACCTGGCCGGCCACGCCGTCCTCGCACCCGCGCTGATCGCGCTGTGGCAGATGGCGCTGCTCGTCGCCGGCGAACTCGTCGCCGCCGAACGCGAGAACGGGTCGCTGGAGGCGCTCGTGGCGACGCCGTCGTCGTTCGCGGCCGTCATCATCGGGCGGGTGGCCGCCGTGACCCTGGTGAGCCTGCTCGGCTTCGTCGAGGCGTGGCTCGCCGCGTGGGCCGTCTTCGGCGTCGTCGTCACCGTCGCCCACCCGGTGGTGTTCGCCGCGACGGTGCTCGTGAGCGCCCTCGCGATGGCCGGCACCGCCGGGCTCATGTCGGCCGTGTTCGTGCTGACCCGCTCCGCACGCACCTTCCAGAACTCGCTGAGCTACCCGTTCTACGTCCTCGGCGGGGTGATCGTGCCGGTGTCGCTGCTGCCCGACTGGCTGGCCGCACCGAGCCGGGCGGTGTTCCTGTCGTGGAGTTCGGACCTGCTGCGCGACGCCGTCGACGCGTCCACTGTGGAGGGTGTGCTGCCCCGGCTCGGGGCGATCGCCGGGCTCGGGTTCCTGGGCCTGTGCGCCGGGCTGCTGGCGCTGCGCCGGGCGGTCGACCGCCTGCGCCGGACCGGGACGCTGGGCCATGCGTGAGGCCGGGCGGGCGTTGCGCGTAGTCCGGGCGAGCGCGGCCAACGCCATGGCCGACCTGCGCGTCGTCTACACGCCGGTGACGTGGACGTTCGGGTGGCTCGGACGCATCGTGATGCAGGTCGTCTTCTTCGCCCTCATCGGCGTGCTGCTCGACTCGCCCGAGCGGCTGCGCTTCCTCTTCGTCGGCAACGCCGTCATGGTCACCGCGCTGGAGGTGATGATGTGCGTCGCGTCGTCCTCCTGGGAACGCAAGGCCGGCACCCTGCCGCTGCTCGTCGCCGCGCCCACCCGCCTGTTGCCGGTTTTCGTGGGCCGCAGCGTGCAGTGGCTGCCGAGCGGCGTCGCGACGGCCTCGGTGGCGCTGTTCGCCGTGGGGCCGGCGTTCGGGGTCACGTGGACGCCGTGGCGGGCGGTCGCGGCCGTCGGCTGCCTGGTCGTGGTGGCCGTCTCCACCTACGGGTTCGGCCTCGCCGTCGGGGCCGCCGTGCTCGGTCTACCTTCGCTGCGGAACGTCTCCAGCAACGTCGCCAACACCGTCATGATGCTGATCTGCGGCGTGATGGTGCCGGTGTCGTTCTGGCCGGGGTGGGTCGGCGCCACGGCCCGGGCGCTCCCGCTCACGCACGGGGTGGCCGCCGTGCGCGGGCTGGCCGGCGACGCCGCTCCGGGAGAGGTCCTGCGCGACTGCGGGCTCGCACTCGGGGTGGGCGCCGCATGGTTTCTGGTCGCCGGCCTGCTCTTCGAACGCTTCGCCGCCGCCGGCCGCCGCACCGGCAGCATCGACTTCGCCGACTGACGCGTCAGAGGACGACGGCGAGCCGCCGGTACTGCACGTGCCACCGCCGCCGCAGAGCCGGATAAGCGCCGTGCACGCGTCGATCCCCAACGAGCTGCCGTCGAACCGGCGGCTGGCAGCCGTCCTCCACCGCCAGCGAACACATCACGGCGCTGCGCACCGCCGGGCTGGTGGCGAGGGAGCGTGACCGCAACACCGTGCGCCACCTGCTCACCCCGCTCGGCCACCTCCTGATCTCGTCCGGCGCATAGCCGGGTGGCGCGTCAGCGGGCCTCCAGGGTGTAGACCTCGCCGGCCCCGCCGGAGCAGTTCGCCTGCATGATCTGCACGCCGTCCTGCTTCTTGCCCTCCAGCACGCCGATGCAGTACTGCGGCCCCGACACCGAACGCAGCCGGTACCCCACCGCCGGGGCGCTCACCGGTTCCAGGGTGAACCGCTGGTTGGGCTGGTTGTTGCAGGCCCGCCCGGCGAGCAGCAGCCCGTCGTAGGTGCCGTCGTAGTCGACCGAGGCGCAGGGGCCGACGCCGGAGCCCTCCAGCAGGATGCGGTAGACGTTCGTGCCGGTGGGCTCCAGGCGGGTGGCCGGGGTGACGTTGGCGCACGCGTGCTGGCCGAGCACCGTGCGGCCGGTGTTCTTGAACAGCTCCGGCCCCTCGCCGATGCACAGGCCGGTGTGCGCGGGTCTGATCAGGTACCGCCCGTTGAACGTGCGCGGGCCGGCCGGCGTGGGGCTCTGCGCGGGGGCGTTCGACCGGGGAACGCTGGAGGGCCCGACGGCGCCGGGGCCACCCGCGGACGGCACCACCTCCCCGGCGGAGGGAGCCGGACCCGGCGGCGGAACGGCCGCGCTGGCCGCCGGCGCGGGAACGTCCCGGGCGGTCTGCTTCGCCGCCGCGCCGCGGTCGCCGCCGGTGCGCACGACGGCCAGCACCACCGCGACGAGAACGACCACCACCACGCCCACCACGGCCCCGATCACCATCAGCCGCCGCGACCGCCCCGGCACGGGCTCCGCGCCGTCCCGCTCCGGCGTCTCCGCCATCGGCACCGAAGCCGCCGGGGCCACGGAGACCGGCACCGCCGACCCGGGCGCGGCCGGAGCCGGCACCGCCGTGACCGGGTCCGCCGACACAGGGACCGCGGTGACCGGCGCCCCCGACACCGGTACCGCCGTCACCGGCGCGATGAGCACCGGCGCCGCCGGGGCGGGCGACGCGAGGCCGAGATATTGCCGCGCGGCAACGACCCAGAGATGCTCGGCCCCGAGCACGGCCGGCCCCAGCCGCACCAGCCGGTCGAAGTTGCGCCGCGCCTCGTAGGCGTTGTCCAACTCGTCCGCGACCAGCGCCAGCCCGTACGTCGCCTCCAGAACGGACGGATGCGCCGTACCGTGCACCCGCCGCCCCGACTCGACAACCGTCTCCAGGACCCGGCGCGCCTCGGACAGCTCACCGCGCTCCCGGTACAGCGCGGCCAGCCGGCACGAGGCGGCCAGCACGTCCGGATGGTCCGCGCCGAGCGCGGCGGCCGCGGCCCCGACCGCCGCGGCCAGCGAACTCTCGACCCGGAGCGGATCGCCGCCGGCGCCGAGGGTGTCGGCGGCACGGACGGCGGCGGTGAGGTGATCAACGGCGGACACATCGACATGCTGCCGGGTCGCCTCCCGACGCGCCACCCCGCTCAGGCCGGCGTCGACCGGAACGCCCGCCGGTACGCGCCCGGCGTGGTGCGCAACGTGTGCCGGAAGTGGCGGCGCAGGTTCACCGCCGAGGAGAGTCCCACCCGCTTGGCGATCGTCTCCACCGGCAGGTCGGTCTCCTCCAACAGCGCGCGGGTGCTGGCGATGCGCCGGTCGAGCAGCCACCGCCCGGGCGACGTGCCCAACTGGTCGGCGAAGTAGCGGCTCAGCGTGCGCGGCGACACCCCGGAACGGGTCGCCATGTCCTCGAGGCTGAGCGGCCGGTGCAGGTTCGCGGCGATCCAGTCGAGCAGCGGCGCGATCGGGTCGGGCACCGGACCGGTGGTCGGCAGCGCCGGATACTGCCGCTGTTCGCCCTCGCGCAGCGGCGGCGCCGACAGCTGCCGGCCGATCCGCATCGCCAGCGCGGCACCGTGGTCCCGCCGGACCTGGTTGAGGCACAGATCGATCGTGGTGGCCGTGGCGCCGGCGGTGGCGACGTCGCCGTGGTCGACGTAGAGCACGGTCGCGTCGGTGCTGATCCGCGGGTACTGCCGGGCCAGCGCGCCGGCGCACTCCCAGTGGATCGCGGCGCGGCGGCCGTCCAGCAGCCCGAGACTCGCCGGAACGTAGACCCCGGAGCAGGTCGCGACGATCCGCGCCCCGCGCGCGTGGGCGGCCCGGACGGCGTCGCCGAGCGCGGGCGGCACGTCCGGCCCGGGACACCAGCCGGCGATCAGGATCGTGTCGGCGTCGGCCAGGGCCTCGAGTCCGTTCTCGACGACGACGTCGACGCCGAGCGTGGTGCGCACCGGCCCGGGCCGCTCGGTGCACATCCGGAAGTCGTAGCGGTGCGGGATGTCCGGCCCGTGCCATCCGAACACCGCCGACGCACACGTCACCGGATACAGCTCCAGGGTCGGGCCGACGAGGGCGACCACGCGGTTTCGCATGGCCGGAATGTACCCAGGCCTGTCCGGCCGGGCGCCTGCGACCCGGCCCGCCGGCGACCAGAATTGCCGATCGTGCCAGCCTCCCCGATGATCGTTGACGCCGCCGCGAAGCAGCTGTGGACCAGGAACTTCTCGCTCTACTTCGGCGCCCGCGCGGTGTCGATGCTCGGCGACGCGATGATGCCGGTCGCCGCCGCGCTGGCCGTCGGCGCGGTGTACGGGGTTTCCGGGGTGGGGTACGTTCTTGCCGTCTGGACGACGCCGTTCGTGCTGTTCATCCTCTTCGGCGGCGTCTTCGCGGACCGGATCGGCGCCCGCGCCATGATGGTCGGCGCCGACCTGGTCCGGACCGTCACCCAGCTCGCCGTCGGGATCGCGTTCTTCGTGGGAACGCCCCCACTGTGGCTGCTGCTCCTCGCTTCCGCACTCGCCGGGACGGCCGCCGCGATGTTCCAGCCGGGCGTCAACGGCATGGTGCCGCTGGTCGCCGGGGATCCGCAGCGCGCCAACGCCACCCTGAAGATCGCCGACGCCGCGACCCAGCTCGGCGGGCCGGTGCTCGCGGGGGTGATGACGGCGCTGACCGGTCCCGGCGCCGTCTACACCCTGGACGCCGCGACGTTCCTGGCGAGCGCGTGCTGCCTGGCGCTGCTGCCCCCGTTCGAGGTGCGCAGGGAACCCTCGACGGTGCTGCGTGACCTGCGCCGGGGCTGGTACGAGTTCCGCACCCGCACGTGGATGTGGTCGGTGATCGTCATCTGGGTCTTCTTCTCGTTGCTCGTCTTCGGCCCGCTCATCCCGCTCGGTTCGCAGCTGATCGGCGAACGGCTCGGCGCCCCCGCGTACGGCTGGGCGATGGCCGCCATGGGCACCGGAACCGTGTTCGGCGGGCTCGCCGCGATGCGGATCCGCCCCGCGCGCCCCCTCGCGGCCGGCGCCGTCGCGCTGACCGGCTTCGCCTGCCTGCCCCTGTCGATCGCGCTGGAACTGCCGCTGCCCGAACTGATGGCCGGACACCTGGTCGGCGGGGCGGCGTGGGCGTTCTGGTCGGTGATGTGGTCGACCAGCGTGCAGACACTGGTGCCGCGCGACGTGCTGAACCGCGTCACCGCGTACGAGGTGGCCGGGTCGGTGTGCGGGCTCGCGCTCGGGCAGGCGCTCGTCGGCCCGGTCTCCTCCGTCGTGGCGCCGCGCGATCTGCTCCTGCTCGGCGGCGGGGTCAGTGCAGCGGTGTGCGCCGCACTTCTCCTCGTTCCGGTGATACGCCGCCTGAACAGGGCATGAAAAGCCATTCACGTCAATGTTCGTGGAACGATGCGGGAGGGCTTGAAACCGGGCGACAGGAGGAATGCCGATGCTGATCGATATCTTCAGCGAGGTTCAGAATCCGAAGCCGTGGAACGGCGATCACGAACACCGGCGCATTCTGCAGATGCTGGAACAGGCGCGGTTGGCCGACGAGATGGGCTACGGGTGCTGGTGGCAGGTCGAGCATCACGGGGCCGAGGAGTTCAGCCTCTCGTCCGCGCCGGAGCTGATGCTGACCGCCATCTCCCAGCACACCAACCGGATCCGGATCGGGCATTCCGCGGTGCTGGCGCCGGGGCGGTTCAACCATCCGATCCGCGCCGCCGAACGCGGTGCGATGCTCGACCATCTCAGCGAGGGACGGCTGGAATTCGGGCTGACCCGTTCGACGATTCCCGAATGGCGGCTGTTCAACATCGAACCGGCGGAGGCACGGGCGCAGACGCAAGAGGCGTTCGAGATGATTCCGCGCATGTGGACCGAGGAACGTTTCTCGTACACCAGCGACACCTATCGGATCGACGACGTGGCGATCGGGCCGAAGCCGTTCCAGAAGCCGCATCCGCCGCTGTGGCAGGCGGCGGCGAGTCCGGCGTCGTTCGAGGAGGCGGGCCGGCGTGGGGTCGGCGTGCTCGGCACCACGCTGTGGGAGGCGCTGCCCCGGGTCCGTTCGATGATCGAGCTGTACCGGGCGGCGGTGCGGCAGTGCGAACGCCCCGTCGGCGCGTTCGTCAACGACCGGATCGCGTTCTTCACCTTCGTGCACTGCGCCGACACCGACGCGGAGGCGGTGCGCAACGGTGCCGCCGCGGCCGCCGCCTGGTACACCGTGCGGGCGCTGACCTTCTTCGAGGCCAAGCGGCAGTTCATGGACATGGCGGCCCGGCAGCAGGCGCTGCTGGCGGCGGCCGACGGCGGCGGTCTCACCGGCGAGTTCCTGCGGGCGGAACAGGCGGCCGCCGCGCCGCCGAACCACGCGCAGATCTGCATCGGGCGGATCCTGGCCGGCGAGCACGTCTCCGACGACGAGATCTTCGACGCGCTGCGCGACCAGGACTCGCTCATCGTCGGCAGCCCGGAGACCTGCCGCAAGAAGCTGCGGGTGTACGCGGAGCTGGGCATCGACCGCCTGATGTGCTTCCACCAGGTGGGTCACCTGGAGCACGACGCGGTGCTGCGCAGCATCCGGCTGATCGGCGAACTCATCCCGGAGTTCGCCGGCAGCTGAGTCCCGCCGTGTTTGCGCTGGAGCGCACTCCAGCGCCTAGCGTCGCGATCATGCGAAAGACGACCGGCGCGGCGCCGCTGATGTGTGCCGGGGCGACGGTCTTCGAGCCGTTGCGCCGCTGGAACGTCGGCCCCGGGCGGCTGGTCGGCGTGGTGGGTCTGGGCGGCCTCGCTAAGCACGACCCCGTCCCCGTACCTGCGGGCGCTGCGGATGGACGGCACGCTCTGCATGCTCGGCATCCCCGACCGCTACGAACCGGAGGCCATGGCGCTGCTGCTCGGCTACAAGCGGCTGAGCGCCTCGGGCAGCGCCGGCCGGACCCGCACCCGCGAGATGCTGGAGTTCGCGGCCGGCCACGGCATCACGGCCGACGTCGAGCGGGTCCCGGCGCGGGAGGTGGGCCGCGCGCTGGAGGGCCTGTCCCGCAACGACGTGCGCTGGCGGTTCGTGCTGGACCTCGCCGACCTGAGCTGGCCGGCCCGGGTGCGGCGTAGGTTTGCCGCGTGAGCACCCCCACGACCACCCGCCGGTTCGTCGAGTCGGGGCCGGGCACCCCGGAGCACTCCGTGCGGCGGCTGCGGATCCTGCAGGCGCAGGAGGAGCGGCTGCACCGGCAGCGCCCGGAACTGGACGAGGACCTGCGGGTCATGCGCGACAAGATGGCCGACTTCCGCGACCTGATCGCCCGTGGCCGCGACTGCGAGGACGAGGGCTGACGGCGGGCGGCCGGCCCGCCGGCCTCACTCCGCGGCCTTGGACTCCATCAGCCGCATCACGGTGCGCCGGGGCAGGAGGTCCGCGAGCCGGCGGTTGGACCGGTTTGCGGCGCCGCTGATGACGCTCACCGGAGGGCGGCGACGGTCCAGGGCCCGGAAGGCGGTCGTGCAGACCTGATCCGGCGTCTGGAGGCGCAGGCCGTCGGTGCTCGTCCCGGACGACGTGAAGAACTCGGTGCGGGTCGGCCCGGGAGACACCGCCAGCACGGTGAGCCGGGAGTCGCGCAGTTCGTAGGCGAGCGCCTCGGTGAACCGGATGACGAACGCCTTCGACGCCGCGTAGACCGCCATGTTGGGCACGGGCAGGTATCCGGTGAAGCTGCCGAAGTTGATCAGGGCGCCCCGCCCCGAACGGATCAGCTGCGGCAGGAACGCGTGTGAGACGTCCACCGTGGCGTCGATGTCCAGCCGCAGCTGATCGCTGATCTGCCGTTCGGTCGAGTCCATGAACGGCCTGGTCAGCCCGGCCCCGGCGCAGTTGACCACGGTGTCGACGCCGATCCCGCGCGCGGCGGCGGCGTCGGCCAGCAGATAGCCGCCGCGCGGCGTGGTGAGGTCGAACGGCAGGACGTGCGCCGCGCGTCCCGTCTCGCGCTTGATCTCGGCGGCGAGCGACTCGCACGCGTCCGCGCGGCGGGCGACCAGCACCACGTCGGCGCCGCGCCGCGCCAGCCGCCGGGCGAACTCGGCGCCGATCCCCGAACTGGCGCCGGTGACCAGCGCGGTGGTGCCCTCGTAACGCATGCGGATCCCCTCGCGGTGCGGCGGACAGAGCCTCATGTGAGAGGTTCTTACATGAGGCTAGATCACGAATGTGAGAGGCTGCAACATCGAGGTTCGTCCGAGGTGAGGAGGCCGGCAATGGGCCAGGGGCGTCCGTATCACCACGGCGACCTGCGCAACGCGCTCATCGACGCGACGATGGAGCTGGTCCGGGAGCGCGGCGCACGCGGGTTCAGCGTCTCCGAGGCCGCGCGGCGGGCCGGGGTCTCCATCTCCGCCCCGTACCGCCACTTCGCCGATCGCGACTCGATGCTCGCCGCCGCGGCAATGCTGGGCTTCCGCGAACTGGAGGCGCGGTTCGACACGCTCCTCGCCGGGCAGTCCTTCGGCGACCACGCGGCGCAGATCGCGGTCTCCTACCTGCGGTTCGCCCTGGAGTACCCGGCCCGGTTCGAGGTCATGTTCGCGCCCGGCATCGACCGGCTGCGCCATCCCGAGATGCTGGGCCAGGCCGAACGGGTGCAGCAACGCCTGGAGGACACCCTGGCGCCGTACCTCGACGGTGAGCCGCTGGCCGAACGCGCCGCGCAGCTGTGGGCGCTCGCGCACGGGGTCGCGACCCTGGCCGTCGAGGGAGCGCTGCAGCACTTCATCGGCGACCAGCACTACGAGCGGATCGCGGAGAACGCCGCCCGCGCCTGGTCCGCCGGCGTACAGCCGACCCCGCCCGGCGGCACCTGACGGCGGTGGAACGGCCCGGAACGCCCACCGGGCATGCGTCTTCCACACCGGCGGATCTGGGCGACCGTCCTCGGGCTGGCCCTCGCCGCCGCCACCGCACTCGCCTCCCCCGCGGCGGCCGCGTCCGGCGACCGCACCCCACCCACCACGCCGACGAACCTGCGCCTGCACAGCGCCGGCCACACCTGGCTCTACCTCGCCTGGGACGCCTCGACCGACAACTCCGGCACGGTCATGTACGACGTCGCGCTCGGAACCCTTCAGGAGCGCGCCTTCGAGCCGCTGCAGGGGTTCGGCGGGCTCGTGCCGGGTGCGACTTACACCGGCACCGTGCGCGCGGTCGACCTCGCCGGCAACTCGTCCCCGCCGGTGTCCATCACGGTCAGCACGCCGGCGCGCACGCTGCCGCCGCCGCCCGTCCCGACGAACCTGCGCGGCGTGTTCGCCGGCGGCGCGCTCACCGCGATCGCCTGGGACGCCTCGTCGCATCCGGCCGGTGTCTCGTACCTGCTGCGTTCCGGCGACAACCTGCTGCACAGCGGTTCCGCCACGAGTGTCACCGTCTTCGAACTGCTGAACATCGACTGCTCGGTGGCCCCCGGCGGCACGTACGCGGTGACCGTCGAGGCGCTCAGCGGCGACAACGACTTCTCGGGCCGCAGCGCGCCGCTGACCGTCACTATCCCGGGATAGCAGCCGCCGTTCACGCCGGCGGCCGAGCGCGGCGCGGGCGAAGGCGGCCGAGCCGAACGCGGCCGCCTTCGCCCCTGCTCACATGCGGGCCCAGCGTTGGTTCGCGCCGGTGTGGCAGGTCCAGACCACGACGGCGGTGCCGTTCGCGGTGCCGGCGCCGTTGACGTCCAGGCACAGGCCGGACTGGACGTTGCTGATCGTGCCGTTGCTGTTGAGGTTCCACTGCTGGTCGGTGCCGCCGTCACAGTCCCAGATCTGCACCCGCGCGCCGGCGGCGGGGTTTGCGGGCAGGTCCAGGCACTTGCCCATCACCTGCAGGGTCCGGCCGCTCTGGCTGAACTGCTGGTTGGCGTTGGCGTGGCAGTCCCAGATGATCATTTGGGACCCGCTGGCCGAGTTCGCGCCGTTGACGTCCAGGCACCGGCCGGAGGACTCGCCACGCAGCCGGAACGTGGTGGGGGTCGGGGTCGTCCCACCCGTGAAGAACCTCCACACCTCGTCCTTGACCCAGCTCCTGGCACCGCTCTCGCATCCGGCGCACCCGTCCACGGGGCCCTGCTGATGCCCGCCGTCGAAGGCGGCCCAGACCACCGGGTATCCGTCCCGGCATCCGGCGTAGGCGGTGGTGATGTGGGTGCGGCTACCCGCGGCCGGCTCGGGCGGGTTCTGCGGCGTGCAGCCGTTGTTGGCGACGAACCTGTCCCGCAGCGCCCGTCCGGCGGCGGGGTTGTCACCGACGCCGTGGATCCCCATGTAGGCGAAGGGCTGGGTGCCGCCGCTGCATCCGCTGATGGGTCCGGGGGCGGCGATGGCGGCGACCGCACGGAAGACCGTCGGCCTGGCACACGCGAGCGCGTAGCTCATGGCGCCGCCGTAGCTGAAGCCGACGGAGAAGCGCTGCGCCGTGTCGATGCAGAGGTCGTTGTCGAGCCGTCGGATCATGTCGTCGACGAACGTCACGTCCTCGCCGCCGGAGTTGGCCCATCCGTTGCCGATGCCCTGGGGAGCGACGAAGATCGCGGTGTTGTTCGCCAGGCGCCGGAGTCCGTAGTGGGCGTAGACGTCACCGTCGCTGCCACCCGAGGCGACCGCTTCGGCGGTGCCACCCCACCAGTGAAAACCGAAGACCAGCCGATACTGCCGGGTGTTGTCGTAGTCGGCGGGGATGCTGAGGATGAATGAGCGGTTCTTGCCGCCGCTCTGGATCGTGTGGGTACCGCTCGACAGCGTCGGCGCCTTTCCGCACCCGGGGGTCGCCGCCGCGACGAGTTCGACGGACGGCGCGGCGGCGTGGGCCGGGCCGGCCTGTGCCACGCCGCCCACGGCCAGCACGAGCAGTGCCGCGGCCATTGCCGCACCCGGAAACAACCTGTGTTTCGTCATTGCGAAGCTCCTCTGTGGCTTAGCTGCGCTGAAGCAGGAAGCGCTGGTTGGCGCTGCCGGTGAGGTTCCACTGGGAGATGCGGGCCCCGTCGGCGGTGGAGGCCTGCCACACGTCCATCGCCAGGCCGCTCTGCCGGTTGACCAGACTGATCACCCCGCCGCCCTGGTCCGCCACCCGCCACTGCTGGGCGGGCGAGTCGGCGTCGACCTGCTGGGTGATGTCGGCGCCGGTGCCGGTGCCGGCGACCTGCAGGACCAGGCCGCTGTGCCGGGCCCGGATCCGGTGGTGACCGCCGTCGGAGGCCAGGAAGTCGAACTGCTGGTTGAGCCCGCCGCCCGACTGCCACTGGATCAGCGGCGCACCGGCCGCGGTGGAGGCGCCGCTGATGTCGGCGGCCTTGCCGCTGTGCTGGGCCACGAGCCGGTAGTTCACGCCGGTCTCCACCGGTCCGGACCGCACCGCCGACGCGCGATAGGTGTGCCCGGCCTGGCCGGCGAACTCGATGAGATCGGTCTCCACGCGCGTCGGCGCAACGGCGAGGCCGGTCGTGTCGTCGCGCAGGTCGAAGGTGCCGGTGAAGACCCGGCTGCGGACGCGGACCGCACCACCACGGTCGGGTGTGACGGTCAGCTCGGTCCGGCCGGCGTCCCACGACGCACCGACGGTGTACCCGCCGCGACCGCGCAGACCCGTGACGCTGCCGGCCGGCCAGGCCGACGGCAGCGCGGGCAGCACGTGCAGCTCGCCGTTGTGGCTGTGCAGCAGCATCTCCGCGATGCCGGAGGTGGCGCCGAAGTTGCCGTCGATCTGGAACGGCGGGTGCAGGTCGAACATGTTCGGCGCGAGGCGGTCGGTGCGCACCAGGTCGCGGAGGAGCTTGTGCGCGCGGTTGCCGTCCTCCAGCCGGGCCCAGAAGTTGATTTTCCACGCGAGCGACCAGCCCGTGCCGTCGTCACCGCGCAGTTCCAGCGTCTGGCGGGCGGCCTGGTGCAACTGGGGTGTCCCGCGTCGGGTGATCTGGTTGCTCGGGTGCAGGCCGTAGAGGTGCGAGACGTGCCGGTGGGTCCGTTCGGTCTCCACCCAGTCGGCGAGCCACTCCTGGATGTTGCCCCGCGAGCCGACCCGCATCGGAGCCAGCCGGTCCCGCGCCGCCAATACCTGCATGCGGAAGGTGGCGTCCACGCCGAGGGTCTCGCCGGCACGCGCGACGCCGTTGAACAGGTCGCGCAGGATCTGGTTGTCCATCGTGGGTCCGGCACACACGCTGGCGTTCGGGTGGTGGGGCAGCTCCGGCGAGTTCGAGGGGTTGGTGACCAGGTAGCCGAGCGTCGGGTGGGCGACCAGGGCGTCGAGGAAGAACTGAGCGGCGCCCTTCATCGCCGGGTAGTTCGCGCGGAGGAACTCGACGTCGCCGGTGAACAGGTAGTGGTCCCAGATCAGCGTGGACAGCCAGGCGCCGCCGGTCTGCCACATGCCCCACAGCGCGCCGTCGACGACCGACGCACCGCGCCAGGCGTCGGTGTTGTGGTGCGTCACCCAGCCGCCGGCGCCGTACTGGGCCTGGGCGACCCTGGCACCGGTCACCGTCAGGTCCCTGATCATGTCGAACACCGGCAGGAAACACTCCGACAGGTTCGTGGTGTCGGCCGGCCAGTAGTTCATCGGCAGGTTCGCGTTGACGGTGTACTTCGAGTCCCAGGACGGCGCCATCTCCTCGTTCCAGATCCCCTGCAGGTTCGCCGGCTGGGAACCCGGGCGCGAGGAGGCGATCAGCAGGTACCGGCCGTACTGGAACAGCAGGGTGGAGAAGTGCGGATCGTTGACGCTCGCGTGCTGGGCGATCCGCACGTCGGTGGTCTGGTCGGCCGCCGCCGTGCGACCCAGGTCCACCGTGACCCGGTTGAACAGCCTCTGGTGGTCGGCCACGTGCCGGGCGCGCAACTGGTCGAGGCCGACGCCGCGGGCGGCGTCGAGATGCCGCCGCGCGATGCCCTGGTAGTCGCCGTTGACGACGCGGTAGTTGACGTAGCTGGAGCCGATGGATACCAGCAGGGTGACGCTCGTGGCACCGGAGACCCGCAGCGTGCCGCCGGAACTGCTGGCCGTGCCGCCGGTGACGTTCGCGTGGGCCAGGGCGAGGAAGCGCACCGAGCCGGAGATGCCCTCCATGGTGCCGGAGATGCCGTCGAGGGCGATCGTCGCGGAGTCCGGGCTGGACACCGTCGTCCTTTGTGGACTGTCGAAGGTGGCGGTGAAGGTGATCGCACCGGCCCGGTCGGCGGTCAGCCGGATCACCAGCACCTGGTCCGGCGCGCTGGCGAACACCTCGCGCTGGTACCGCACGCCGTTCAGCACGTACGTCGTCGTGGCGGTGGCGGTGGTCAGGTCGAGGGTCCGCAGATACTGCGACGCACCGGTGGCGCTGCCGAAGGCCAGCCGAAGGTTGCCGACGGGTTGGTACGCCAACTGTCCGGCCGGGCTGCCGAGCATCGTCTGGTTCGCCAGATCCTGCGCCTGGGTCCACTGGTCTGCGAAGACCCGCCGGCGGATCTCCGCGAGGTTGGCCGCGCCGCGCGGGTTGGCCGAGTCGTAGGGACCGCCGGCCCAGACGGTGTCCTCGTTGAGTTGCAGCCGTTCGGTGTCGACGTTGCCGAACACCATGGCGCCGAGGCGCCCGTTGCCGAGCGGCAGGGCCCGCAACCACTCGGTGCCCGCCGGTTCGTCGTAGCGGAGCGTCAGGTCGCCGGCGGCGAGCGCCCGGGCCGGTGCCGCCGGATCGGCCGCGGCGGCCGTGGCCCGACCGGCCGGCACCAGAGCGGCCCCGGCGGCCCCGGCCGCTCCGGCGGCGAGCAGGTGCCGACGTGTCATTTCCGCCATGTTCTCTCCCCAGCCGCGGGTCACGGGAGGCTCCAGCGCTGGTTCGCGCCGCCGTGACAGGTCCAGATGATCAGTTGGGTGCCGTCGGCGGTGCTGCCGCCGTTGGCGTCCAGGCACCTGCCCGACTGCGGGTTCACGAGGGAACCGTTGGATTGCGGGCGCCAGTTCTGCCCACCGACGCCGGTGCAGGTCGACAGCTGGACGGCGGCGCCGTTCGCGGTGCTGCCGCCGGCGACGCCCATGCACTTGTCGAGCGCGCGCAACGTGTCGGCGTTGACCGTCCACCGCTGGTTGGCGCTGCCCTGACAGCCCCACAGCTGGATCTTCGTGCCGTCGGCGGTGCTGCCGCCGCTGACGTCGACACACTTGCCCGCGGCGCCGGTGATCGGGCCGACCCGTGGCGCGGTGCCGCCCAACTCCTTGATCCGGATGTTGCGGAACGACACGTCGTCGCCCGTGCCGTGGTTCTGGATGCCGATGTGCCCGGAGGCCAGGGAGCGCACCGGGTCGGTGTTGGTGAAGTCGTTGATCTTTACGCCGTTCAGGAAGACCTGCAGGCGCTCGCCCTCGACCAACAGCTCGTAGGTGTTCCACTCGCCGGGTGGGTTCAGCGCCGCGTCGCGGGCGGCGAGGTCGGCCGAGGCGAACCCGTACACCGCTCCCGTGGTCCGGTCCGGCGTGTCGGTCGCGTCGATCTGCACCTCGTAACCGTTGTTCATCGCCGAGTTCGGGTCGCTGCCCGCCGGGAACCCGACGAGCACCCCGGAGTTGTCGTCACCCGGCACCAGCCAGTCGAGCTTCAGCGAGTAGGAGCGGAACTCCCTGGCGCTGTACCAGAGCATGCCGAGCCCGCCGGAGGAGGTCAGGGTGCCGTTGCTGTTGCCGAACCCGCCCGGGCCGGCCTGCGACCAGCCGGTGGTGGCGCCGTTGTAGAGGGTGGTGTAGCCGGTTTCCGGCCGGCAGTCGGCCCTGGTCCGGCCGGCCGCGTACCTGATGCCGCCGAGGATCAGTGCCCGGAAGCCGGGCTCGCTGTAACTGGCCTGGGTGTGGCCGCTGCCGGTGTAGAACGAGCGTCCACGCTGGAGGGTCTTGCACCAGGTGTGCGGATGGTCGGCGCCCATCGTGCCGCCGGAGTAGCTCGATTCGTCCAATGTGGACAGCACCCGGGCCGACGACCGGGGATTGGTGCGGAAGTTGTACCACTCGTCGGTACGCGCCACGGTGGGGCCGAGCCCGGCCGTGGCCGCGTGCGCCCGGTTCTCCACCCGGACGGTGGCCTGTTGGATCGCCGGGTGGGACGAGAAGTACGCGCCGACCAGTTCCCCGTAGAACGGCCAGTCGTACTCGGTGTCGGCTGCCGAGTGCACGCCGACGTACCCGCCGCCGGCTCGGATGTAGTTCTCGAAGGCGGTTTGCTGGGTGGCGTTCAGCACGTCGCCGGTGGTGTTGAGGAAGACGACGGCCTCGTACCGGGCGAGATCGGTGGCGTTGAACTGGTTCGCGTCCTCGGTCGCGGTGACCGTGAAGGCGTTGGCGGAGCCCAGTTCCCGGATCAGCTGGATCCCGGCGGGAATCGCGTCGTGCCGGAATCCGGCGGTCTTCGAGAACACCAGGACGTCGTAGGGCGTGTCCGCCGCACTCGCCGGCGGGCTACCGGTGCCCGCCAGGATCAGCGACGCGGCGGCCGCGACACCGAGGATCTTTCGCATGGTCGTGGTTCCTCTCATGGCGTGGTCCAGCGCTGGTTGGTGCCGCCGTGGCAGCTCCAGATGATGAGCTGGGTGCCGTTGGTGGAGGCGCCGCCGTTCGCGTCGAGGCATTTGCCGGACTGGGTGTTGACCAGGGATCCGTTCGTTCCCGCGGTCCAGTTCTGGCCGCCGGAGCCGTTGCAGGTCGACAGCTGCACCGCGCTGCCGTCGGTGGTGGCGCCGCCGGCCACGCCCATGCACTTGCCCAGCGACCGCCAGGTCGTGCCGCTGCGGGTCCACTGCTGGTTGGCGCCGCCGTTGCAGGTCCACAGCTGGATCTTGGCGCCGTCGGCGGAGCTGGCCCCGTTGACGTCGACGCACGAACCGCCGGCGCCGACGATCCGGCCGGTGCCGCCGTTGCCCGGCGCGGTGCCGAACGTGAACGCGTCGACGTCGAAGAGCGTTCCGGAGCCGCCGGAGAAGGTGAGGTACAGCGTGGTGGTGCCGGCCGGCGCTCCGGACAGCGTCGTGGACACGTCGGTGAACGTCTCCCAGCCGCCGGTCACCGGCACGGTGACGGTGCCGAGCACCGTGCCGGTGGGTGTACCGGCGCGGATCGAGAGCGTGCCGCCCGAGCCGCCGGAGGAGACCCGGGCGGTGAACCGGCTCTCCCCCGCGAGTGCGTAACGCTGGAAGGCGATCCAGTCGCCGTTGCTGATGTCGCCGACGGTCTGCCCGCCCTCCGCCGTCGCCTTGCTGAACAGGCCGGTGCCCGACTGCATGGTGCGGTGCTCGGCCTGCCGGTGCCTCGGCTGCAGGACCTGCTGGGTGTGCGTGGTCAGGGCGGGCTGACCATTGGCGCCTTGATCGGTGTACTCGGCGTCGAAGACCGCGAACAGGTTCGCCGCGTCGTCGTGCTCGCCGTCGACGGGAATCGTCAACGTCCCCGAGCATCCGGTGCTCGAGGTGATCGCGTGCGCGTGCTCGTCGTGGCCGAGGAGGTAGGTCAGTTTCACCCGGGAACAGTCGACCGTGCCGTCCTCGGGGTCGGACACCGTGATCGTGTACGGAACGGCGTCGCCGAAGGCGAACAGCTTTCCGTCGGTCGGCGCGGTCAGCGCGACCGTGGGTGCGGTATTGCCGACAGTGACGACCACCGACGCCGTCGCGGTGAGACCGGCGGGATCCCGCACGGTGAGGGAGACGGTGTACTGGCCGTTGCCGGTGAACGTGTGGCTCGGGCCGGCCGCCGTGGATGTTTCGCCGTCACCGAAGTTCCACGCGTAGGTCAGTGCGCCGCCCTCGGGGTCCGCGGAGCCGGCCGAGGAGAAGGTGACGGCCAGGGGTCCCGCACCGGACGTCCGGTTGGCGCTGACCCGCGCGACGGGCGCCTGGTTGTTGCCGGCCTGGTTGTACTCGATGCGGTACAGGGCGGAACTCGCGTCGCCGCTGCCCCAGCCGGTGCCGTAGTCCAACACGTACAGGGCGCCGTCGGGACCGAAGGCGCTGTCCATGATCTGCGTGCCGCGCCACGGGAACTCGCTGATCTGCCCGGCCGAGCCGTCGCCGTTCACGTCGATCGTCTTGATCCAGCGCCGGCCGAACTCCGTCGCGAAGTAGTGCCCGTCCAGCGCGGCCGGGAACTTGACCGTCGACGGGTTGGCCGCGTCGTAGCGGTACACCGCGCCGCCCATCGGCGATTCCGAGCCGCAGCCGAACGCCGCCACCGAACAGTTGTCGTACGTGATCCAGGCGGCCCGGGCGGGCGGCAGGTTGGTGAGCCCGGTGTTGCGCGGGGAGTTGTTGACCGGCGCGGCGCAGTTGAACCGGCTGCCCGAGGGCCCGGACGGGAACACGTAGTCCACATAGGTCTCGGCCGTCGTGTTGCCGCCGGTGCAGTACGGCCAGCCGTAGTTGCCGGCGGACGTGATCCGGTTGAACTCCACCTGCCCCGCCGGTCCGCGGGCGGAACTGGCCGTGCCGGCGTCCGGCCCGTAGTCGGCGACGTACAGCGCGCCGGTCGGCTTGTCCACGCTGAGCCGGAACGGGTTGCGCAAGCCCATGGCGTAGATCTCCGGCCGGGTGCCGGCGGTGCCCGGCGGGAAGAGGTTGCCCGACGGGTTGGTGTACGTCCCGTCGGGGTTCACCTTGATCCGCAGCACCTTGCCGCGCAGGTCGTTGGTGTTGCCGGCGCTGCGCTGCGCGTCGTAGACCGGATTGCGGTTGGTGCGCTCGTCGATGGGGGTGTAGCCGCTCGAGTCGAACGGGTTCGAGTCGTCCCCGGTGGACAGGTAGAGGTTGCCGGCGGCGTCGAAGTCGATGTCGCCGCCGACGTGGCAGCACATGCCGCGGCTCGTCGGTACCTCCAGCACGGTCACCTGGCTCGCCGTGTTGAGCGTGAAGTCGGCGTTGAGCGTGAACCTGGCCAGCCGGTTGACGCCGTTCCACGCGGAGAAGTCGGTGCCGGTGGCCGGCGCGTCGCCGCCCGGGGTGGACAGCGGCGGCGCGTAGTACAGGTAGACGAACCGGTTGCCGGCGAAGCCCGGATCCACCGCGACGCCCTGCAGGCCCTCCTCGTCGTGCGTGTACACCTGCAGGGTGCCGATCACGGCGGTGACGCCGGCGGCGGTGGTCCGGCGCAGCACCCCGTTGCGGGCGGTGTGCAGCACCGAACGGTCCGGCAGCACCGCAATCGACATCGGCTCGCCCATCTCGGCCACTCCGCGGGCGAGTTCGACCTGTTGGAAGTCGGCCGCGTTGACGGGGTGGGCGGCGGCCGGCGAGGCGGGGCCGACGATGATCGCCGCGGTGCCGACGGTGGAGAGTGCGACGGCAGCGGCCGCCGCTAAGACGCGTGTACGCATGGACGGTCACACCTTCGGGTTCAGTGTGGGTTCGGGGGTGGCTCGGGAGCCGCGCCGTCGGCCGTGGCGGGACGGCGTCGGGCGCCCGCGCGGCCGTGCACAGCCGGCGGGACGGTCACCGAGGTGGTGAGAGGTGGTGCGGGCCCGGATGGCGAGGCGGGGAGTGTTGGGGGTGGGTCCGGCGCCCGCTCCACGGTCTCGTGGTCGCGGCACCGGTCCGGTAAGACGTCATACGTTATAACTGTCGATTGAAACGCGTCAATCGCGTGCCGGGGCACCGGGAAAGAACCGGGAAACATGCGGTCGTGGCACGTGAAACTTTCAACCGGACCGGCGGGCCGCCCCTACCCGCGGCCGCTACGGTCACGCCGGCGGCGTGGCGCGCACCCGTTCGGCGATGGCCTTGCCGAGACCGGCCGTGGTGCCGGTGCCGTGCAGGTCCGGGGTGAGCGTGCGCGGTGACGCCTCGGCCAGCACGCTCTCGATCGCCGCCAGAACGTGCGCCGCGGCGGCCGGGTGCCCGAGATGCTCCAGCATCATCGACCCGCACCAGATCTGCCCGATCGGGTTGGCGACGCCCCGCCCGGCGATGTCCGGCGCGGAGCCGTGCACCGGCTCGAACAGGCTGGGGTGCCGGCGTTCCGGGTTGATGTTGGCGCTCGGCGCGATGCCCAGTGTGCCCGTGCACGCGGGGCCGAGGTCGGAGAGGATGTCGCCGAACAGGTTGCTGGCGACGACCACGTCGAAGCGGTCCGGGTTCAGCACGAAATGGGCCGCCAGCGCGTCGATGTGGTACTGGTCCCAGGTCACGTCGGGATACTCGGCCGCGATCGCGCGGACCCGTTCGTCCCAGTAGGGCATGGAGATCGAGATGCCGTTGCTCTTGGTCGCCGAGGTGAGGTGGCGTTCGGGGCGACGCCGGGCCTGCTCGAACGCGTAGCGCAGCACCCGGTCGACGCCGATGCGCGTCATCACGGTCTCCTGCAGGACGGTCTCCCGTTCGGTCCCCTCGAAGATGCGGCCGCCGACCGAGGAGTACTCGCCCTCGGTGTTCTCCCGCACGACGAGGAAGTCGATGTCGCCCGGCCCCCGGCCGGCGAGCGGGCCGCGCACGCCCGGCATGAGCCGGCAGGGGCGCAGGTTGACGTACTGGTCGAAGACCCGGCGGAACTGGATCAGGCTCCCCCACAGCGACACGTGGTCCGGAACGACCTCCGGCCAGCCGACGGCGCCGAAGTAGATCGCGTCGAAGCCCTGCAGGATGGTCTGCCAGTCCTGCGGGAGCATCGCGCCGTGCGCCTGCCAGTAGGCGGCACACGCGAAGTCGAACTCCTCGAACTCCAGCCGCAGGTCGAACGCGTCGGCGGCCGCCCGCAGCACGTCGAGGCCGGCGGGAACGACCTCCTTGCCGATCCCGTCGCCCGGGATGACGGCGATGCGGTGCGCGCGCTGCTGACTCATGCCGAGCACTGTAGCCCATGCGGCAGCAACGAATAGATGCTGCCTGTTGACGATTTTGCTGTAGCAAATTAGCGTTCCACCACATGGGTCTGGTCCTCATCACCACCGACTACCTGACGCCCGGCGACGAGGTCGACACCTATCTGGCCGGGGAGGGTCTCACCACCCGGCACGCCCCGATGCGCGGCCGGCGCGACCCCGCCGACCTCGTCGCCCACCTCGACGGCGCCGAGGGCGCACTGATCGCCAACGAACCGATGACCGCCGACGTGCTGGCGAAGGCGCCCACGCTGCGCGCGATCGTGCGGACCGGCGTCGGCTACGACTCGATCGACGTGCCGGCCGCCACCCGCCTCGGCATCAGCGTCAGCAACCTGCCCGGCATCAACGCCAACGCCGTCGCCGAGTACACGATCGGCCTGCTCCTGACCGAGGCCCGGCGCCTCGTCGCGAACGCCCGCGGCGTGGCCGCCGGCGGCTGGCCGCGCGCGGACGGGCACGAGCTGCGCGGCCGGACGCTCGGGCTGATCGGCTTCGGCGCGTCGGCCCAGCGGGTGGCGAGGCTCGCGGCGGCGTTCGGGATGACGATCCTGTGCACCAGCGGCGTCCCGGCCGACCTGCGCCCCGCCGACGTGCGCTTCGTCGGCCTCGACGAACTGCTCCGCGAGTCGGACTTCGTGTCGGTGCACACCGCCCTGACGCCGCGCACGCGGCACCTGCTCGACGCGCGGGCGTTCGCCCTCATGCGGCCCGGCGCCTACCTGATCAACACGGCGCGCGGCGGGATCGTCGACGAGAACGCGCTGATCGAGGCCGTCACCGCCGGCCGGATCGCCGGTGCCGCGCTCGACGTGGTGGCCGCGGAGCCGCTGCCGGCCGACAGCCCGCTGCGCGCCGTCGAGGGGATCACCGTCCATCCGCACATGGCCGGGCAGACCGCCGAGGCGCGGCGCGACGCCGGACTGGCCGGCGCGCGCGAACTCGTCGCGGCGCTCCATGGAAAACCCCAGTCTTCCGTGAACAATCTTCTGATCACCCCGTCGCAGTGAGGAAGCAGATGAACACGGAAACCACCACCGCCGACGCCATCGTGGTCGGCGCCGGCCTCGCCGGACTGGTCGCCACCGCCGAACTGGTCGCCGCCGGCCGGTCGGTCGTGCTGGTCGAGCAGGAGCCGGAGCAGAGCCTCGGCGGGCAGGCGTTCTGGTCGTTCGGCGGGCTCTTCCTCGTCGACTCGCCCGAGCAGCGCCGGATGGGCATCCGCGACTCGCACGAACTGGCGTGGCAGGACTGGCTCGGCACGGCCGGGTTCGACCGGCCCGAGGACGAGTGGCCGCGCAAATGGGCCGAGGCGTACGTGGCGTGGGCGGCCGGCGAGAAGCGCAGCTGGGTGCGCGGGCGCGGCATCACGTTCTTCCCCATCGTCTCCTGGGCCGAACGCGGTGGCTACGACGCGCAGGGCCCGGGCAACTCGGTGCCCCGCTTCCACATCACCTGGGGCACCGGCCCGGGTGTGGTGCAGCCGTTCGTGCGCCTGGTCCGGGAGGCCGCGGAGCGGGGGCTCGTGCGGCTGGCGTTCCGCCACCGCGTCGACGCGCTGACCACGACGGACGGCGTCGTGACCGGCGTCAGCGGCACCGTCCTGGAACCGGCGGACGGCGCCCGCGGCACGGCCACCTCCCGCACGGCGATCGGCGACTTCGCGTTCACCGCGCAGGCCGTGCTCGTCACCTCCGGCGGCATCGGCGGCAACCACGACCTCGTGCGCCGCAACTGGCCCACCCGCCTCGGCACCCCGCCGGAGCAGATGCTCTCCGGCGTGCCCGCGCACGTCGACGGGCGCATGATCGGCATCACCGAGGCGGCCGGCGGCACCGTCATCAACCCCGACCGCATGTGGCACTACGTCGAGGGCATCCAGAACTGGGACCCGATCTGGCCGCTGCACGGCATCCGCATCCTGCCCGGCCCCTCCTCGATCTGGCTGGACGCGCGCGGCCGACGGCTGCCGGTGCCGCTGTACCCGGGCTTCGACACCCTGGGCACCCTGAATCACCTGCGCGCCACCGGGTACGACCACAGCTGGTTCGTGCTCACGCAGAAGATCATCGAGAAGGAGTTCGCGCTCTCCGGCTCCGAACAGAATCCCGACCTCACCGGCCGCAACGTCCGCCAGGTGCTCGGCCGCGTGCGCGGCGGCGCGCCGGCGCCGGTGGACGCGTTCAAGCGCAAGGGCGCGGACTTCGTCGTGGCCGACACCCTCGACGAACTGGTCAAGGGCATGAACGCCAAGACGCCCGAGCCGCTGCTCGACCTCGCCGACGTGCGCCGCACCGTCGAGGCGCGCGACCGGGAGCTGGCGAACCCGTTCACGAAGGACATGCAGATCGCCGCCATCACCAACTTCCGCCGCTACCGCGGGGACCGGCTGATCCGCACCGCGCCGCCGCACCGCGTCCTCGATCCGAAGGCGGGGCCGCTGATCGCGGTGAAGCTGCACGTGCTGACCCGCAAGACCCTCGGCGGCCTGCACACCGACCTGCTGGGGCGGGTGCTCGACCCGGCCGGCTCGCCGGTGCCGGGGCTGTACGCCGCGGGCGAGGTCGCCGGCTTCGGCGGCGGCGGCATGCACGGCTACCGCGCGCTCGAGGGGACGTTCCTCGGCGGCTGCCTCTTCTCCGGAAGGGAGGCCGGCCGCGCCGCGGCCGCCGCGATCCTATGAAAGGAAAACCCTTGCCAGACAAAGACACCGTGCGGATCCTGGTGCCGGCAGGCATGCTGGGCGCCGGGTTCCCGCCCGAGTCCGTCGAGCGCGGCCTCGCCCTCGGTGCCGACGTCATCGCCGTGGACGGGGGCTCCACCGACTCCGGCCCCTACTACCTCGGCCGGGGAACGGCGAAGACGGCCGCCGCGGCCGTCGCCCGCGACCTGCGCGTCCTGTTGCGCGCGGCGGCCACCGCCGGCATCCCGCTCATCGTCGGCTCCTGCGGCACCTCGGGAACGGACTCCGGCGTCGACTGGGTCGCCGGCATCGCCGAGGGGATCCTGGCCGAGGAGGGGCTGGGTCTGCGGATCGCGCGCATCTACAGCGAGCAGAACGCCGCTGACCTCAAGGAGCGCCGCATCCACCCGTTGCCGCCCGCGGGCGAGCTGACGGCCGACGTGCTGGAGAGCTGCACGCACATCGTGGGGATGATGGGGCACGAACCGATCGAGGAGGCGCTGCGGGCCGGTGCGGATGTCGTTCTCGCCGGGCGCGCCACCGACACCGCCGTGGCCGCCGCCTTTCCCCTGATGCACGGCATGCCCGCCGGCCCCACGTGGCACGCCGCGAAGATCGTCGAGTGCGGCGCGCAGTGCACCACGAACCCGCGTTCCGGCGGGGTGTTCGCCACGATCGACGCGAACGGCTTCACCGTCGAGCCGCTGGATCCGGCCGCCGCGTGCACCCCCACGACCGTGGCCGCGCACATGCTGTACGAGACGGTGAACCCGTTCGAGATGAGGGAACCGGCGGGGACGCTGGTGGTGAGCGACGCGACCTACCGGGCCCTGGACGAGCGCCGGGTCCGGGTCGAGGGCTCCCGCTTCGAGCTCGCCGACCAGCACACGATCAAGCTGGAGGGCGCGCGGATCTCCGGCTACGAGACGATGTCGTTCACCGCGATCCGCGACCCGCACATCCTGAGCCAGATCGACACCTGGGCCGCGCTGCTGCGCATGGTCCTCACCGAACGCGTCGCGCAGACGCTCGGGCTCACCGAGGACGAGTACATCCTCGACATCCGCCTCTACGGCTACAACGCGGTCCTGGAACACATCGACCCGGCCGCCGGCCCGCCGCGCGAGGTCGGCGTCATGCTGCTCGTCAACGCGGTCGACCAGCAGACCGCCACGGCGATCGCCAAGGTCGCCAACCCGCTGATGCTGCACCTACCCACGCCCGACATGGACTATCTGCCCAGCCTCGCCTTCGCCACCTCACCCGCCGAGACCGAACGCGGCGCCGCCTACGAGTTCGTCCTCAACCACGTCGTCGACGTCGACTCGCCGACCGCACTCTTCCGGAGCGTGCTCGATGCCTGACCGGGTCGTAGGAGATCTCGCGCACGAGGTGCGTTCCAAGAACGCCGGGCCGTTCTGGATCACGATGGAGCTCTTCATGCGCGACGCGGACGGGTACGCGCTGGTCGCCGACGACCTGTTCCTCAACGCGGGGGTGATCGCGCGGCTGTACGACATCCCGGCCGAGGGCATCCGGTTCTTCCGGATCCCGGAGCTGAACGTCGTCAAGATCTCGTTCCCCCGTCCGGTGAGCCAGGGCAGCACGCGCGACCGGGACATCCACGCGGGGCAGCACCACGTGCCGCTCGCATTGCTGCCGCTGGACTAGACCACCGACTCCCCATTGATTAGTGTCTATCGCACTGATCGCCGGACGGCGCGCGCCCGAGCGGGGAGGATCTGGACATGCGGACACCGAGCAGGTCGATGCGGCACGGACGGATGGCACTGGTCGTCGCGCTCGCGGTTCAGGCGGGCGCGCTGGCCACCCAGGGACCCGCCTTCGCGGGCGCGGCGCGGGCGGCGGCGCCGACGGTCGTGCCGCTGCCGGCCGCGGCGGAGGCCGTTCCCGGGGAGACCTTCACGCTGCGCCCGCAGAGCCGGATCGCGGTCGCCCCGGACACCGCCGGGACGCGTCGCGCCGCGGCCGATCTGGCGGCGATCCTGCGCCCCTCGACCGGCTACCCCCTGGAGGTGTCGGCGGGGGCGGCCCGGCCCGGCGACATCGCGCTGCGCCTGAGCGACGCCGCGGACCTCGGCGACGAGGGCTACCGGCTCACGGCCTCCCGCACCGGCGTGCGGATCGAGGCGGCGGGCGCGGCCGGCCTGTTCTACGGGGTGCAGACGCTGCGCCAACTGCTGCCGCCCTGGATCGAGAGCCCGACGGTGCGACCCGGGCCGTGGTCGGTCTCCGGCGTGCGGATCACGGACACGCCCCGGTACGCGTACCGCGGCATCATGCTCGACATCGCCCGGCACTTCCAGCCGCCGGAGGTGGTCAAGCGCCTCATCGACCGCGCCGCCGCTTACAAGATCAACGTGCTGCACCTGCACGTCAGCGACGACCAGGGCTTCCGGATCGCGATCAACGGCCGGCCGGAGCTGACCGAGATCGGCGGCCAGTTCTCCATCGACAACGACCCCGGCGGCTTCTGGACCCAGGCCGAGTACGTGGACGTGGTCGCCTACGCGGCGGCCCGGCACCTGACCGTCGTCCCCGAGGTCGACTCCCCCGGGCACACCAACGCGATCGTCATGTCCTACGCCGGACCCGAGGCCGATCCGGTGCTGCCCGACGTCAACTGCACCAACCGCACCCCGCCGCAGTGGAACCTGACCGGCGACGTCGGCTACAGCGCCCTGTGCCCGGAGAGCCCGCACACCTGGGCGATCCTGACCGACATCATCACCCAGCTCACCGCCATGTCGCCGGGGCCCTACTACCACCTCGGCGGCGACGAGGTGCCCCCGACGACCCTGTCGCACGAACGCTACGTCGACTTCGTCGACCACGAGGCGCGCATCGTGCGGGAACGCGGCAAGATCGTCATGGGCTGGGCGGAGATCTCCCAGGCGAACTTCGACGCCTCGACGCCGGCCGTGGCGCAGTACTGGAACAACGGCGACCCGACCGGCCCGGCCGGTGACTCGGCCCGGCACGCCGTCCAGAAGGGCATGCGGGTCGTCATGTCGCCGGCCAACCACATGTACCTGGACATGAAGCAGTTCGCGGGCAGTCCGCTCGGCCTGGAGTGGGCCGGCCGGCTCGACGTCGCGCAGGTCTACAACTGGTCCGGCACCAGCAGCGACCCGGCCTCGTACATCCCGGCCCGCACGCTCTCCGACGGCACCGTCCTGCCCGCCGTCACCGACGCGAACATCCTCGGCGTCGAGGCGCCGATCTGGTCGGAGACGCTGCGCACGCTCGCCGACTTCGAGTTCCAGGCGTTCCCCCGGCTGCCGGCGGCGGCGGAGATCGGCTGGTCGCCGCGGGCGCACCCGGAGCGCACCCTGGCCTCCTTCGTCACCCGCCTGGCCGGGCACGGCGCCCGGTGGCAGCTGCGGGGCGCGAACTTCTACCCGTCCCCGCAGGTGCCGTGGCGGGTCGACGTGTCGGCACCGGACCGGGTCGTCGGCGGCCGTCCGGTCAACGGCCCGATCGCCTCGATCGCCGCGCCGGGCGTGCCGCTCGACCGGGTCTCCGCGACGGTCGACTGGGGCGACGGCAGCACGACCCCCGCGACGCTGAGCGGAGTCTCCGGCACCAACAAGACCGCCAACGGCATCTACACCGCGACGGCCTCCCATCGGTACGCCCGCAGAGGCGTGTTCCGGGCGAGGCTCACGGTCACCACCCCGAACGGCAGCACCACCGCCCCGTTCACGGTGACGGTGCTCCACTAGCTGTCCAAGAACGCACACTCCTGGTACGCGGAATTCCGCATGGGCACGACGGGGCATCGTCGGCACGCTTGCCGTCGTACGAACGATCCCGAGCGGACCCAGGAGAACGCACCATGCCCAACACCGCGCGGCTCATCGGAGCCGGCAGCGAACCCACCGTCACCGACCAGGAGATCCGGTCCCTGATCGACCGCTTCGTCGAGGAACTGCACGCCGCCGGCGACAGCGGCATCGCGGGGAAACTCCGCGGCACCCCCGACGGCGACGAACTCGTCTGGCGGATCGCGCTGGACCCCGCCGGACGGTCCACGGAGGCCGCGGACCTCACCGTGCTGGCGAGCCGCGACACCGTGCTGCGCCTCGCCGGCGGAACGGAATCGCCGCTCGAGGCGTTCCGCGCCGGCCGCGTCCGGCTCGCACACCCGATCAGCGCCCGTACGGCGCGCCGCCTCTTCAGCCGCTGAACCACGACACCCGAAGGAACCAGGACATGGCATCCATCCCCGGTGCGGTGACGGTCGACCTGCTCGCACACCCGACCGACCTCAACCTGCTCAACGTGCGCGTGCGCTACACGATCACGTTCACCGACTTCGACGTCCGCTCCCGCCTGGAGTACCTGGAGTGCATCCAGATCTTCGGGATCGACCAGGGGGCCGGCGAGGACGGCGTGGACGACCTGATCGCCGACGTCAGCGCGGCCATCATCAGGGCCGAGAACGCCCCGACCCTCTTCCGCGACCACACCTTCGCGGTCAGCCGCGACCTGCTCAACGAGGACCAACCGCCGGAGCCGAACCCGGACGAGCTCCAGGCGCGGGTGACCCTGACGCCGATGCTGCCGGTGGAGACGGTCCGGAACAGCCCCACGAAGGTGCTCAACCTGATCTGAGCGATCACCGCCGGCTCCCGGCTCCGTGCGCGGCGGAGGCGGGAGCCGGCCGCATGTGACCTGGATCACTCGCACACGTGATCCATCCGGGCGGTCGTGGTCGACCATCTGGGCGTGGGAAGAAGTAGCGACGACGAGGAACGCCTGCTGCGCCGCGTGGCGCGGGCCGACCTCGACGCGTTCGACGAGCTGTACCGCCGAACGTCGCCGTGGCTCGCCATGCGGCTGCGCCGCCGGTGTCGCGACGACGGCATCGTCGCGGAGGTCCTGCAGGACACGTACGTCACCGTGTGGCGGGCGGCCGGGTCGTTCGCGGGGATCCGGCGCTCCGGGGGCACCGACGCGCCGGGCGGCAGCGCGGCCGGCTGGATCTGGACCATCGCCGCGCGGCGCCTCGTGGACGCGCTGCGCAAGCGCGCCCGCACCCAGGAGGTTCCGGCCGAGCACCTGCCGGTGCGCAGCGTGCCGGCCGCCGAGGACGAGGCCCTCGGGTCGATCGGCCTCGAGCTGGCGACCGCGCTCAACGACCTCGCACCGGAGCTGCGGGAGGTGCTCGCCGCGATGGTGCTCGACGGGTTCACCGTCCGGGAGACCTCGGTCCTGCTGGGCGTGCCCGAGGGAACGGTCAAGAGCCGCGCACGGCGCGCACGCAACGCACTACGGGAGGCGCTGGCATGACCGCCCACGTTCCACCGGCGGCGCTGGCCGCATACGCGGGCGGTGAGCCGGCGCTGGACGACGCCGCGATCTGGACCCTGGAGGCGCACCTCGACGGGTGCGCGCACTGCCGGGGGCGGCTCGCCGACCTGGCCCCGCCGCCGCTCGCGGACCTGCTCGGCGAGGCCAGAACGGCGATCCTCCAGGAGGCGCGGACCGGGCCGCGGCCGGTGGCCCGGCGCCGGTTCCGGCGGTGGTTCCTGCGCTGGACCGACTGGTCGCTGCTCGCCTGGATCGTGACGACCTCCGTCGCCATCCTCGCGGCGTTCCTGCTCGACCGGAACTTCCCGGACCGGCCCTCGACCGTGCTGCTGATCGCCCCGGTGGCGCCGCTCGCCGGCCTCGCGGTCGCCTGGTCCCGGCGGGCCAACCCGAACTGGGAGCTGATCGCCGGTACCTCCCGGGCGGGTGTGGAACTGCTGCTGCGCCGCAGCCTCACCGTCCTCGCGATGGTGTTCCCGCTGCTGGCCGCCGCCGGGGTCGGCCTCGGCCGCAATCCCGCGCTGTGGCTGCTGCCCTGCCTGACGTTCACCGGCGCGACGCTGCTGCTCGGCGGCCGGGTGGGCGTCCCGACGGCGGCGGGGCTCCTGAGCGGGGGCTGGCTGCTGACGGTGCTCGCGGCGACGTGGTTCCGCGACGAACCGACCGTCGTCGACAGCCTGCTCCGGTTCGAGACCATGCCCGGCTGGGCCGCGGCCGCCCTGATCCTCGCCGTGACGGCGGTGCTGCGCGCGGACGACCTGCGCGGCCCCGCCCACTGGCGCTGATATCCATGAGGAGAACACAGATGGTTCGCGCGATAGGCGCACAGGAGATCGCACCGACGCGGCACGCCTGGGCGATCGAGGCAACGGCGCTGAAGGTCAAGGCCGGGCGGCATCTCGCCGTCGACGGGCTCGACCTGGCGCTCGGCACCGGTGTGCACGGCCTCCTCGGCCCGAACGGCGCCGGCAAGAGCACGCTCATGCGCGCCCTCGCCACGGTCGTCCGGCCGAACGGAGGCACGCTGCGCCTGCTCGGCACCGACGCCGCCCGCACGCGGGAACTGCGCCGGACCCGCGGCCGGCTCGGCTACCTGCCGCAGCAGTTCGGGTACTACCCGCGCTTCACGGTGCGGGACTACGTCGAGTACATGGCGTGGCTGCGCGAGATGCCGGCGTCGGCCGTTCCGGCGGCGGCGCAGCGCGCCATCGAACGGGTGCGCCTCGCCGACCGGGCCGACAAGCGACTCAAGTCGCTCTCCGGCGGCATGCTGCGCCGGGCCGGCATCGCGCAGGCGATCGTCAACGAGCCGGACCTGCTGCTGCTCGACGAGCCGACCGTCGGCCTCGACCCGGAACAGCGCGTGGAGTTCCGCGAGCTGATCCGCGAACTGGGCACCGAGGCCTGCGTGCTGGTCTCCACGCACCTGGTGGAGGACGTCGTGGCGGCGTGCTCCGACGTCGTTCTGATGGATCTCGGGAAACTGGTGCACCAGGGCGTTCCCGCCGACCTCGTGCGCCTCGGCGAGAACGGCGGCGTCGGCGACAGCCCGGCCGAGCGCGGCTACTCGTACCTGCTCGCGCAGCACCGGGGCGGTGCCCGATGACCCGCCCGCTGCGCATCGAGCTGCTCCGCTCGAACGCCAAGGGTCTGGCCCTGCTGCTGTTCCTGATCACCGCGCTCGGCGTCGGCGCGATGTATCAGTTCTGGTGGGGGCAGTGGCTGCGCTTCGGCTACTCGCAGAGCACGTACATGTTCGTCCTCATGCCGCTGGCGCTGGCCGGCGGGGTGGTGCTCGGCAGGCGGGACCGGCGCACCCGGGCGCGGGAGCTGATGGACAGCACCGGCCGGCCCCGTTGGCAGCGGTCGTTGCCGGCGATGGCCGCGCTCGGCATCGGCGTCGCCGCCACCCACCTGCTCGTCGGCGCGCTCGGTGCGGTGCTCACCGCCGGGGTGGTCGACGGTTACCTGGGTGCGCGGGGGTTCGTGGCGCCGCTGGTCGACGCCCTGGTGCTGGTGGGCGCCGGGTGGCTGGGCATCGCCGTCGGCCGCCGGTGGGGGTCGCCGCTGCTGCCGCCGGCGCTCGCGGCCGCCACGCTCGTGGTGCAGTTCGCGGTGCAGAGCATGCCGGCCAAGAGCCCGCTGCACCATCTCGACCTGATGATCAACAATCCGCCGGACGCCGCCTGGGAGACCGTCTCCACCACGGCCCTCCTCGCGCGAACGGCACTGGCGGCCGGTTTCATCGCGGCCGGGCTGCTGTTCGCCGTGGGCACCTCGTGGGCGTCGCGCACGGGAGCGTTCGGGGCGCTGGCCGCCGGCCTGGCCGGGCTGATGTTCATCAGCGCACCCGGCTCGGCGGGACAGTGGCAGATCGACCGCGCGGCGCAGGCGCTGGTGTGCGCCGACGGGACCCCGCAGGTGTGCCTGACCGCCGTGCACGCGCACATGCTGAAGGACGTCGCTCCGCAGGCCCGCCGCGCGCTGGCCGCACTCGCCAAGCTCCCGAACGCCCCCACCCGCGCGGTGGAGGTGCGGCTGCCGCATCTCGGCCGCAACGACAGCGAGCAGTGGCAGCTGGTGAAGCCGGAGCCGGGCACGGTGCAGTTCACCCTGGAAATCGATCCTGACACGGGTAAGGACCCGGACGTGACCGACAGCATCGTCATGGGCGGCGGCACGTACTGGTCCGGGTGCGGCGCGCCCGACGACATCGCGATGAGCGTCTCCGGCGCCTGGCTCCTGGGTACCGACATGGTCCGGATGTACTTCCCGCCGTTCGGGTACCTCGTCACGGACCATCATGAGCAGGAGATCCGCGACGCCCTGGCCGCGCTGCGCGCGCTGCCGGAGCAGGAGCAGTTGCGTCGGGTGACCGCCCTGCGGGACGCCGCCGCGCGCTGCGAGCAGGAACTGATGCCGATCCTCACCGGCGAGGGCGAGGGCCGGTGAGCCGGTTCGTGCCGCTGTACCTGCGCTCGCGGCGGGTCCCCGCGGCCGTGGCCGCCTCGGCCGGCGCCATCGCCGCCGTCGCGGCCGCCTGGGCCGGCATGACCAAGGACGCGCAGGTGAACACCGGTCTCACGGTGCTCACCGCCGCCCTGGCCGCGGTGCCGTTCGCGCCGACGCTCGCCGGCAACGACGCCGCGCTGGAGAAGACCGCCGCGCTGCCCTGGCCGCCCCGGCGCGTGCTGCACCTCGTGGCGTGCGGGGTGCTGGTGGCCGGCCTGCTGATCGCCGCGCGGCTGGTCGGCACCGACTTCGGCCCGGAGAAGGCGTTGGTGCGCAACGCGGCCGGGCTGATCGGGCTGATCGGGCTCGGCACCGCGCTCGCCGGTGCGCGACACGCGTGGCAGGTGCCGTTGGCGTGGGCGGCGGTGCAGTGCCTGCTGCAGGTGCCGGGCGGGCCGGGGTGGCGGCAGGTGGCGCTGTGGATGATCCAGCCGCCGGAGAACCGGATCGGTGCGATCACGGCCGGGGCGTTCCTGGCGGCCGGGGTGATCGGCTACGCGCTGCGGGTCGGCCCGCCGGTCTCGGCCGCCGAGGCGTCGCTGGAGCAGTAGGCGTTCGACGGCAAATGGCAGGCGCTAGGTGCGCAGCGTGTGGCTCGGGAGCCGCCCGAACGCCGCGCGGTAGCGGGCGGCGAACCGCCCGAGATCGCCGAACCCCCACCGGTGGGCGACCTCGGCGACGGTGACGCCGGGCCCGGCCGCGCGCAGCTCGTGATGGGCGCGTTCGAGGCGGACCCGGGCCAGGTACGCGACCGGCGTGGTGTCGAGATGCTTGCGGAACGCCGCCTGCAGCGCCCGCACGCCGAGACCGGCCGCGGCGGCGACGTCCTCGACGGTGATCGGCTCGCCCGCGTGCGCCTCGATGTGGGCGACGGCGCGGCGGACGGCGGCCGGCGCGACCCGTCCCGGCCCGGGGGCGTCGACGGTCATCGTGGTGTTCGGGAAGACGGTCAGCGCCGCGGTGGCCGCCGCGTCGATCGCGGCGCTCAGCATGAACGGGTGGATGCCGGCCGGACCGGCGCCGGCGAGCAGCCGGCTGAGGTAGGCGATCGTGGCCAGCCACTGCCGCCCGGCGGCCGGCGAGACCGGGGCCATGCCGTCGAAGCGCAGGTCCACCGGGTCGACGCCGGCCCGGGCGGCGACCCGGTCGATCGCGGCCGCGGGAAGCTGGACGACCTGGCAGGTGACCCGTTCCATCAGCACCTGGAGGGCGGCGCGCGACGGGTAGAGCAGCGAGTCGCCCCGCACCCCGCGGCCCTCCAGGCGGCCGCCTCTCATGTGGAACGTCCCGTCGAGCACGGTGGCCACCACGGTCGTCTCGAACGGGTCGGTGGCGATCGACATGTCCGCCCACCAGGCGATGCGGTCGATGGACAGGCCGCCGGCGCTGGCCGCCTCGGAGCGGAACGCGAAACCGTCGGTGGGACCGACGATGCGCGGCAGGTTCTCGACGTAGCGACGGCGGATCAGCTCGTGCACCTCACCGAGATCCCGGGACGCCACGGCGGCCCGCTCGACCGGCTGCTGCGCCGACATCCGCCCCTCCGAGTGCCCGTTCGCCGATGCAAGCTGTGTACATTGCGTCGCTCTCAGTCGCTCAGCGAAGCGTACCGCGGGGGCGATTTGACACAACGGTTGTCAACCGGCGGCATGAATTTCGTGGACGACTTACACCCGATCCGTCGGCGCGCGCTACAGCTGCAGGCCCTCGCCGAACAGGCCCGTCGCCGAGCCGAGCAGCGACGGGCGACCACCGAGCAACTCCGCCGCCGCGCCGTCGCGGCGTGCCAGTCCGCCCTGCGCGCCCAGTCCCGGGCGGAACAGCTGCTCGAACGCGCCAACCGCCGGGCGTTCGCGTCGCGGGCCGGCTGACGGGCCTGCACATTTCAGCACCGGTTGACCCCTCCCATCGATGCTCTTAAGTTTGAACCCCCAACAAACTTGTGCCTCGTGGAAGGTCGGACAGTCATGCGAAGACGTACACCTGTCCTTGCCCCGGCCGCAGCGGCCCTCCTCGCCGCGGCCGGGGCGATCCTCGCCACCGCTCCCCCGGCATCGGCGGCCACCGGCTGCCGCGTCGACTACGCGATCAGCAGCAGCTGGCCGGGCGGGTTCGGCGCCAACGTCACCGTCACCAACCTCGGCGGCCCGATCAACGGCTGGGCCCTCACCTGGTCCTACGCCGCCGGCCAGACCGTCACCCAGGCGTGGAACGCCACCGTCACCCAGGCCGGCACCCAGGTGACCGCACGCAACGCCTCCTACAACGCCGCACTAGGCACCAACGGCACCGCCTCGTTCGGCTTCAACGGCTCGCAGACCGGCAGCAACCCGGTCCCGACAGGTTTCGCGCTCAACGGAGTGGCGTGCACGGGCAGCGCCACCGGCGGTCCGGCATCCCCGAGCCCGACGCCCGCCAACCCCGGCACGCCCGGCGTCCCGTCCGACGCCGTCTGGGTCGCCTCGGGCCAGTGGGACACCTGGCAGAGCAACGGATACACGCTCTACAACAACATCTGGGGTTCCGGCGCCGGCAGCCAGACCATCTGGGCGCGCAGCCCCACCAACTGGGGCGTCATCGCCAACCACCCGATGACCTCCGGCGTGAAGTCCTACCCGCACACCGTGCGCGGTTCGCTCAACCGCACGGTCAGCTCGATCGGCACGCTGACCAGTTCGTTCAACGTGACGGTGCCGGGCAGCGGCAACTACGCCACCACGTACGACATCTGGGCGAACAACTGGGCCTACGAGGTCATGCTGTGGATGAACTGGAACGGCGCCGTGGGGCCGATCGCCGACGCGTACGACCAGAACGGCGCCGTCCCCGCGTTCCGCAATCTGAGCCTGGGCGGCCACACCTGGAACGTCTACCGCGGCAACAACGGCGCCAACGCGGTGTACTCGTTCCTGCGCACGAGCAACACCAACTCCGGCACGGTCGACGTCAAGGCGATCCTCACCTGGCTGCGCACGCAGGGCTGGTGGGCCGACGTGACGGTCGGCGAGGTGCAGTTCGGCTTCGAGATCAGCGGCACCAACGGCAGCGCGGCCTTCACCGACAACAGCTTCGCGATGACCGTCAGCTGATCACGTCACCACGAGTGCATGGTGCCGTCCTCCAGGCGGTTCACCGGCAGGGAGGCCGGGCGGTAGGGATACTGCCCGGCCAGTTCCTCGTCGATGTCCACGCCGAGTCCCGGTGCGTCCCCCGGATCCAGATACCCCCGGTCGAACGTGTACGCGTGCGGAAACACCTCGTCCGTCTCCGGCGTGTGCCGCATGTACTCCTGGAGCCCGAAGTTCGGGATGGACAGGTCGACGTGCAGGGCCGCCGCCATGCACACCGGCGACAGGTCGGTCGCGCCGTGCGAGCCGCTGCGCACGTGGTACAGCGCGGCGAGGTCGTAGATGCGCCGCAGGTGGCTGATCCCACCGGCGTGCACGACGGTGGTGCGGATGTAGTCGATGAGCTGTTCGGTGATCAACTGCTGGCAGTCCCAGATGGTGTTGAACACCTCCCCCACCGCGATCGGCGTCGTCGTGTGCTGTCGCAGCAGCCGGAACCCCTCCTGGAGTTCGGCCGGCACCGGGTCCTCCATCCAGGTCAGCGCGAACGGCTCCAACGCCTTGCCGAGCCGCCCCGCCTCGATGGGCGTCAGCCGGTGGTGCACGTCGTGCAGCAGCTTCAGCCCGGGGCCGAACTCGGCGCGCACCTTGGCGAAGACGTTCGGCACGTGGGTCAGGTACTTCTCGGTCGACCACGCCGCCTCGGTGGGGATCGCCGCGTCGGCCGGCTCGTAGAACATCCGGTCGCCGCTGACCCCGTACGTCTTCGCGAGCCCCGGCACGCCGGTCTGCACGCGCACCGCCCTGTAGCCCAGGTCGACGTAGCGGGCGATCTCCACCAGCACCTCGTCGGTGGTCTCGGCGTTGGCGTGCCCGTACACCGTCACGCCCTCCCGACAGCGGCCGCCGAGCAGCTGGTACACGGGCAGCCCGGCGACCTTCCCCTTGATGTCCCACAGGGCGGTGTCGACGGCCGCGATGGCGCTCATCGTCACCGGTCCGCGCCGCCAGTAGGCGCCCTTGTACAGGTACTGCCAGGTGTCCTCGATGCGGGCCGGGTCGCGGCCGACGAGCAGCGGCACCACGTGTTCGGTGAGGTACGCGGCGACGGCGAGTTCGCGGCCGTTGAGCGTGGCGTCGCCGACGCCCGTCACGCCCTCGTCGGTGACAATCTTGAGCGTGACGAAGTTGCGCCCCGGGCAGGTCACGATGACCCGCGCGTCCACGATCCTCATTCGGACACGTCCTCCTTCACGCGCGCGACGAGCTGCGTCGGATTGACGAACCGCAGCGCCACGACCAGCAGCACCAACATCATCGAGGTGTACATGACGGCCATGGCGTCCACGCTCTGCTGGGCGCGGATGCCGGCCGCCGACATTGAGTAGTAGAGGGCGACCACGAGCGTCTGCGAGTCCGGCCCGGCCGTCAGGAACGTCAGCTCGAACATCCCGACCGTGCGCACCAGCACCAGGATCGACGCCGCGAGGATGCCGGGCACCAGCAGCGGCGCCAGGATCCGCAGGAACACCTGGGTCGTGCCGGCCCCGCACATGCGCGCGGCGCGTTCGATCGCCGGGTCGATCTGCTCGATGAACGGCGTCATCGTCAGGATCACGAACGGCACCGACGGCACCAGATTGGCGAGCACCACCCCGCTGAGGTTGCCCGCGAACCCGTACTTGTACAGCACGGTCGCGAGCGGGATCCCGTACGTGATGGGCGGCATCAGGATCGGCAGCAGGAACAGCAGATACAGCAGGCGCCTGCCGGGGAACGACCGCCGCGCCAGCACGTACGCCGCGGGCACCCCGATCAGCACGGAGACGCCGACGACGAGCAGCGACACCTCCAGCGTCACGGTCAGCACCGGCAGCAGCGTGAACTCGTCCCACGCCTGCGAGTACCACTTCGTGGTCCACCCGCCCTCGGGCAGCCACGTGTCGAACCAGCGCGTCCCGAACGACGACACCACGACCGAACCGATGACGCCGGCGAGGTTCACGAAGAAGAAGACGACGGCGCCCCAGACGAGCCAGGCGCCCGGCGACGCGACGATGCGACGACCGCTCATCCCTTCCCTCCCGACGTGGAACCGGTGTACAGCAGCGACCGTCCACCGAGGACGGTCGCGATGACGACGAGTTCGACGACACCCATGACGACCGCGACGGCCGAGGCGAGGGCGTAGTCGTACTTGACGTACGCGGCGTCGTAGGCGGCGATCGAGATGACCCGGGTCGTCCCGCTCGGATCCCCGACGAGGACGGCGGACGGGAACACGCTGAACGCCAGCACGAACGTGAGGCAGAACGTCGTCGCCAGCCCCGGCGCCAGCAGCGGCAACGTGATCCGTCGGAACCGTTGCCAGCGGCCGGCACCGAGCGTTGCGGCGGCCCGTTCCAGCGTCGGATCGATGCCGGACAGGTACGACAGCACCAGCAGGAACGCGAACGGGAACCCGGTGATGACGAGCGAGAGGAACACGCCCCAGTAGTTGTGCGTGAGGCTCACCGGCGTGTCCACGATCCTGACCGACATCAGGATGCGGTTGAACCAGCCCGTCGGCCCCAGGAAGTTGAGCAGCCCCTGCGCGGTCAGCACGGTGCCGAGCGTGATGGGCACGACCAGGATCGTGGTGACCAGCCGCCGCCCCCGGAACCGGCCCCGCATCCGCAGCGCGATCGGGACCGACGCGAGCACGTTCAGCAGCGCGGCGGGCAACGAGAGCCTGAGCGTGGTCCAGACGGTGTCGCGCAGGTACGCGTCGGTGAAGAACTCCCGATAGGCACCCAGCGGCCCGCCGCGCTTCGGCTGGAACGACAGCCCCACCCCGTAGAAGAACGGGTAGATGAACAGCGTCAGCACGAAGACGGCCGCGGGCAGCAACAGCAGCAGGTTGCGGTCGATGCCCCGTTCGGCGAGCCGGTGCCGCAGCGAGACCCGGCTCATGAGTCGGGTCCGGCGGGGAAGACCAGCAGCCGCCGCGGATCCACCGCGATGCCGATCCGGTCACCCGGCGCCGGGCGGCGATCGGTGCGCAGGTGCAGTTCGATCCCGGAGGCCGTGCGCGCCTCGACGGCGACCTCCCGGCCCTGGTACTCCACGACCTCCACGACGGCCGCCGGCCCGTCCTCGACGACGTCACCGATGCGCAGGTCCTCGGGGCGCACGCCGACCACGACGGCGTCACCCGGCTCGATGTCGCCGACCGGCGTGCCGACGAGCGTGAGGCCGTGCCCGGTGACGGTGACCCGGCCACCCTCCACAGTGGACGCCTGCATGAGGACGAGGTTGCGGTAGCCCATGAAGTCGGCCACGTACTTGTTCACCGGGCGGGTGTGCACCTCCTCCGGCGGCCCGATCTGCTGCACCTTCCCGTCGCGCAGCACCACCAGCCGGTCGGCGAGCGACAGCGCCTCCTCCTGGTCGTGCGTCACGTAGACCGTCGTCAGGCCGAGCGTCTGGTGCAGGCGGCGGATCTCGGTGCGCATCTCCAGCCGCAGCTTGGCGTCCAAATTGGACAGTGGCTCGTCCATGAGGACCAGTGACGGTTCGAGGACGACGGCGCGGGCGATGGCGACCCGTTGCTGCTGCCCGCCGGAGAGCTGGCCGGGCAGCTTGGCGACGTGCTCCTTCAGCCGCACCAGATGCACCGCGTCGTCGACCCGCTTGCGGATCTCGGCCCGCGGCAGCCGCCGCATCTGCAGCCCGAACGCGATGTTGCGCCACACCGACAGGTGCGGGAAGAGCGCGTAGTTCTGGAACACCATGCCGAAGCCGCGCTTCTCCGGCGGCAGCGTGTCCAATCGCGTGTCGTCGCACCAGATCCGCCCACCGGTGAGCGGCAGCAGGCCGGCGAGGCAGTTGAGCGCCGTGGACTTGCCGCAGCCGGACGGCCCGAGCAGGGCGATGAACTCGCCGCGCCGGATGGTCAGGTCGAGGTCGGCGAGCGCGGCGTTCCCGGAGAAGCTGCGGCTGACCCCCTCCAGCCGCAGCTCCTCGAAGGATGCGGTCACTTGTTCACCTTCGCGCCGCCGATCTCGCGGTCCCAGCGGTCGAACGCCGCCACCAGTTCCTTGGCACCGAGCGGCACCTCCAGGGGATTGCCGGCGATCAGCGCCTCGTACTCGGGCCGCCCGAAGTCCTCGATGGCCTTGCGGCTGTCGGCCGGCGCCAGCGACAGCGGAACGTCCTTCACCGCCGGCCCCGGGTAGAAGTACCCCTTGTCGTACGCCTTCGCCTGCTGCTCCTTGGTGAGCATGAACCTCAGCAGTTGCAGCACGGCCGCCTGCTTGTCCGTCGAGACGCCCTTCGGCACGACCGCGTAGTGCGCGTCGGTGACCCAGTGGAAGCCCTGCAGGGTCCCGACCTTCGCCTCCTTCGGCACCTGGCCGAGCACGCGCGGGTTGATGTCCCAGCCGGTCGTCGACAGGATCACCTTCGCCGAGCCGTTCGCGAGGTTCTTCATCGTCTCGCCCGTTCCGGACGGGTAGAGCGTGATGGTCCTGTCCAGCTCCTTGAGGAACGCCCAGGTCTTCTCCCAGCCGTTGGTGGGATCCTTCGGGTTGCTGTCGCCCAGCAGGTACGGCAGCCCCATGAGGAACGTCCGTCCCGGCCCGGAGTTCGACGGGCGGGCGTACTGCACGGCGCCCGGGTTGGCCTTCGCGTACTCCAGCAGCTCCGGCGCGGACTTCGGCGGGTTGGGCACCTTCGACGGCAGGTACTCGATCAGCGGCCCGGACGGGTAGTAGGTGACCGTGACGCCGAAGTCGCCGGCGAGCTTCTGCATCGCCGCAGCACCGGGCAGGTACTCCTGCATGCCGGGCAGCCGGTCGGCGTACTTCGGCAGCAGCGGCGTCCACAGCTGCTGGTCGATCCCGGCCGCGAGCCCGTCGACGCCGGTCAGCACGAGGTCGATGTCGACCCGGCCGGCGTCCTGCTGCGCCTTCACCTTGCCGACCAGTTCCGGGGCGGTGGCCTTGGTGTAGGTCACCTTCGACACGATGCCGGAGTTCTTCGCGGCGAAGTCGTCGATCATCCCCTGGGTCAGCTGGAGATTGCCGGCGACGTCGAGCACGTTCAGCGTGACGGCCGAACCGGGCTTCTCCGGCACGTCGCCGCCGGTGTCGGTGGAGCCGCCGGAGTCGGGTGCGCCGCACGCGGCGAGCGCGCACAGCGCCGCCAGGACGATGGGGGTGGGACGTTTCATGAGGGGTCCCTTCTAGGGCCGGTGCAGGGGGCCGGTGGAGCCCCGCACCGTCAGGTGGGTGTCGAGCTCGCGGCGGGCGGTCGCGGTGCGATCGGGGTTCTCCATGAGGTCGAGCAGCAGGTCCACACCGGCGCGGCCGCTCTGCTCGACCGGGGAGGAGACGGTGGTCAGGGGCGGGTGCACCATCGCCGACATGGCGATGTCGTCGATGCCGATGACGCTGATGTGCCCGGGCACGTCCACGTCGCGGGCGCGGAAGCGGCTCAGCAGGCCGAGGGCGATGAGGTCGTTGTAGGCCACGACCGCCGTGACGTCCGCGGCGAGCACCAGATCCGCCGCCGCGATTCCGCCGGTGAACTGGGGAAGCACGTTGCCGACCTCGACGAGTTCCAGCCGGTTGGCCGCGGCGGCGGTGCGCAGGCCGCGCAGCCGTTCGCGGTTGGACCAGGAACTGCGCGGGCCGCCGACGTAGGCGACGCGGCGGTGCCCCAGGGCCGTCAGATGGGCCACCGCCTGACGCATGCCGTCGAGGTTGTCGAACGTCACCGACGGAATGCGGCTCACCCGCCGGTTGAGCAGGACGGTGGGGGTCTGCTCAGCCAGCGGGCGCAGCGCGGACTCGCTCATCCGCGGCGAACACAGCACGATGCCGTCGACCTGTTTGGCGAGCGCCTGCACCAGTTCGGCCTCGGCGGTGGGTACCTCGTCGGTGTCGGCCACGAAGACGGCGTAGTCCAGCTCGCGCGCCCTGGCCTGGATGCCCTTGACCACCCCGGGAAAGAACGGGTTGGCCAGATCGGGAACGATGAGCCCGAGGTTGCCCGTCCTACCGGTGATGAGTCCCCGGGCCGCCTTGTTGGGCGAGTAGCCGAGCGCGCTCGCCGAACGCCTGACCCGTTCCCGCGTCTCCGCCTTGACCAGCTCGGGCGAGGAGAGTGCGCGGCACACGGTGGACGCCGAGACCCCTGCGTCGCGGGCGACATCCCTGATCGTGACGGCCACGACCGCCTCCTCCGGCGCGTTCGTGCGTTGCCGGGAAGTGTGGAACGTGTTTCAGGAGGCTGTCAAGAGATCGCGGTCTATAAAGGCCATCAAGAATGAAAACGTTTGCGGAATGTGGTCATAGAAGCTGCCGCACCCGGGCGGCCTCCCGGGCCAGGTGGTCGCGCTCGGCCACGCTCGCGGCGACGCGGGACGCCTCGGCGTACAGCGCGGCGGCCCGTTTCAGGTCGCCGTCGCGCTCGTGCAGGTACGCGGCCACCGCCCTGTGGCGCGGCAGGTCGGGGCTCACCTCGGCCAGGGCCGCCAGCCCGGCCCGCGCGCCGTCGGCCTCCCCGACCGCCACCGCCCGGTTGAGGCGCACCACCGGGCTGTCGGTGAGACGAAGAAGTTCGTCGTACCACTCGACGATCTGCACCCAGTCCGTCTCGTCCGTGCTCGGGGCGTCGGCGTGCAGGGCGGCGATCGCGGCCTGCGCCTGGTACTCGCCCAGCCGGTCGCGGGCCAGCGCGTGCTGCAGGATGTCGACCCCCTCGGCGATCAGCCCGGTGTCCCACCGCGAACGGTCCTGGGCGGCGAGGGGCACCAGCCGACCGGCCGGCCCGGTGCGCGAGGCGCGGCGCGCGTGGTGCAGCAGCATCAACGCGAGCAGGCCGGCGACCTCCGGTTCGGCGGTCAGGGCGGCGAGCTGGCGGGTGAGCCGGATGGCCTCCGCCGCCAGGTCGACATCGCCGCCGTACCCCTCGTTGAAGACCAGGTACAGCACCCTCAGCACGGTCCCGAGGTCGCCGGACCGGTCGAACGACCGCCCCTCCAGTTTCTTCTTGGCGCGGCTGATCCGCTGCGCCATGGTCGCCTCGGGCACCAGGTACGCCGCCGCGATCTGACGGGTGGTGAGGCCGCCGACCGCCCGCAGGGTCAGCGCGACGGCCGAACCCGCCGGCAGGGTCGGATGCGCGCACAGAAAGTACAGGCGCAGCGTGTCGTCGGTGTCGGCCGCCGGGCCGGGTGCCGGTTCGGCGTCGACGGCCAGCTCCCGCCCGCGCCGCGACGACTCCGACCGGGCCGCGTCGAGGAACTTGCGCCACGCGGCCGCCACGAGCCACCCCTTCGGGTCGCGCGGCGGGTCGGCCGGCCAGTGTTCGAGCGCCCGGATCAGCGCCTCCTGCACGGCGTCCTCGGCCGACGCGAAGTCCGCTCCGCGCCGGACGAGGATGCCGATGACCGCGGGCACCAGTTCCCGCAGCAGGGCGTCGTTCACTCGGACACCAGGGGCGGCGCGCCGTAGAACGGCCGCACCTCCAGCCACTCGTGAATCGGCTCGCCGCCGGCACCGGGCGCGGCGGACAGCTCACCCGCCAGTTCGACGGCGCGGTCCCAGGACTCCACGTCGATGATCATCCAGCCGGCGATGAGATCCTTCGTCTCGGCGAACGGCCCGTCGGTGACCGGCGGGCGTCCCTCGCCGTCGAAGCGCACCCAGGCCCCCTCGGACGACAGCGCCTCCTCGCTGACGAACTCGCCGGTCTCCTTCAGCTTCTCGGCGAAATCGCGCATGTACTGCACGTGCGCGTCCATCTCCTCGGGCGTCCAGGTGTAGATGGAGCCGCGGTCGACAACGGGGGCAGGGCCGCCACGGTAGTGCTTCAGCAGCAGGTACTTCACGGTGGTTCTCCTTCGTCTCGGCCGGCCCTCGTGGCCGCTCGTACCCCGGGGACGGAGCCGCCACCACATTCTCGACACCCCCGCCCGACCGATTTCGCGGAACCTCCGCGAACGGCGCCGGACCCGGAGGCGGGTTCCGCCGTCCGGGTCCGGAGTGGGGTGTGCGGGCTCGACGCGGTCAGGACTCGATCAGCTCCCTCGGCGAGTCCGGGACCGCGAACCCGACGGTCGCCGGGGTCCGCACCGCGTGGACCACACCGGCGGCGGCGAGCAGGAAGAGCAGCCCGGCGGCGAGGTAGGCGACCGTGGCGGCCTGCGCGGCCTTGGTGCCGAACTCGCTGAAGCCGTAGGAGGTGAGCAGCAGGCCGCGCAGGGTCTCACCCTTGAAGACGGTCTCCCGCTGGGTCGTCGCCTCGGTCAGCTGCTTCTGCAGGTCGGTCGCCTTCGCGGTGTCGCCGGCCTGGGTGGCCGTGGCGATCTGGGCGCGCAGCTGGGTCTGCACATCGCCGAGTTCCGCGTAGGTCTTGCCGCCGGCGGTCGACTTCAGGTGCAGGCCGATGAACTCGTTGGCGTAGCACTCCGCCTGCTTGCCGGTGGTCAACGCCTGGCCCGCGTACTTCACCAGGCACTCGGACTTCTTCTCCTCCGCGGTCAGGTTGGCGGCCGGCTTGAACGTGATGTGCTGCTGGCCGAGCTGGTCACGCACGTAGTCGTTGGCGAAGTTGGCGTTGGCGGTCAGGACGATCCCGACCACGAGCACGAGAACGGCGAGCCCGAGTCCGCCGATGCTGAGGATGACGTCCAAGGTCCTGCGCTTCATGGAAAGCTCCGTGTGTGATGCCCGGCGCACCAGGTCGATCGGCTGTTGACAGGAAGCCTGTCAGCGCCGGGCGCCGTCCTGCAGAGGAGAAGGAATCGCTCCGCGGGGACCTTCGGCATGCCTTCGGAACGCCTGCGCACCGGTGGTGTCGGGACCTTGGTCCCGGGTCCCGCGCGGGCCGCCGGCCGATACTCAGCTGTCCGGCCGCCTGGACGAAGAGAAGGGTGTGATGCGGAACCTCTCCATCCGACTGCGGCTGTTCGCCGGGTTCGGCCTGCTGCTCGCCGTCGTCGCCGCGCTGGTGGCGGTCGGCTACGTCGGGTTCGACACGCAGACCCGTTCGACGTCCGAGGTGCGCGACAGTGCGGAGCTGACGCGACACGCGCTCGACGTCAAGTACCTGGCCGCCGACTGGAACGGCTGGCAGACCGCCTACGCGTTCGACGTCGTGCGCGGGCTGCCGGGCGCCACCGACGACGGGGCGAGCAGTCGCAAGGCGTTCCTCGAGGCGACCGAGCGCCTGCGGGCGGCACTGGACGCGCTGGACCGTTCACCGCGGCTCACCGGCGCCGAGCGCCAGGCGGTTCGGGAGGCCGCCGCGGCGGTCGACGCGTTCATGGCGACCGACGTGGAACTGGTGGCCGCCTACCGCACCGGCCGCCCTGAGACGATCCGCGCGGCGAACGAACTCGTCGTCGGCGCCGAGATCGAGAACTACGAGCGGGTGACGGCGGCGGTCGACACGCTGGTGGGGCTCATCGTCGAGGACGAGAACGCCACCGTCGCGGCGGCCGCCGACAGCGCCGGTTCCGGGCGGAGCACGATGCTGGTCGTCGGCCTGCTCTGCCTGCTCGTCGCCGGGGCGAGCACCCCGCTGCTGGTGCGCTCGATCACCCGGCCGCTCGCCGAGCTGCGCGCCCGCCTGGTGGACATCGCCGACGGCGACGGCGACCTGACGGCCCGCCTGGACGCCTCCGGACGCGACGAACTGGCCGGTGTCGCGGGCGCGTTCAACCGGTTCAACGAACGGGTGCAGGGCCTGGTGCGGCAGATGGCCGACGCCGGCGCGGAGCTGGCCCGTTCCTCCGCCGGCCTCTCGGCGCTGTCGAACCGGTTGGCGGCCGGCGCGGAGGAGACCAGCACCCAGGCCACCACCGTCTCGACTGCGGCCGCTCAGGTCTCCGACAGCGTGCGGCTGGTGGCCGCCGGCGTCGACGAGATGGGCGCCTCCATCGCGGAGATCGCCTCCAGTGCCGGCGACGCGGCGGGCGTGGCGCGGGAGGCGGCCGACATGGCCGAATCCGCCGACGCGACCATCAGCGCGCTGGGCCGTTCCAGCGAGGAGATCGGCAACGTCGTGCGCCTGATCAACGCGATCGCCGCCCAGACCGACCTCCTCGCGTTGAACGCCACCATCGAGGCGGCCCGCGCGGGAAGTGCCGGGCTCGGTTTCGCGGTCGTGGCCAACGAGGTCAAGGAACTGGCGCAGGAGACCGCACGCGCCACAGGCGACATCACCGCCCGCATCGACGCGATCCGCGGGGACGCCGACGCGGCCATCGGTTCGGTCCAGCGCATCGGCACCGTCATCGGCCGGATCAACGGCTACGCCACGACCATCGCCTCCGCGGTGGAGGAGCAGACGGCCACGGTGGGCGAGATCGGCCGGGGCGTCGGCGAGGCCGCGACCGGTTCGGCGCACATCGCCGAGAACATCACCGGCGTCGCCGACGCGTCGACCGACACCGCGAAGGCCGCCGAGGAGGCCAGCGCAGGCGTGGAGGCGATCACCGGCGTGGTCGCCGGGCTGGCCGCCACGGTGAACCGCTTCCGGTACTAGGTCGAACCGCTGGGGGTATCTCGACGATCCTGATCGGGGACTTGTGTCCGGCGGCGGCCGTGCCGGAAGAATTCACCATGGAATTCGATCAACTGGTCAGACGCCGCCGGATGGTACGTCGGTACGACCCGAACCGGCCCGTGCCGCAGCCGTTGGTGGACAAGCTCCTCGGCCACGCCGTTCGCGCGCCGTCGGGAGGATTCAGCCAGGGCTGGGAATTCCTCGTGATCCGCAAGGCCGAGGATCTGGAGAGCCTGTGGAAACTGTCCTGGAACACGCGCGGGGACTCGACGGCCACCGAAGCGCAGCGGCGTAGCGAGGCGTACCGGGCCCGCGGGTTCTGGGTCACCGCGCCCCTCGTCATCTGGGCGCTGTCGGACCGGGACCGCTACCTCGACCGGTACGCCCAGGGCGACAAGGGCTGGACCGACCGGTCCGAGAGCCGGTGGCCCGCGGCGTACTGGGACATGGACGCGGGCGCCGCGACCCTGATGATGCACCTCACCGCGCTCAACGAGGGCCTCGCCTCGTGCTACATCGGGCTGTCGCCGAAGACCATCCCGGAGTTCAAGGACACTTTCGGCATTCCCGATCGTCTCCATCCGGTCGTCGGTCTCACCATCGGATACGCCGACGAGGACGAACCGCCGCGGGACCTGTCGGACCGCCGGCGCCCGCTCGGCGACATGGTCCACGAGGGCCGGTGGAGCGACCCGGCCACGCGGTGAGCGCCCGGGTCACCCGCCGGCGGCGAGGTCGCTGAGCCGGCCGGTCTCCAGGTGCGCGACGTCGCCGCCGGAGTCCATGGCGGCGTCGAGCAGCATCGCCAGCGACGTTCCGAGCAGCGGCACGTCCTGCGGCGCGTCGGCCAGCCTGTGGTAGGTGTGCCACTCGTCCTCCCGCACCTCCGCCGTGCGGCACACGACCCAGTACGTCGTGTCCGCGCGGTAGTCGGTGGCGGCGGCGATCACCCGTCCGTCGGAGAGGTCGAACAGCCGCTGCATCGAGAAGCCCCGCACGTCGGTGCGGATCTGCTGGCGCCCGCCGGCCGGGGTCAGCCGCCACGCGCCGTCGAACAGCGAGGCGGCGCCGAGCCGCCCGTACAGGGCGAGCATCTCGGCCGGGCCCTCCCAGGGGCGTTCCTCGGCCGGGGCGGTGTCGTGCTCACGGACGAGCCGGTCGATGACCTCGCCGATCTCGTACGGGGCGGGTGCGAGGTACCAGCCGGCGACGGGGCGCAGGGCGCCGTCGGGATCCTGCGTGACGCCGACGAGCCCGCCGTGCAGGGCGACCGCGCTGTTGTCGCCGGCGACCCGGTCGTTGAGGTTGACGATCACCTTGGACAGGGTGGCCGGCACGCTGGTGCTGCGCAGCCCCGGCCCCCGGTAGAACCGTTCGCCGCTCGACGGGACGTCGCGGGGTTCGCCGACCGGCAGGTCGAGCATGCTGTTCGGCACGTCGACGGAGGTGCCCTTGAGGTAGGGGTAGAAGCGGGTCACCCAGCCGGTGATCATCTCGCCCCCGTAGGCGTCGACCGGGTTGTAGATGCGTCGCCAGAAGAGTGGATCGGCCTCGCCGGCGGCGGCCCGCACGAACTCGTCGGCGATCGGGGCCAGCGAACGGCACCACTTCTCCAGGCCGAACGTGCCCTCCAGGGCGGTGACCCGGGCCCGGATGCGCCGCCAGTCCTCCACCGTGCCGGTGAGTGTGATCGACGGGATGCCGCACACCGCCGACAGCCACAGCGAGAAGTAAGGCGAGTAGGCGTCCAGCATGACGATCCGGCCGACCGTGCGTTCGACCTCGGTGCTCGTCGTGAAGTCGCACTCGAAGAGGGCCGCGTCGTCGACCTCCGCGGCGAGCAGCTTGCCGAAGCTGTCGGTCAGCTCCGCCCACGACTGCGCGTCGGTCGGCACCGGCCCGTCGATGACGATCGTCAGCCGCTTCCTTCCGTTGTGGCGCACCAGCTTCGGGCGCAGTTCCTCGGCGTGCAGGCGAACGTGCTGCGCGACGCCGCCGGCGATCGTGAGCCACACGGCGTCGGGTGAGAGCACCAGCGGCCGATGGTCTGCGAACGCCCGCGCCACCGCGCTGAGCAACGGGTGCACGCCGTCCGGCTCGATCACCGGCAGCGCCGGATCGCCGCCGTACGCCAGCGCGTCCGGGAAGAGCCCGCCCACCGGTCGGGTCGGCAACGGGGAGGCGGCGGGAGTGACGTCGTCGACCGCGAACGTGACCATGCCCCGCACCGTATCGGTGATGTCGAGCGATATCACCATGGCGAGTTCTCGGTATGTCGCCGTGCGGCCGGTCGACGGGATGCTGCGCGCATGCGATTCCACAGACTCACGGCGGCCGTCGTCATCGCGGCGGGCGTCCTGGTTCCCACGGCGGCACACGCGGCGGGTCAGACCGGTCGGGCGATCGTCTGGTCCGACGACCCCGACGCGTCGATGTGCCTCGCACCGGGCACCCGCAACTGGAACAGCCTCGGCGACCTCGCCCGCAACGAGATCTGTTCCGACGACGTGGGCCTGTACTCGGTGTACCTCCCGGGCCAGAACGCCTCCGCCGGCACCGTGCACGTGACGGCGTACGGCACCGACGCGGCGTACTGCAAGGTGGAGAGCTGGGCGCCGGTGGGCGATTCGCAACGCGTCAAGGTGCGCTGCCGGGACACCGCGGGCGCGGCGGTCAACAGCCGCTTCACGCTCAGCTACGTCAACCAGGCGCCGCTGTCCGGGGGCTACCCGTTCGCCTACGTCTTCGGCAGCCAGCCGACCGCGGCCGCGTACACCCCGCCGGCGAACTACCAGTACAACTCCTCCGGCGGCGCCGCGAACACGATCACCCGCCAGTCGGCCGGCGTGTACACGGTGGACGTTCCGGGGCTGGGTGGGCTCGGCGGCCACGTGCAGGTCACCGGCTACGGGCCGGGCGGGGAGTGGTGCAACCCGTTCAACTGGAGCACCTCCGGCACGTCGGTGCGGGTCCAGGTGCGCTGCTACGGCGGCACGGGCGGGCCGGCCGACTCGAAGTTCACGATGACCTACGTCCGGAACGGGAACATCATCGACGGCGCGGTCTGCTGCCGGCCCAGCGGCGGGCACGGCACCTCGTACCTCTTCGCGCACCTCGCGCTCGCCGCCGACTACGAACCGGTGGACACCTACCGCTTCCTCGACGGCACCAGCCGGATCACCCGCCTCGGCACCGGCCGCTACCTGGTGAACTACGGCTGGGGAACGGTGAAACCAGGCGTCGTGCACGTCGGCGCGACCGGCAGCGGGCTCCGCTGCAAGGTGGAGTCGTTCGCCAGCGACGACAGCGCCGTCGTCGCCTGCACCACCCCGACCGGTCTGCCCGTCGACACCACCTACCTCCTCAACCACACCGGCGAGAAGACGATCGGCTAATCGGGGATCAGCCCCAGCTCACGGGCCCGGAGGACGGTCGCCAGCCGGTCTCCGGTCCCGAGCTTGCGATAGACGGCGGCGAGGTGCTTGTGGACGGTTCCGGTGCTGATGCCGAGCCGCCGGGCGATGGCCGCCGCGGTGAGGCTCTGCGCGAGGTGGGCGAGCACCTCCTGTTCCCGCCGGGTCAGCGGTACCGGGTCGGCGGCGAGCGGGATCCCGGCCGCGCGGAAGAGCCAGTCCGGTGCGGCACCGCAGCGGGCGAACCCGCGCCGCGCCGCCTCGGCCTCCCGGGCGGACTCCTCCGTCTTGCCGAGTGCCTGGTAGGCCGCGGCGAGCAGGGTCCGCGCGCGGGCCGCCCCGGCCCGGTCGCCGGCGCGGGTGAACAGCGTCGCGGCCCGGCCGGCGTGTTCGGCCGCGGCCGCCGGGTCGCTCGCGAGCGCCGCGTGCACCTGCGTCACCGCGATCATGCCGGCGCGGCGGGAGAGGCCGGGCGCCACGGCCAGCCGGGCCGCGCGCGCCGCCATGTCACCCGCACGCCGGTGGTCCCCCGCGGCGGCCGCGGCGGCGGCCAGCACCTCGTACCAGCGCGGCTGCCACACCGGCCGGATGGCCGGCAGGTCGGGGCCGCCACCGGCGCTCAGCAGCACCTCGGCGCAGCCGTCCAGATCGCCGGCCGCGTAGCGGGCCCAGCCGAGCATCCCCTCCGCCGTGGCCGGCTGCCAGTCCGCCCGGCCGGCGCCGGTGGTCAGCGCCACGGCCTCCTCGCCGAGGGCGTTCGCGGTCGCGACGTCGCCGGTCCAGAGCGTGGCCCAGCAGCGGTAGCCCTGGACCCGCGAGTGTGCGCTGCGGCCACCGGTCAGCAGCACGGACTCCAGCGCGTCGTCCAGCACCGCCAGCGCCGCGCGGAAGTCGCCGGTGTCGCAGTACAGCACGCCCTCGATCATCTGCAGCGAGCCGATGAGGTGACTCTGGCCGGTCGCCCGGGAGACGTCCGACGCCCGCCTGATGTGCCGCAGCGCGGCCCGGAAACGTTCCCGGTACAGCTCGCCGAGGCCGAGGAAGACGACGTCGTCGAGCCGGCCGGCGAGTTCGGTGTCGGGCATGGCGTCGGCCAGTTCGGCGGCCTCGTCGAGCCAGGCGACCGGGCGCGCGTCGTCGACGTCGAACGCCTGGCTCGACATCGCGCCCTTGCTGAGCGCGCCGAGCAGCAGGCCCCGGTTGCCGGTGTCGCGCGCCGTCGCGATCGCCGCCTCGACGGCCGTGTCGTCGGCGTCGCCGGGCATCAGGTGGGTCAGGGCCAGCGCCACGCGCAGGACGTCGGCGCCCTCGCCGGTCTGGGTCGCCAGTTCGCGGCGGAGCAGGGCGCGCGCCTCCGCGTGCTCGCCGAGCAGGTGTTGCAGCATGGTCAGGAACGTCACCGCGCCGACCCGGGGCGGCGAGCCCTCGGGGAGCAGCCGCAGGATCTGTTCGAGGAGTTCGCGGCTGTCGGCGAGGCGGCCGGAGTAGCCGAGCGCCTGGGCCCGCAGATGCAGCAGCGCCAGCCGTTTGCCGATGTTCTGCGGCCCGTCGGGCAGCAGCCCGAGCGCCGTGTGCAACCAGTGGGCCGCGGTGGCCGGCGTGGCGCGCATGGCCTCGGTCGCCGCCGCCAGCAGAAGTTCGACCGAGGAAAGCTCGCCGACCCGGGCGGACGCCTGGACGTGGACGGCGCGGTCGGTGACCGGGGCACCGCGGCGGGCCAGCTCGGCGGCGGCCCGGGCGTGCGCGGCCACCCGCCACCCGGGACCCGCGTGCTCGTAGGCGGCCGCGCGGACCAGCGGATGCCGGAACCGGAAGCCGCGCGGGCCGTCCGGCCGGATCAGGTCGTGGGCGGCGAGGTGGTCCAGCGCCGCCAGGGTGTCCACTGTGGACATTTCCGCGACGGCCGCGAGCAGTCCCGGGTCGGCGCCGTCGCCGGCCACCGCCGCCGCGTGCAGGACCGTCCGCGGCGTGGGTGCCAGCGCCGGCAGGATTTCGGTGGAACGCCCGGAGCCCCGCACGAGGATCTCCAGATGGAACGGGTTGCCGCCGCTCGCCTCGTACAGCCGGTGCCGCTCCCCCGGCCCGGCCGCGGCCGGCATGAGCGCACCCGCCTCCCCGAACGTCAACGGCCCCACGTCGAGCGCCGTCGCCACACCCCGCCGCACGGCGTCCTCGACCGACCGCACGAGCCGCTCCGGCGCCTGCCTCGGCCGGTAGGCGAACGCCACCACGACCCGGCCGCGCGGCGGGTGGCGCAGCAGGTGGTCGAGGAGTTCGAGGGAGCCCTCGTCGCTCCAGTGCACGTCGTCGAGGAGCAGCACCAGCCCGCGCCCGGCGGCGGTGCGCTCCAGCAGCCCGCGCACGGCGCGGTACACCCGGTAGCGCTCGGCCGGCAGGAACTCCCCCGAGGCGGCCTCGTCGAAGTGTTCGGCGAGCGCGTTGCGCACCGTGCCGAACGGCACCTCCCGCTCGAACTCCGCCGCCCGGCCCGCCAGCACCGGGAACCCGCGCCGTTCGGCGTCGGCGGCCAGTTCCTCCAGGAGCCGGGTCTTTCCTATGCCCGGATCCCCGCGCAGCGCCACGACGCAACCGCGGTCCAGGGCGGTGCGCAGGAGGGCCAGCTCCACGGTGCGCCCGACGAACGCGTTCGACAACCGAATCCCTTCATCGGCCCCGTGACGAGAGAGCCGACATCGTATCGATTGCGGTCAGCGCATCAAGCGCGTCCCGGGGCGAACCGCGCGGCCTGCCCCTCGTGCACGTCGCCGACCCACTCCCACCCGGGCCTGGCCGACGGGCCGATCCGCGGATCGTCGGGATTCCGCCCCTCCCGCAGGGCGAGCACGTACTCCCGATCCCGCGCGACGCGTGCGCCGACCTCGCCCGCCCCGCCGACCGACCCGTGCCCGGGCACCACCACCTCGACGTCGTCCGCGACGCCCGCCAGCAGCCGCAGCCCGGCGAGGTAGTCCTCGAACGGGTCGGCCGGACCACCCAGGCCGAACATCGGGATCAGGACGTCGGAGAGCATGTCGCCGGCGACGAGCACACCCCGCTCCTCGACGAACAGCGCCGCGTGGCCCGGCGCGTGCGCCCGATGCTCGATGATCCGCACCCGCGGGCCGTCCCACGGCACGTGTGTCGTCCCGTCGGGCAGGGCGGTGACGAGGCCGTACAGCTCCAGCGGAACCTGTCCGGCGATCTCGGTCTCCGCCAGGTGTTCGACGATCTGCTCCTTCGCGTCCGGGTCCGACAGTTCCTCGCGAACGGCGGCCGCACCGGCGGCCGTGCCGTACCGCGGGGCCGCGCCGAGGCGTTCGTGCCAGAGCAGGTGATCCCAGTGCGGATGCGTCGAGAAGCCGGCCACGACCGGGTGGCCCGCGTCGGACAGGTCGTTCGCCAGGCAGGTCAGCTCGCGTTCGGTGATCCCGGGGTCGATGAGCAGCACGCCGTCGCTGCCCCGCACCACGACGGCGTTGCTCTGGCAGAACTCGCTCTCGTGCACCAGCACGCCCTCCGCGACCCGCGTCAGCACGGCGGCCCCTTCCGGTTGTAAATCGCAACCACTCGTCGAGACCGTAGCCGCACCGGTTGTAAGGTGCAAGCACATGACCGCCGAACGCCATGCGCTGCACGGACTCGTGGCCGGCGTCGCGCCGCTGGACGAGCGGGAGGCCGCCGACCGCGCCGACGTGCTCTCCTGGATCGACAGCGGCGCCGAACTGTACCGGCGGGTGCCACCGGCCGACCCGCCGAAGCACCTCGTCGCCTACTTCCTGCCCTACCGCGCCGACACCGACGCGGTGTTCCTCGTCGCGCACCGCAGAGCCGGCCTGTGGCTGCCACCCGGCGGACACGTCGAGCCGGGCGAGCCGCCGTGGGAGACCGTCGTGCGGGAGGCCGACGAGGAACTCGGCATCGCGGCCCGGCCGCACCCGCTGACCCCGCAGCGGCGGCCACTCTTCGTCACCGTCAGCCGCACCGTCGGCCCGCACAGCCATCTCGACTGCAGCCTCTGGTTCGTCCTGGACGTCGACCCCGCGGAGGCGATGCGGCCGGATCCCGGCGAGTTCGGCGGCTGGCGCTGGTACCCGCGGGCGGAGGCGGCGGACCGGCCGACCGGGTGGACGGTGCCGGAGCTGCCGAGAATGCTCCACAAACTCGCCACCCTCCGTCAGACGGAGTGACCGTCTCGCGCAGTGGCGGGGTGGGGCGCGAAGAAGCGGACGATGTCCTCGGCCGCGGTGGGCGAGAGCATCATCGCCTGCACCCGCGCCGACATCTCGGCGATCGGCCCGATCCGGGCGAACATCGCCTCCTCGTAAGCCCGGATCGCCGCGTCGGGATCGGCCGGGCGGGCGGCGAACGCGGCGGCCAGTTCGGCGGCGTCGAGCATGGCCTGGTTGGCGCCCTCGCCGACGGGCGGCATGAGGTGCGCGGCGTCGCCGATGAGCGTGATGCCGGGGCGGTGTTCCCAGCGGGTGCCGGTGGGCATCGCCTCGATCGTGCGCACGGTCGGCGGGCCGTCGCCGGCCTCGATGAGCGCGGTGAGGCCGGGATCCCAGCCGTCGAAGACGTCCAACAGCGCGCGCTTGCTGTCCGGGTGGCGTTCGTCGGCGCGCAGGGAGGCCCCGACGCGGATGGTGCCGTCGCCGAGCCGTTGCGCCGCGAGGATCCGGTTGGCTCCGACGCACCAGAGGTTGCCGGGGCCGACCAGTTCGGCTAGGTGCGGGTGGTACCGGTCGGCGTCGGTGATGCTCAGCTCGGCCAGGGTGGCCACGGGAGACAGCGGGGCGTCGGTCAGCAGCGGTCGGACGGCCGAGCGTGCGCCGTCGGCGCCGACGAGGATGTCGCACCCGGCGCGGGTGCCGCCGTCGAACGTCAGGCCGAACCCGCCCTCGGGTCGTGGCGTCACCGATGCGAGCCGGTGCCGCCAGTGCACCGCCTCGGCGGGGAGCGAGTCGAGCAGGAGTTCGCGCAGGACGCCGCGGTCGATCTCGGGGCGCCCGGCGAACGAACCGGGTGGCGGCCGGTGGTGCACGAGGACGCGCCCGGCGGGGTCGAGGATGCGATGTTCCTCGCCCTCCGGCCGGGCCTCGGCACGGAACCGGTCACCGAGGCCGGCGTCGGCCAGGGCCCGTTGCCCGGACTCCGGGTGCAGGTCGAGCGATCCGCCCGGGGAACGTGCGGCGCGGCCGGGGTCGCGTTCGTACACCCGCGCCTCGATGCCGTGCCGGCGCAGGATCCGCGCCAGCGTCAGGCCGCCGAGGCCGCCACCGGCGATCGCGATTCGCATCGTCATCTCCGTTACCGTACGGTGTACCTTATGGATATGCCGTACGGTAGCGCACCGCTGCCCGTCTGGGAACGGCCCGAGCCCCGACCCCGGGCGGCGCCGGTGCCGCTGAGCCGCGCGAAGATCGCCGCCACGGCGATCCGGATCGCCGACGCGCAGGGCCTCGAGGGGCTGTCGGTACGCAAGCTCGCCAAGGAACTCGGCGTCGGCCCGATGCGGCTCTACGACTACGTGGCCAACCGTTCCGAACTGCTGGACCTGATGGTCGACGCGGTGTACGCCCGGATCGCCGAGGCCGACGAGCACACCGGATGGCGCGCCACGCTCCTCGCCGTGGTGCACCGCACGCGCGAGGTCGCGCTGGAGCACGAGTGGTTCGTCGACCTGCTCGGGGCGCGGCCGCACCTGGGCCCGCACGCGCTGGCCGTGGGCGAGTCGACGGCCGCGGCGCTCAGCCGGGCGCCCGGCGTGCGGGGCATCGAGGATCTGCAGCGGGCGGTGGGGGCGCTGAACGCGTTCCTGGTCGGCGCGCTGCGCAGGGAGATCACCGAGCGCCGCACGGCCCGTTCCACCGGCACCGACGTGTCGGACTGGCAGGCCGCGCTCGGCCCCTACCTGACCCGCATGCTGGACACCGGCCGCTACCCCACCGTCGCCCGGCTCGTCGTCGACGGCGCCCACCTCGACGCCGCGGAGACGTTCCACCACACGCTGGTCACCATCCTTTCCGGCATCACCGGCCGGCGGGATCCGTGACGTTGCGGATCAGCCGGTCCAGCACCCGCAGCGCCGCCGCGTAGTCGGCGTCGTCGATCCCCGCGTGGATCAGCGCGCGGATCGCGGGTGCGCGTTCCTTCATGCCGATCCGGGCCCGTTCGCCGGCGTCGGTGATCGACCACCTGGACTCCCCGTCACGCGTGAGCCAGCCCCGGCCCAGCAGCACGTCGGCCTCGGCGCCCAGGTCGTCCTCGGGGCGGAGGTAGGTGCGCATCGCGTGTGCCAGCTCGGGGATGGTCATGCCGCGGCCGTCGGGCGAGAGGTCGTTCGTGGAGAGGTGGCGCAGCAGCCAGAACTGCGGCTGGCTGAACCCGAACTCGGCCTGCCGCGCACGGGTGAAGGCGGACAGGGCCTCGTGGGCGACGCCGGTCCAATAGGTGGTGGGCTGGGCCGCCAGTTCGGCGTCGGTCAGGTGTGCCAGATCCATGCGAGCGAACGTAGGGACTCAACCGCACTTGAGGTCAAGCGTGGCCGTTCAGCAGGCGCAGGGCGTCGTGGACGTAGCCGTGCGTCGCCGCCAGGGCGTCGCGCGCGCGGTGCGCGTCGGTGCCCGCCAGCAGCGTCACGACGGCCACCTTCGCCTCGCCGGCCGACGCGCGCAGCGCCTCCCGGGCGGCGGCCACGTCGACGCCGGTGGCCTCGGCCACGATGCGCACCTGGCGGTCGCGCAGCTTCTCGTTGCTGGCGAGCATGTCCGTCATCAGGTTGGAGTAGGTGCGACCCAGGCGCACCATCGCGGCCGTGGAGAACGCGTTCAGGATGAGCTTCTGCGCCGTGCCGGCCTTCATGCGGGTGGAGCCGGTGAGCACCTCCGGACCGGTGTCGACGCCGACGTGAACGTCCACAGTGGACGCTATCGGGGCGGCCGGGTTGGCCGAGATGAGCACCGTGGCGGCGCCCCGGGCACGCGCGGCGACGAGAGCCGCGCGCACGTACGGCGTTCGACCGGATGCGGTCAATCCGACGACCAGGTCGCCGGCGACCACCTCGCCCGCGACGGCGGCCCCGGCGCTCTCGTCGTCCTCGGCGCCCTCGGACGGGTTGGTCAGCGCGTGGGTGCCGCCGGCCAGGTGCGCGACCACCCGGCCGGGCTCGATCCCGAACGTCGGGATCAGCTCGGCCGCGTCGAGCACCGCGATGCGGCCCGAGGTCCCGGCCCCCACGTAGTGCACGCGGTGCCCGGCGGAGAGCGCGGCGACGGCCAGCTCCACGGCGGCGGCCAGCTCCGGCAGCACCTTCCCGACGGCGTCCGGAACGGCGCGGTCCTCCTCGTTGACCAGCCGCAGCAGGTCGAGCGTGGGCATCCGGTCCATCCCGGCGCTGCGCGGGTTGCGCTGCTCCGTGCGCGCCAGCGCGCTCACCCGCGCCGCCCGACGCGCCGGCCGCTGACGGCCTGGTAGGTGGCCTCCAACGCCATCCTGGTCTCCTTGTACGTCCGCTGCGCCACCCCGACGAACACGCAGTCGATCACCGTCAACTGTGCCAGGCGGCTCGCCATCGCACCCGAGCGGAACGTCGTCTCCCGCGCGGCCGTGGTCAGCACGTGGCCCGCGACCTGGGCGATCGGCGAACGGGGGAAGTTCGTCAGGGCGACGGTGTGCGCGCCGCGCCGGCCGGCCTCGGTGAACGCCTCGATGGTGTCCACGGTGCTGCCGGTGTGTGAGATGCCGAACGCGACGTCCCGCCCGTCGAGCAGCGCCGCGCTGGTCAGCGCCACGTGCAGGTCGCTCCAGGCGTACGCGACGCGGCCGATGCGGTGCAGCTTCTGCTGGAAGTCCTGGGCGACGAAGGCGCTCGCGCCGACCCCGTAGATGTCGACCCGGCGGGCGGCGGCGACCAGGTCGACGACCCGTTCGAGCACGGCGAGGTCGAGCTGGGCCGCGGTCTCCTCGATCGCGCGGGCGTCGGCGAACGCGATCTTCCGCACCACCCCGGCCAGGTCGTCGCCCTCCCCGATGTCGCTGCCGATGCTCTCCTCGGGCGCCGACCGGCCCGCCTCCATCGCCAGGGCCAGGCGCAGTTCCGCGTATCCGCCGAGGCCCATCGCGCGGCAGAAGCGGATGACCGTGGACTCGGAGGTGCCGGCCCGCCGCGCCAGGTCCGTGATGGTCAGGTGGGCGGCCGTCGCCGCCTCGTCGATGACGACCTGGGCGACCCGACGTTCCGCCGGGGACAGGGAGGGCAGCAGGCCGCGGGCCCGGACCGCGGCAGTGGTCTTTCCGGGGGAACTGGTCACGCGATAATGCTTCCTTGATGAGCCGGACGATGGTGGTGGGGGTCGACGCGGGCGGCACGCGCACCCGATGTGTCGTGGCCGCACCCGACGGCACGGTGGCCGGCCGGGGCCGGGCCGGCGGCGCCAATCCGCACAGCAGCGGCGGCGCCCTGGTGGAGACGCTCGCCGCCGCATTGGGAGCGGCACTGTCCACTCTGGACGGACGCGACGTGCGGCTGGGCGTGTTCGGCGGGGCCGGTTCCGCCGGGGCGGGGGCCACCGGGTTCCGCGCGGCCGCCGCGGACGCCTGGGAGCGCGTCGGGCTCACCGGGAAGGTGCACACGGTCACCGATCTGGAGGTGGCGTTCGCGGCGGGGACGGCGGAGCCCGACGGGGCGCTGCTGCTGGCCGGCACCGGCGCGGTCGCGGTGCGCTTCGCCGGCGGTGCCGTCGCCCGGCGCTGCGACGGCTACGGCTGGCTGCTCGGCGACGAGGGTTCCGGGGTGTGGCTGGGCGTGCGGGCGCTGCGCGCCGTGCTGGCCGCCCTCGACGGCCGGGGCGAGCCGACCGCGCTCGTCGCGCCGGCGTGCGTGCTGCTGGGCATCCCCCCGCAGTCCTGGGCCGGCCTTCCGGCGCGGTCCTGGGCCGGTCCTGACGAACGCGAGGCCCTGGCGCAGGCGGTGCTCGCGGCCGCGTTCGCGCAACCGCCGGCCGCGCTCGGCCGCCTGGCGCCGCACGTGAGCGCCGCCGCCGACGACGGCGACCCGGTGGCCGTCCGGCTCTGCGCCGAGGCCCGGGACCGACTGCTGCACAGCCTCGACACGGTCGGTCCGCGCGTGGGGCGGCCCGTCGTGCTGGGCGGCTCGGTGCTCCTGCGGGACGGCCCGATCGCCCGCGAGATCCGCGCCGCCGTCGCCGAACGCTACGAAGTCCGGCCGCGCACCGCGTCCGACGGTGCCGGCGGCGCCGCCGCGCTGGCGCTCGCGCGCCTCACCGGCACGACGGTGGACCCGACCGTCCACCGTCGACTGACCTCCGGTCATGAGCCGGGCCGCGAGTAGAGCAGGTACGGCCGGCGCCGCGCCTCGAACGCGGCCAGTTCGTCCCGCCACGCGCCGACCACCTCGTCGGTGGGCGCACCGGCGTCGACCATCGTGCGCATCCGCGGCGAACCGGTGAGCAGGTCGATCCAGTAGGGGCGCGCACCCCCGTCGACCCGCCACGCGAAGGCGGGAAACGTGCGCGCCGCTACCACCATCGCCACGCCGGTGCGGATCGGGTCGAACGCGGCCTGGTCGGTGACCTTGACCTCCACCCCTGCACACAACCGGCCGGTGAACTTGTTGAACGTCGGCGTGAAGTACGCCTCGCGGAACTCCACGCCGGGCAGCCCGTAGGAGTTCACCAGGTCGCCCCAGCGGTAGTCGAAGTCGGGCCCCCCGATCAGCTCGAACGGCCGCGTGGTGCCGCGCCCCTCGGACAGCGACGCGACCCCCTCGAACATGCACGTGCCCGGGTACACGATCGCCGTGTCGGGCGTCGGCACGTTGGGGCTGGGCAGCACCCACGGCAGGTCGGTGTCGCCGGCCCGCAGCCGCCCGAACCAGCCGTGGCACGACACGACCTCCAGGTGCACCCGGCGCCCGGCCTCGGCCGGCAGGAACTCCCCGTTGTAGAAGCGGGCCAGCTCGCCCACGGTCATGCCGTGCTGCTGCACGATCTCCTTGCGGCCGACGCCGGAGGTGTAGCCGGCCGTCATCATCGGCCCGAACGCCTTACCGCCCACCGGGTTGGGCCGGTCGAGCACCACGTAGCGCAGCCCGAGCCGGGCCGCCGCGCACATCGAGTCGTAGAGCGTCCAGATGTACGTGTAGAACCGCGCCCCGATGTCCTGGATGTCGAAGACCACGGTCCGCACGCCCGCCGCGGTGAACATCCGCGCCCACGCCTCCTGGGTGGCGCCGTAGGCGTCGTAGACGGTCAGCCCGGTGCGGGCGTCGATCCCGGTGCCCTCGCTGCCGCCGGCCTGCGCCGAGCCGCGGAACCCGTGCTCGGGCCCGAACACGCCGCCGATCGACACGCCGTCGGCGTGCATGCGGTCGACCAGGTGCCGGTACTCCCGGTCCACCCCGGTCGGGTTGGAGACGACGCCGACCCGTTGCCCGCGAAGCGTTTCCCAGTCGGACGCGGCGAGCCGGTCCAGGCCGGTGCGCACCGGCACGCGGGGCAGCAGTCCGGGCAGCGCGGCCGCCGGAGCGGAACCGACGAGTCCGGCACCGGCCGCCGCGCCGGCGCCCGCCGCCTGGAGGAAACGCCGCCTACTACCGGTCATGGCGGCGAAACTACTAGTGATACGACTGGGTGGCAATAACCTTCGGAGCCCTTGCAACTTTTGAAGGAAAGCACCATCCTGGCCAACAACTGCCATCGATACGTCGAAAGGTATTGATGATGAGGCGAACGTCGGTGCTGCTCTGCACTGTCGCCTGCCTCGTCGCGAGCCTGGGCAGCCGGGCCGGCGCGGCCCCGCCCCCCGCCGCCGGACCGCCGACCGTCACGCCGGCCGAGATCACGTTCCGCGACGACGTGTTGCGCGCCGGCGCGGCCGGGCAGGTCGGCCTGCTGCCGGGGCCGGTCGCCGCGCTGCGCGACATCGCCGCGTCGTACCTGCGGCCCACACCCGACCATCCGGACCACCCCGCCTACGCCGGCGCGACGGTGCTCGCCGCGCACGAGGGCGTCGTGGTGCAGCGCTTCGCGGTCGGGGACGCCGTGCGCTACGCCGCGATCGGCGTCGAGCTGCCGCCCGCCGAACGCCGGGCCGCCCGGGTCGACACGATCTACGACGTCGCGTCGGTGTCGAAGCTGTTCACCACGATCGCGCTGTTGCAGCAGGTCGAGGCCGGCCGGGTGGCGCTCGACGCGCCGGTGGCGCGCTACCTGCCGGAGTTCGGCAAGCCGACCGTCACCGTGCGGCACCTGCTGACGCACACCTCGGGGCTGCCGGCGTTCCTGCCGTTCTACAGCCTCTACCCCACCCCGGCGCAACGCCTCGCGGCCGCGCTCGCCACGCCCGTCGTCGACGGCACCGCGCCGGGGAAGCAGTACGTGTACTCCGACATCGGGCTCATCGCGCTGGGCGTGCTCGTGGAGCGCGTCTCCGGCAAGGGCCTGGCGCGGGCCGTGCGGGACGGCATCACGGGCCCACTGTCCATGAAGGACACCCGGTACAACCCGCCGGCCGCACTGCGCGACCGGATCGCCGCCACCGAGTACCAGCCCTACGTCGGGCGCGGCATGGTGCACGGCGAGGTGCACGACGAGAACGCCTGGGCGCTCGGCGGTGTCTCCGGCCACGCCGGCCTCTTCTCCACCGTGGACGACCTGTCGATCCTGTGCCAGACGCTGCTCAACGGCGGTGTCTACAAAGGACGGCGGATCCTGCGCGAGGGGACCGTGCGGGACACGCTCGTCAACTACAACGCCGGCCTCGAGCTGTCGTACCCCGACAGCGACCGCGGGCTCGGGTTCGAGCTGGGCAAGCACTCCTACATGGACGCGATGGCCTCGCCGGTGACGTTCGGGCACACCGGCTTCACCGGCACCTCCGTGGTCGTCGACCCGCTCAGCCACTCGTTCCTCATCCTGCTGAGCAACCGCGTGCACCCGGACCGCGCATGGGGCACCAACACCGTGGCCCGGCGCGCGCTGGCGCGGTCGTTCGCCGACGCGCACCCCGTGCGGCCCCCGCTCGGCGGCCGCGCGTGGCGCACCGAACGCCGCGACAACAGCACCGTCACGCTGACCGCCCCGTTGGATCGTCCGGCGCGGGACGGCGCCGCGGCGACGTTCCTCCTCTGGTACGACACCGAACCGCGCTACGACGCCGTCTCCGTCGAGTCGTCGGCCGACGGCGCGGCGTGGACGACGGTGCCGCTGGCGCTGCGCGCGCCCGGCCGAGGGTTCACCGCCGACGGCCCGCTGACCGGATACGGCGGGCGGCGGTGGTGGCAGGTGACGGCGAGCCTGCCCGCCGGTGCCACGCACCTGCGGTGGAGCTACCGCACCGACGTCGGCGCCCAGGGCCGCGGCGTCTACGCCGACCACATTCTCGCGTTCGACCGGCACGGCGCCCTGTTCACCGACGAGGCCCGCCTGGTGGCGGACGGATGGGTGCCGGCCACCACCTAGCACGGATTCGGGGGAGGATCTCGATGGGACTGACGAGGCGCGGCCTCATGACGGTCGCCGGTGCCGGAACTGTCGGCGGCACCCTGCTCGGCGGCTGCGCGATGGGCGGCGGCAACGACGACAGCGACAGCGCCGAGGGCGACGTCAACACCGCCAACCCGTTGGGCGTCAAGGAGGACGCGCCGCTGGAGGTCGTCATCTTCAACGGCGGCTTCGGCGAGGAGTACGCCAAGGCGCACGAGGCGATGTACAAGGAACGCTATCCGAAGGCCGAGATCAAGCACTCGGCCACGCAGAAGATCCAGGAGGCGATGCAGCCGCGCTTCGTCGCCGGCGACGTGCCGGACGTCCTCAACAACTCGGGCGGCTTCCAGATCGACTTCAACGGACTGGTGTCGCAGGGTTCGCTCGCCGACCTCGGGCCGCTGCTCGACGCGCCCACGCTCGACGACCCGAAGGTGAAGGTGCGCGACACGCTGCAGCCCGGCATCGTCGAGATGGGCACCTACGACGGCAGGTTCCTCTCGCTGAACTACGCCTACTCCGCCTACGGCATCTGGTACTCCGCGAAGCTCTTCGCCGACAAGGGCTGGCAGTACCCCAGGACGTGGGACGCGATGATCGCGCTGTGCAAGCAGATCAAGGCCGCCGGCATCGCCCCGTGGACCTATCCCGGTGTGCACGCGCGGTACATGAGCTGGCCGATCCTCGCGGCGGCCGGCAAGCTCGGCGGGCTCGACGTCCTCAAGGCCATCGACAACCTGGAGCCGAACGCCTGGAAGCACGAGGCCGTGCGGACGGCCGCGGACGCGTTCTACCAGTTGGCCGCCGACGGGTTGGTGCAGCCGGGCGCCGAGGGGATGGACCACATCCAGGCGCAGACCGAGTGGTCGCGCGGCAAGGCGGCGTTCTACTCCAGCGGCTCCTGGCTGGAGAACGAGCAGAAGGCCGTCACGCCGCCCGACTTCCGGATGGCCGTCTCCCCCGTGCCGTCGCTGAGCACCGGCGACAGGCTGCCGTTCGAGGCGATCCGCGGGGCCGGCAGCGAACCGTTCGTGGTGCCGGCGAAGGCGAAGAACCTGCGCGGCGGGCTGGAGTACCTGCGGGTGATGCTGTCGAAGAGGGGCGCCTCCGACTTCACCACTCGCGTCAACAGCCTCACGTCGGTACGCGGGGCCACGAGTTCCACTCCGGCGCCCGGGCTCACCTCCGTCACGAAACTGCTCGACGCCGCCGGCACGAACACGTTCACGTGGCTGTACAACTCCTACTACCGCAAGCTCGAACGGGAGTTCGTCAACGCGGCCTGCGCGGACATGTTCGCCAAGCGGATCAACGCGCAGCAGTTCGTCGACCGGTGCCAGCAGGCCGCCGACGAGATCGCGCGCGACTCCTCCGTCAAGAAGTACAAGAGGGCGTGAATGGCGCGGGGCAGATGGCTGTTCATCGTCACGTTCCTGGTCCCACCGCTGCTGCTGTACGGCGTCTTCGTGGTCTCGCCGTACGCGCAGGCGTTCCAGATCTCGGCCACCGACTGGGGCGGGCTCTCGCCGGAGTACGAGTTCGTCGGCCTGGACAACTTCCGTCGGCTCCTCGACGACGGCTATTTCTGGAACGCCCTGCGCCACAACGCCGTGCTGCTCGCGCTGCTGCCCGTGGTGACCATCGTCCTCGGACTGGTGCTCGCCTCGATGCTCAACGTCGGCGGGCGGCGCGACCGGGTGGGCGTGCACGGCGTGCGGGGCGCCCCGGTCTACCGCATCGTGTACTTCTTCCCGCAGGTGCTGTCGGTGGCCGTCATCGGCGTGCTGTGGAAGGAGATGTACGCGCCGAACACCGGCGTCGTCAACGGCACGCTGCGCGCGGTCGGGCTGGACGGCCTCGCGAAGCCCTGGCTGGGTGACCCGCGCTTCGCCTTCTGGTGCGTGGCCGTCGTCCTGCTCTGGAGCAACGTCGGGTTCTACGTGGTGCTGTTCAGCGCGGCGATGCAGTCGCTGCCCCGCGACATCTACGAGGCGGCGCTGCTCGACGGTGCCGGTCGGGTCACGACGCTGGTGCGCGTGACGGTGCCGTTGCTGTGGGACACCATCCAGGTGGCGTGGGTGTATCTGGCCATCCTGGCCATCGACGGGTTCGCGGTGGTGCAGATCGTCAGCGACGGTGGGCCGGGCTACGCGTCGGACGTCGTCGGGCTGCGCCTGTACAAGACGGCGTTCAACGAGTCGCAGTTCGGCTACGCGTCGGCGATCGGGGTGGCGATGTTCTTCCTGACGCTGTCGGTCGCGGCGGCGTTCCTGCGGGTGACCCGCCGGGAGAAGGTCGAAGCCGGATGAGGGACCGCGTCGTACCCGTGTTCTCGCACGGGTTCCTGTTCCTGTGGGCGCTGCTCACCACGTTGCCGCTGGTGTGGGTGGCGGTCAGCTCGTTCAAGAGCGACGAGGAGATCCTGACCGACCCGTGGGGCCTGCCGGCCACGCTGCGCTGGGACAACTGGGGCCGGGCCTGGAACGAGGCGCACATCGGCCGCTACTTCCTCAACAGCGCCGTGGTGGTGACCGGCGCGCTGGTGCTCACGATGCTGCTCGGCGCCATGGGCGCGTACGTGCTGGCGCGCTACCGCTTTCCCGGGCACCGGGTGGTGTACTTCGGGTTCGTCGGCGGGATGATGTTCCCCGTGTTCCTGGCGCTGGTGCCGCTCTTCTTCGTGGTGCGCAATCTCGGGCTGCTCGGCACGCTGCCCGGGCTGACGTTCGTGTACGCGGCGTACTCGCTGCCGTTCACGGTCTTCTTCCTCACGGCGTTCTTCCGCACGCTGCCCTCGACCGTGGCCGAGGCGGCGATGGTGGACGGCTGCGGCCACTTCGGACTCTTCTTCCGGGTGATGCTGCCGATGGCCCGACCGGGACTGGTGAGCGTGGGCATCTTCAACTTCCTCTTCCAGTGGAACCAGTACGTGCTGCCGATCGTGCTCATGCAGGGCGAGGGCGCCGAGAAGCGCTGGGTGCTGGCGCAGGGGCTGACCGCCCTGGCCGTCAACGAGGGCTACCGGGGCGACTTCAGCGGCCTCTTCGCCGGCATGACGATCGCGATCGTGCCGGTGCTGGCCGGCTATGTGGCGTTCCATCGACAGGTGCAGCGCGGGCTCGCGGCGGGGCAGCTGCGGTGACACCGGAACTGCTCGCGGCCGCCGGCAAAGCCCTGGGACGCCCGCTCAGCGAGGTGGCCCGGCTGGCCGGCGGCGAACGCGCCCACGTCGTCCGCGCCACGGTGGACGGCGGCCCGGAGACGGTCGTGGTGAAGGCGCACGCCCCCGGCCACGTCGACAACTGGCGCCGGGAGTCCGCCGCGCTGACCGTCCTCGGTGGACGCGGCCTGCCCGTGCCCGAACTCCTGGCCGTCGTCGCCGACCCGCCGCTGGTCGTGCTGCGCGACCTCGGCACCGGCCCGAACCTCGCCGACGCGCTCCTCGGCGACGACGCCGCGCGCGCCACGACGATGCTGCACGCGTGGGCCGACACCCTCGCCCGGCTGCACACGGCGACCACCGGCGACGCCGCCCGCCTCGCCGCCGCGAGCGGCACCGATCCGTCCACTGTGGACGTCATGCCGGCGCTGCTCGACGAGGCGGCCGGCACGCTCGCGGACCTGCTGCCCACGCTCGGCATCGCCCCGGAGCCGCGCGCCCTCGACGAACTGCGCGCCGCACCCGACGCCCTCAGCCCCGGCGCGCACGCGCTCACCCCGGCCGACGCGTGCCCGGACAACAACGTCCTCACCCCGGACGGGTTGGTGCTGCTCGACTTCGAACAGGCCGACCATCAGCACGTCGCCTGGGACGCGGCGTACCTGATCGTCCCGTGGCCGACGTGCTGGTGCTCGTGGGGCCTGCCCGCCGAGGTCGCCCGCACCGCCCTGGAACGCTGGCGCGCCGCCGCACCGTCCATTGTGGACAGCGACCTCGACGTGACGGTGTCGGCGTGGGCGTTCCTGTCCACGGCGTGGTTCCTGCGGGGCGCCTTCGAGGAGGCCGACACGCCACCCGGCGGCGGGCTGCGGGGACCCACCCGCCGCGCCGTCATCCGGCACCGGATGCGCCTCGCCGCCGAACGCCCGGACGTGCTGCCCCGGCTGGCGACGCTGGCCGAACGGGTCCTCGCGGCGACGGAATCCCGCTGGGGCGACGCGCCGCTCGCCGACGCGCCCGCCTACCGGAGCTGAACGAGCGTCAGGCGGGTCTGGTAGCGCTTGCTGATCCGGCCGCCGTGGTCGCCGTCGATGCGGCCCGCGACGCAGGCGAGCAGCCCGTCCCGCGCCGGCGCGGGCATCGCCCGGTGCCCCGAGTACGTCATCAGCAGGTCCAGGTACTGCGCGGTGGTGTAGGCAACCTCCCACTCGTAGCGGCGGAACAGCGCCGGGCCGAACCGCGCAGGCGCCGGCTCGACCGGTTCGTCGGGGATGCCGGCACCGGGCGTCGGGCGCAGTCCCGGCGGCGTTTGCGGGTCGAAGCGCTCGTAGCAGCGCTGCACGTCCACGAAGAACCGTTCGGTGCCGCCGGCGACGTGGTCGGTGGCGACGACCGCCAGGGATCCGCCGGGCCTCAGCAGATCGGCGGGCTTGCGGACCCGTACCTCCGGGTCGATCCAGTGGAACGACGTAGCCGCCAGCACGAGGTCGAACGGCTCCTCCGGCGCGGCCCACTCCTCGAAGGCGCCCACGTCGACCCGCACGTCCGGGAAGGCGCGCAGCTCGTGCCGGGCGACCGCGGCCAGGTCGGGGCTCAGTTCGACGGCGACGACGGTGCAGCCGAGGCGGGCCAGCGGGACCGTCGCCTGGCCGGTGCCGCAGCCGATCTCCAGCACCCGCGAACCCCGGGTCAGGCCGGCGAGGCGGGTCAGGTCCTCGAAGAGCGCGGCCGGATAGCCGGGACGCGCCCGGTGATACAGCTCGGCGGCCTCGCCGAACGTGGCGCGCAGGCGTTCGCGCTCGGCCCCGGTCAATCCGAAGAGGTCGGGATAGGTCACCCGGGGAGGCTAGTCCGCGGGGACGATCCGGGCCGCCGAATTCCGATCCGGGGTGGATGGCCGCGACGGCGGATCCGCGAAGACTCGCCGGTGTGTTCCGACTCTCCGACCGCGTCGCAGCGGTCACCTACGTCGTTCTCGTGCTGGGGATGTCGCTCGGCACGGCCACCGTGCTCGACGGGCTGGTGCTGGCGTTCTCGCCGGTGCTCGTGGCGCTGCTCATGATGCTGGCCGTCACCCGCGAGGGGTGGTCCGGGGCCGGGTGGCACCGGGTGGGCATCACCCGCCCGGGCCTTCGCACCTGGCCGCTCGCCGTCGGCACCACCGCCGGCGTGTGCGTGCTCGCCACGGCCGCCGTGGTGGCCCTGGGTGCGGCCCGCCCCGTCACCCCGGACGGGCCCTGGCTCAGGGAACCGAACCGAGATGCGTCTTGACCGTCGACTCCGGCACGTGCAGCCGCCCGGCGATCTCCGCGTTGCTGAGTCCCAGGCCGACGGCGGCCAGGATCTCCCGTTCCCGCGGGGTGAGCCGATCCGGTCCGGGCGGCGCGGGCACCGGTGCGGCCGGCGCCAGCACGAACGCGTCGATCAACCGGCGCACCAGGTGCGGGGCGACCGGCGCGTCACCGGCGTTCGCCGCGCGCACGGCCGCCAGCAGCGCCTCCGGCCCGGCCGTCTTGGCGAGGAACCCGGATGCCCCGGCCCGCAACGCCGCCACCAGGTTCTCGTCGCTGTCATACGTCGTGAGCATGACGACGCGGGGCGCGTGCGGCACGGTGAGCAGCCGGCGGGTCGCCTCGATGCCGTCGAGGCCCGGCATCGTGATGTCCATCAGCACCACATCGCAACGGTGCTCCGGGCGGGCCAGCAGGGCCAGCGCGGCGGCGCCGTCGCCGGCCGAGCCGACCACGGTCAGGTCCGGCGCCGCGTCGAGAATCATCGCGAAGCCGGCGCGGACCAGTTCCTGGTCGTCGACGAGGAAGACGCGGATCACCGGGCCGCCGCCGGGACGGTCGCCTCCACCAGGAAACCACCGGGCTGCGGACCCGCCTCGAAGGTGCCGCCCAGCTCGGTGACGCGTTCGCGCATGCCGGTGATGCCGTGGCCGGTGCCGGGCCGGGCCGTCGCGCCCCGGTCGGCGACCCGCACGCTCACCCCGGCGGCGGTGCGCCGCAGGGTCACCTCGGCGGCGCCGTCCGGGCCGGCGTGCTTGAGCACGTTGGTGAGGGACTCCCGCACCACGCGCAGCGCCGCCGTGCGCACCGGCGCGGGCACCCCGTCGAAGACGCTCGGGCGGGCGTCGAGCCGCACGTCGAGGCCGGCCGTGCGGACGGTCCCGACGAGGCGGTGCAGGGCGTCCGGGCGTTCCGGCTCGTCGCGCAGGAGGTCGATGAGGTGGTACACGTCGGCGAGGGCGGCCCGCGCGGTCTGCGCGACGGTGGCCAGGACCTCGCGTTCCCGGCCGGCCGCGTACCGGCCCGCGTCGGCCTGCACGATGACGACCGCCAGCGAATGCGCCACGATGTCGTGGACGTCGCGGGCGGCCACCAGGCGCTCCCGCTGCCGGTGGGCGATGTTCCGGCCGCGTACCAGGTTCCCGTTCCCTCAGATGAGAACGGTGAGGAGGGACAACACGGCGGCGGCCGCGAGCGCGTTGGCCCGGTACTCCGGCGGGGTGCTCCAGCGGAAGCCGGCGGCGACGCTGCCGGCGACGCCCACGACGAGCGCGGCGAACCGCGCCGCCCGCGACGGCACCCGTGCCGCGACGGTGTGCACGACCAGCGCCACGGCGAGGTCGGCGGGCAGCCAGAACGGCAAAGTGACGAGCTGCGCCACCGCGACCGCGCCCACGACGGCGGCGGCGCCCAGCGGGGAACGCCGCCGCCCGGCGAGCGGGACGACCAGCCCCAGCGACAGCAGCAGCCCGGTGGCACCGGCCAGCGCGACGCCGGCCGGCACGCACCCGGCGGCGAGCACCCCGGTGACGGCCGCGTCCACCCGTGCGGGATGCGCGGCCGACCACCGGCTCATCCGGAACGCGAGCGACTCCCCCACCGCCCGGATGATATTGGGTGCGTCCACCCGATCCTCGCGATCGGCAACACCGGACCCGTCGTGCCGGCCACGCCGTCGCCGGGCGCCACGGCGCCGACCTGACGGTGACCCCGAACCCCGACGGCGGGCCGACCGTGTCCGTGACCTTCTAGAGCAGGCTCGCGAGCGAGGCCTCCGGCCCGACGGTCTCGAGCCCGTGCTCCAACTCCTCCCGCACGTCCTCGACGGTGTCGTCATGGCCCAGCACCTCGGGGACGTCGTTGCTGACCTCGAACTGCTCGAGCAGGTCGTACGCCTCGCCGAGGGTGGACGCGCCGTGGCCGTGGGCCCAGCGCAGGGTGTTGCGGGCGGCGCCCGACGGCGAGAACTCCTCGTCCCAGCTGTCACTCATCGTCGTATCCCACCACTTCCCCGCCGATCACGGCGTCGAGTCGCGCCATCGCCCGCCCGTGGAGCACCTCCAGTTTGGCCACGAGACCCCGGCGGGTGTTGACCGACAGGGCGGGGCGGGTGGTGTGCGTGTCGATGGCCCGCTTCGCCGATCGGGTGATCGCGTCGATCCGGGCGACGGCCGCCGCGCGGCACCGCTCGACGGGGACCGTTCCCGCCGCTAGGCTCCGCGCGCACTCCTCGATCGCGGATCGGTAGGCGTGCTTGGTGTCCGCGAGGTTCATCGCGCTCCGAACTCGCGGTACATCACGTGCAGGCCGACCCGTCCCCGCGTCGGGTGCTCGAAGGCGCGCGGCACCGTCCCGACCACCTCGAAGCCGTGCCGGCGGTACAGCGCGACGGCCGATTCGTTGGTCTCGACGACCGCGTTGAACTGCATGGCCGCGTAGCCGTCCGCCGCCGCCCGGTCGACCGCGTGGCGCAGCAGCGCGGTGCCGACGCCGCGGCCGCGTTCCGGCGCGGCGACCATGAAGCTCGCGGTGCTGACGTGCCCGCCCGGGCCCGCGCGGTTGGGTCCCGTCTTCGCGGTGCCGAGGACCCGGTCGCCGTCGACCGCCACCACGGTCAGCCCCGGCGGTGTCTCGATCCAGGTGGCCCGCCCCTGCGCCTCGGTCATGCCGGGGTCGTACGGGAACGTCTCCCGCGCCCGTACGACCTCCCGCACGATCGCCCACACCTGGGGCCAGTCGCCGTCCCGGAACTCCCGCACCTGCACGGCGCACAGCGTGCCGCATCCGCGGCGCCGCCGCATCGGCTTTAGGCGCGCTAGTGTCTAGTGATGTCGTTCGATGGCGCGTTCACCCGGGTGGGCCGCTCGGCCTGGCTGCGCGGGCGTTTCGGCGCGATCCTCGACACCGCGCTGCCGCCGGAGGTGGAGCCGTTCTCGTTCGTGCCGCTCACCGGCCTGCGGGAGTTCGCCGCCGCGCTGCGCCTGCGTTCGGGCGAGACGCTGGTCGACCTGGCCTGCCCGCCGGGTTCACCGCCGTCGAGGTGCGTGAGCGGCCGGCCTGGGACACCCGCAAGCGGCACGCGTACGAGGCGCGCGCCAACCTGCCGACGGCCGACCGGCTGCGCCGGATCCTGGCTGTGGCACGGATCCCAATTCCTACCGACTAGAGGGGGATAGGCTCGCAGCATGAGCACCCAGCAGTGGAACGACTGGCACGAGGCCCACGAACGCCGTCGCGCCGACAAGCACGGCTTCCTCGCCGTGACCGGCCTGTACTGGCTCGGCCCGGATCCGCAGCGCATCCCCGACGCGCCCGGCACCTGGACGACCGGTCCCGACGGCGTCGTCGTCGAACTCGACGGGGGCGAGAGCCTGGTCGTCGACGGCACCACCGTCACCGGCCGCTACGCGTTCGGCCCGATCGAGGAGCGCAAGGAGATCAAGGCCGGCTGGGGCGACGCCGTCATCGAGGTGGCCCGCCGCGGCGGGTACGACATCGTGCGCCCGCGCCATCCGGACAGCCCGATCCTGAAGAAGTACAACGGCACGCCGGCCTACGCGCCGAGCGACGCGTGGGTGCTCGACGGGCGGTTCGTCCCGTCCGACCCGCCGCGCCAGGTGACCGTCGGCGCCGCCGTCGAGGGTCTGGAGCACGTGTACGAGTCGCCGGGGCGCGTCGAGTTCGAGGTGAACGGCACCCCGCTGGCGCTGACCGTGTTCAACGGCATCGCGGCCGGCACGTTCCAGGCGCTGTTCACCGACGAGACGTCCGGCGTCACCACCTACGCGGCCAACCGCAACCTGAACATCGGGCCGCCGGACGCCGACGGCCACGTGGTGCTCGACTTCAACCGGGCGACCAACCTGCCGTGCGCGTACACGGAGTTCGCCACCTGCCCGCTGCCCCCGGCGGAGAACAGGCTGCCGATCGCGGTGGAGGCCGGCGAGCAGTACCCACCGAATCCGTAGCCCCTTGCGCCGCTTGCTTTGATGGAGCGGTGCTCGAACTCACCGGCGTGGCAACCGTCGCCGACCTCGCGGCGGTGCTGCGCCGGCTGCGGCTGCGCCAGGCCCGCGCGATCGGCGCGCACCGGGTCAGCTACCGGGCGCTGGCGAAGAAGGCCGGCTGGTCGCACGGCATCGTCGGCGGCTACCTGAGCGGGACGAGCCTGGCACCGGCGGACCGGTTCGACGCGTTGACGCAGCTGCTCGGCGCGACGCCGGCCGAACAGCGGGCACTCGCCACCGCGCGGGACCGGGTCGAGGAGCTGCGGCGGGCGGCGGGTCCGGTGGCCCGGCCGGTTCCCCGGCACCTGCCTCCCGACGTCGCCGGGTTCACCGGCCGGGTGACGGAGCTGGCGTTCCTCGACGCGCTCGTGACGCCGCCCGTCGACGGGGTGCGGATCGTGTCGGTGACCGGCACGGCCGGCGTCGGCAAGACCTCGCTGGCGGTGCACTGGGCGCACCGGTGGCGGGCCCGGTTCCCGGACGGGCAGCTGCACGTGGACCTGCGCGGCTACGACCCGGGTGCCCCGCTCGGCGCGCACGAGGCGCTGGCCGCGTTGCTCGGCGGGCTCGGGATCGCCGGCGCGGACCTGCCGGCCGACGTGCACGCGCGGGCGGCGCTGTTCCGCGGCGAGACCGCCGACCGCCGGCTGCTGATCCTGCTGGACAACGCCGCAACGGCCGAACAGGTGCGCCCGCTGCTGCCCGGCACGGCCTCCTGCCTGGTGCTGGTGACCAGCCGGGACTCCCTCGCCGGCCTCGTGGTGGGGCACGGCGCCGCCCGGCTCGACCTCGACCTGCTGCCGGCCGCCGACGCCGAACGCCTGCTGCACGCCCTCATCGGCCCGCGGGTCGACGCCGAGCCCGACGCGGCGCGGCTGCTGGCGCGGCGGTGCGCGCGGCTGCCGTTGGCGCTGCGGGTCGCCGCCGAACTGGCCGCCGCCCGCCCCACGACCACGCTCACGGCCCTGGCCGCCGAACTCGCCGACGAGCGCCGGCGGCTGGACCTGCTCGACGCGGGCGGCGATTCCCGGGTCGACGTGCGGGCGGTCTTCTCGTGGTCGCTGCGCCAGCTCTCGGCCGCCGACGCGCGGGTGTTCGGGCTGCTCGGCCGGCATCCGCACACCGACGTGGACGGCTACGCGACGGCCGCGCTCGCGGGCCTGCCGGCCGTGCAGGCCCGGGCGGCGCTGGACCGCCTGTCCCGCAAGCATCTGATACGCCCGCTGGACGGCGGCCGGTACGGCATGCACGACCTGCTGCGGGCCTACGCGCGTGACCTGTCCACAGTAGACAGTGATGGGTCACTGGATAGGCTCGCGCACTACTACCTCGGGACGGCGTGTGCGGCGATGGACCGGCTGTACCCCGCCGAGGCGCACCGCCGGCCGCGGGTCCCGGCGCCCGCCACGGACCTGCCCGACCTCGACGGCCCCGGGGCCGCCCTGGCGTGGCTCGACGCCGAGCGCGCGTGCCTGATCGCGTTCGCGCGCAACGCCGCCGCGCGGGACCGGGCCGCGGACGCGGTGACCCTGTCGGTGACGCTCTTCCGCTACCTGTCCAACAACCACGCCGAGGAGGCGCTCAGTCTGCACTCGACCGCGCTCGACGCGGCGACGCGGGCCGGTGACCCGGCCGGCCAGGCGGAGGCGCACAACGGGCTCGGCGGCATGTACCTGGTGCTCGGCCGCAACGACGAGGCCGCCGCCCACCTCGAACGCGCCCTCGCGCTGTCGCGCGGCCTGGGCGACCACGCGGGGGTGGGCCGGGCCGCCGGGCACCTCGGCATGGTGCAGCTGTCCCGCGGCGACTTCCGGCGCGCGCTGCCGTACCACGAGCAATCCCTTGCCGCGCAACGCCTCGCGGGCTACGAGGTGGGCGAGGCGCGGGCGCTCAACAACCTCGGCGCGACGGAGCAGCGCCTCGGCCGCCCCGAACGCGCCGTGCAGCACATCGTCGCCGCGCTCGCCGTCATGCGCCGCCACGGCGACCGGGACGGTGAGGCGGTGGCGACGGTCAACCTCGGCGACGCCTCGCTGCGGTGCGCTCGCGACGCGGAGGCCGAGAAGCACTACCGCGCCGCGCTGGTGCTCTTCGGCGAGACCCGCAACCGGCACCTCCACGCGTGGGCGTGGCTCGGGCTGGGCCGCGTCGCGTCACGCGCCGGCGATCACGCCGACGCGGGCCTGCACCACCGGCGGGCGCTGGAGATGTTCCGCGAGGTGGGCGAGCACAACGACGGGACCGCGTCGGCGCTCAACGGCCTCGGTGCGGTCGCCCTCGCGCAGGGCCGTCCCGAGCGTGCGCTGGACGAGCACCTGGCCGCCCTGGAGTCGGCGCGCCTGGGCGAGTGCCTGGACCAGGAGGCGTTCGCCCACGTCGGGTTGGGGTGGTCGCATCAGGCCCTCGGCGACCCGCGGCTCGCCCGCGAGCACTGGGACCGGGCCCTCGCGATCTACGACGACCTCGGCCTTCCCGAGGCCGACGAGGTCCGCGCCCGGCTCTCCGCACTCGGTCGAACGGGCTGAGGAGCGCCACCGCGCGTCACATCTCGCGCCACGACTCCGCCTCCCGGCGCCGCGCCGCCGCGGCGTACAGGAAGCCGGGTCCGAGGCCCAGGGCCGCGAAGCCGATGAAGAAGCTCGCCCCGAACCACGGGTTCAGCGGCTCGCCCTCGGGGTGCGTCTTGCCGGCCTCGCCGAAGAAGTAGCCGGCCGACAGGACCAGCACCACGATGAACGCGATCCCGAGGCCCAGGTAGATGTTCGCCCGCCGGGTGGCCCGCGCCGCGCGCGCCTCGGGCGGCAGCGCGGCCAGCCCGCTGCGTTCCTCGCGGCGGCGCCGCAGGATCTCGCGGGCCTCCTCCTTGGACAGTCCCAGGTCGGACAGGAGGCGGCGCTGCGGGATCAGCAGGGCGAGGCCGATCAGCATCCCGAGGCCGCCGCCGAGGACCAGCGGGACGTCGTTGGCGATGAGCAGGGCGAGCAGCGCCACGAGCAGCGCGAGCGTGACGACGAGGGAGATCTTGAGATTGCGGTCGGAGCGGACCAGCCGGTCGAGCTCCTCCTGGCTGAGGCTGCGCATGGCCGGGGACGCTATCGCCCGGCCGGGCGTTCGACGCCTCGCGTTGGACAAGGTCGGACGACCTCATACCCCGGACAGGAACGCGCGGACGAGCGGGTGCGCGCGGGTGCCGTCGCCGGCCAGTTCGGGCTGGAAGAGGGTCGCCAGGAAGAACGGGTGCCCGGGCAGCTCCGCGATGCGCACCTCGCCGTCGTCGTCGTGCCCGGTGAAGCGCAGGCCGCCGGCCCGCAACGGTTCCAGGTAGCGGGGATCGAGCCCGTACGCGCAGTGGTAGCGCTCGACGGTGTGCGCGGCGCCGAGCGCCCGCTCGGCGAGGGTTCCCGGGGTCACCCGCACCGGGCCCTCGTGCCCGACGAGTGAGCAGGACAGCGGCACGATCAGCGGTTCGTCGGCGTGGGGGTCGTTCTCGGCGTGGCCGGCGTCGGCCAGTCCGCAGGCGCCGCGCGCGTACTCCAGCAGGGCGTGCTGGAAGCCGCCGCAGGTGCCGAGGAAGCGGGTGCCGGTCTCGCGGGCGTGGCGGACGGCGTTCAGCGCGCCGGCCTCGCTGGCGTACGGGCTGCCGGGCAGGAGCCACACCGCGTCGAAGCCGTCGAGCGCGTGCGGCTCGGCGGCGTCGGTGGTGGGTACCCAGACGGCGTCGACGTCGAGGCGGTCGTTGGTGCGCAGGGCGTCGAGCAGGGTCGGGATCCGCGCGTGGGAACGCACGTGCGGCGAGCGGTCGCCGACGAGCGCGAGCGTGGTAGCGATCATGCGATCATCCTCGGCGGGTCGTGCGCATCAGGTCCAACGATGATCCGTGGTGCCCACATGAGCGATGCTGATGTCGTGGACCCGCACCTGCTCAGAACGTTCGTGGCGGTGGCCCGGCACGGGTCGTTCTCGCTCGCGGCGGCGGACCTCGGCTACACCCAGTCGGCCGTCTCCCAACAGATCGCCGCCCTCGAACACGACCTCGGCGTCACGCTGCTGCACCGCCGCCCGGTGCGCCCCACCTCGGCCGGCACCCGCCTGCTCCAGCACGCCGCGCCGCTGCTGCTGCGCCTCGACGCCGCCCGGGCCGACGTGCGCGACGCCGCCGAACCGCCGGGGAGCCTCACGCTCGGGTTCTGCGGCCCCACGGCCGGCCCGGTCGCCGCGGCACTGGCCGCCGTCCGCCGCGAACGCCCCGACGCGCCGCTCGCGCTGCGCACCCTGCCGCGCGCCGAGATCCTGGCCGCGGTGGCCGCCGGCACGCTCGACGCGGGGCTGGTCGACGGGGTGGTCGCGCCGACCGACCCGCTGCCCGGCACGGCGGCCCTGCGCACCGTGCCGATCGCCGAGTCGCCGGTGGCGGTGGCGTTCCCGCCGGGGCATCCGCTCGCCGCGCGCGGCGGAGTGCGGCTGTCCGATCTCGCCGACGCGGTCTGGATCGACAGCGCGCTCCTGCCCGACGTGCGGGCGGCCGCCGGCCTCGACCGGGCCCGGGCGGTGCTCACCTATCCGGGCGGCGACTCCGCGACGCTGCTCGCGTTGGTGGCGGCGGGCCACGGGCTGACCGTGCTGCCCGCGACCGCCGCACCGCAGGGCGTGCCGGTCACGGCGCCGCGGTTGGTGCACCGCGTCGACCTGGTCCACACCCACGCCCCCGGCCCACTGTTGACGGCGCTGATCAACGCGCTCAAGTAGCGGGGCCTTACGCATGTCAAACGCCCCGATAACCCGCACAAGGCCCCACCACTTGCGGCCGCGCCCCACGCGCGGCCGCGCGAGCGAAAATCAGCGCTTCGCCTCCGCGAGCAGGGCGACGATCTCCTCGGCCGGCGCGGGCCGCTCCCGGTACGGCTGCACGTACACCGGCGTGTCGCGCTCCTGCCGCCAGCTCTCGTCCAGCGGCCCCGCGTCGACCGCGTCGTAGCCGACGGCGTCGAGGAACGCCGTCGCGGCGGCCTTCGCGCCCGCGTCGTCGGCGGCGATCGGCAGGGCGCTGCGGTCGGCGGCCCCCTTCGGACGGGCGAGCGCGGCGAGATCCACGTAATAGATGTTGTTGAACGCCTTCACCACGTGCGCGCCGGCCAGGTGCTCCCGCAGCAGGCCGCTGGTCGTCGCGGTGCCCTCGTCCAGCGCGGCGACCCGGCCGTCGCGATCGGGGTAGTAGTTGTTCGTGTCGAGCACGGTCTTGCCGGCGAGCGGCGCGGCCGGCACGGCCTTGTAGGCGTGCAGCGGAACGGTCACCACCACGAGGTCGCCCGCCTGCGCCGCCTCGGCCGGGGTGGCCGCCCGGGCCCGCGGCCCCAGCTCCTTCACCAGGTCGGCCAGGGTCTGCGGGCCGCGCGAGTTGCTCAGCACCACGTCGTAGCCCGCCGCGATCGCGAGCCGCGCGACGGTCGAGCCGATGTTGCCGCTACCGATGAATCCCACAGTGGTCATGACCGGCCCAACCTACCGGGACAGTGTGCAATTCCTGGTGTGTCGGGCCGGTCACACTTTCCGCTACTCGAACGGGCAGCCCGGGTTCGGCGCGTCCCGCGAGAACGGGCTGCCGGTGGGCAGGACGTACAGGACGTGCAGCACGAGCTCGGTGTCGCCGAGGTTGCGGCCGATGTGGACGTTGCCGCTGCCGGGCGCCTCGACGATCGGGCTGTTCTTCGGGTAGACCCCGTCGGAGGCGCACGTCGAGTCGAAGTGGCTCAGCGTGCCCTCCTTGACCCACGCGAAGAGGGTGCCGTCGTGGTAGTGCCACCCGGTGTCGGTGTGCGGCGGCAGGTGGATCTCCCGCAGGGTCAGGTCCTGGTCGCCGACGGTCTTCTGCCACAGGATCGTCCCGGTCACGCCCGGATCGGGCGGTGTGGCGCGGGCGGGCGCGCCGAGCAGGGAGAGCGCGGCGGCCGCGGCCGCCAGGGTGGCGCCGGCTCGGCGGATGATGCGCGTTCTAGACATATGCGGCAGTCTCGCACCCCGGCGTCGATCTGTGCGCGACGGCGTGGCCGACTCCGGTGAACTCACCAGTCCCCTGGTTCGACACCCCGGTCGGTGAGCACGGCGTGCACGGCTCAACCGATCAGCTTCTCCTCGGTGATTTGACCGTCCTTCACCGTGAACGCCCACACCGCCGATGTGCTCGGGTCGAGGTCGCCCTTGACGGTGAACCTGATCCGGTGCGACACACCCACCCTGTCGTACGAGTCCACGTAGCTCGCCACCTCGGCCCGCGTCACCTTGCCCACGGCCATCGCGTCGAGAAACACGTTCGCGGCGTCGTACGCCTCCGGCGCGTTGTAGCCGACCTTGTTGAACCGCTTCTTGTAGTCCTCACCGAAGTTCTCATTCGCCTCGAGCGGCGGCACGCACGGGCACGTGATGACGACGCCCTCCGCGTTCTCCTTGCCGGCCTTTTCGACGAACGAGGAGCGGAAGATCCGGTCCCAACCAATGATCTTGATGTCCTTCCGGGCCGCGCGGACCTGCTTCACGAACTCGCCACCCGCTGCCGGATAGCCCAGGTAGTAGACCGCGTCCGCCGTCGCCGAGGTGATCTGGTCGACGATGCCACCGAAATCGGTCTGGTTCGTCTCGATGTCGGCCCGGCCGACGAACGCCGTGTTCAGCTTCACCCGCGCGTCGGCGGCCATCTCCAAAGTCGGGTCGTCCTTGTCGGCGACCACGAAGACCTTCCGCGCCCGAAAGTCGTTCAACAGGTAACGCACCGCCGCGGCGTTCTGGTCCGCGTCCGATGCCACAGTCCGGTAAAACGTCTTGTACCTGCCGCTGAACTCCGACATCGACAACGCCGGCGAGATCACCGGAATGCCGGCGGCGTCGAGGATCGGCAGCACCCGCAGCGCCTCGTCGTACCAGAACGGCCCCACCACGCCCACAATCAACGGATCCGCGGTGATCTCATGCGCCAGCCGCGCCGCCGTCTCGGCCTCGCCCTTCGTGTCGAACTCCCGCAGCGACGCCGCGCAGCCCGCGTGTTCCCGGTTGAAATTGTCGATCGCCATCTGAACGCCGTTGCGCGCGGCCTCGCTGTCGGCCTTGGCGTCCCCGCTCAGCACACCGAGATAAGCGATCCGGTAGCCGCACGCCGGAGAGGCCGCCACGGCGCCCCCCACACGATCCGGCCCACGCTCGGAGATTCCTCTCAGCTGCGCCGTCAGCCCGAGGACGAGAACGACCAGAGCAACGGCCCCCGCCAGGGCAATCGTCCGATCCCGCCGGCGGCCGAAAGACCACCCGACCGGTTGAACCGCCGCCGGAATGACCCCGAGGTCGAGTACCGGAAGCCCATGTCCCGCTCGTGGGAACGCAGGAGCCGGCTCGAGCACCTGCTCCGGACTGTCGGTCCAGAGCCGGTCGCCGCACAACGCCGCGAACACGCGACCGCCGAACGTTCGCGGCGCGGGAGAACCGCCGGCACCGGGCACCCGGACGCCGCAGAGGTCGTCCAGCAGCCGCGACAGGAAGCCGTCACTTCCCCGCATCGACGTTTCCTCCCAGACCGCCCGCGATCGCGCGGGCCGTCAGCATGAGCTTCTCGGTCACGACCGGAGCCGCCATTCCGACCGCGGCGGAAGCGGACGCTGAATCGATCTTTCCGTCGGCACCGAGAACAAATGCGAGAATGAAAGATCCACCGAGTCGCAGCACGACCGCTGTCATGAGCGGTGCGATCTCGTTCCGCTTCCGCCATGGCCACCGCCGCGACTTGTACAGATCGCCGGCGAATTGGAATACCTCTATGACGGTTGCGCCGGCGAGCCCGAGCATCGCACAGTGAAGGGCGGTCACCGGGACAGGCTAGCGATTTCATCGATGATCGGCGGAAACGTCGGACGCACTGTCCGGAATCGAACCGTTCGGCTTTCATCCCGCGCACGAACGTATGGCCGACACATACGCGACCCGCGTGGCGCGGATGGCTACACAGGTGGCGCGATCGGCTACTGATCATCGCGCCGCCCGCTCCTAGCGTGATCGGGGCAACCCCTCCCGAGGAGCGTGAACATGTCCTGGTCGGCAGCCGACATCCCGGATCAGCGCGGCCGCGTGGCGGTGGTGACCGGCGCCAACGGCGGCCTCGGGTTCGCCACGGCGCGGGCGCTCGCCGCGAAGGGCGCACACGTCGTGCTGACCGCCCGCGACGGCGAACGGGGTGCGGCGGCCCTCGATCGGCTGGGCGACGCTTCGGCCGAGTGCGTGGAGCTGGACCTCGGTTCGCTGGAGTCCGTCGCCCGCGCCGCCGAACGGATCCTCGGCGCGCACCCGCGGGTGGACCTGTTCATCGCCAACGCCGGCGTGATGGCGACGCCGCAGGGGCGCACCGTCGACGGGTTCGAGACGCAGCTGGGCGTCAACCACCTGGGGCACTGGGCGCTCACCGCGCACCTGCTGCCGGCGCTGGTGCGCGCGCCGGCCGCCCGGGTCGTCACCGTGACCAGCAACGCCCAGCACAGCGGCCGGCCCCTCAACGCGAAGGAACGCCGCTACGACCCGTTCCGCGCGTACGACGACTCCAAGCTCGCCAACCGGCACTTCGCGCAGGGGCTGGACCGCCGGTTCCGGGCGGCCGGGCTGCCGGCGCGGGCGCTCACCGCGCACCCGGGCGCCACCCGCAGCGGCCTCGCCGTGCACCTCACCGGGCGCGGGCTGCGCAGCGGGCTGCTGCCCCGCCTGGCCAACCGCTACGGCATGTCCCCCGAACGCGGTGCGCTCAGCCAGCTGCGCGCCGCCACCGATCCCGACGCCGAGGGCGGCACGATGTACGGGCCGCGCTGGTTCATGGGCGGGCCGCCGGTGCGCCGCCGGCTGATCCGCCCGGGCGCCGACGAGGCGATCCGCGTGCTGTGGGAGATCTCGCGGCGGCTCACCGGCCTCGACGTCGATGTCGCTAGTGTGCGGGCGTGACCGCGGATTTGTTCACGTTCCCCTCCGCGACCGGTGCGATCCTCGCCGATCTCGGCGTCGCGCCCGGCCCCGTGCTGCGCACCGCGGGCCTTCCCGAGGATCTCTTCCGCAACGCCCAGGTGACGCTGACCGCCGCGCAGTTCTACCGGGTGTTCACCGCCCTGGAGGAGGCCACCGGGGATCCCGCGCTAGGTGCCACGATGGCCCGGCTGATGACCGCCGAGACGTTCCAGACGCCGCTGTTCGCCGCGCTGTGCAGCCCCGACCTGACGCACGCGGCAGCGCGGATCGCCACGTACAAGCGCCTCGCCGGCCCGCAGAAGCTCACGGTCACCACGGGCGGCGACGGGTTGAGCGTCACCACCGAGATGCCGCCCGCGCCGGAGCCGCCGGCCGGCCTGGTCGCCTACGAGCTGGCGTTCTGGGTGGCGCTCGCGCGGCTCGGCACCCGCGCCCGCGTCGTCCCGGCCCGGGCCACCATGCCGGCCCCGCCGGCCGCCGACGGGTACCGCGCCTACCTGGGGATTCCGATCGAACCGGGCCCCTCGGTCACGGTCACCTTCACCGCACACGACGCGCGGCTGCCGTTCCTGACCGTGAACGCCGCCATGTGGCAGGTGTTCGAGGCGGACCTGCGCCGGCGCCTCGCCGATCTGGACCGGGTGGAGTCGACGGCCGACCGGGTCCGCGCCGCCCTGCTCGAACTCCTGCCCGCCGGCCAGGGCACCGCCGCGCACGTGGCCCGCCGGCTGGCGCTGAGCAGCCGAACCCTGCAGCGCCGGCTGGCCCGCGAGGGCACCACCTTCCAGGCCGTCCTGGAACGGACCCGGCTCCGGCTGGCCCGGCACTACCTGAGCCGTCCGGAGATCACCGTCGGCGAGATCGCGTTCCTGCTCGGATACGACGAACCGAGCTCGTTCTACCGCGCGTTCCACCAGTGGTCGGGCACCACCCCGCAGCAGGCGCGCCACCTCAACGGGGAGGCCGGCCGGCCCACCCGGAGCGGGTGATCTCGTACTCGACCTCGCCCTGCTCGGTCCCGGGCACCGGATCGTCGAACTCCAGGTGGAACGTGCGCACGTAGCGCATGCCGAGGCGTTCCATCACGCGCCGGGAACCCGTGTTGACGGTCATGGTCGTCGCGATCACCCGCGCCAGCCCCACGGTGTCGAACCCGTGCGCCAGCAGGGCCCGCGACGCCTCGCTCGCCAGCCCCTGTCGCCAGTGCCGGCGGAGCAGCCGGTAGCCCAGCTCGGCGGCGCCCGGCTGATCCGTCGGCGGCAGCATCATCAGCCCGACGAAGTCGTCCTCCGGCGTGAACGCCATCCAGTTGCCGAGCCCGTCGACCGGGACGGCCGCCGCCATCCGCCGCTCGTGGGCGACGGCCACCTCGTCCCGGCTGCGGGCGCGCCCGAAGAGGAAACGCAGCACCTCCGGATCGGAGTCCAGCTCCACCTCGAGGTCGAGGTGCTCGTCGGCCAGGGGCACGAGGACCAGCCGCTCGGTCCGCAGAACGGGTTGCGCCACGCCCCCACTTCTACACGCCCCGGTACCGTGGACGAAACGCAATATAAGGGGGGTGGCGATGACCGAGCGGAAGCCGCCCGGCATGCGGTTCGAGTCCTGGATCGACAGGCAGATCCGCGAGGCGGCCGAGCGCGGCGACTTCGACGACCTCCCCGGTGCGGGAAAGCCGTTGCCGGATCGCGGCAGCGCCTACGAGGAGGACTGGTGGCTGCGCAGCTTCCTGAGCCGGCACGAAGCGTCGGCCGACGGGATGCTGCCACCGGCGGTGCTGATCCGCCGGCAGGTCGACGAACTGCGCGAGACGGTGCGCGGCCTGTCGGACGCCGCACGGGTGCGCGAGTTCGTCGAGGCGCTCAACACGAGCATCCGGGCGTCGTGGCGGGCACCCGACGACGGACGGCTGCCGGTGAAGCTGGTCGACGTCGAGAAGGTGCTCGCACAGTGGCACGAGGACCGCGCCGCCGCGCGCGAGGAACGGCCGAAAACGCCGGAAGTACCCGCACATGCGGGCAAGCCCAAGCGGCGGTGGTGGCAGAAACGACTGTCGCAAACCGCCGAGTAGACGATCACGTCTAGCGATCCACGCCGAACAATGAAACTCTATTTACAACTGAAGAACGGGGTCGTCGCGAAGGGTGCCCATGCCGACATCGGTCTCGCGCCGTCAGGTCGTCTCCACGCTGTTCCGGGATCCCATGCAGGCGCTGGTCGACGCCGCCAACCGCGCCGACGGCCAGGTCGTGCGGCTCAACCTCGGGACGTTCCGGCCGTATCTGGTCACCGATCCCGAACATCTGCAGCACGTGCTGCGCGACAACGCCGCCAACTACGTGCGCGACGGCAAGGGCCTGCTGTGGCGGCCGGTGCGCCGGGCCGTCGGCGAGGCGATCCTGGTGACCGAGGGGCCGCAGTGGGAGTCGAGCCGCGGCGTCCTGCAGCCGCTGTTCACCAAGCCGCGCCTGGACACCATGGTCGCCGAGCTGGAACGGGCGATCGGCGCGGCCGTCGATCCGCTCGACGCGGACGCCGCCGCGGGACGGCCGGTGCGGGTGGACGAGATGCTGACCCGCATCGTGTGCGGGGCGACGATGCGGGTGCTGTTCGCCGACCGGATCTCGGTGCCGGACGCCATGCGCATCGTGGACGCGCTCGGGACGGTCGCCACCACGATGGTGTCCCGCTTCGCGGTGCCGTTCATGCCGGACCGGGTGCCGATGCCGGGTGACCGGGCGTTCGACGCGGCGGTGCGGACCATCGACGCCATCGTGTACCCGGTCATCCACGACGCGCTGCGGGAGCCGGGCGACGGGCAGGACATCGTGTCGGCCCTGTGCCGGCAGCGCGACGTGCCGCTGCGCCGGATCCGCGACGACGTGGTGGCGATGTTCTCCACGGCGACGGAGACCACCATCGCCGTGCTGTCGTGGCTGTGGCCGGTCCTCGCCCGGCGGCCCGACGTCGAGGAACGCCTCACCGCCGAGAGCGGCGCGACCGGCGCCTACACCCGCTGCGTCATCGACGAACTGCTGCGGCTGTGGCCGGCCGGTTGGATGATCCCGCGCACCGCCGTCGCCGAGGAGGTGCTGGACGGGACGCGGATCCGGGCGGGCGGCACGGTGCTGGTGAGCCCCTACGCGACGCAGCGGCTGGACGCCCTGTGGGAGCGGGCCGACGAGTTCGACCCGGACCGCTGGGCGGCGAAGCGGCGACATCATCGCTTCGCGTTCTTCCCGTTCGGGGGCGGGCCGCACCAGTGCCTGGGCCAGCACCTGTTCCTGCTGGAGGCGCCGCTGATCATCGCGACGCTGCTGCGGCGCTTCCGGTTCCGGGTCGAGGGGCCGGCCGACCTGACGCCCCGGCTCGGCGCGTCGCTGCGCCCGAAGGTGCCGGCACGCGTGGTGCTGACCCCGCGGTGACCGACCCGCTGGCATCCGCGGCGCAGGTGGGGCGGATCGCGGCGCTGGCCGCGGCCGGCGAGCGGGACCTGCGGCGGCGCGTCGCCGAGTATCCCGACCTCTTCGCGGACCGGAGCTTCGACGCCGCGCTGCTGCACGCCGTCGCGCTGGCCAACGCGACGGCCGCGCCGGAGTCCACCGTGGACGCGCTGCGGGTGGCCGACCGGGCCACGCTGTTCGTCTTCGCGCTCGACCGGCTGGTCGACGCCGGCGCCGCGGATCCCGGCCCGGCGCTCGCGGACTGCCGCGCCGTCGCCGCCGGGGCACCCGCCGTGGGCGACCTGGGCCGGCTCCTCGCCGTCGTCCGCGCCGACATCCCGAGCGGGCGCCGGCCCTTCTGGTCGGCCGCCCTCGACAAGACCATTACCGCGATGGAACGGGAAAGGCGCTGGCTCGCCGGCCCCGGACCGTCCTTCGCGGAGTACCTCGACAACGCCGACAACACCGGCTTCGTCTTCGTGGCCGTGTCGCACTGGCTGCGCACGCTGGACGGGCTGTCCACACTGGACGGCCTCCTGACGGCCGCCCGGGCGGGCCAGCGGGTGCTGCGCCTCGTCAACGACCTCGCCACCCACGACCGCGACGCGGCGACCGGCGACCTCAACGCGCTCGCGCTGGTCGACCGTTCCACCGTGGAGGGTGCGCTGGACCGGGAGACCCGGCGTTTCCGGCGGCTGCTCGACGGCCTCGAACCGGCTCAGGGCGCGGTGCTGGCCCGCCAGATCGGCTTCGCCGTCGGGTTCTACGACGTCACCGACTTCTGGGGCGGCCGGTGAACGACGCGCCGGTGGCCGCAGCCCGGCGGCTGGTGGCCGGCCTGCTGGCGGAGCCGTTCGGGCGGGTGGCGCCGTCGGTCTACGAGACGGCCCGCCTCGTGGTGCTGGCGCCGTGGCTGTCCGGGCACGCCGCGCGGGTGCGGTTCCTGGTCGAACGGCAGCATCCCGACGGCACCTGGGGCATGCCGGGCGGGTACGCGCTGGTGCCGACGCTGAGCGCGGTCGAGGCGCTCGCCGCGGTGCGCCGCGGGGACGTTCCCTCCTGGGGAACGCGGGCCGACCTCGCCTCGGCCGTCGACCGGGGAACGCGCGCGCTGAAGCTCCTGCTCGACGGCCGCACACCGCTGCCGGACACCCCGGCGATCGAACTGATCGTGCCGGCGCTCGCCGAACGGCTCGCCCTGCTCACGCCGTTCGACCGGACAAGGCTGGCGGCGCTGCGCGAACGGATCGCGGACGGACGGCCGGTACCACCGAAGGCCCGGCACTTTCTGGAGGTCCTGGGCGACGGCCCGGCGCAGGACGGCATCGTCGGCGCCTCCCCCGCCGCGACGGCCGCGCGGCTGAGCCCCGCCGGAGCGGACTTCCTCCGAACGCTCACCGCCCGCCACGGCGGCCCGGTACCCTGCCCCACCCCGATCCCCGCCTTCGAGACGGCGTGGGTGCTCTCCTGGATCGCCCGCAGCGGCATGCCGGTCGAGGTGCCGCCGGCGCTGCTGGACTCCCTCGCCGCCGGCCTGGGCCCGACCGGGATCGCGACCGGCCCGGGCCTGCCGACCGACGCCGACACCACGGCCGTGACGCTGTACGCGCTGTCCCGGCTGGGACGCCCGCCGGACCGCGACGCCCTGTGGCACTACCGCACCGCGCACGGCTTCTGCACCTGGCCCGGCGAGGACGGCTTCTCGGTCAGCACCAACGCGCACGTGCTGGAGGCGCTCGGCCGGCGCTCCGGGGAGTCCGCGGCGCTCACGCAGGTGCTGGTCGGCCGGCAGCTCCCGGACGGTTCGTGGCAGGACCGCTGGCACGCCTCCCCCTACTACGCCACGGTCTCCTGCGCGCTCGCGCTCGAGAGCGCCGGTCGCGGGCCGGCGGTCGCCGCGGCGCTGCGGCGGGCGACGGAGTGGGTGCGGGCCACGCAGCGCGCCGACGGCTCCTGGGGCCGCTTCACCGCAACGGCCGAGGAGACCGCCTACGCCCTGCACCTGCTCGCGCGCCGGCCCGGGCCGGTCGACGACGCGCTGCGCCGGGGCACCGCGTTCCTGCGCGCCGCCGTCGACCACCCGCGTCCCACCTTGTGGTATGGCAAGGAGTTGTATCTACCGGAGTCCATAGTGGAGGCGGCAATACTTTCGGCGCTGTTCATCACGCGTGAACTATGACTGATACGCAGGTATTCGGGAATTTTGCCCGTCCTTACGCGGTATCCGCCCCGTCTTCCGCTTGAGACCCCGAACGGGCACTGCTAGCGTGCCGCAGTGCCCGCGATCTTTCCAAGGCGCCGCAAGGCTTCCGGTGCGGTGCGTTCCCGTACCACCAATCTACGAGGCAAGATCGTCGCGCTGCTGCTCTCCCTGGTGCTGCTCTGGGCGTTCGCCGCCTGGGTGACCGGGCGGGAAGGGCTCGGCCTCCTGTGGGTGCAGACCCACAACAGCAAGATCTACCAGCCGAGCGAACCCCTGCTGCTCGACCTGCAGACCGAGCGTCGCCTGTCGACCGCGTACCTCGGCGGGCCGGCCACCGCACCCCGCGACGCCCTGGCCGCGGCGCGCGCCGACGCCGAACGGCACGCCCGGGCGTTCCGCTCCTCGGTGCAGGACTGGCAGGCCGACCTCGCCACCGGCGACGAACTGCGCGCCCGCATCGACGGCCTGCTCGCCGGCCTCGACGCGCTCACCGCCACCCGCAAGGCGGTCGACACGCGCACCATCGACCGGAGCAAGGCCGCGGACGCGTTCACCGGCGTCATCGACGGCATCTTCCGGGTGTACGACTCCCTCGCCGGCCTCGACGACAAGGAGATCGCCGCCGACGCGGCCGCGCTCATCCAGCTCAACCGCATGTGGGAGCTGATCTCCCGCGAGGACGCCATGTTCACCGGCGTCATCGCGGCCGGCTCGATGACCGCCACGGAGCACCACCAGTTCACGCAGTTCGTCGGGACGCAGCGCTTCCTCGGCACCGAGACGGCCGCCAAGCTCACCGAGGCCGACCGCGCCCGCTACGACGCCGCGGCCGCCGGCCCGGACTTCACCCGCCTGCGCGCCCTCGAGGACAAGGTCGTCAACGAGGCCAAGGCCGGGGCCAAGCCGCCGGTGTCCAACGAGGAGTGGCGGGCCGCCGTCGAGCCGGCCCTGGCCACCCTGCACGGCGTGGTGCTCACCGGCGGCGACGACATCGTGGGGCGTTCCACGCCGGTGGCGCTGGGCGTGCTGCTGCGGCTGCTCCTCGCGGCCGGCCTCGGCCTCATCGCCGTCATCGCCTCGATCGGCCTGTCGATCTCGACCGCCCGCGCCCTCGTGGCCCGCCTCGAGCAGCTGCGCGACGCGGCCCACCACCTGGCCGACGAGCGGCTGCCGGACGTCGTCAACCGGCTCGGGCAGGGCGAGAAGCTCGACGTCGCCGCCGCCGCGCCGCCGCTGGCCCTCGGCGACGACGACGTGATCGGGCAGGTGACGACGGCGTTCAACGCGGTGCAGGAGACCGCGATCCGCACCGCCGTCGAGCAGGCCGAGCTGCGGCGCAGCGTCCGCGACGTGTTCCTGTCCATCTCGCGGCGCACCCAGGCGCTCGTGCACCGGCAGCTGACGCTGCTGGACCGGATGGAACGCCGCGAGGACGACCCGCAGGACCTCGAGGACCTGTTCCGGATCGACCATCTGGCGACCCGGATGCGGCGCAACGCGGAGAACCTGCTGGTGCTCACCGGCGCCAACCCCGGCCGCGTCTGGCGCCGGAACATCCCGGTCGTCGACGTGGTGCGCGCCGCCGTCGCCGAGGTCGAGGACTACACCCGGGTGAACGTCCTGCCGCTCGGCCCGGTCGAGCTGACCGGCCGTTCCGTCGGCGACGTGATCCACCTGCTGGCGGAGCTGATCGACAACGCCCTCTCGTTCTCCCCGCCGCACACGGTCGTGGAGATCAAGGGCCAGCTCGTCGCGAACGGCTACGTGGTCGAGATCGAGGACCGCGGCCTGGGCATGAGCCCGGAGGACCTGGCCGTCGCGAACGAACGCATCACCAGCGACCGCGAGTACCGCCTGTCGGACAACGCCTCCCAGCTCGGCCTCTACGTCGTCAGCCGGCTCACCGCCCGGCACGGCGTGCGGGTGCAGCTGAAGGACTCCGCCTACGGCGGCACGCTCGCGATCGTGCTGCTGCCGCTTTCGATCGTGGCCGTCCACGACGCCGAGCCCGACGAGCCGGCGCCGCTGCCCCTGCCGGCGGAGCCCACGGCGGCGGCCGCGGCCCGCCCGGCTCCCCCGACGCGGACCGCGGCCACGAACGCCGCGGGCGCCCCCGAGAACGCCCCGCCGGGTGCGGCCGACCTGCCGCCGCCCGCACCCGCACCGCTGCCGCCGCTGCCGCAGCGGCCCTCGCCGGTGCCGTCCGCCGGTCCCCGCCACGCCCGGCCACCGTCCGATGTGGACGGTGCGACGGCCGGCGCCGCGGTGTCCCAGGAGGACGCCGACACCGTTGCGCTCGGCGGCTCGCAGACCCCGTCCGGGCTGCCGATCCGGGTCCGCCAGCGGCGCCCCACCGCCGGCCGGGCCGCCCCGCCCGCGCCGGGTTCCGGCCCCGCCGAGGAGCCGCCGTCCGAACCGGCCGTCACCGACGGCTCGTCGCCGGAGGACATCCGCCGCCGGATGGGTTCCTACCAGCAGGGCACCCGCGAGGGCCGGGCAGCGGCCGCGCGCCTCACCGACCCAGACGCCGCGGAATAACTCCCCGCCGCCGCGTCCATCAACGAGGAGAGAGACCAACGCCGTGCAGAAAACAGCTTCGAGCGGTGACCTGACGTGGTTGCTGGACGATCTGGTGGAACGGGTGGCGCACGCCCAGCACGCCATCGTCCTGTCCGTGGACGGGCTGCTCGTCGCGTCGTCCCGCGGGCTCGAACGGGACGACCGTGAGCACCTCGCCGCCGTGGCCTCCGGCATCCAGAGCCTCGCCAAGGGGGCCGGACGACGCTTCGGCGGCGGGCCGCCCCGACAGACCATCATCGAGATGCAGACGTCGTTCATGTTCGTCAGCGCGGCCGGGAACGGCGCCTGCCTGTGCGTGCTCGCCTCCGAGGAGGCCGACGTCGGGCTCATCGCGTACGAGATGGCGATGCTGGTCACCCGCGCCGGGAAGTTCCTCGGCACGCCGCCGCGCAGCGACGAGCAGGTGGCCGGCGATGGGTGAGCGGTGACGGCGGCCGGTCGCGGGCACGACGAGGACGTGTGGGTCGACGACGAGGCGGGTCCGGTGGTGCGGCCGTACGCGATGACGCGTGGTCGCACCCGGCCGGTGCGCGGCACGTTCGACCTGATCTCCATGGTGGTCGCCACCCGGAACCCGCCGGCGGCCGACGCCGGCCCGGGGCTCGAACATCTGCCACCGGAGCAGCAGGCCATCGTGCGGCGCTGCCGCGAGCCGCTCTCCGTCGCCGAGATCTCGGCGCACCTGAACCTGCCGCTCGGCACCGTGCGGGTCATGCTCGGCGACCTGCTCGACGCCGGCCTCATCCGGATCCACGACCCCGGGCCGGCCGACCAACCCCACTCCCGACTTTATGAGGCGCTGATCGATGGTTTACGCCAACTCTGACGGAACGGACCCGGCCGACCCGGTCCCGACCGCCGTGAAGATCCTGGTCGCGGGCGGGTTCGGGGTCGGCAAGACCACCCTCGTCACCTCGGTCAGCGAGTCGGCGCCGCTGCGCACCGAGGAGGTGCTCTCCAGCGAGAGCGTCGGGGTCGACGACCTGTCCGGGGTGGAGGCGAAGGAGACCACCACAGTGGCGATGGACTTCGGCCGCATCACCATCTCGGACTCGCTGGTGCTCTACCTGTTCGGCACGCCCGGGCAGGACCGGTTCCGCTTCATGTGGGACGAACTGGCGCTGGGCGCGCTCGGCGCGGTCGTGCTCGCCGACACCCGGCGCCTCGCCGACTCGTGGCCGTCGATCGACTACTTCGAGTCCGACGGGACGCCGTTCATCGTGGCGGTCAACTGCTTCGAGGGCGCCCGCCGCTACGAACTGGATGAGGTGCAGCTCGCGCTCGACCTGGATCCCGAGGTGCCGGTGGTGCTCTGCGACGCGCGGCAGCGGCAGTCCGGCAAGGACGTGCTGATCGCGCTCGTGCAGCACGCCCACCGGGTGCGCGGCGGCGGCCTGAACTAGCGCATCCCCGGGCTTTGCTGGCGCATCTCTTGGGCTTTGCTAGCGCATCTCCCGGGCCGCGGCGCGGACCGTGGCGCGCAGCCAGCTGTGCGCCGGGTCGGTCTCCAGGCGCGGGTGCCAGACCATCCCGTAGGCGAGCGCGTCGAACTCCTCCGGCGCCTCGACCAGCTTCAGCCGCGGGTCGGCCGCCTGGAGTTCGGCCAGCCGGCGCGGGATCGTGGCCACCAGCGCGGTGCCCGGAACGGCCACGGTCGCGGCGCTGAAATGGGAGACCCGCAGCGCGGCCCGTCGACTGCGGCCGAGGTCGTGCAGCCAGCGTTCGATCAGCGGCTGCTCCTGCGCGATCGTCGTGATCACCACGTGGTCGGCGGCGACGTAGTCGGCCAGCGCGAGGCGCTTCGTCTCGGGATGCCCCCGGTCGACCACGCACACCACGTCGTCGGTGAACAGCTGCTCCCAGCGCAGCGGGGCCGAGGGCACCACGGGCGACAGGACCAGGTCGGCGCGGCCGCGTTCGAGATGCGCGTAGCTGTCCTGGTCCCGCTGGTCGACGCGGATCTCCAGGCCGGGCGCCTCCCGGTACAGCCGGGGCAGCAGGTGCGGGCCCAGCGTCGAGGTCGTGTAGTCGGTGCCGATGATGCGCAGCGTGCCGGTCGCCGTGGCCGGGTCGAAGCCGCGGCCGGCGACCAGGTTCTCGATGCGGGGCAGCAGGAGGGCGAGCTCGCGTTGCATCTCGCGGGCCCGGGGCGTCAGTTCGTAGTCGGCGCCGGCGCGGACCAGCAGTTCGTCGCCGAACTGCGCGCGCAGCCGCTGCAGCGTGCGGCTCATGGACGACTGGCTGAGGTGGAACCGGACGGCGGCGCGGGAGACGTGGCGTTCCTCCAGCAGCACAGCGAGGGCACGCAGCTCGTGCAACAGTCCGAGTTCGCTATGCGGCATGCGCATAGTATGCATACGGCTTTCGCGTTGGTGGACGGCGCCGGGAGCCGCCAGATTGGCCGCCATGCGCGTCCATCCCTCCCTGGCCTGGATCCTGGCGCTCGGTCTCGCCGGGTGCACCGCCTCCCCCGATCGGGCCGCCGCGCCCACTCCGACGGTCTCGCCCGCGCCCGCGCCCCCTTCGGGCGCCGCCGACGTGGGGATCGCCGCCGCGGCCCAGGCGTTTCTCGGCACGCTCGACGCGCGGCAGCGCGACGCCGTCCTGTTCGACCGGGGCGACCGTGCGCAGAAGCAGCGCTGGTCCAACCTGCCGGCCGGCCTCTACGAACGCCGCGGCGTGCGCACCGGCGACCTCGACCGGCCGCAGCTCGACGCGTTCCTGGCGCTGATGCGGGCGACGTTGAGCGCCGAGGGCTACGAACGGGTGGTCGCGCAGTGGTCGGCCGACGACGCGATGCCCGCCGGCGGCGGCCGGATCACCTACGGCCGGGAGCACTACTGGATAGCGCTCATCGGCGAACCGTCGGCGACCGAGCCGTGGCAGTGGCAGTTCGGCGGCCATCACGTGACGGTCAACGCGACGATCCGGGGCGATCGGCTCTCACTGACCCCGAGCTTCCTCGGCGCCCAGCCGGCGAGCTACCCGGCCGGCGGCACCACGGTGCGGCCACTGGGCGACATCGTCGATCGGGCGTTCGCGCTGGTGAACTCGTTCGACGCGAACGCGCGGCAGCGGGCGGTGCTCGGCGGCACCCCCGTCGACCTGGTGCTCGGCGCGGGTCAGGACTGCCGGCGCATCCCGGCCGAGGGGCTGCCCGGCTCGGCGATGACAACCGCCCAGCGGGCCGCGTTCCTCGACCTGCTCGACCGCTACGGCGGGCTCGGCACCGAACGCCTCAACGCCGCCCGGCGCGCCCAGCTGCGCGACGACCTCCCCGACACCCACTTCGCCTGGTACGGCCCGACGGCGGCCGGCAGCGCGGCGTACTTCCGGATCACCGGCCCGCACGTCGTCGTCGAGTACGCCCCGCAGGCGATGGGCGGTGACGCGACGAACCACGTCCACGGCATCTACCGCGACCCCACCGACGACTACGGCGGCACGGTCTGCTGACCCGCCGCACCCTTCACGAGCCGGTCGCGTGCGCCTTTCACGGCCCGGCGATCAGCGGGAGGCCGGCGCGCACGCCCTGCCAGAGCAGCCCGGCGCCGAGCACGGTCACCACCACCGCGCTGACGAACGGCAGCACCCGGCCCCAGCGGTCGCCGACCCGCGCGAAGCGGTCGATCAACCGGCGCGACCGGACCAGGAGGACGCCGAGGCCGACCAGCACCGCGCCGAGGCCGAGGCTGAACGCGAGGATCAGGCCGAGGCCGAAGAGCGTCCGGTTGACGCCGACGGCCAGCACCATGACGCCGAGCGCCTCAGGGCACGGCACGAGCCCGCCGGAGACGCCCATGCCGATGAGGCCGCCCGCGGTCACCTTGCCGTCCGGCGGCAGGTGACTGTGCCCGTGCCCGTGATCATGCCCTCGGCCAGGGCCGTGCACACGGCCGAGCGAGCCGTGCGCGTCACCGCGCGAGCCGTGCGCGTCGCCGACGCCGGCCAGACCCCCGATGCCGGACGGGCGCACGGATCCGGACACGTGCGCGGGACCGGGCGGGACCCCGGCGCCGCGCGCGCCTCCCCCGGCGGACAGGCCGCTCCCCGGCCACCGCCGGCGCACCAGGCGCAGCCCGATGGCGAGCACGAGCACCCCGGAAACCGTCGCCATGACGGGCATCAGCACCCCGGGCACGAGCACCCGGCCGGCGAGGAGCGCGACCAGCCCGATCCCGATCACCGACGCCGTGTGCGTGAACGTGACGACCGCCCCGAGCGTGAGGGCGTTGCGGAGGGTGCCGCCGCTGCCGACGAGGTACGCGGCGATGAGCGTCTTGGCGTGCCCGGGCGTCAACGCGTGCGACGCGCCGAGCAGCGCCGCGAACGCCAGCGCCAGCAGCACCACGGCCGGCGACAGCGGCCCGGACTCGAGCACGCCGGCCAGGCGGTCGGAGGTTCGGGGGCGGGAGACGACCACCTGCGGGGAGCGGGTCGTCGGGTCGATCCGGTAGCCGATGCGGCTCTCCCGCTGGGTCGCATCGCGCTGCTGGCGCCCGAGCGCGACCGGCCCGCGTTCCTCCACCGTGGCGTTGACCTGGTAGGCGGCGCCCCGCGGCACGTGGTCGTTGCGGAAGTGCAGCTCGAACGCGCCCGGGCCGGCGGGTGCTCCCGGCGCCCGTGCGAAGAGGCGGATCGTGCCGTACCCGGCCTGGATCGTCGGGTACGGCGGCATCTCCACCCCGGTCAGGCCGGCCCGCAGCACCGTGTCGCCGACGCTCATGTGCAGGCGGGCGAGGACCCGTTCGGCGAAGGCGTGGGCCTCGGTGTCGGTGATCCGCCGGTCGGCGTCGGTGTCGAGGTCGGCCAGCGCGTCCGGGGCGACCAGGACACCCGGGGAGATGGCGAGTTCGAGCCGGATCGCGTCCGGTGCCGGGCTCAGGTACGCCGCCTGCAGGTAGACGTCGAGCGGGTGCGCCGCCGCGGGCCGCGCCGGCAGGAGCACGGCGGCGGCGGCGACCGCCAGCGCGATCAATGGCTGTGGCATGCCGGCCAATGTGACCGGGTCCGCCGCGGCCCGCCAACGCGGAATGCGGATGCCGACCATCCGCCTGCCGCATGGCCACGTGCAAGCGTCAACGCGTGGGAAGCAGCCCCGCCGCACGGAACGCCCGGTCGTAGATTTCCCGGATCACCGACTCCTTGCGGGCGTTGTACTCCATCACGTGCTCGCCGGCCGCGTTCGACGCCTTGGCGGCCGCGAGTTTGGTGTCGCGGTAGAGCGCCAGGTCCTCCGGATGCGCACGCAGCCACTCCCGGAACATCCGGTGCCGCACCGGCTCCGCCGCGTCCGGGCCGAACGTGTGCAGGTTGCTCTTCGGCTCGTCGGAGGTGAAGCAGCGATGCTCCTGCCACCACGGCTCGCGGATCACCAGCACGAAGCCGGCGGCCTCCAGTGCCGGCACGTAGGTGGCCTCGTCGGCCGGGTCCTCGACGATGAGGTCGATGTCGATGATCGGCTTCGCCGGCAGGCCCGGCACCGAGGTCGAACCGACGTGCTCGACCGCCAGGGCGCGTTCGCCGAGCGCGCCACGGATCCGGTCGGCGAGCGCCGCGAACGCCGCCGGCCACGCCGGATCGGGGTCGACCACGTGGATGCCGGTGCGCGGGCGGGCGTTCCCGACCCAGACCGACTGTCCCTCGGGCGGGTCGAACGAGTCGTGCCGGGTGATCTGCTCAGGAGTGGGCATTCATCCAAGGTTAGCGGTGCGCGGCCCACTCCTCGGCGAGCATGGCGAAGACCAGTTCGGTGCTCCACTCGCCCTTGAACCACTCGTTGTGCACCAGCCGGGCCTCCTGGCGCATGCCGAGGCGGCGGGCGAGCGCGGCCGAGGCGGTGTTGCGTTCGTCGAGGCTGGCGGTGATGCGGTGCAGGCCCAGTTCGTCGAACCCGAGTCGCAGCAGGGCGCGCGCCGCCTCGGTGGCGTAGCCCTTGCCGTGGTGGTCGGGGTTCATGACGTAGCCGATCTCGCCGCGGCGGTGCTCGCGACTGCGCCAGAACAGCACCACGTCGCCGACGAGTTCACCGGTGGCGGCGAGTTCGACCCCGAGGGTCATCGCCTGGTCCTCGTCCGTCAGTGCGGTGGTGGCCCAGACGCCGGCGAAGCGTTCGCCGATCACCCGCCGGTCCATCGGCGCGAACGGCAGGTACCGGCACACCTGCGGATCGCCCCGGTAGGCGAGCAGCGCATCGGTGTCGGCGACGGTCAGCGGGCGCAGCAGCAGCCGTTCGGTGCGGACGGGATACGAGGGGCGCAGTTCCACCCGTCGATCATGACGCACGGGCGACGTCGAGCCCCAACCACGCCGCGAGGGCGGCGATCTCGTCGTCGACGGCCGCCCTCGGGAAGGGCGCGTCCTCGTGGATCGCGTTGACCCGCAGCACCCCGGCCTTGCGGTCGGCGGTCGCGTCGAGCTTCCCGACCAGCCGGTCGCCGTGCAGGATCGGCAGCGCGAAGTAGCCCCATCGGCGCTTCGCCGCCGGCTTGTACATCTCCAGCGTGTACTCGTACTCGAAGATCTCCTCGATGCGGGTCCGGTCGTGCACGAGCCGGTCGAACGGCGACAGCAGCGCCGTGCGCCCCTCGAACGGCTGCCCGAGCAGGGTCGGGTCGACCCGCCAGGTCCCCTTGGTCCCCTCGACGGTGGCCTCCTCCCCGGCCTCGCCGACGTCTGCGGGTTCGACCGGATAGGCCGTGGTCCGGGCGCGCGCGATGCCCAGGGCGCCGAGCCGGCGCTCGTCGCGCAGCCGCGCGGCCTCCTCGACGGAGAGGTCCGCGGCGACGGTCGGATAGACCCGCGACGCCAGGTCGAACAGGCGTTGCCGGCCGCGCCGCGCCGAGATCGCCACCTCGCCGCGGTTGTTCAGGATCTCCAGCAACTGCGTGACGTTGCGGTTGTCGGTCCAGCCGCTCGACGGCCACGGCACCGTGCTGGTGTCCGGGATGTCGCGGGACAGCAGCGGCCCCTTCTCCGCCAGCAGCGCGAGCACGTCCCGATGGAACGTCGCGTTGGCCGCGAGCCACTCGCGTGCCTTGGCGTCGCGGGGCCGGGTGTGCATGTCCGGCAGGTACAGCCGCAGGTCCTCGATCGGGCGGATCATGGCACCGAGCTCGAACGCGCTCCGGTCCCGTTCGACCGCCTGCTGGAGCTGGGACGGGTCGTACGCGTCCGCGAGCCTCGACCACGCGACCAGGTCCGCGTTCGGCGCGATCGCGGCGGTCGGATCGATCTGGAGCAGCGTCAGCCGCCGGAGGGTGTCCAGGAGGCCGGTGGGGCGGGTGGCGTCGAGCAGCTGCGCCCGAACGGCGATCCGCCGCGCCTGGGTCCGATCGATATGAAGCAACGCCACATACCCCCGTTTTTCAGTACCGAACAGCTCATCTTTCGCTCAGCTCGCCGAGACGCGACAGACGTGAGCGGACATGAGGCTACTGGCGTCGTTCGACAATCGCTCGCCGCACATGAAGATCACGGCCGCAACGCTGACCGCGGTCGTCAGCGGTGCGATCGTCGGCGCCGGTTCCGCTACCGAGGGACGGCGACGAGGGAGCCGCTCTCCATCGCCACCCAGACGTGACCGCCGGTCACGACCAGCCCGTGCGGCTCCGCTCCCGGCAACGGGTGGATCGTGATCTCCCCGCCGGCGGTGATCCGCGCCAGTTCGCCGGAGCCCCACAGCGTGGCCCAGCAGCCGCCGTCCGGGTCGGCGGCGACCGCGTGCGGCCGGCAGGCCGGGTCCGGGAGGCGCACCTCCCCGGTGGCCGTGTGTCCGACCAGGCCGCGCGCGATGTCCGCGTACCAGACGCCGTCGCCGTCCGCCGCGATGCCGACCGGCGCCGCGCCCGCCGGCAGCGGGCGGATCTCCAGCTCGCCGTCGTGGTGGCGGGCCAGCGCGCCGGCGCCGTTCAGGGTGGCCCACACCGCGCCGTCGGCGGTGCCGGTCACCATCGCCGGCCGCGCGCCGGCGGGCAGCTCGACCCAGGTCGGCGTCCCGTCGGGGGCGAGGCGCCCGAGCCGGTCGAGGCCCGTGGCCGTGAACCACAGGTCGCCGCCCGCCTCCGCGATGCCGTACGGGCTGGCGCCCGCCGGCAGTTCGTCCAGCCTCTCGGCGCCGTCGGGGGCGAGGTGGGCGATCCGGTCGTCGGTCCGCGGGTATGCCACCGATCCGGTCGAACGGGCAACCAGCTGCATCGGCCGGGCATCCGCACCGATCCCGTGCAACGCCGGTGGACCGGCCGCCGCCGCGGGATCCAGCCGGGCGAGCCCGGCCGGGGCGACGAGCGTCATCCAGATGCCGCCGTCGGCGTCGGCGGCCAGGGCGTACGGCGCCCAGCCGTCCGGCAGTTCGATCACGCGCATGCGCACCCCCATCGTTAACGCGACGGATGTAGCATTAACGAATGCCCGACGACGCGCAAGTCACCCGCCGGCCGGGCGGCCGCACCGCGCACACCCGGGAGCGCGTGCTCTCCGCCGTCGCGGCGATCCTCACCGAGGAGGGCTTCGACGCGGTGAGCGTGGACGCCGTCGCCGCCCGTTCGCGGGTGCACCGCACCACGGTGTACCGCCGCTGGCGCGACCCGGGCGGGCTGCTCGCCGACGCCCTCGACGCGGCGCGGGAGCAGGCCTGGGAGCCGCCCGACACCGGTTCGCTGCGCGGCGATCTGACGGCCGTCAACGCGCAGGTGATCGAGGCGCTGACCGGCCGGCCGCCGGTGACGACGGCGCTCATCGCCGCGTCGTTCCGCTCGCCGGCCGCCGCGCACGCGCTGCGGGCGTTCTGGGAGGACAGGTACGCCCGGGCCGCCGTCGTCGTCACCCGCGCGATCGCCCGGGGGGACGCCGCCCCGGACGCCGACCCGCGGGCCGTGCTGGTCGCCGCGACGGCGCCGCTCTTCCACGAACTGGCGCTGATGCGCGCCCCGGCGGCACCCGGCCTCGCCGAGCGCTACGCCGCCCTGGCCGCCGCGGCGGCGCTCGGTGGCTAGACCGCGTCGTTCAACGGCCAGACCTCGACCACGCCGTGGGCGACCGCGCACGGGGTGCGCGACGCCAGCGCCACGGCCTCCTCCATCGTCTCCGCCTCGATCACGGCGAACCCGGCCACCGGCAGTTCGGAGCGCATGAACGGCCCCTCCTGCGCGCTGACCCCGGCGGCGTCGTGGTTGCGCACCTGCACGGGACGGCCGGCGATCCCCATCTCGACGCCCCGCTCCCGCAGGTGGGCGTCGTGCGCGTGGGCCGCGTCGCGCACCGCGGCGTCGGTGCCTTCATAGCCGGCGGCGTCGCCGTACCCGATCGTCACGAACTTCGGCATGGTCGCTCCGTACCCGCGACGCTCGCCGGCTACACGAGGACAGCCTCCGGCGACCGGGCGCACACGCCCTAACCCATCCTAGGAGGCTAGGCCGTATGCCCCGGCGGGCGGGAGCGGTACGGTACTCGCGAGGTCACGCTCGTGGCCGTCTCCGGTGCGCCTCGCACCACACCCATCTTTCGTAGGGAGCGTGCGAACGCGTGCGCAATTTCGTCCTCACGGGCACCCCCGGGGCCGGCAAGACGGCGGTGCTGCGGATGCTGGAACTGCACGGCCACGCCGTCGTCGAGGAGGCGGCCACCGACGTGATCGCGCTGCGGCTCGCGCTCGGGCAGCAGCAGCCGTTCCCGGGGTTCATCGACGCGATCCTCGACCTGCAGCGCCGGCGCGAGGAGGGCGTCCGGGCGTCGGGCGACGTCTTCTTCGACCGGTCGCCGGTGTGCACCCTGGCCCTGAGCCGGTACGCCGGGCTGCCGGCCGCGCCCGCGTTGACCGCCGCGGTGGCCCGCGCCGTCGCGTTCTACCGGCCGACGGTTTTCTTCGTCCGGAACCAGGGATTCGTCGAGCCGACCGCCGCGCGGCGGATCAGCTTCGCGGACTCGCTGCGCTTCGAACGGATCCACGAGGAGACGTATCTCGAGTGCGGCTTCACCCTGGTGGAGGTGCCGCCCGGCCCGCTCGCCGAACGGGTCGCCGTCGTCGAGGCGGCGCTGCGATGAGTTTCGCTCCGCTCACCGGTCGGTACGGGCATGAGATTCCGCCTCGGCGCGACGGTGACGCGCGCGGACGTTCCGGTGCTCTGCGCCGACCTCGCCGCGGCGCTGCACCCGTGCGCCGGGGACCCGGCCGGACCGGTGCTCTGCGACGTCTCCGCCGTGGTGGCACCGGACCTGGTGACGGTCGAGGCGATCGCCCGGCTGCGGCTGACCGCGCGGCGGCACGGCCGGCGCCTGGAGATCACCGGCGCCGGTCATGACCTGTGGCGCCTGATCGCCCTGGTCGGCCTGGGCAGGGTCCTCGCCGAAGGCGACCCGCGCCCCCGCGCCGGAAGCGACCAACAGGCCATCGCCCAGGGCGGCCCGCAGCCCACCGCTGAAGGCGACCCGCAGCCCGTCGCCGAGGGCGGCCCGCAGGCCTGAGCGGCGCGGTCAGCCCAGCCGCGCCGGCAGCCCGAACAGCGGGAACAGCCGCGCCGTGTCGAGGAAGTTGGACACGACCGAGATCTTCCCGCCCGACACCTCCAGCACGATCAACGCCCACGGCTCGTGCCCCACCCCGTCGGCCGCGATGCGGTACTGCCCGAACGCCGGCTGCCCGTTGGCCGTCACCGGCACCAGCCGCGAACCCACGCAGCCGATGCCCGTCCCGCCCATCCACGCCCGGATGTCGGCGTGCCCGCGCAGCCACAGCGGCAGCGGCGGCATGTTGAGCGTGGCGTCCTCGTGCAGCAACGACGTCAACGCGTCCAGGTCGTACGCCTCGAACGCCGACACGTACCTCGTGAGCAGCGCCTTCTGCTCATCGTCGAGGGGCCGGTGCACGTCGGCCGCCGTGTCGGTGGCGGCGAGGGTCGCGCGGGCCCGCTGGAGCGCGCTGTTGACGCTCGGCACGCTGGTGTCGAGCAGCTCGGCGACCTCCTGGGCGGACCAGGCGAGCACCTCGCGCAGGATCAGCACGGCCCGCTGCTTGGGCGGCAGGTGCTGCAGCGCGGCGACGAACGCCAGCCGCACCGACTCGCGCCCGGCGATGACGTCGGCCGGGTCGGCGCGCTCCGGCAGCACGCGGTCGTCCGGTGCCGGGCCCACCCAGATCTCGTCGGCGCGCGGCTCCCCCGGGTTGTCGGAGTGGCCGGAGCCGGCCGGCCCCAGGTCCATCGGCCGCACGCGCAGCTGGGCGCTGGCGAGCGTGTTGAGGCAGACGTTGGTGGCGATGCGGTACAGCCACGAACGCAAACTCGACCGGCCCTCGAACCGGTCGAACCCCTTCCAGGCGCGCACCATCGTGTCCTGGACGGCGTCCTCCGCCTCGAACGCGTTGCCCAGCATCCGGTAGCAGTAGCCGGTCAGCTCCCGCCGATACGGCTCGAGCTGGGACTCGATCGCCACGTCGTTCACCCCCGCAACCTAAACCACGGGTATGACACTTCCGAAGCGATGAGTTCCGGCGACCCGTCCGGTCGACACTGACGACTGACACGGAAATCACAAAGGAGCCGAAATGTCCTACGCCGAGGTCAACGGGATCAACCTCTACTACGAGACCCACGGCAGCGGCCGGCCGCTGGTGCTGCTGCACGGCGGTCTCGGTTCGGGCGAGATGTTCTACGGGCCGGTCCTGGACGCACTGGCCGAGCAGCACCAGGTGATCCTGCCGGACCTGCAGGGGCACGGCCGCACCGCCGACGTCGACCGGCCGCTGGAGATTCCGACGATGGGCGACGACATCGGCGCGCTCATCGCGCACCTGGGCCTGGAACAGCCGGACGTGGCGGGCTTCTCGCTCGGCGGCGGCGTCGCGCTGCAGGTCGGGATCCGCCACCCGGAGAAGGTGCGGCGGCTGGTGGTGGCCTCGGCGGGGATCCGCCGTTCGGCCACCTACCCGGAGCTTCTGGCGCAGCAGGGGCAGGTCAACGCGGCCGCGGTCGAGTTCATGAAGGAAACGCCGATGTACGAGCTGTACCAGCGGGTGGCGCCGCGCCCGGAGGACTTCCCGAAGCTGCTCGACAAGATCGGCGCGGCGATGCAGGTGGACTTCGACTTCACCGCGGAGGTGCGCGGGCTCCAGGTGCCGACCTGCATCGTCGCGGCCGACGCCGACATGTGCCCGCCGAGCCACTTCGTCGAGGTGTTCGGGCTGCTCGACGGCGGTCAGCGCGACGGCGGCTGGATGGGCGAGGGCCGGCCGAAGGGTGGGCACGCGCTGGCGATCCTGCCCGGGCTGACGCACTACAACGTGGTCGACTCGCCGCTGTTCGCCACGACCACGCTGGCGTTCATCGACGCGGAGTAGACGCGCAGAGGCGCCCGCGCAGGAAGCGGCGTTCGGCCTCGGTGGGAGCGAGGGCGAGCGCCGCTTCGTAGCTGCCCGCCGCCGCGTCCGGGCGCCCGGCGCGGCGCAGCAGGTCGGCGCGGGTCGCGTGCAGCAGGTAGTAGTCGCGCAGCGGCTCGTCCAGCGCGTCGAGCAGCGGCAGCGCCGCCTCGGGGCCGTGTGCCATGCCGAGCGCCGCGGCCCGGTTGAGGTCCACGACCGGGCTCGGCGCCAGGCGCGCCAGGTGGTCGTACAGGCCGACGATCTGCGCCCAGTCGGTCCGCGCCGGGTCGTTCGCGCTCGCGTGCACCGCGGCGATGGCGGCCTGGATCTGGAACGCCCCCGCGCGCCCGCGGCGCAACGCGCGTTCGACCAGCGCCGCGCCCTCGGCCGTCCGCGCCGCGTCCCACCGCGCACGGTCCTGCTCCTCCAGCGTCACCAGGTCGCCGGCGTCGTCGAACCGGGCCGCCCGCCGCGCCTCGTGCAGCAGCATGAGGGCGAGCAGGCCGAGCGCCTCCGGTTCGTCGGGCATGAGGGCGCACAGCACGCGGGCGAGCCGGATCGCCTCGAGGCTCAGCCGCGCGTGCGCCGGATCGCCGTAGCCCTGGGTGAAGAGCAGGTACAGCACGTGCAGCACGGCGGGCAGCCGTTCCGGCAGCAGGTGCGCCGGCGGCACGCGGAACGGGATGCCCGCGTGCGCCACCTTCTGCTTGGCCCGGAACAGCCGCTGCCCCATCGTCTTCTCCGGCACCAGGAACGCCCGCGCGATCTCGGCGGTGCTCATCCCGGCCAGGCTCCGCAACGTCAGCGCCACCTGGGCGTCCAGGTTCAGCGACGGGTGGCAGCAGGTGAACATCAGCTCGAGCCGCTCGTCCGGGATGTCGCCGTCGGCGGGAAAGTCCGGCGGCGAGCTGTCGGAGAGCGCCACCTCCCGGAGTTTGGCCGCCTCGGTCCGCGCCCGCCGCAGCCGGTCGAGCCCGTGGTTGCGCGCGGCGGTGGTGAGCCACGCCAGCGGCTGGTCCGGCACCCCGGACGCGGGCCAGGAGACGAGCGCCTTCGCGAACGCCTCCTGCGCGCACTCCTCCGCCAGGTCCATGTCGCGGGTGAGCCGGACCATGACGGCCACGATCCGGCTCCACCCGTCGGCGTACAGCCCGGCGAGGAGTTCCTCAGGACTCGTCATCGGGCCAGAACGGCCGGATCTCGATCATGCCCGCCCAGGCCATCGGATGCCTCGACGCCACCTCGACGGCCTCGTCGAGATCCGCGCACTCCAGGATGTCGAACCCGGCCATCTGCTCACGCGTCTCGGCGTACGGCCCGTCGGTCAGCAGCACCTGCCGGTCCCGCACGCGCACCGTGGTGGCATCGCTCGCCGGCCGGGTGCGGTTGCCGGTGATCCGGATGCCCTTGGCGTCCATCTCGCGCACCCACTCCTCCACGTCGGGCGCGGCGTCGTCGGGCGCCGGCCGGTCGGCGGGGTCGTAGCAGACCAGCATCAGGTATTTCATCGGTGTGCTCCCGTCATGGCGGTAATCGTGGCGGTCATGTTGCGGCGCAAGGTCTCCAGCCTGCCGTCGAGGCCCCCGGGCGACTGCCGGGCCCCGGTGACGCCCGGCCCGTGGGTGAACGTGTGCCGCACCAGCGTCGTCCCCGGTTCCTCGCCCGGCAGCAGTTCGTAGCGCCAGGCCGAACCGACGTCGCCGGTGGGGTCGAGCACGTTCCACCCGAAGACCCGGGGTCGTTCCGCTTCGGTCACCACGCAGGTCACCGTAGTCCGCAGCCCGTTCGGGAACCGGTTGTGGGCGGTGAACCGGGCGCCCGGCACGGGCCCGTCGGCTCCCGCGCACCACGCGCCGCCCCACGCCTCGGGGCTCCACTCGCCGATCCGTTCGACGGCGGTGACCAGTTCCCACATCCGCTCCCGCGGGACCCGAACGGTCACCGCGACCGCCGCTCCCACACCTGTCACGTGATCCATGTGTCCATGACGAACGGCGGACGCCCGCTACTACACCCCGGCCGAAATTTTCCGCGCCGCCGGTCGACGAGACCCGCCTACCCCTTCGGGAAGTGCGGGCGCAGGTCGGCGGCGAGCATCCGGTCGAGCACCCGGTCGGAGACGAACCGCGGCACGCGCGTCATCAGGGCGGCGTCGCGTCCGATGGTGTAGCGGGTGCGCGGCTTGCGCGCCGTCACGGCCTTCGCGACCACCTGCGCCGCCCGGTCGGCCGGCGTGCCCGCCTTCGTGAACGCCGCCGAGTGCGAGATGATCGCCTCGATCAGTCCGTCGTGCCGGCGGTGCTGGGCGGCGGTCATGCGGTCGGCCAGCTGCCGCACGGTGGCGACGGCGCGGCCGTTCAGCCGGGTGACGACGCCGCCCGGCTCGACGACCACCACCTGCAGCCCGTGCGGCTTCATCTCGCGGCGCAGAGCGTCGCTCACGGCCTCCAGCGCGAACTTCGCACCGGCGTAGGCGCCGTAGGTGGGCAGCGCGACCCGCCCGCCGATCGAGCTGATGTTCACCACGCGGCCCGCATTGCGCAGCAGCGCCGGCAGCAGGGCCTGGGTGACGGCCACCTGGCCGAAGAGGTTCACCTCGAACTGCCACCGCCAGTCGTCGATCGGCAGCGCCTCGACGGGCGCGTTGACGGCGATGCCGGCGTTGTTGACCAGGGCCCGCAGTGCCGGCCCCGCCTCGACGCGGGCCGCGAGCGCGGCGATCTGCTCCGATGAGGTGATGTCGAGCATGACGGGCTCGACGCCGTTGGCGCGGATGGCGTCGGCGTCGCTCTCCCGACGCACACCGGCGAGCACATGGAACCCCCGACCGGCCAACTCCCGCGCGGTCGCCGCACCGAGTCCGGTGGACGCCCCGGTCACCACGACCATTTCCCGAGTTTCAGATGACGTTGTCACCCGAACGACGGTAGCCGCGTTCGGGTGACACTGTCAACCGTAGAATGGTCGGCATGATCAGCCGTGTGGAGTCCGCCGCCGCCACCCGCCGCGCCCTCGTCGACGCGGCCGCCGAACTCCTCGACGAGGGCGGCCCCAGCGCGGTGACCCTGCGCGAGGTGGGCGCCCGAGCCGGAGTGAGCCGCGGCGCCCCGTACAAGCACTTCGCCGACAAGGAGAGCCTGCTCAGCGCGGTGGCGATCGAGGCGTGGGAACGCAACATCGCCGGGCAGCGGGCCCTGCGCGCGGACGCCGCGCTCGCACCGGTCGACCGGCTCCGCGCCGCGCTCACCGCCCTCATCGCGGTCGGACGGCAGCAGCCGCACCTGTTCCAGCAGATGTTCACGATCCCGTCCGGCGACCCGGCCGCGGTGGCCCGCGTGGCGCAGCGCAGCCAGGACGAGTTCCTCGCGATGGTGGCCGCCGTCGTCGGCGAACGGGACGCCCGCCGCTACGGCGCACTGCTGCTGGCCGGCGCGCACGGCGTCACGGCGATGGAGGTCAGCGGCCACCTCTCCACCGACAAGTGGCGCGTCACCGCCGAGGAGCTCGTCACCCACCTGGTGGAACTGGTCGCCACCACCGCGCCGGCGGCCGAACCGGCGACTTGACGCGTGCGGCTAGGTCTCATAGCTTTGCAGCTATGGTTCGTAGCCAGCGGCGGGCCGGGCTGTCGACCGACGCCGTCGTCGACGCCGCGCTCGCGATCGTCGACGAGCAGGGCCGGCTCGACGCGTTGACGTTCGCGGCCGTGGCCGCCCGGACCCAGGTGGCGGCGCCGTCGCTGTACAAGCACGTCGCGAGCGTCGCCGAGCTGCGCACACTGGTCGCCCGGCGGGTCATGGACGACATGACCGCGCGCTTCACCGCCGCCGTCGTGGGCCGCAGCGGGGACGACGCCGTCACCCGCCTCATGCACGCCTACCGGGCCTACGCGGTGGCGTTCCCCGCGCGGTACGCCGCCGTGCCGGCCGACCCGCTGCACGACCCGGCCCTCGTCGAGGCCGGCACCCGCCTGCTGAACGTCTTCCTCGCGGTGCTGCGCGGCTACGGCCTCGAAGGAGCGGCCGCCGTGCACGCCGTCCGGGCGGCGCGCTCCATCGCGCACGGCTTCGCCACCATCGAGACCGCCGGCGGGTTCGGCCTGCCGCAGGAGCTCGACGAGACCTACGAGCGCCTCATCCGCATGTTCACCCGGAGCCTCTGAACGCCGGGTCCGATCGCCGCCAGACACCGACGCACCCGGCGCACGACGATCGTCGGCATGCACACTCTCGACGGAAAAGTAGCGCTCGTGACCGGCGGCGGCCGGGGCATCGGCGCGGCGGTGGTACGGCGGCTGGCCCGCGACGGGGCCGAGGTCGCGTTCACCTTCCAGGACGACGAGCGGCGCGCCGACGCCGTCGTGGACGAGGTGACCACAGCCGGCGGCCGCGCCACGGCGGTCCGCGCGGACAGTGCGGATCCCGGCGCGCCGGTCGATGCGGTCGAACGGGTCGTCGCCGCCCACGGTCGCATCGACATCCTGGTCAACAACGCCGGGGCATTCCTGCTCGGCCCCCTGGCGGAGCTGAGCCTGGCGGAGTTCGAACAGACGGTCGCCGTCAACGTCCGCGCGCCGTTCCTCGCCTCGCAGGCGGCCGCGCGGCACATGTCGGCGGGCGGCCGCATCGTGACGATCGGCAGCAACATGGCCGAACGCACGGTCTTCCCCGGCTTCGCGCTGTACGCGATGAGCAAGACCGCGCTCATCGGGCTCACCAAGGCACTCGGTCGCGAACTGGGCCCGCGCGCCATCACGGTCAACCTCGTCAACCCGGGCCCCACCGACACCGACCTGAACCCGGCCGACGGCCCGAACGCGGCCGTCATCAACGGGTTCACGGCGCTCGGCCACTACGCGGCGCCGGACGACATCGCGGCGACGGTGGCGTTCCTCGCCGGCCCGGACGCCCGCTACATCACCGGCGCCACGGTGAACGTCGACGGCGGCTTCACGGCCTGACCACGACCGCCACGCCCGCGTCCCGCAGCAGGTCGGCGAGCAGCTCCATCGGCGCCGGCCGGCCGGTCAGCCCGGTGGTGATCAGCTCCTCGTGGCGGGCGAGCGCTTCCGGGATCGACGTGGCCGCAACGTGCCGCAGCGCCTGGACGGTCCGCAGCTTCGTGGCGGTCGCCGGGTCGACGGTCAGGCGGGTCAGCCCGTCGCGGGCGACCAGCGCGGCGCGCACGTCCTCGGGCGGTTCGCCCCACCCGTCGACCACCTCGGCCGCACCGCACGCGCCGCACCGGGTCTCCACGGCCCACGCGGTGCGGTTGAGGCGAGGCTCGGCACGCTCGGAGACGACGGGCCGCACCGGCGCGCCGCAGGTCGCGCACGCGTCGGTCACGGGTGGCCGTGCGAGAGCAGCGCATCGACGCGTTCGCGCAGCTCGCCGTCGTCCGGGAACCACACCTGCGCGAGCGTCGTGCCGGTGCCCCGCACGACGGCGAGCTCCACGGTCAGCTGAACGTCGCCGGCGAGCGCCACACTCGCCCAGGTGTCGGGGTCGTCGGCGTCGGTGGCGGCCAGCTCCTTGTCCAGAGCGGCGTGGTCCGCGTCGTCGAACGTCCGGCCGGCCAGCGCCGCCAGCGACGCCACGAACGCGGGCACGGCGGAGTCGTGGACCCAGCCCGCTATCGCGGTGAAGCCCCCGGCCGCCCTCGCGCCCACGCCCATCTCGACAGCCTAGGCCAATCCCGGTCCTCAGCGCACCGACGATGATCTACTTCGTGGCCGTTCAGGCCCAGACGGCGACGGCGTCCAGGGCGTCGACGACCTGGCGCCAGCGGCGTTCGACCCGCATCGCGTCGAGGTCGCGGATCTGCCGACGCGCCTTCCGTCCGGCCAGCGGCTGGTCGGCCTGGCGCATCAGGTCGTCGACCCGGCCGAGCAGCCGCTCCGGTGCGAGTTCGCGCAGGACGTCGGTGAGCGCGAACGCCGTGGCGATGTCCAGCGCGACGGAATAGCCGGCGATGAAAAGGTTCGGGAGCCAGCGCTCCGGCGGGTACTCGAACGAGTACAGCAACACGTCGAAGTCCACGACGTCCTCGGGGTCCGGCGCGACGGCCGCGTCGGTCAGCTGCGCGCGGAGGTCGCTCCACTGTGGATGGTCGGCGAGCGGGTGCCCGTTCGAGCGCACGACGTGGCGCAGCATCTCCATCGGCGAGCGGAACAGCAGGAGGCCGCCGTCGCGTTCCAGAAAGGCGACGTAGTCGGGGTCGTCCTCGTCCTCGAACCGCATCGTGCTGCCGTCGATGCCGGAGGGCAGGGAGAGCCGCATCGCGTGCATCGGCAGGGTCGTCACGGGAACCTGCCCCGCCGGCACCGGCGCTCCCCCGGCCGGCGCGCCCTCCCGGCGCGACACGGCGGCCGCGCTGCCCCGGCGCCCGGCGGCGGATGGCGCCGCCGGGGCGCGGGTGCGTGGGAGGCCGGGTGCCGCGGGCGCCTCCGGGCGGCGCGCCGGGCCCGATCCCTCCGGACCCCAGGCGCCGGGCGCATCCGGCCGCCACACCGCCGGCGCCGCCTGGCGGTCCTCAGCGGCCTGTGGGGCGCCGTGGCGGGCGGCGGCGAGGCTGCCCTCCGCGACGACCAGTTCGGGCTGCTCGAGCGCGTACGGCGCGATCCCGAGCGACCGGTGCAGCAGCGTGGCGACGGCCGGCATCCGGCTGGCTCCGCCGACGAGGAACACCCCGGCGACGTCGGCGGCGGTTGTGCCGGCCCGGCGCAGCGTCGCACGGGTGACGTCCACCGTGCGGCGCAGCAGCCGCCCGGCCAGTTGCTCGACCTGTTCCCGGCCGAGGGTGGCCTCCTCGTCGAGCCCGCTCAGGAAGACCACGGTCGAACCGGTGCGGGACAGCAGTTCCTTGGCCGTTCGCACGTCGTCCCACAGCTGGCGGCGGTCGCGGCGCTCGGCCGGCGTGCGCGGCTCCTCCAGCCGGGCCCAGACCTCCGGCTGCCGCACGCCCAGCACCGCGCCGAAGTAGTCCACCAGGGCGGCGTCGACGTCGAGCCCGCCGACGTCGGGCAGCCCGTCGGAGACCAGGACGGTGAAGCCCTCCGGTTCCCGGCGCACGACGCTGACGTCGAACGTTCCCGCGCCCAGGTCGTACACGACGACGGCCTGGCCGGGCGCCACGGCGACGTCCGGCTGGTGCAGGAAGTGCGCGGCGGCCGCGATCGGTTCCTCGACGAGCCGCACCGCCCCGAACCCGGCCGCGGCGGCCGCGTCGCGCAGCACCTGCCGTCGGGTGTTCCCCCAGCCGGCCGGGCAGGTCAGCACCACCTCGTCGAGCGGCGCCCCGCCGACGGTGCGGTGCGCCTCGGCGGCGACCGTGCGCACGACCGCCGCGATCAACGCCGTCACGGGCACCTCGTCCGTGCCGAGCAGCACGGTGCCCTCGTCGATGCCGCGCTTCGGGTTCGGCTCGTAGCGGGCCGGGTCGCGGCGGGCGCTGTGCACGGCGGCCCGGCCCACGAGGAGGCCGCCGTCGGTGTCGAGGTACACGGCCGAGGGCAGCAGCGGCGAGCCGTCGAACAGCAACGGCCGAGCCGGCCCGTCCGGACGGGCCAGGACCGCGACGGTGTTGGAGGTGCCGTAGTCGATCCCGAGCAGATAGCCGCGGCTCATCAGCGGCATTCTACGAGCGCGCCGAACCGTCGAGGCGGGCCTCCGGTAGGGCTGACCGCACCGATGATCCGGAGGCGGGCAGGCGTGTCCCGTGCCGGCGCGCGCGGGAGCGTCATGGGCATGGATACCAGGCCTCCCGGCGCGGTGCGCGCCGCTTTTCTCCTCTGGCTCGCCGCGATCGGCGCGGGCGCGTTCGAGACGGTTCTCGTGGTGGCGTCCGGCGAGGCGGGTGGCGGCGCCGTCGCGGGTGTCGCGGTGCGCGGCACGGTGTTCGTGGTCGCGACCGTCCTGGCGGTGCGGATGCGTGCCGGGCGCCCGTGGGCCCGCTGGGCCCTGACCGGGCTGCTCGGCGTGTTCGGGACGCTCTCCCTGGTCGTCGGGCCGCTGTCGTGGATGCTCTCCGGGAACTCGCCCGTGGCGTGGGCCGCCGCGGCACCGGCGCTCGACCTGGTCTTCGCCGGCAGTCGGGTGGTGCACGTGGCGGCCGTGCTCGCGGCGTGCGTGCTGATGTTCGTGCCGGCGGCGCGCGGGTGGTTCCGCCCGCCGGCGGGGTCGCTCCCACCGGCGGGCGGGCCCGCTCAGCCCAGGAGGGCGGCGTAGCGGTCCAGGTACAGCGGCCAGCCGTCGGGGGCGTCGACGCCGTCGCGCAGGCCCTCCCAGCCGGGACCGTGCCGGTCGATGTGCCGGTGTTCGAGCACCACCCTGGTGCGCCCGGGTTCCTCGGCCACGAACGTCACCTCGACCTCGCTGGCGTTCGCCTCGTCGGTCTCCAGTTGCCAGGTCGGGCCGATGTCCCAGCTGAACACCAGCCGGCTCGGCGGCTCGAACGCGAGCACCCGGGCCCACCGGCACTCGGTCCCGTCCGGTGCCCGGTCGTAGATGTGCCCGCCGACCCTCGGCTCGAACACGGTCTCGACCTTCTCGGCGCCCAGCAGGTTGTGCTCGACCGGCTTGATCTCGCCGAAGCGCTCGGTGAACACCGCGAACGCCCGCTCGATCGGCGCGGCGACGACGAGTTCGCGGCGCACCACGGTTGCCGAAGCTGTCATGACTTCTCCTCGTTCGGTTCCTCTACGACGTCCTGAAAACCGTCCAGCGCGCGGCGCCAGAACGTGTCCAGTTGGTCCCGCAGCGCGGCGACGCCCGCGGGGTTGAGCCGGTAGACCCGGCGGGTGCCGGCCGCGCGGTCCTCGACGAGGCCGGCGTCCTTGAGCACCTTCAGGTGCTGGGAGACCGCCGGACGGCTGATCGGCAGCAGCTCGGCCAGCTCCCCCACGGCCCGGGGCCGCTCGGCGAGGCACTCGACGATGGCGCGTCGGGTCGGGTCGCCCAGCGCGTCCCAGCCCTCGCCCGTTTGGTAAGTACCCACGAACGGTAAGCTACGACTTACCAATGAACGCCGTCAAGCCCGACGCCCGAAAGTTCCCGGCATCGACACGGCCGTCCGATTCAAAGCGGCGATCAGCCCCGGAACGCCTGCTCGGAGGGGGTGTCGACGGCGTTCGCACCCCCCGGGTGGATGTCGGATTGCCGGGCCGCGAGGCGTGCGGTCGACACGGCCGCTACTGTCTGTCCTGTGGAGTGGACGCGATCGCGGAGGTTGCGGTCGGGCACTTCGCAGAAGGCAAGGAGGAACGGGTGGCAAGCGGCACCGTGAAGTGGTTCAACTCCGAAAAGGGTTACGGCTTCATTCAGCAGGACGGCGGCGGAGCCGACGTTTTTGTGCACTATTCGGCGATCACCGGCAACGGCTACCGCGAACTGGCCGAGGGCCAGAAGGTGGAGTTCGAGGTCACTCAGGGCCAGAAGGGCCCTCAGGCGGCCAACGTCCGGGCCCTTTAGGACGCAGTGCTCTTTTCGGATCACAGTCTTGTAGGGAAATAGGAGCGGCCGCCGCGGGAGACCCCCACGGCGGCCGCTCTTCTCACCTGGGCGTTACCAGCCCTGCAGTCCCGCTCCGTACGGATACAGCGGATTTCCGTACGTGGTGGGTACCGCCTGGCCGGCGTCGATGCGCGCCCGGATCTCGGCGCGCTGGGCAGCGGTCGCGCCGAGGTCGTACGGCAGGTCCCACTGCTCGTTGGCGTCGGCGGGCACATCGGTGCCGCCGGGCCTGAGCACCTGGTCGAGGCTGCGCGGCAACTGCCACGGCAGCTTCCCCCGCGGCGCGTAGTCGCCGAAGAGCAGGCTCGCCGCCGCCGGTCCCATCTCCTCGCCGCCCCGGTAGGTCACGACGATGGCGTCGGCGAGGTCGTTCCACTCGCTGATCACGTAGGGCCGGGGCATCACCAGCAGCACCACGACCGGGATCCCCTGGTTCTTGAAGTTGCGGATCACGGCCAGCTGGTCGGCGGGCAGGTAGGGCTGCTCCTTGGTCCACGCCGTCGCGTGCGTGTAGGAGGGCTCGCCGACCGCGACGACGGCGAGCTTCGGATTGGGGCCGGTGTCCTGGTGGACGTTCACCCCGGCGGTGGCCGCCCGGGACCTGATCGCCCCGAGGAACGTCTGCGACCCGTACTCCTGGTGGAAGTAGCTGGTCCAGACGCAGCACGCGAGACCGTCGTCCGCGCGCGGGCCGGCGACGACGATGTTGTCGCCCGCGGCGAGCCGCATCGGCAGCACGCCGTTGTTCTTCAGCACGGTCATCGACGATCGCGCCGCCTGGTCGGCCAGGGCGGCCATCGCCGGCGTGTGCTGCCGGTACGGGCCGTTGACCGGGTCGCCGTAGGGGTTCTCGAAGAGCCCCATCCGGAACTTGAGGCGCAGCACCCGCCGCACCGCGTCGTCGATGCGGGCGGCGGGGACGTTCGCGATGAACGTGGCCATCGAGAAGCCCGCCGCACCCGGATCGGCACCGCCCATCACGTCGGAACCCGCCTTGGCGGCCCCCACCCAGGAGCCCGAGGGCAGCCAGTCGGTCGTGATGAGGCCGGTGAAGCCGAGGTTCTGGCGCAGGTAGTTGAGGATCGGCGCACTGTCGCCGGCCCCCGGCCCACCCGGGTCGAGGAACGAACTCCCGGCGTAGCCCGGCATGATGTTCACCGCGCCCGCTTCCATCGCCGCCCGGAACGGGATCATGTGGTACTTGATCGTGACGGCGTCGTACACGATCAGTGCCTCCCCGCCGGCCCCCTCACCCGGCCAGTGCTTCACGGTCGCCAGCACCGAACGGGGATTCAGCTCCGGCCCGCCCTGCATCCCGGCGACCATCGCCCGGACCTGGGCGGCGGCCACGTCGGCGTTCTCCCCGTTCCCCTCCTGGATCCGGGGGTAGATCACCTTCGTGCCGACCTCGGCGAGCGGGCCCAGCACGCCGCGGGTGCCCACCTCCAACTGCTCCCGCCGCTGCATGTCGGCGAGCCGGTAGTCCAGCGCGTAGTCCCGGCCGGCGGCCAGCGCGCTCTGGGTCGGATACGTCGTCTTGTAGCCGTGGATGGTGTCCCCGGCGGAGACGAACGGGATGCCCAGCCGCGTGGCCGCCGACGCGCGCAGGAAGCGGTCGAGGTCGGGTGCCTCGGCCGGCCCGAAGTGCCAGCCCGCCTGCGGGAACGCCTGGGCGTTGTAGAACATCTGGTAGGCCTTCTCCTCGGCGGTCATCCGCCCGAGAAGGTCGTTGACGCGGGTCTCGACCGGCTGCCGCCAGTCCTCGTAGGGCTCGATCGCGCCGTTGCGATTGGCGTCCCGCGCGCCGTTCACGGTCGGCACGTCGGTGGCGAGCGTCGGCACGTACACGCTGAACGTCCGGATGTTCGACGTGGTGGTGGCGCCGGAGCCCTGGACCGCCACGACGTACCACCGGTAGGTCCACCGGTCGGGCAGGTCCCACGTCGGCGTGTACGTGGTGCCGGTCGGCTCCGCGACCTTCGTGTACAGGTCGAGGAGGTTGCCCGGGGCGGTGAAGTCGTAGTCGATGCGGCTGACGTTGATCCAGAGCTGGTAGCGGACGGCTCCGGCGACGGCGTTCCAGCCGAACGCCGGCCGGCGGTTGGCGGTGAGCATGGCGTTGTCGGCCGGTGCCGTGACGGCGAACTGCCCCGTGGTGCCCGGCGGCCGGGTGGGAGCCGACAGGAGCGGCGGCGTGTTCGCCGACGTGTCGACCGTGCCGCGCACCTCCAGTTCCCAGAGGGAGTAGCCGTATCCGGTGGCCCGCGCCGTCCCGTACATCCGCAGGTACCGCCCCGAACCGGTGACGGCGAGGTTCTCCACCCCGCCGCGGCCCGTGGTGGTGCTGTAGACGCTCGACCAGTTGGTGCCGTCGTTCGACACCTCGAGCCGGTAGGCCGTGGCGTACGCCGTCTCCCAGTTCAGGGTGACGCCGGTGATCTGTGCCGGGCCGCCCAGGTCGACGGAGATCCACTGCGGGTCGCTGTTCAGGCTGGCCCACCGCGTCGTGGTGCGGCCGTCCAGCGCGGCTCCCGGGGCGTTGCCCCCCTCGTGGGACGACGCCCTCACCGGCTGGAACCCGGAGATCACCGAGCCGGTGGGCCCGGTGCCGCCGCCGGTGGTGAACACCTGGAACGACCAGAGCGAGTAGCCGTAGGGCGTGCCGCGCGCGGTGCCGTTCATCCGGACGTAGCGGCCGGTCCCGGTGACGTCCAGGGTCTGGGTGCCCCCGGGGCCGGTGGTGGTCGTGTAGACGTTGCTCCACGAGGTGCCGTTGTCGGAGACCTGGAGCTGGAAGGCCGACGCGTACGCCGCCTCCCAGGCGAGGGTGACCCGGCAGATCGTCGCCGAGGTGCCGAGGTCGACCTGGAGCCACTGTGGGTCGGCGAAGACCGAGGACCACCGGGTACCAGGGTTGCCGTCCACGGCGGCCGCAGCGGCGACGTCAGGCCCCTCGGCGGAGGACGCCGTGGCGGTCCTCCCCTGGGCGGCGTCGGTCGTCCCGCAGGCCGTCCCGGTCGGCGTGTTCCCGAAGACCTGGAACTCGTAGAGCGAGTAGCCGTAGCCGGTGGCCCGGGCGGTGCCGTGCATGCGCACGTACCGCCCGGTCCCGGTGACGTTGAGCGTCTGGCTGCCGCCGGTGCCCGTGGTGGTGGAGTAGACCGGGCTCCAGGTGGTGCCGTTCTCCGACACCTGGATCTGGAACGCCGTCGCGTAGGCCGCCTCCCACTGGAGCACGACCTGGGTGATGCTCGCCGAGGCGCCGAGGTCGACCTGCAGCCATTGCGGGTCGGACGCGGCGCTCGACCAGCGGGAGCCCGCGACGCCGTCGAATGCGGCGGCGGCCGGGGTTCCCGCGTTCTCGGTGGAGGAAGCGGTGGCGGGCTTTCCTTGGGAAAGGAGGGTCGGAGCGGCCTCGGCGACCGGGGCGGCGGCCACCAAGGCAACTCCTGCCAGCACCGCCACCGCAGTCAGGAGACTGAGGCGGCGGGATTTCACGGGTAGTTCACCACCGTGCTCGGGACCGTGTCGGGCCGGACGGTGGGCACACCCGTGTCGTTGATGACGCGGTTGATGACGCCGTTGCCGCCGAGCGACACGGTCAGCAGCGAGTGGAACCGCACCGTGCTGCGGTTGGGCGCCTCGAAGCCGCGGTCGGCGACGACGTTCGGGTTGACGTTGAAGTAGCAGTAGCTGCCCAGGCCCCACGCCTCGTGCGTGGTGACGCTGTCGGCCACCTTGTACGCGGCGTACCCGTTGGCACCGGTGCGCCACGCGGCGTTGGACGGCGGGTCGTACGGCATCTCGTTCTGGAAGAAGATCGTCCGGCCGCCGTTGCCGTTCCAGATGACGTTGTACTTCTGGTAGTGCTCGACGAACAGCCCGAGCCCGGTGACGTTGTTGCCGTTGACGATGAGCCCGGTGTCGGCGGTGTTGACGTCCCAGCCGATGCCGGCGCCGTGGTCACCGCGCCACGCCCAGATGTGGTCGATCAGCGTGTCGTTGCTGTTGACCACGAGGCTGGTCGTCGACTTGCCGGCGAACGCGCCGCCGATCCGGAAGAACACGTCGTGGATCGAGGTCGGGTTCGAGGCGTGCGAGGCGGTCGAGCCGGGCGCGCCGATCTGCATGAGGATCGGCGAGTTGACCAGTCCGGCGTCGAAGAGGATCCCGGCGACCTTCACACCGTCCACATCGGACACCTGCATCGCGTTGACGCCGTTGTCCGGGATGATGGTCGGGTAGCCGATGCCGAGCACGACGGTGTTCGCGCGGGTGACGTTGATGGTCTGGTCGACGTGGTAGATCCCGGGTGTGAAGAGCAGGTGGAGTCCCTGCGCCAGCGCCGCGTTGATCTTCGCCGCCGTGTCCCCCGGCTTCGCCACGTAGAACTGGCTGAGCGGCAGCGAGGTGCCCGGGGTCTGACCGCCGGCCCACGAGGTGCCGGAGGTGTTGGTGCGGAACGACGGCACGAACACCCGGTACGCACCGGTGTTGTCGACGTACAGGTACGGCTTCTCGCGGTTGACCGGCGTCTGCGCGATGGTCGTGTAGACCGGGTTCGGGTAGGAGTTCGCCGGTGCGCCCTGCACGCCGGAGAACGTCATGTTCCACACGCCGTTGAGCCAGCCGCCGATCTGGCTGTCCCGGGTGAACCACTGCTGCTGGGAGTACGGCTGCACGGTGCCGCTGACCCGGGAGTCGGCGATGTAGCCGCCGCTGGCCCAGCCGTAGCCGTTCGGGGCGAGGTTGAGGTCGCCGTGGATGTCCATCCGCCGGAACGGCGCCGCCTGCGACACCGCCCAGCGGGTGAAGCCCGCCGACGGGTAGATGCTGAGGTTCTCGGCCGAACGCCAGAAGTTCTGCGTGGCGTTGCCCTGGAACCAGCCCGCGTCGACCGTGACGTCGCCGTTGATGCGCACGTCCTGCGGGTTCTGGCCGAGGCCCATGATGGACGTGTAGAAGCCGATCTGCGCGTTGAACCCGCTGTAGGTGCCGGGCTTGAACGCCAGCGCGTACCGGCGGGTGCCGAACTGATCGCTCTCCTGCTGCGCGAAGACCTGGTCCACGCGGGTCTGGATCGTGGCGCCGCTCATCGACGGGTCGAAGACGATGACGTTCGACCCGAGGTCGCCGCCGCCGGGGATCAGCGGGCCGGACGGGCTGGCGCTCGGGCTGGGCGAGGTCGGGCCGCCGGAGGTGTTCACCGTCAGCTCCCACAGTGAGTAGCCGTACGGCGTGCCCCGCGTGGTGCCGTAGACCCGCAGGTAGCGGCCGCTGCCGGTGACGTCGAGGTTCTGCACGCCGCCGAGGCCGGTGGTCGTGGTGTAGATCGTGGTCCAGGCGTTGCCGTCGCCGGAGACCTGGATCTGGAACGCCGACGCGTAGGCCGCCTCCCAGTTGAGCCCGACCTTGCAGACGTTCACCGTGGCGCCGAGGTCGACCTGCAGCCACGCCGGGTCGGCGAAGGTGGACGACCAGCGCGTGGTGGTGCTGCCGTCGACGGCGGCACTGGCCGGGACGCCGGCGTTCTCGGTCGAGCTGGCCGTCGCGGGGCGGCCCAGGGCCGCGTTGTCGGTGCCGCAGCCGCCGCCCGTGGAGACGTTCCCGTAGACCTGGAACTCCCAGAGCGAATAACCGTAAGCGGTCCCGCGGGCGGTGAGGGAGATGCGGACGTAGCGACCCGAGCCGGTGACGGCGAGGGTCTGGTTGCCGCCGGTGCCCGTGGTCGTGGAGTGGACGGTGGTCCAGGTCGATCCGTCATTGGAGACCTGGATCTGGAACGCGGTCGCGTAGGCCGCCTCCCAGTTGAGCACCACCTGGTCGATGGTGGCCGTGGCGCCGAGGTCGACCTGCAGCCACTGCGGGTCGGCGAACGTGCTCGACCAGCGCGTGCCGGTGTTGCCGTCGACGGCCGCGGAGGCCGGGACGCCGGCGTTCTCGGTGGTGGAAGCGGTGGCGGGCTTGCCCTGCGACAGCAGCGCGCTCGCCGCGTTCGCCTGGTTGGCGAGCACGACGAACGCGGATCCGAGCAGTAACGCGAAGACGGTGAGGACGGATGCCAGGATCCGGCGGCGGGCAGGACGTGAGACAGCGGGCATGAATGCTCCCTGGGCGGGGTGCTGGGGGTAATTGCCGGGGAGGCGGCCTCGCTCGACAGCGTTCCCCAACTTGAATTAACTGTCAATATAAGTATCGATGCGTGCCCCCGCCCCCGTCGAAGGTTCGACCGGGATGAGTCCTTGGGCTCTTGACGGACGGGTCCTCAGACCTTTAGATGACAGCATTGTTCAAGACCTGATGAAACCCTCCACGCGCCACCCACGCGTGTCAGGTACACCCCCCATTCAGAAGGGCCTACCGTGTCGAAACGGCACTTAGCAATGGCTGTCGCGGCCGTGCTCGCGGCCGCATCGCTCACCGCGTGCGGCGACGGCGCAGACTCCGGCTCGGACGGCAAGACGCTCACCTACTGGGCCAGCAACCAGGGGCCCAGCCTGGAGGCGGACAAGACGATCCTCCAGCCGGAACTGGACAAGTTCAAGCAGCAGACCGGTATCGAGGTCAAGGTCGAGGTCGTGCCCTGGTCCGACCTGCTCAACCGGCTGCTCGCCGCCGCCACCTCCGGCAAGGGCCCGGACGTGGTGAACATCGGCAACACCTGGTCGGCCTCGCTGCAGGCCACCGGCGCGTTCCTGCAGTTCGACGACGCCACGCTGGGTCAGGTCGGCGGCAAGGACCGCTTCGTGCCCGCCGCGCTGGCCGCCGCCGGCGCCGAGGGCAAGCCGCCGACGGCCGTGCCGATCTACAGCCTCTCCTACGCCCTGTACTACAACAAGAAGATGTTCGCCGAGGCCGGCATCGCCTCGCCGCCCACCACCTGGGCCGAACTCGCCGAGGCCGGCAAGAAGCTCACCAAGCCCAACCAGTGGGGCCTGGCCGTCGAGGGCTCCAACCCGTCGGAGAACGCGCACCACGCGTTCACGTTCAGCCAGCAGTACGGCGGCGCCTGGTTCGACAAGTCGGGCAAGGCCACCTTCGACACGCCGCAGAACGTCGCCGCCGTCAAGCGGTACGTCAACTTCATGGCCGGCGACAAGATCGTCAACCCGGGCAACGCCGAGTACGCGCAGAACCAGGCCGTGTCGGACTTCGCCAACGGCAAGGCCGCGATGCTGCTGTGGCAGGCGGCGGGCTCCTCGCTCAAGGCGCAGAACATGCCGGCCGACGCGTACGGCGTGGCGCCGGTGCCGTTCCTGGAGAACGCCCCCGCGGGCGGCAAGAAGGTGAACAGCATGGTCGCCGGCATCAACATGGCGGTCTTCAACTTCACCAAGAACAAGGACGGCGCGCTCAAGTTCGTCAAGTTCATGACGAGCGACGAGGAGCAGGTGCAGCTGAACAAGACCTATGGCTCGCTGCCCTCGGTCAAGCCCGCGGCGGCCGACCCGGCGTTCGCGGCGCCGGAGCAGAAGGTGCTCGCCGAGGTGCTCAACACCAGCGCCGCACCGCTGCCGCAGGTGGCGCAGGAGAGCCAGTTCGAGACGCTGGTCGGCGGCATCATCAAGGAACTGTTCGCCGACGCGGCCAGCGGCAAGCCGATCACCGACGAGGCGATCAAGACGAAGCTCAGCAACGCGCAGCAGCAGGTGAAGTGAGTAGTTCCGTTGTCGAGCGCTCCGCCGGGCAGCGACGCACGCTGCCCGGCGGGCCTCCCCCGCGTCGCCGCCGCCGGCCTTCCCTGCCGTATCTGCTGCTGATTCCCGCCCTGGTCCTCGAGCTCGGTGTGCACATCGTGCCGATGCTCGTCGGTATCTGGATGAGCCTGCTGGAGCTGACCCAGTTCCACATCCGGGACTGGTCGACCGCTCCGTTCGTCGGGTGGGAGAACTACCGGGTCACGCTCGACGTCGACTCCGCCGCCGGCAAGGAACTGCTGCACTCGTTCTGGGTCACCATCGTGTACACGGTCATCTCGGTGGCGCTGTCCTGGGTCATCGGCGTGACAGCCGCGGTCTTCACGCAGCGGCCGTTCCGCGGGCGGGCGTTCCTGCGGGCGCTGTTCCTCACGCCGTACGCGCTGCCGGCGTTCGCCGCCGTGATCATCTGGACGTTCATGTTCCAGCGCGACAACGGGCTGATCAACCACGTGCTCGTCGAACAGCTGCACCTGGTGGACGAGCCGCCGTTCTGGCTGATCGGGCCGAACAGCATCGTCGCCGTCATCGTCGTGACGGTCTGGAAGCTGTGGCCGTTCGCGTTCCTGTGCCTCATGGCCGGCCTGCAGAACGTGCCGACCGAGCTGTACGAGGCGGCGGCCATCGACGGCGCCGGGTTCTGGCGGCGGCTGCGTTCGGTCACGCTGCCGATGCTGCGGCCGGTCAACCGGGTGGTGCTGCTGGTGCTGTTCCTGTGGACGTTCAACGACTTCACCACGCCGTACGTGCTGTTCGGCGGTTCGGCTCCGCGGGAGGCCGATCTGGTGTCGGTGCACATCTACAAGAGTTCCTTCGTCACCTGGAACTTCGGGACGGGTTCGGCGATGTCGGTGGCGCTGTTGGCGTTCCTGCTCGTCGTGACGGCCGTCTATCTGCTGATCACCAACCGGAGGCGGTTCGATGCGTGAGTCCGCCGGCGAACGCTGGGCCCGACGCGTCGTGCTGACGGTGCTGGCGCTGTTCGTCCTGGTGCCGCTGTACGCGATGGTCTCCTCGGCGGCCAAGCCGCTGCAGGACGTGCAGGGCGTCTTCACCTGGATCCCGACGCATCCGACGGCGCAGGCGTTCGTCGACATGTGGAGCACCGTGCCGCTGGGCCGCTATCTGGTGAACAGCCTTCTCGTGTCGAGCGTGGCGGCCGTCATCTCGGTGGCGATCGCGATTCTGGCGGCGTTCGCGGTGAGCCGGTACCGGTTCCGGGGGCGGCAGCTCTTCTCGGTCACCGTGCTGTCGACGCAGATGTTCCCCGGGATCCTCTTCCTGCTCCCGCTGTTCCTGCTATTTGTCAACCTCGACAACACCCTCGGCACGTCGCTGTACGCCAGTCGCACCGGCTTGATCATCACGTACCTGACGTTCTCACTACCCTTCTCGATCTGGATGCTCGTCGGCTATTTCGATTCCATTCCGAGGGAACTGGACGAGGCCGCCGCGGTCGACGGAGCCGGGCCGATGCGCACGCTGTTCCGGGTGATCCTGCCGACGGCGGTACCCGGCATCGTCGCGGTGACCGTGTACGCGTTCATGACGGCGTGGGGCGAGGTGCTCTTCGCCTCCGTGATGACCGACGAGAACAGCCGCACCATCGCCGTCGGCCTCAAGGGCTACTCGACCCAGTCCCAGGTCTACTGGAACCAGGTGATGGCCGCCTCGCTGGTGGTCAGTGTGCCGGTGGTGGCCGGATTCCTTGCGCTGCAACGCTATTTCGTCGCGGGCCTGACCGCGGGTGCCGTGAAGTGACCATCATGGAAGGGATTCGATCCGTGCCGGACCTGTCCGCGCTGCCGCCCGGGTTCACCTGGGGTGTGGCCACCTCGGCCTACCAGATCGAGGGCGCCGTCGACGTCGACGGGCGCAAGCCGTCCATCTGGGACACGTTCTGCCGGGTGCCCGGGGCGATCGACAACGGCGACACCGGCGACGTCGCCTGCGACCACTACCACCGCTGGCCGCAGGACGTGGATCTGTTGCGCCGCCTGGGAGTCGACGCGTACCGCTTCTCGATCGCCTGGCCCCGCATCCTGCCCGACGGCACCGGCACGCCGAACCCGCCAGGCCTTGCCTTTTACGACAGGCTCATCGACAACCTCCTGGCGGCCGGCATCGAACCGTTGGTCACGCTCTACCACTGGGACCTGCCGCAGGCGCTGCAGGAAAAGGGCGGCTGGCCGTCCCGGGACACCGCCGCGGCCTTCGCTTCGTACGCCGAGATCGTGGCCGGCGCATACGGCGACAGGGTGAAAACGTGGAACACGGTCAACGAGCCGCTGTGCTCCGCGTGGATCGGCCACCTCGAGGGCAAGATGGCGCCGGGTGAACGGGACCTGCGCCGCGCGATCGACACCTCGCACCACCTTCTCCTGGGCCACGGCCTCGCCACGCAGGCCATCCGCGCGGCGGCGAGTCGACCGGCGCAGGTCGGCATCGTGTTCAACCTGAGCCCCATCGAACCGGGCACCGACCGGCCGGAGGACGTCGCCGCCGCCGTGCGCGCGGACGGGCACACCAACCGCTGGTGGCTGGATCCGGTGTTCGGGCGCGGCTACCCGGCCGACATGCTCGACGTCTACGGCATGGAACCCCCGGTCCACTCCGGCGACCTCGACGTGATCGCCACCCCCACGGATCTGCTGGGAATCAACTACTACTTCCGCCAGGTCGTGGTTGACGCCCCTGACGCCGCTGCGCCTTACGCCCGCCAGGTAGAGGTCCCTGGCTCTTCGACGACGGCCATGGACTGGGAGGTCTACGCCGACGGCCTCGAACAGACCCTGGTGCGCGTGCACGAGGAGTACGCACCCGCGCGGATCATGGTGACCGAGAGCGGTTCGGCCTGGTACGACGAGGTCACGCTCACCGAGGTCGTCGACGACAAGGACCGCACGAAGTACAACGACGACCACATCCAGGCCGTCGCGCGGGCCGCCGCACGGGGTGTGCCGGTCGACGGCTACTTCGTCTGGTCGCTGCTGGACAACTTCGAGTGGGCGTACGGGTACGACAAGCGGTTCGGGCTGGTGCACGTCGACTACAAGACGCAGAAGCGCACGCTCAAGGAGAGCGGCCGCCGCTACGCGGACCTCATCGAGTCGTTCAAGCACCCGGCCTGAAAGATGCCCGGGGTCGGTCGTCGTGGGGTCGGCCGGCCCCGCTCCACCTGAGCGCGGGCATTCTGTCGGACCCCCGGTGCATTCTGCGGTGCATGTCCCGAAGCGCCGACGTCCCGGCCGAGCTGCGGTTCGCGCCGTTTCGCGGTTCCGCCGCGATCGCCCACGGTCTCCTCACCCGTGGCCGGCTCGCCGGTCCGAGCTGGCGCCGGCTCTTCGATGACGTCTACATCCACCGGGACGCCCGCGTGGACGCTTATGTCCGCTGCCGGGCCGTCGGACTGCTGCTGCCACCCGGCGCGGCGTTGTCCCACCGGGCGGCGGCGTTCGCCTACGGCGCGGACGTGCTCGGGCCGGAGGATCCCGTCGAGGTGACCGGTGCGTGCCGGCTGCGTACCCGTCCGGGGCTGACGGTCGTCCGATCCGCGCTGGAGCGCACCGACGTGTGGCGGCGCGGCGGGCTGCGGGTCACCTCGCCCGTCCGCACCGCGTTCGACCTGGCCCGCGACCCTGATCTGACGGCCGCCGTGATCCGCGTCGACGCGCTGCTCGGCCGGCGTGCGGTAAAGCCCGAGGCGATCGCGGCCTACCTTGCGGCCCACCCCAACTGGCGCCACGTCCGCCACGCCCGCCAGGCGCTCGCCCTTGCTCGTGAAGGCGTGGAGTCCCCGATGGAGACCCGCCTTCGCCTGACCGTGGTGACGGCCGGCCTGCCCGAACCGGTGGTGCAGCACGACGTCTTCGACGCCGCCGGCCGTTTCGTGGGCCGCCTCGACCTCGCCTATCCGGAGCGCCGCGTGGGTCTGGAGTACGACGGCGACCACCACCGCGGGCGCGACACGTTCCGCCGGGACGCGGTGCGCCTCAACCGCCTCCGCCTGGCCGGGTGGACCGTGCTGCGCTTCACCGCCGACGACCTGACGCACGCTCAGGCGCGGATGCTGGCGCAGATCCGGGCGGCGCTCAAGTAGTGACCCCGGGAACAGGTCACCGGCGGCCGATAACCTGCCTCCGGGGTCAGACCTTCAGCGGGAACCGCCGCTGGAGAGCAGGCGGGCGACGGGGAGCGTGGCGGCGCCCAGGGCCACCGCGTCCTGGCCGAGTTCGCAGAGGACGATCTCCGTCTGCGCGAACGGCTGCCGCAGCGCGTGCCGCCCGGTGGCGTCGCGGATCTCCGACAGGAACCGTTGCCCGAGCGCCAGTCCGGTCCACCCGCCGAGGACGATCCGCTCGGGGTTGAACAGGTTGATCAGCGTGGCGAACCCGGCACCGAGATAGCCCACGGTCTCGTTGAGGACCGAGGCGGCGGCCTCCGACGGGGACTGCACGAGGGCGCTGATCGCCGATTCCTCGTCGGGTGCGTCGACGGCGTGGCCGTAGCGGTCGAGGATCGCCTCCGCGCCGACGTACGCCTCGAGGCAGCCGCGCGAGCCGCACCGGCACTCCCGCCCGCCGTACACGATCGTGGTGTGGCCCCATTCGCCGGCGCTGCTGTGAAACCCGCGATAGCTGACCCCGTCGGCGACGACGGCCGCGCCGACACCGGAGCCGACGAGCGCGATGACGGCGTGCCGCGCACCCCGCCCGGCGCCGAACCACATCTCGGCCTGGCCGAGCGTCTTCGCGCCGTTGTCCACGAGAACGGGCAGGTCCGTCCCGCGGCGCAGCATGGCGCCGAGCGGCACCGCGTCCCAGCCCAGGGTCTGGGCGTGCACGACGGCGTCGTCGGGGCGTTCGACGACGCCGGAGACGGCCACGCCGACGCCGAGCACGCGCGCGGGGTCGACCCCGGCCTGGCGGATCACCGTGTGCAGCCCGTCGAGCACGCGGGCGACGACCTCGTCGGGCTGCCGTCCGGTGGACTCCAGGGCGTTGTCGGCCTTGGCGCGGGCGGTCATGGACATGTCGAAGAGTTCGACCTGGACGCGGGTCTCGCCGACATCGACGCCCACCACGTAGCCGAACTCGGGCGCCACGCGCAGCAGCACCCGCGGCCGGCCGCCGTCGGACTCGACCTGGCCGGCCTCCTCGACGAGGCCCTCGTCGACCAGTTCGCCGACGAGGTTGCTGACGCTCGCCTGGCTCAGCGCGGTGCTCTGCACGAGGTCGTAGCGGCTGAGCGGTCCGTCGCGGTAGAGCCGGGTCAGCAGCACCGAACGGTTCGCCCGTCGCATGTCCCGGACCGTCGTGCGCCTCGCGTCCACGTGCGCAGATTAGCGCAGCGCCGTAGGCCCATGCATCAGGGCTTTAATTAAGCCCCGTCGCCCGTTCAGTGCGGCGGCGGTCGCCAGCACGAACAGGTGGAGCACGGCGAAGCCGGTCAGCGCCGTCGCGAGCGGAACCGTGCGGGCCGCGACGCCGATGCCGAGCGCCGGCACCACCATGCCGAGGTAGGAGACGAGGAAGAGACCGGCCAGTGCGGCGGCACGCGCGGCGGGGGCGGCCGTCCGGGCGACGGCACCGACGGCGGCCTTGAACGACAGCCCCGCCCCGGCCCCGGCGACCACTCCCCCGACCAGGAACCACGCGGCGCCGGCCAGGTGCACGCCGGCCGTGAGCGTGAGCACGCCCACCGCCTGGGCGAGCAGTCCGAGGCGGGCCTTCGGGCGTTCGGGGAGGTGGCGGGTGAGGAGTTGGGCGGCCGTGGCGGAGGCGAACACCGCGAAGACGACCGCGCCGGCGAGCGCGCGGGACGGGTGGTGCAGGGTTCCGGCGACGAACGCCGGCGCGAGCGAGGTGAAGAGGCCGAACACGGCGAACGCGGCGAACCCCGCCGCACCGGCGGCCGGACTGCCGAGGGCCACCCGCCGTGCGGGCCTCGCCTGCCGCACCGACACCGTCTCGGGGGTCAGCGCGACCGCGACCGTGCTCAGCACGAGCAGGACGGCGAAGAGCACGTACGGCGTGCGCAGCGGCGCGTCGACGAACTGCGCCAGGAACCCGGCGACGAGCGTGCCGAGGCCGAGCCCGCCCAGATTGGCGGCCGTCGAGACGGTCTCGAAGCGGCGGCCGTTCAGCTCCTGGAGGTAGGCCGTGGCGGTGGAACTGATCACGCCGACGCCGAGGCCGTTCAGGAGGCGGGCGAGCAGCAGCGCCGGCAGCGACGTGGACGTCAGGAAGAGAAGTGCGGCCAGCAGTTCAAGCCCGAGCGCGGGCACCAGAACGGCCCGCCTCCCGACCCGGTCGGACAGCGGCCCGGCGACCAGCAGGCTGGCGACGACGCCGAGCGCGTAGGCGGCGAACACGACGGTGACCGTGAACGTGGAGAACCCCTCCCGCGCCACGTACAGCGGATACAGCGGCGTCGGCACCGTCGAGAACGCCATCGTGGTCAGGAACGCGAACGCGACGGCCCAGAAGCCGGGTGCGGCGGTGCGGACAGGGGCCGGGAGGGCCAGGAGCGTCATGCGTCCAGCCTCCGCAGCGGCGATCATCACCGCCAACGAAAATCACAGCTCACAAGCATCAAGAGAAGTGATACTTGCCGGGTGGAACTGCGCCAGCTCGAGTACTTCGTCGCCGTCGCCGAGGAGCAGCACTTCACCCGCGCCGCCGCCCGGCTGCACGTCGTTCAGTCCGCCGTGTCGGCCGCCGTCAAGGCGCTCGAACGGGAACTCGGCGCGCGCCTGCTCGACCGCAACGCCAAGCGCGTGCTGCTGACCGACGCCGGTGCCGCCCTGCTGCCCCGCGCGCGGGCCGCCCTCGACGCCGCCCGCGACGCCCGGGACGCCGTCGCCGAGGTGCGCGGCGGGCTGCGCGGCACGGTGCGCATCGGCGTCATGCAGTCGGTGCGGCTGATCGACCTGCCGGCGCTGCTCGGCGAGTTCCACCGGCGGCACCCGGACGTGCTGCTGCGCACCACGGCCGCCCCGTCCGGCTCGCGGGGACTCGTCGAGGCGCTCGCCGAACGGCGGCTCGACGTGGCGTTGGTGTCGCTGCCCGGCGCCGCACCGTCCGGCGTGACGCTCAGCGAACTCGCCACCTCCGAGCTGGCTCTGGCCGTTCCCCCGGATCATGTCCTCTGTGGACGGACGTCGGTGGGCATCGCGGAGCTGGCGGGCCTCGACTTCATCGACTCGCCGGTCGGCTACGGCAACCGGTCGGTCGCGGACCGGGCCTTCGCGGCCGCCGGGGTGCGGCGGCGGGTGACCATCGAGATCACCGACATCGCCACGGGCGTCGACCACGTGCGGCACGGGCTCGGCATCGCGCTGCTGCCCCGCTTCGTCCTCGACGACCCGACCGGCGTCCACGTCCTGACCGTCACCGGGGCGGACCTCACCTGGCCGGTTTCGCTGGCCGTGCCCACGGACCGTCCGCCCGGCGCCGCCGCCCGCGCCCTCATCTCCCTTCTCGCCGGAACGACTCCGTAGCCTCCAGCACGACCCGTGCCGATTCCGCCGGCGGCCTGGGCCTGCGGGCGTAATCCGCCGGCGTGCGGCCCAACGGCTCCCGCGCGTCCAGGGGCACACCGCCGTCGATCAGCATTCGGGTCAGTACCGCGTCGTCCGGGCCGCCGACGCGCAACACCAGGTGCAGCGCGTTCTCGCCGCGCTCCGTCGCGGTCGGGTCCGCACCCAGGTCGAGCAGCAGCCGTACCAGGTCGCGCCTGCCGCCCTCGCGCACCACGGTCAGCAGCGGCGTCGCCCCGCCCCACGCGGCGGCGTTCACGTCCGCCCCGGCAGCGACGAGGCGACGGACCAGGGCATCCACGTCGACCGGTTCGACCCCGCCGATGAGGTGCAGCGGCGTCACTCCGGTCCGGGTGCGCGCGATCGACAGGTCCAGCCCGGCGTCGAGCAGCCGGTGCAGTTCGCGCGCGTCGCCGTGCAACGCGGCGCACAGGGCATGCCGGCGAAGCTCGCGCACCGGCTCCGGGTCCGGCGGGCCCGTCGGCGGCTCGTCCGGAGACTCCGGGTGCGGCCGGCGCCAGGCGGTCGTCGCCGCCACGCAGCCGGCCACGGGGCCGCCGAGCGCGGCGAACGCGGCTTCGCGCTCGATCTCCGTCGCGGTGTGGGCGACCGGTACGACGGCGCCGTCGGCGAGGATCACGTCGTGTTCGGTGCCGCCACACGGCACCCGCACCGTCAGCGGCAGCGCCGGCACCGGTGCCACCGGCGGGCGGTACACGTCCGGCGCCGCCCGATGCTCCGGGAACCACGCCGCGCGCACCAGCGGGTGCAGGTTCTCCGGCGCCAATCGCCCGTCCCGCAACAGTTCCAGGTCGAGCGGGCGGACCCAGGCGGCGACGGCGAGCCGCCCCGCCTCCGGCGGCACCCCTTGCCGCAGGGTCGCCGACGCCCGGCCGTCGCGTCGCCCCAGTGCCAGCCAGTACGGCACGGTCCGCGACTCGGCCAGGACGCACAGTTCCGCGCCGTCGGGCAGCCGCGCGACCCGTTCGGCCAGCATCGTGACCATCGCCCGTGGGTCGTCGACCAGCGCCCACCGCTCGGTCGGCGACCAGGCGTCGAAGTCGTGCCAATCCGGCGTGCCGGGCGGCCGCGCCACCGACACGTCGAACCCGGCGTCCCGCCACGCCTCGATCGTCTCGCCCGCCTCCTGCCGCAGCGCCGTCCACTCCGCCAGCCGCACCGGGTCCGAGCCGTCCGGGCAGGAGCCGGGCAGCCGCGCCGCGGTGAGCGGGGTGCCGTCCCGGCGGAAGAACGGCACCCGGTCGCCGCCGCCGACGTGCCGGCGATAGGCGTCGGTGTGCCGCAGGTCCCAGGTGTGCCGCAGTTCCACCCAGTCCGCGAACTGCCACGACGCCCCCGGGTGGGGTTGCAGGCGCAGCACGAGCCGGTGGGGGCGTTCGAAGTCGCGCGACGCCACCAGGTCGACCCGCCGGCCGTAGGTGGCGAGCCGGACGGCGCCGGTCCTCGGCATCCCGTGCCGGCCCCGGGGGAAATGCCAGCGCAGCAGGTCCGGAACGAGGTGCCGCAGATCCTCCGCCAGCGGCCCGGCAACCGCTCCGTCCACTGTGGACAGGTCGAACGCGATGTCCACGCGGGCCGCGTCGCACGCGCCGCGCCAGTCGCCGGCGAGGCGGCGTTGCGTGGCGCGTTCGTACATCCACGCCGGCAGTCCGTAGCGGCGGGCGAGCAGGTGGCCGTCCACGTCAGACCCGCCCGCGGCCGGTGGCCTCAGCGACCGCCGCCGCGCGCAGTATCTCCAGAACCTCCGCCGGCGCCCTGCGCTGCTCGGCCTCGGCCAGCGGCGGGTAGCCCCACCGGCCACCGCGCGTCGCCACCGGCGCACCCGCGTCGATCAGCAGCCGGGCGAGTGCGGCACTGTCCGGTCCGAGCGCCTCGCACATCGCGTGCAGCGCCGTCGCCCCGGACCGGTCGCACGCGGTCGGGTCGGCACCGGCGTCGAGCAACGCCCGCACGGTGTCGAACGCGCCGCCCGCCCGGATGACGGACAGCAGCGCCACGGAACCGTCCCCGGCGCGCGCGTCGACGTCCATGCCTCCGCCGACGAGACGCCGCACCAGCACCGGCCCGTCCGGCACGTCGAAGGCGGCGACCAGGTGCAGCACGCCGTGCCCCTCCGGAGTGCGCACGACGGTCGGATCCAGCCCGGCGTCGAGCAGCCGCGCGAACTCCGGGCCGTCACCGTGCAATGCAAGCAACAGCGCGTGATCGCGTAGTGACCGCACCGCGGAAATTTCCTCCCGCGCCGGCGGTGGCTCGGGAGCGGCCCGACGCCGGGTGCGCACCGGGCCCGGCGGGCGTTCCGGCGGGATGCCGCGCCACCGGTCGATCGCCGTCACGCAGCCGTTCGCCGCGCCGCCGAGGGCCACCACCGTGCGTTCCCGCGCGATCTCGTCGGCGCTGTGCGCGGCCGGCCGCACGCCACCACCGGCGAACGTCACCTCGTGCTCCGTCCCCGAGCACGGCACCCGCACGGTCAGCGGCAGCGCCGCAACGTCGGCCGGCGGCGGCCGGTACACCTCCGGCGGCGCCGGATGCTCCGGGAACAGGGCGGTGCGCACCAACGGGTGCAGCCCCTCCGGCGTCAGCTGCCCGGCGCGCAGCAGGTCCAGATACGGCGGCCGTTCCCACAGCGCACGGGGGATCCGGCCGGTGCCGGTCGGCGGCGACGCGTCCAGGCGCACGAACGGCTGCCGCCCCTCGCGACCCAGCTCCAGCCCGAAGACGTAGGTGTTGCCGGGCGCCACGATGGTGAGCCGTTCGCCCTCGGGCAGCTCGGCGACGCGTGCGGCCACCGCGGTGAACGCCACCCGCGGATCGCCCACCAGCGCCCACTTTTGCGCCGGGGTCCGCGCGTTCGCCGCGTGGAACCGGGCCGTCGACCTGCGCGGCACCGCCAGCGATACCCGGAAACCGGCGTCCTGCCAGGCCCGCGACGTCTCGCCGGACTCGTGCAGCAGCGCCGTCCACTCGGCCCGGGCCGCCGGATCCGCGGACCGCCCCGGATCGGCCGGCGGGAGGGCGTCCGGCGGGAGCGGCGTGCCGTCGCGGTGGAAGAACGGCGTCCGGTCCCCGCCGCCGATCCGGTGCCGGAGCCGGTCGGTGTGCCGGGAGTCCCACAGCGGCCGCAGATCCAGCCAGTCCTGGTCGTCCGGGCGGAACATCAGCGATATCCCGAGGTACACCGAGATGCGGTGCGGGCGGGTGCGGGACCGGCACGCCGTCAGGTCGAGGTGCCGGCCGTAGCAGGCCAGGCGCACCGTCGCGCCGCCGAGCAGCCCCGCGTCGTCCCGGGGGAAGTGCCAGCGCAGCAGATCGGGGACGAGGTGCCGCAGGTCGTCCTCGAGCCGTTGCGCCACCGCCGCGCCGTGCGCCCGGTGCACGCCGGCGAGGTCGATCGCGACGTCCACGCGGGCCGCCTCGCACGCGCCGCGCCGGTCGCCGGCGAGACGGCGTTCGGTGGCGCGCTCGTACATCCACACCGGAAGGCCGTATCGACGGGCGTTCACGTGTGCGTCCACGCGGCCACGCTAGCCCGGCCGCACGACGGGCACCGCCCCGAACGCCACCGTGACACAATCCGCCGCAGTTACGGGAGGGATCGACCGATGAGTGAGCCGCAGGACGACGGCGTGCAGCAGCAGGAGCCGCGGGCCGACAAGCCGGAGCCGGACGGAGCCGCGGAGCCGGGCGCCGCGGACGGGCCGCAGTCGCCCGTTGCGGCGCCGGTGGCCGCCGGCGCGCGGCAACGGGGCGGCCGGCTGCTCGCCCTGCGCGTCGCCTGCGCCCTCCTCGCCGTGCTGGCCGTCGTCACCACCGTCCTGTACGTACGCGAACGCGGCGCCGTCGCCGACGCGAAGCGGGACCTGGCCGCGCGTTCCACCCAGGCGGCCGACCTGCGCGGCCAGCTCGACGACGCCCGCGCCAAGCGCACCGACCTCGAACGCCGCGTCGCCGACCTGGAGGCGAAGGCGCTCGACCCCAAGGGCTACGAACAGATCCAGAAGTGCGTGCGCATGTACGCCGAGATGGAACGCCAACTGGAGGCCGTCCTCAACGACCTGCCCGACGGCGCGGTACTGCCCGAGGGCGCCCAGGTGGAGACGCGCGGCTTCGTCAAGGTGACCGGCCCCAAGGAGTGTGTCGAGGCCGAGAAGTACCTCAAGTAGCGGGCCGGGCGGGTGCGCCGAGCCGCCCTCGCGTCGTCACGACGAGGATCACGGCCGCCGCACCCGCCCCGATCGCCAGCGCGTGCAGCGAGTCCGCGAACGCATCGAGCGACGGGAACATCTCCGCCCACAGCAGCGAGAAGACCGTGTTGACGTTCGCGTGGAACAGCATGATCAGCGGCAGGCTCTCGCCGGTGCGGTTGAACACCCACGTCATGACGACGCTCAGCAGTACCGCGCCGCCGATGAACTCCGCCGCCATCGCCCAGTCGACGTCCGGCCAGCCGGCCCACTCGGTGAGGAAGAGCGGCAGGTGCCAGGCGCCCCACAGCGGCCCGAGGATCAGCGAGCCGGCGAGCGGCCCGTAGCGCGCCTGCAGCCGGGGTTGGGCGAAGTCGCGCCAGCCCGGTTCCTCGGCGACGCCGGTCGTGAGGAACTGCAGCACCAGCAGCGGCAGGTACGCCGCGAGCACACCGAGGGACGGCACGCGCGGCAGGACGCCCAGCGGCAGCGTGGCGAGCACGCACACCGCCGGCACCGCGAACAGCACGGCCAGGTACCAGCGGACGCTCACCCGCCAGCGCACCAGCCGGGCGGCCCACCGGCGCAACCCGGCCCGCCCGTCGGCGACGGCCGTCACGACGAACGCCGCCAGTACCGGCCCGAGGTAGGCACCGGGCAGGATGCCGAGCGTCTGGGAGCTGCCGAGCACGTCGGGCACCCGGAACGGAAGCGCGCCGATGCCGTTGCGGGACAGGATGTACGGGAGCCAGGCGAGCCAGGTGACGGTGTAGGAGAGGGCGAAGTACGCCAGCAGCGGATGTCTTCTCACGCCGCACAGCACAGCGGAGCGGCGCCGGATGTTCACTACGCTCAGTGGTCGAATCCGGGTATAGCCAGCCCTACCCTGACGCTATGCGTGGGGTGCTGGTCGGCGCGGAGGCCGGCGATTAGCGTCGTCGGCGTGGCTCTCACCGCGTTGCTCTCCGTACGGCGCAAGGGGTTCGTCCTGACGCCGTGGCCGTGGCGTTCCGTCGCCTACCTGCTGACCACCGTGCCGGTGGCGTTCGCCGCGGGCGTTCCGATCGCGCTGTTCATGCTGCCGTGGGCGGTGCTGTTCCGGCGACTGTCCACAGGGGACACCTCGCCGGTGGAGGCGTCGGTGCTGCTGGTGCTGGGCTTCCTGCTGGTCGCCGGCGGCGGCCCGCTGGTGGCGCGGCCACTGTCCATTGTGGAGCGGTTCCGGCTGCGGCTCGTCGACGACCGGCCGCTGCCGGCGATGCCCGGGCCCGTCGAGGCCGGCCTGCGACCGTGGCTGCGGTCCGTCTACGGCGGTGCGAGGCCTTCGTGGGAACTGGCGTACGCGGCCGTTCTCGTCACCCTGGTGCCGCTGCTGTACGGGCTGGTGTTCGTGGCGCTGATGCTGATCGTCGTCTGCATCGCGGCGCCGGTGCTGGTGGGCGACGGCCCGGTGACGTTCGGCGTCGCGACGATCGTCACCCCGGCGCAGGCGGTGCCGTACTCGATCGCGGGCGTCGCGGCGCTGCCCGCCGTTCCCTATCTGCTGGCGATCACCGCCGGAGCGCACGGGGCGGCGGCGCGGGCCCTGCTCGGTGCCGGCCCGGGGGCGGCGCTGCGCGCCGAACTCGTGGAGGTGTCCCGCTCCCGGGCACGACTCGCGGGCGCCTTCGAGTCCGAACGCCGGCGCATCGAACGCGACCTGCACGACGGCGCGCAGCAGCGGCTGGTCGGCCTGACCCTGCAGCTGGGCATGGCGAAGCTGGACCTGCCGGAGGGAACGCCCGCGGCCGGCGCGGTCGACTCGGCGCACAGGCAGGCCAAGGAACTGATGGAAGAACTGCGTCAGCTGATCCACGGCATCCGCCCGCAGACCCTGACGGAGCTCGGCCTGCCGGCCGCGCTGCGCGAACTCGCCGACCGCGCCGGCCTGCCCGTCACGGTGCACGCCGCGCTCCCCGCACGGCTGCCCGACCACGTCGAGGCGACGGCGTACTTCGTGGTCGCGGAGGCGCTCACCAATGTGACCCGCCACAGTGGAGCGTCGTCGGCGTCCGTGACGGCGACCGGGGAGGTCGACCGCCTCGTGGTCGAGATCCGCGACGACGGCCGCGGCGGCGCCGATCCGGCGCGCGGCACGGGACTGACCGGCCTGGCCGACCGGGTGGCCGTCGCCGACGGGCGGATGCTGCTGTCCAGCCCGGCCGGCGGCCCGACGCTGCTGCGCGTGGAACTGCCGTCATGACGCCGGTCGAGGTGGTGCTCGCCGAGGACGGCGTGCTGCTCCGCGAGGGCCTCGCCGGACTGCTGGAACGCTTCGGGTTCCGCGTGGTGGCCGCCGTCGGTGACGCGGAGGCGTTGCTGGAGGCGGTCTCCGCGCACCGGCCGGACCTGGTGGTGACGGACATCCGGATGCCGCCCACCTTCACCGACGAGGGGCTGCGGGCGGCGGTGCGGCTGCGGCGCGAGGATCCGGGGCTGGCCGTCGTGGCGCTGAGCCAGTACGTGCAGCACGGCTTCGCGGCCGAACTCCTCGACTCCGCCGACGGGCGCGGCGTCGGCTACCTGTTGAAGGACCGCGTGGTGGACGTGGCGGAGTTCGCCGGCGTGCTGCGGCGGGTCGTCGGCGGCGCCACCGTCATCGACCCGCAGGTGGTGCGGCGCCTGCTCGGGCGGCGGATCGACCCGGTGACCCGGCTGACCGCGCGGGAACGCGAGGTGCTCGCACTGGTCGCCGAGGGCCACTCGAACGCCGCCATCGCCCGCACGCTGAGCCTGTCCGAGGCGGCGATCGGCAAGCACGTCGGGAACATCCTCGCCAAGCTCGACCTGCCGCAGACCGACGACACCAACCGGCGGGTCCTCGCCGTGCTCACGTATCTGCGCGAACGCGGGCCCGAAGGGCCGGGATAGCGGCGAGCAGCGCCAGTGCGCGCAGCGCGCCGGCCACCGGGTAGGCCGTTCGCACGCCCCACTCGTGCGCCACGAACCCGCCCGCCAGCGCCCCCAGCGGGATCAGCCCCCAGCCGATCGTCCGGTACGCGGCGTTGACCCGGCCGAGCAGCTCCGGCGGCACGAGTTCCTGGCGCAGGCTGACGGTGACGACGTTCCAGACGGTGGCGGCGAACCCGGTGAGCGCCAGCAGTCCACAGAGGACTGTCGCGTGTGGACTGAACCCGACGGCGACGTAGCCGACGGAGGCGGTCGCGAGGGAGCCGAGCAGCGCCGGCAGCGAGCCGAGGCGGGCGACGAGCCATGCGCCGGCCGGTCCGCCGAGCAGCGCCCCGCACGCGGCCCCGGCGAGCAGCCACCCGTAGCCGCGCGGGCCGAGGTGCAGTTCCCGCGTGGCGAGCAGGACGAGGGTGACGTTGCCGAGCTGGAAGCAGAACGTGTTGACGCCCAGCAGCACGGCGAGGGTGCGCACCAGCGGGTGCACGTGCCGCAGCCGCACACGCGTCCGTTGTGGACGTTCGGGGCGGGGCAGGCCGCTGACGATGGCCGCCGACGCCGCGAACGACACCGCGTCCACCACCAGCGCACCGGCGCCGAGCAGCCCGCCGAGCGGCGGCCCGAGGAACTGCCGCCCGACGGTGAGCGCGACGGCCTGTCGCCCGTTCGCCCTGTGCAGCAACGGTTTCGGCACCAGGGCCGGCAGGAGGGCCTGCGCCGCGTTCTCGGCCACCACCGCACACGCCCCGAGCGCGAACGCCCCCACGGCGAGCACCGCCACGCTCGCGTGCCCGGTGAGCGCCAGCCCGGCCAGCACACCGGCGACGGCCGCCTGAACGGCCTGCGCCCGCCACATCAGCCCGACCCGTTCGTGGCGGTCGACCAGCGCACCGGCGGGCAGCGACAGCAGCAGCCAGGGCAGGTACCCGGCCGCCGCCACCAGTGACACCAGCCGCGGATCCCCGGTGGCCCCGACCGCCAGCAACGCAACCGCCGCCGCGCTCGCCCCGTCCCCCACGCTGTTGACACCGGTGGCCCACCACAGTCGACGCATGCCGGGAATCCTGGGCCGCGGTGCGCCGGGGCGACATGATTGAGCCCATGGCTACATCCGTCCGGTTGGAGGTGGCGGACCTCGCCCGCACGCGGTTCGCCGTCTCGCCGCTGTCCGAGACGATCAGCGGCCTGCAACTGCTGGGCGGGCGCGGCCGGCAGGCGACCAGCCTGCGCTGGATCCGTTGGGCCACCGAGGAGATCGCCGGCCGGCCGCTCGCGCTCCCGGGCACCTGGCCGCTGATCGTCAACGACCGGCCGAGCTGGCCGCAGTTCCTGCTCCCCGCGCCGGAGGGGCCGGGCACGACGATCGACGGGGAGCTGGCCGCCATGCGCCGCACCACCGCGCGGCAGGTGCGCGCCAGCCTCCGCCGCGTCTTCGGCGACGATCTGCCGGAGGCGGCGTCCGCGTTGAGTTCGCGTCCCGCCGCCGGCCTGCGCGCCGTCGCGGCGGAGCTGCGTTCCTCGTGGGAACGCCTCATCGCGCCGCACTGGCAGCGCCTGCGCGCCGTTCTCGACGCCGACATCGCTTACCGTGCAAGACAATTGGCCCGGGGCGGAGCCGAACGCCTCTTCGCCGACCTGCATCCCGACGTCTCCTGGCGGGACGGCGTGCTGACGGTGGCGCACCCCGGCCCCGACCGCGTCGTGACGGCGGCGGGCGGCCTGGTGCTGCTGCCGGTGGTGCTCGGCCCTGCGGGCGTTCTCGTCAAAGGCAGAACGACCACCCGGACCACCGTGCGCTACCCCGCCCGCGGCGCCGGCGCCCTCTGGAGCGCCGGCACCCGTACCGTGCCCGGCAGCGCTGTCCGCCTGTTGGGACGCCCGCGCGCCGGCCTGTTGGAGGCGCTCCGCTCGCCCGCCACCACAACGGATCTGGCCCGCGCCCTGAACGTCACCCCGAGCGCGGTGTCCCAGCATCTGGCGGTGCTGCGGGACAGCGGCCTCGTGGCGGGCGAGCGCACCGGCCGCGCCGTCCTGTACCTGACCACCGAACGCGGCCTGGCCCTGCTGGATCCCGCCGCAGCGGCGCCCCCTACCGCGCGCGCAACCCGTCGAGCACCAGGGTGAGCACCTCGCCCGCCTGGTCCCGGCCGGCCGGCTCGCCGTGCGCGACGAAGATGCCATGCATGGCCATCAGCACGGCCGCGGCGCCGATGTCGTCGCGGATGCCGCCGTCGGCGACGGCCGCGGCCAGCAGGTCGGCGACCGCGCGGTGCATCGCCCGGCCGCCTTCGGCCATGGCCTCGTCCCGGGTCGCCATGACCGCGGCGAGCGTCCGCGCGAGGCCCTCGTTGGAGAACAGGTAGTCGACGAGGCCGCGCAGGAAGGCCGCGAGCGCGTCCGCCCCGGGAAGGGTGGCCCGCAGCTCGTCGGCGCGGGCGCAGATCGCGGTGATCTCCTCCTGGTAGACCGCCTCGGCGAGGGCCTCCCGGGTGGGGAAGTGACGGTAGAGCGTGCCGGTGCCGACGCCGGCCAGTTGCGCGAAGTCGTCGAAGCGCAGGTCGTAGCCGCCGGCGGCGAAGACCTCCCGGGCCTTGGCGACCAGGGCGTCGCGGTTGCGCCGGGCGTCGGCGCGCAGCGGCTTGTCGGCGGTCATGCGACACCTCCCGTTGACAAGTGGAGACAGTCTCCATATCGTCGAAGTGGAGACGATCTCCAATTATAGGCACGAGGTGCGGCGTGAAGATCCTGATGTTCGGCCGGGGCGTCATCGCCGCGATCTACGGGTGGGCCCTGGAGCGGGCCGGTCACGAGGTGGAGTTCTACGTGCGGCCGGGGCGCGCGGCGCAGTACGGCGACGCGATCGATCTCGACCTGCTCGACACCCGGCGCAGGTGGCGCGGCGAGCCGGTGACCCAACGGTGGCCCGTGCGCTACCGCGAGACGCTGGAGCCGGACCACGACTTCGACCTCATCGTGCTGAGCGTCCAGCACTACGGCTTCCCGGCGGCGGCGCGGTTCCTCGGGCCGCGGGTGGGCAACGCCACGGTGCTCGTCTTCAACAACCTCTGGACCGAGCCGCTGACGGCGATCGACGCCCTCCCCGCCGACCGGGTGGCGTGGGGCTTCCCCGGTGCCGGCGGCGGCTTCGACGACGACGGCGTGCTGCACGGCTCCCTGCTGCCCGTGGTCTTCTTCGGCACCCTCGACCGGCCGCCGACCGCCCGCGAACGGGCGGTGCGCGACGCGTTCCGCGCGGCCCGGTTCCGGATCCAGGAGCGGGAGGACTTCCGCGGCTGGCTCGCCCTCCACTTCGTGCAGAACGCGGGCATGCACACGCAGAGCCTCCGACTGGGCTCGCTCGGCAAGATGGCCGGTGCGCGACACAGCGTTCGCGAGATGGTGCTCGCCACCCGCGAACTGCTGCCGCTGGTCGAGGCGCGCGGTGTCGACCTGCGGCGGCACCGCGGCGACCTGCTGCTCTTCCGCGCGCCGGTGTGCGTGACGGCGCCGGCGCTCGCCCTCCTGTTCGGGCGGTTCAAGCCGGTGCGGATGGTGATGGAGGCACACGCCAACCCCGAGGAACTGCGCGCCGTCTGCCGCGACACCCTGGCCGAGGCGCGCCGGTTGGGCGTGGAGGTGCCGCGACTGGCCGCCGCCGAGCCCTACTTCGCCGCCGGGAGCAAGAGCTAGCCGCCGAGCGCCGCCACCGCCTCGCGCACCACCCGCCGGAACCGGTCGTCCTCCCACGGCAGGTCGTGATAGCCGCCGTCGCGCACGACCCGGCGTTCCTGCGCGGCGAGTGCGGCCAGGGCGGGCGCGGCGTCCCGGGCGTCCAGCGCCACGAGCAGGCGCACCGCCGGAGTGCTGCCCTGACCGGCCGCGTCCAGCAGCGGCCCGGCGAGTTCGTCCGGACCGGCACCGAGCCGGCGCAGCGCGTGTGCCGCGGCGACCGTCTGGTGCGGCCGCCGGATCGCGAGCATCGTGCGCAACAGCGGTGCGGCGTCCACAGTGGACTCCGGGGGGAACTCCGCCAGCAGCTCGGCCGCCGCCGACGCGACGTGGTCGAGCCCGCGCAGCACGGTGCGGAGCACCGGCACCAGCGGCTGCGCGTCACCCGTCAACGACCACTCCAGCCGTGCCGCGTGCACCCGAAGCCGGCGGCTGTCGTGGTCGTCCCCGGACGCGGCCACCAACGATCGCACGGTGGGCAGCAGGGGTGCGGCGGCCGGCCCGGCGTCGGCGAGCAGGCGCAGCCGGTACCCGATGTCCGGGCGGGGCGGCCGGTCCAGCGCGGCCCGCGCGGCCGCCAGGAGGTCCGCCGGGTCGCCGGTCAGCCGCAGCACCGCGTGCCCGCAGGAAACGTCGCCGCCGCGCGCCCGCTCGCGCAGCGCCGGCAGCGCGTCGACGGCCCCGACGGCGGCCAGCGCGGCCGGCACGGCGGTCGGCTCGACGTTCCAGGCGAGGCGCAGCTCCGGGACGGCGGCGGCCGCGGCCGGCCCCCAGGAGGCGACCAGCTCCACGAGGTCGCGGAGGTTCTTGCCGCCCTGCAACCTTTCCATGATGCCCATCGGGCGGGTCGCCGCCGGGTCGGCCAGCCGGCGCCGCACCGCCGCGAGCAGTGCCCCGTCGAACGGGACCGGCACGATCGCGCCGAGCGCACCGGCGGCGAGGCGGGGCTGCGCGCCGGCGTCGAGCACCGCCGCCAGCAGCGCGGGCGCCGCCGGATGCCCGAGCCGCACCAGCGTGTCCACGGCCGTGCCGCGTTCCTGCCCCGCGTCGGGCCGCTCGGCGAACGCGGCCAACGCGTCGGCGACCCCGGCCGCCGCCTCGCCGAGTCCGTACGCGGCCCGCGCGGCAGCCGCCCGCACGTGCGGATCGGCCGCGCCGAGACAGGTGCGCACGTGCCGTGCCGCGTTCGCCGCCGCCGCGCGGTTGTCCCGGGCGAACGACTCCAGCACCCCGAGCACCTGCGACGCGTCGGGTGTCCTGGCGAGCACCGCCGCGACGAGCGCGTCCGCCGCCCCGGGCCCGAGGTGGCGCAGCAACTGCTCCAGCGGCTGCCGCGCGGTGAACCAGGGGCCGGACGCGGGAACGCCCGAGCCGAACGCCTCCGCGAGCGGGCCCATCGCCTCGGCCGGCACGGTCAGGCCCAGTCGGGTGTAGGTGTGAGCCGCACAAAGCCGTTCGACCGCGGAACCGGACATGACGACGGCCCGCAGCCGGTCCGCGGCGCCGCGCCGGTCGTGCATCGCCAGGCCCGGCAGCAGCGCGGCCCGCACCGCCGGATCCTCCTCGACCGCCCACCGCGCCTCGAGCGCGTCCGCCCCGTGCGGCCCGGCCCACGCCAGCGCGTAGGCCGCGGCGGCACGCACCCGCGGGTCCGGGTCGGCGAGCAGCTCGACGAACGGTCCACTGTGGACGGCCACGGCCGCCCGCACCGCGTCCCGCTGCGCGCCGTCGACCTGATCCGGGTCGCACAGCCCGCCCAGGGTGCACAACAGATGGTCCCGCTGGTGCACACCCGGCGTCGCGGCCAGCTCCACCAGGAACGGCACCACCTCCGGCGTCACCGGGTAGACGGTGCCCTGGTGCCAGAAGCTGGAACCGATCTCGAAGCGCCCCTCGTCCGCGGTCTCCGGATCCGGTGACGCGACGGCCCGCAGGATGTCGGGCGCCTCCGTGCAGGGACCGTAGGCCCCGTCGAACGCCGCCCAGTCGACATCGTCGAGCCCCGCCAGAACCACCCGCGGGATCCTACCGGCCGGCCCCGTGCACCAGTGCCCGGCACGCCTCCCGGTCGTACGGCAGCCCGGCGCGCCGGAACACCAGCCCGGCGTTGCCGAACCCCGGGTTCCACAGGTCCGCGTTGTCCACGAGCGCGCCCAGATACCGCCGCTGCGCCGCCGTGAACGGCTCGGCCGGCCCGTCCGCGAAGAACGCCCGCAGCAGCGGCCCCCACTCGGCGTCCACGGTGAACAGCGTGGCGATCCGCGCGACGGCCACCGCCGCCGGGAGCAGCCGGTCGGTCTCCTCGACCCGGGCGATCGCCGCATTGACCAGCGAGAAACGCAGCCGCGTGCGCACCTGCGGGAGCCGGCGGTCGAACCAACGGTCGGTGGCCGCCGGATCGGCGAGCGCGGCCAGGATCTCGGCGGTGGCGGCCGGGTCGCCGGCCAGCGCGGGTGCGAGCGCCGCGCAGGCCCGCACGCCGGGATGCGGGTCGGCGAGATGCCGCGCCGGCCGCAGGCCGAGGTCCCCGACGGCGAGCACGAGCGCGGCCCGCTCGTGCGGCTCCCGCGCCGCCGCGGCGAGAGCGTCGAGCCGCTCCCCCAGCCAGGCGTTCCGCTCGGGACCGTCCGCCGGCACGGGCACGTCGCCGGGCGCGGCCGTGCCGCAGGCGCCCACGGCGTGCGCGGCGGCCGCCCGCACGGCCGGTTCGGGGTCGGCGAGGGCGGAGACGGCGGTCGCCAGCAGGGTCGGCACGATCGCGCGACAGCCGAGCTTGGCGCGGGCGTACAGCGCGCCGCCCAGCACCTCGTCGCCCCAGATCGCCTCCTCGTCGTCGGACTCCACCGCCTCGGCCAGCAGCGCGTCGATGTCGACCCCGGGCGGCGCGGCCATCGCCTCCAGGTCGCCGCCGCCCTCGCCCGCCTCGGCGACGGCGGCGAGGAAGTCGAGCAGGGTCGCGCGGAGGTCCGCCCGGTCCGGGCCGGCGAGCCGGGAATCGCCGACCAGCGCGGCGATCTCGAGCGCGGCCGGCGGGGTGGCGGTCCAGGGCGTGCCCTGGTGGATCACGGCCGAACGCAGGTGCCGCAACGCCGCGCTGTGCGCGGCCGGGTCGTCGCCGGCGAGGGCGGCCAGGTGTCCGGGCGTGTCCGTGGCGGGGCCGTACGCGTGGAACAGGGCGCCGTAGTCCGTCACGCGAGCACCGTACTCAACCACGCGGCCGTCGCCCCAGGTCGGCGTCGCCGGCCGGGAGCGAGCCGCGGCACGCCCGCCGTCACGGTGACAGCGGACCCGGCCGTGTCAGCCCAGCGCCCGGTCCAGCGCCTCGTCGGCCGGGCACGGCAGGTCGGGCGGCACACCCGTGCCCTCCCAGTTGCCGCCCGAGACCGCGTCGACGACGCGGGCGTTCGGCACGTGGGCCAGCACCGTGGGCGCGAGCCGGACCGGCAGCACGTGGTCGGCGGCCCCGGGCGTCGCCTCGCCGATCACCCGGACCCGCCCGCGGCTGCGCAGGTGGTAGGCGAGCGCCTCCCCCGAGGAGAACGTTCCCGGGCCGACCAGCACGTCGACGTCCTGGCGCAGGGCCGTTCCGGGCGGGCGCTCCGGGGTCCACCACTGGCGCACGCGGTCGCGGTACACCACGTCGGAGAGCTTGACGGAGGCGTCGCCGAGCAGCCACCCGGCGATCAGCGCGACGGTGCCGGGGTCGCCACCGCCGTTGCGGCGCAGGTCCAGCACGATGCGCCCGGCCCCGCGCAGCAGGCCGAACGCGGCGTCCACGTAGGGCTGCGCGAGGCCCACCGCGTCGAGGCCGTCGATCCGCAGGAGGCCGGTGCCGTCGGGGAGGCGTTCCACCCGCGTCACGTTCGCCGCGCGGCGCCGCACGTCGTCCGGGTCGGGCGGGGGCCACGCGGGTTCGTCGGCGGTGGGCGCCTCTTCGCCGGCCGGATCCGCTTCCGTGCGGGCCGGGTCGGGCTCATCGCCGGGCGGGTGGGGCTCGGTGGCGGGCGGGTCGGGGAAGAGGGCCACGTGGCGGGAGACGGTCCAGGCGAGGCGTTCGACCTCGGCGAGGCGTTCGGCGGTCGCCGGGCGGTCGTCGCCGCCGAAGCCGGCGCGCAGGGTGGCGATCAGGGCGTCGCGGCGCTCGTCGGGCGGCATGAGGCGGTCGCACCAGGCGACGAGCCGGCCGGCGACGTCGCCGACGGTCAGGGAACCCATCGCCCGACCGTAGATCACGGCACAATGCTCCGATGGAACTGCGTCCCGCGCTCACCCCGCCGGCCGTGACACCCGCCCGCGTCGCCGCGCTCGCGGAGACCATCACGCGCATCGCCGCGCTGCTGGCCGACGGCCTGCCCGCCGACGCGGAACTCGCGGCGTTCCGCGCCGACACCGGCCACGTGTACACGGCCGAGGAGTTCCTGGCGTCGGCGCACGCGCGGGAGGTGGCGGAGTTCGCCCGCGAGGTGGCCCGGCCGGCGTGGCTCCGGGTACCCGACATCACCCGCGACGAACTGGTCGAGATCGTCCGCCGCGTCCAGGACGGCGGCGGCGACGCGGAGTTCTACCTGCGGCTGCTGGAGGCGAACGTGGTCCACCCGCGGGTCGCCGACCTGATCTTCTACCCCGCGGATGACGACGACTCGCCCGAACGCGTCGTCGACGAGGCCCTCCGCTACCGCCCGATCGAGCTCTGACCCTCGGGGAGGACCACCGCGCGCAGGGCGTCGCGCAGCTGCCGCGCGCCGCGTTCGCCCAGCGGGGCGAGGAACTCCCGCTCCGCCCGGTCGCTCGCCTCGGTGGCCCGCTCGAGCGTCTCCGTGCCGGCCCCGGTCAGCTCGACGACGTTGCGCCGCCGGTCCTCCGGGTGCGGCCGGCGCGCCACCAGTCCCTTGCGTTCGAGGGTGTCGAGCAGGGCCACCATCGTCGTGCGGTCGACGCCCAGCCGCTGCGCCACCTGCTGCTGGGACTGCGGCTCGTGTCCGGCGATGACCAGCAGGACGCCCAGCTCACGCCCGTCCACCCCGAACGGCGTCAGCGCCTTCTCGTTCAGCTCGGCCATCCGGTACTGGGCGTGCTTGAGCAGATAACCGAGCCGGCCGCTCGCCGCATGACCACTGGACACCACCGGATCATATAGCTAGCCTGACCGTCAGCTGTACTGACGATCAGCACAGCAAACAGAAAGGACGCCCCGATGATCCTGGTTACCGGAGGGCTCGGCTTCATCGGCTCGCACACCGTGCGGGCCCTGCTCGACCTCGGCGAGGAGTGCGTACTCGTCCAGCGCCGTGCCGCCGACGCCGACCTGCCGCACGGCGCGACCGCCGAGCGGGCCGACATCACCGACCTGGACGCCCTGCGCACCGTCGGCGCCCGCCACAAGATCACCGGCATCGTGCACCTCGCCGGTTCGATGCCCTGGCCGCCCGCCGACGACGCGCCCGTGGAGGCCGCCCGCAAGGCGCTGGGCGGACTGTTCAACCTGGTGCAGGTCGCGCAGGAGTGGGACGTCCGGCGGCTCGGCATCGCGAGCACCATCGGGGTCTACGGCGGCGTCACCGCCGGGAGGTTCACCGAGGACCTGCCGCTGCCGATGACGTCGGGGCACGTGATCCCGGCGTTCAAGAAGATCGGCGAGCTGCTCGGCGACCACCTGGCGGGGGTGACCGGCCTGGAGATCGTCAACTACCGGATCTCCGCGATCTGGGGCCCGAACGGACGCCTTGCCGACCCGTTCTTCCCCGCGCCGCAGCTCGTGCACGCCGCCGCACGCGGCACCGCCCCGGACCTGTCGACGCTGCTGGCCCCGGCGCACACCGGCGACGCGATCGACCTCTGCTACGTGCGCGACTGCGGCCGGGCGATCGCGCTGCTGCAGCTCGCCGGGCACCTCAACCACCGCACGTACAACGTCGCGACCGGCCGGGTCACCACCAACGCCGAGCTGATCGCCGCCATCCGCGAGGTCGTGCCGGATGCCCGGATCGACCTGCCCGAGGGCCCGGGGACGAGCTGGAGCCCGCTGGACATCACCCGGGCACAGGCGGACACCGGCTACCGGCCGGAGTGGGACGTCACCCGCGCCGCGGCCGACTACGTCGCGTGGCTGCGCGCCGGAAACCCCCGGTAGTCAACGATCTTGCAGTTGTGGTGGCGACACCACGGGGCAAAACCGGGCGTCCCGGGCGCCACAACTGCAAGAACGGCGCACGAGCCGGACCGGCTGTCAGGCGACGCGCACCCCGTCGCCCACCCGGATCCGGCCGGGCGTCTCCACGGCCGCGTACACCCCGAACGCGTTCCCGAACTCGCGGGCCACCCAGCGCAGCACGCCGCGGTCGGGCGGCACGGTCAGGGTCTCCTTCGTGATCACCACGCAGCGGTCGCACGCCTCGGTGAACCGCAGCCGCACGGCACCGATCTCCAGCCGCCGCCCGATCCAGGACTGTTCGGGGCAGCCCGGGCCGTCGACGTCGAGCACCACGTTGGGCCGGAACCGCGTCGGGTCCAGCGCGCTGTCCGGCAGCGCCGCCCCGAGGGTGCGCAGGGAGGCCGTGGTCAGCACGTGCACGATCGGGGGCGGCGCGTGCGGGGCGAGGGTGACCGGTTCGCCGACGGCGTCGCTGAGCCACCGCGCGCGGGTCTCCGCCGGCTGCGCGAGCAGGGCGGCCGCGCTGACCCGCATCAGTCCGGGGATCGCGCCGGCCCAGGTGACCTCGTTCCGCGCGTCGAGCACCGCGGTCGTCCGGTCGCCGGTGATGCCGTCGGGGCCGACGTCGGCCTCGGTCAGCCGCTCGCCGCCGACGGATTTCACCGGGTACCGCCACAGCTCCGCCACGCGCATGGGGGCCATCGTGGCAGAAACGTTCAGCGGTGGGGAGCCGTGATCGCAGCTCAGCGCGTCGCCGGCGGTCGATGTGTTGACGGCGCGCGCCGCGGCTGTCCAGGGTGGGCGTACCCCCGGGACCACCACCCAGCGAGAAGGAGCACACCCGTGACCGTCATCCCGGGTCACACCAGGCACCGGTGGCGCAGCGCCGCCCTCGCCGCCGCCACCGTTCTGGCGGGCGGCGTGATCGCCGTCGCCGCGGGGCCGCCGAGCCCGGCCGCGGCGGCCGACACGTTGCGCGCCGCCGCCGCACAGGCCGGCCTCTTCTTCGGCGTCGCCGCGTCGCCGGGCCGGCTGAACGCCACCGTCGCGCGCGAGTTCGGTCAACTGACGCCGGAGAACGACATGAAGCCGGAGACGATCGCCGGCCCGAACGGCACGGTGCAGAACACCGGCAACGCCGACACCCTGGTCAACTACGCCCAGAACAACAGCATGCTGGTGCGCGGCCACACGATGGTCTGGTACTCGCAGGCCGGTCAGCTCAACGGCGCGAACCAGGCGACGCTGAACACCTTCATCGGCAACGCCCTGCGCCGCTGGGGCAACCGGGTCGCGTACTGGGACGTCGTCAACGAGGCACTCGCCGACAACAACGCCGGCACCCGGCGCGGCCAGTGGCCGCACACGCTCGACCGGGACGCCAACGGCGACGGCGACTACTTCGACGCCACGGACACCGACTACATCCGTGACTCGTTCCGGGCCGCGAAGCAGGCGGTGGCGGCGGCCGGGTTGAGCACCAAGCTGTGCATCAACGACTACGACGTCGAGGGGCTGACCGTGCGCGGCGGCGCCCGCAACAACAAGGCGCAGGCGCTCTACGACATCGTGCGCACCTACACGCAGGGCTCCGAGAAGCTGATCGACTGCGTCGGCTTCCAGAGCCACTTCAACGACAACCCCAACAGCATCATCACCGACGACCTCCAGGCGAACATCCAGCGCTTCGCGGACCTGGGCGTCGAGGTGCACCTGTCGGAGTTGGACATCGACGACGACCTGAGCAACAACGACATCGGCCAGGGCCAGGCGGAGAACTACCGCAAGGTGGTGCGCGCCTGCCTGAACGTCGCCCGCTGCACCGGCATCACGGTGTGGGGCATCGCCGACAGCGAGTCGTGGCGCTCCTCCGAACGCGGCCTGCTCTTCACCGGCGGCAACGGCAACTACCAGAAGAAGGCGGCCTACACGGCCGTGCTGGAGGAGCTGAACCGCGGCCGCCAGCCGGGCCAGACCAGCGGCCCGCCGTCGAGCCCGCCGGTGTCCAGCGCACCGCCGTCGAGCGCCCCGCCGTCCAGCCCGCCCCCGTCGAGCCCGCCGCCCCCGTCGAGCCCCGCGCCGCAGGGCTGCACGGCGACCGTGAGTCTCAACCAGTGGAACGGCGGCTTCGTCGCCACGGTCCGCGTCACCGCCGGTTCGGGCGCCATAACGGGTTGGTCCGTCGGCATGACGCTCCCGTCCGGCGCCGCGGTGTCCAACACGTGGAACGCCGCCAACACCGGCACCACCGGCGCCGTCCGCTTCGCCAACGTGAACTACAACGGCCGGCTGAACGCCGGTCAGTCCACCGAGTTCGGCTTCCAGGGCACCGGCACCGCGACAGGGGTGACGGCCACCTGCACGGCCTCGTGACCGGGCGCCGGCCCGAGCATCGCCGGTAGCCGCAGCGCCTCCGCGGAGGGACCGGTCGGGATCAGCGGTGTAGATCACCAGCCGCTGATCCCGGTCGGTCGACCGCGACCCTGTGGTGAACCACAGGTTTCTCTACGGTCGGCCGCATACCGGCTCACAAGATCCGTTCCTAGCGTTGAACGCATGAGCAACGGTGTGGCGGAGTGGGCCGTGTCGGTGATGGAGGCGCTCGGCGCACCGGGTGCGGGACTGCTCATCGCCCTGGAGAACCTCTTCCCGCCGCTGCCGAGCGAGGTGATCCTGCCGCTGGCCGGGTTCAGCGCGAGCCGGGGTGACCTGAGCCTCGCCGGTGCGCTCGTCTGGACCACGGCGGGGTCGGTCGCCGGCGCGGTCCTCCTGTACTGGATCGGCGCGCTGATCGGCCGCGAACGACTGCGTGCCGTCGTCGACCGCATGCCGCTGCTCAAACTGTCCGATGTGGACAGGGCGGAGGCGTGGTTCGCGCGGCACGGCGGCAAGGCGGTCTTCCTGGGCCGGATGGTCCCCATCTTCCGCAGCCTGATCAGCGTGCCGGCGGGCGTGGAACGCATGCGCTTCGGCGTGTTCCTGCTGTACACCACGCTCGGCAGCCTGATCTGGAACACGACGTTCGTCCTGGCGGGTTACCTGCTCGGCGAGAACTGGCACCTCGTCGAGTCCTCCGTCGGGCTCTACTCCAAGGTGGTGCTGGCGGTCGTCGGCATGGGTGTGGCGGCGTTCGTGCTCTTCAGGATCCGAGGTAGCGCAAAACAGCCAGCACGCGACGGCTGATCCCGTCGAGCTGGCCCAGTTCCAGCTTGTCGAAGATCGCCTTGACGTGCTTTTCCACCGCGCTCTGCGACACGTGCAGCCGGCCGGCGATCGCCGCGTTGTTGTGCCCCTGGGCCATCTCGGCGAGGACGTCCCGTTCGCGCGGGGTGAGACTGCGGAGCGGATCCGTGTGGGTGGTGCGGCGCAACAGTTGGCGCACCACCTCCGGGTCGAACGCCGTCCCGCCGGCACCGACCCGTTCCAGCGCGTCGAGGAACTCCCCCACGTCGGCGACCCGGTCCTTGAGCAGGTAGCCGACCCGCGCGCTCGCGCCGGTGAGCAGGTCGACGGCGTAGCGCTGTTCGACGTACTGGGAGAGCACCAGAACGCCCGTCTCCGGCCACCGGCGGCGGATCTCCAGCGCGGCGCGGATGCCCTCGTCGGTGTGCGTCGGCGGCATCCGCACGTCCACGATCACGATGTCGACGGGGTGCGCGGCCACCGCGTCCAGCAGCGCGTCGCCGTCCCCGACGGCGGCCACCACCGCGTAGCCCTCGTCGGTGAGCATCCGCCGCAGCCCGTCGCGCAGCAACGCCGAGTCCTCGGCCAGGATCACGCGGAACACGACATCACCCCGTTACTCGGCGTCACCCGCACGGGAGCACCGCCGTCACCGTCGTCGGCCCACCGGCCGGGCTGTGCACGTCGAAGCGGCCGTCCAGCGCGGCGACCCGGCGCGCGAGACCGGTCAGGCCGCTGCCGTCCGGATCGGCCCCGCCGCGCCCGTCATCGGTCACGCTGACCCGGATCGCGCCGCTGTCCTCCGTTCCCACGGAAATGGAGATGCGGGAGGCGGCCGCGTGTTTGGTCGCGTTGGTGACCGCCTCGGACGCGACGAACCAGGCCGCGGCCTCGACGCGCGGCGGCGGCCGGTCGGGCAGCGCGTAGCTGACCTCGACCGGGACGCCGGAGTTTTCCGCGACCCGGGCGAGCGCGTCGGCGAGCCCGAGGTTGTCCAGCGCCGTGGGATAGACCCGCCACGCCACCTCCCGCAACTCGTCGATGATCCGCCGGGTCTCGTCGTGCGCCTTCGTGACGAGCTCGGTCGAACGGGCCGGGCTGCGCCGGGCCTGCCCGAGCAGCATCCCCAGGGCGACCAGCCGCTGCTGCACGCCGTCGTGCAGGTCCCGCTCGATGCGGCGGCGCTCCGCGTCGACCGCGGCGACCACCTCCGCGCGGCTGACGGACAGCTCCTCGATCCGCCGCCGCAGCGCCTCCTCCGCGGTCGGCCCGAGGAACCGCCGCGCCACCTTCCGCTCGATGCGCACGGTCCCGATCAGGCCCTGCACCGCCAGGAACGCCAGCACCACGGTGAACGTCCCGATGTAGGCGGCGACCAGCCAGCCGAACTCGATCCCGTCCGGCCGGCCGCCGGCGAGCCAGACCCAGCAGACGTAGGCCACGTTGCCGGCCCCGTACGCGGACAGCACCAGGATCAGCCCGCCGAGCAGGCCCACCGGCCACCGGACGCCCAGGTAGGCCATGGCGCGTTCGGCCCCGTAGCCCCGGAAGCCCGCGGCCTCGGGGTCGTCCAGGAAACGGCCGAGTCGCGCCTGGTCCAGCCCGGCCAGGTTCGTCGCCCCCCGCGCGAACATCCGCAGCACCGCCGCCCGCAGCCGGGGGAACGCCAGCGCGGGCGCGAGCACGACGCCGGCGAGCGTGAGGCAGACCACCGTCACGGCGGCCGTGAGCGCGCCCAGCCCGAGCCCGATGCCCGCCCGAACGGCCGTCCCGATCACCCGCACCCGGCCAGCGTAGACAGTCCGTTCGGCGCACGGCTCGGCCCGCCGCACCTGATCTAGCCTGGCCCGATGCCCCCGACCGAGCCCGAACCCACCCCGCCGCTCCTCGGCCTGGCGCTGATCCTGGTCGGACTGGTCGGCATCGTCTGCCTGATGAGCGTGCTGCCGCTGCTGCTGTCGGGCGGGTTCGGGACCGACTGCCGGCCGTACTCGGCGTCGGCGATCCGCACCGACCCCGAGGGGCTGCAGAATTCGCTGCGCGAGGCTCTGGACGACCTGACCGTGCGCGAGCTGCACTACGTCCGCTACGAACGGTGCACCGAGTTCGGCACCGAGGGCTTCGTCCTCCTCGACCCGGCCGACGCCGAGGGCCTCCGACGCCACTACACCTGGGAACCCGCCGAGGTCATCCTGATGAACGCCGCCGTGGGAGCGCACGCGCCGCCTGACCCGCAGTGGCTGAGCAGCGACGGTTGGCAAATCGACATCCAGCACCTCGGCCCGCGCACGATGGTCCTCGACGGGCGCAGCGGCACGATCTACTTCTTCGAAGCCTACGACCGGGACTAAGCACGCCGATCCGGTCCACAAGTGACCGGATCGGCGTGGAGTGAACTTCAGGAGTGGGTGACCGCTGGTTGCTCTTCTTCCTTGTCGGCGGGCGGCCTGCGCAGGCTCATGATCACGGAGCCGGCCAGCACCACCACGATCACCGCGAGGCTGACCAGCGACGGGATCTCCGGCACCGACTCGCTGATCACCTTGTGCGACGCCTGCAGGATCAGCTTCACGCCGATGAACCCCAGGATGATCGCCAGGCCCTTCGACAGGTAGTGGAACTTCTCCAGCATGCCGGCGAGCAGGAAGTACAGCGCCCGCAGGCCGAGGATGGCGAAGGCGTTCGAGGAGTAGACGATGAACGGGTCGTCGCTGACGGCCAGCACGGCCGGCACACTGTCGACCGCGAAGATCAGGTCGGCGGCCTCGATGGCGACCACGACCACGAGCATCGGCGTGGCGACCCACTTGCCCGCCTGCTTCACCAGGAACTTCGCGCCGACGTACTCGTCCTGCACCGGCACGATCTTGCGAACCAGCCGCACGGCGACGTTGGTGCTCGGGTCGTACTCGTCGTCGTCGTCCTTCATGAGCTTGTACGCGCTCCACAGCAGCACCGCCGCGAAGCCGAACAGCACCGCCGTGAACGTGCTGACGATCGCCACGCCGGCCGCGATGAAGATCGCCCGGAACACCAGCGCGCCGATGACGCCGTAGAAGAGCGCGCGGTGCTGGTACTCCCGCGGGACGGCGAAGTATCCGAAGATCAGCGCGAATACGAAGAGGTTGTCGACCGACAGGCTCTTCTCCAGCAGCCACGCCGTGGTGAACTCGACGGCGGCGTTCGCGCCGAGGCCGTACCAGACCACGCCGGCGAAGATGAGCGACAGCACCACCCAGACGGCACTCCATCGGGCCGCCTCGCGGAAGCCGATGACGTGCTCCTTGCGATGGGCGAGCAGGTCGACGGCGAGCATCACGACGACGCTCGCCACGAACGTGATCCACAGCCAGGCGGGCACGTCGGGCATGGGTACCTCCACGAAGGGGTCAAAGGGGACTCACCCATGGTCGCCGTGAAAGTGCTGGTCAGGCCGGGTGCGCCGCCGGACGAGCACACCCGGGCAACCTTGCCGACGGCCGGCAAAGATCATCAGCCCTCGAGCGGGGTCCCCGGCCAGTCGAGGAGCTTCGCGGCGGTCACCGCGGCCTGCAGCGCGAACCGGTGCGCGGGATCGGCCGGGTCCCGGCCGATGAGCTGCTCGACGCGGGCGAGCCGGTAGGTGACGGCGCGCACGGACAGGTGCAGGCGGGCCGCGGTCTCGGTCGCGACGCAGCCGGACGCGTAGTAGGCGTGCAGGGTGTCCAGCAGCTGGACGGCGCCGCCGCGGGCGTTCAGCAACGGGGTCAGGGTGCTGTTGATCAGGTCGTGCACGGCCGGCCGGTCCCGCAGCAGCACGCGGTAGACCGCCAGGTCGGCGGCGTCGACCACGGGGTCGTCGAGGCGCAGCCGGTCGGCGATGTCGAGCGCGTAGTCCGCCTCCTCGTAGCTGGCCCGCACCGCCGCCGCACCGGTGCGCGGGCTGCTGACGGCGCCCTGCCAGCCCTTGCCGGCCGGGCGGGTCGGATTGCCGGCCACGTAGGCGTCGACCTCCGCCGCCACCGCCGTGCGCACGTGCTCGACCGCCTCGGGGTCGGGGGCGGCGAAGACGCAGACGAGTTCGGTGCCGCTCTCGTCGCCGCGGAGCTGGACGAGCGGCTGGGCGTCGCCGTAACGGCCCTGGAGGGCTCGCTCGACCCGCGCCGGCAATGCGTCACGGCTGGCGTGCACGAAACCCTCCGCCATCCGGGCGACGAGCACCGACACCGGCCCGGACAGCACCAGGCCCAGGTCAGCCGCGGGGCCGGCCGCCTCGACCGCCTGCTGCCCGCCGGTGAGCAGGCTGTCGAGCACCTCCCGCTTGGCCGACTCGTGCAGTCGGTTGAGATCGGCGATCGCCAGCTGGTAGCCCTCGACCAGCGCCGCCACCCCGTCGTCGGCGGCCCGCAGCACGCTCAGCGCGGCGGCCCGCAGCTGGTCGGCGTCGCCGCTGCCGACGTCCGGCACGTCGCGCCACAGTCGCCAGGCGGCCGACAGGTACAGATCCACGAGCGCGCGCAGCGCGATGCCCTGGCCGGCGGCCCGGCGCCCGGTGGCCACGCACTCGTCCAGCTCCGTGCGGCGCAGTCGCCGGCCGGTGGCGGTCGCCGCGATCACCGCCGGAAGAAACCCGCCCAGCAGCAGGTGATCGATTCCGCCCGCGTCCCGGGCGGCGGCGCGGCTCACCCGTTCCAGGTCGCGATCGACACCCACCGCCGAACCCTAACCGGGCCAGTCCTCGCCCGGTGCCAGCACACGGCCGTAGGGGTCGCGCAGGGCTCGCGCGATCCGCTCCCGCGCCGCCCCGGCGTCCATCGTCCCGACCTCGCGGTGGGCCATCGTGCTGCCGTCGTTCCAGACGATGTACCACTCCACGCGGTACTCGTCGGTCCCGGTGCGGGTCACGGTCAGCCGCTCGGTGGTCGGATTCCACACGGTGCGGTCGGGCGGGACGTTGGTCACCCGCACCTCGAGGTCGTCCATCAGCAGTCACAGGCGGCGGAACCGTCGCCGCGCAGCCGTTCGAGCAGCGGGCCGAGGGTGCGGCGTTCCTCGTCGGTGAGGCGGCGCATGACGAGGTTGCGTTCGGCGACGGCGCCGGAGATCTTGTCGCGCAGCGCGACGCCCTCGTCGGTCAGCGCCAGGAGCTTGACCCGGCGGTCCGCCCCGGGCACCCGGGTCAGCAGGCCGCGCCGCTCCAACTGGTCGGCGAGGCTGGTGATGTAGGAACGGTCGCACGCCAGCTGAACGGCGAGGTCGCGCATGGGTGCCGGCTCGGCGAGCAGGACGAGCACGCGGGCCAGATGGGCCGGCAGGCCGTATCCGGAGACGATCGACGTGAACTCGGCCCGGGCCTCCTCCGCGACGGCGACCAGCAGCTGCGACAGCCGGCTCGCCTCGGCGAACCGCGCCTCCTGATTCGGGCTCCGGCTCGACATGATCACACATTACTACACCGACTCAATAGTTGACTCACTCACGCATCTCCGCCTACGCTCCACCAGATACGTGACTGACTCAACTATGGGGTGACTCAACTATGAAGCGCGACAGGACTCTGACCTGGCAGCCCGCCTCCCGTGCCGACCTGACCGGGCTGAACGTGGCGGTCGTCGGCGGCACGGGCGGCATCGGCCGGGCGCTCAGCCGCTCCCTCGCCGGCCGGGGCGCGCGCGTCCTGGTGGTCGGGCGGACGTTTCGGGACGCCGGCGTGCCCGGTATCGAGTTCCTGCGCGCCGACCTCGAACTCCTGCGCGAGGCGGCCCGCGTCGGCACCGCACTGCCCGCCGAGACGCTCGACCAGGTGATCTTCACCAGCGGGATCATGGCCGCACCGGTTCGCGAGGAGACCGCCGAGGGACTCGAACGCGACCTGGCGGTCAGCTACCTGAGTCGCTTCGTCATCCTGCGCGGCGTCGCCGACCGGCTCGGCACCGGGCGCCCTGCCGGCAGCCCCCGGCCGCGCGCCTTCGTGATGGGCTTCCCGGGCGGCGGCCAGGCCGGCGACCCCGCCGACCTCAACGCCGAGCGTTCGTACAAGGCGATGGCCGTGCACCTCAACACCGTGGCCGCCAACGAGGCGCTGGTGCTGGACGCGGTGCGCCGCTACCCACACGTCGACGCGTTCGGGCTCAACCCGGGCTGGGTGAAGACCGGCATCCGCGGCAACCTGCTCGGCGACGGCAGTCTCAAGCACCGGCTGCTGGAGGCGGCGATCTCCCCGCTGAGCATCAGCGCCGGCACCTACGCGCGACGCGTGGCGCCGCTGCTGGTCTCCCCCGACCTCACCGGGCGCAGCGGTGCGATGTTCGACAACCGGGGGCGCGCGATCCTGGCGTCGCCGGGCCTGACCGCCGAGCGGGTGGCGGCGTTCATGGCGGCGTCGGCGGAGCTGGTGGCAGTGCGCCAGGGGTGAAGCGGATACCGTCGCGGCGGTGCGGTACGGGCCGGCGTCCCTCCTCGCGTGGACCCCGGGGCAAGATCCTGTAATAGCGTGGTGGCATGACCTACGTTGCCGCGGAGAATCGTTACGACGGCGGGATGCGCTACCGCCGGACCGGCCGTTCCGGACTGGACCTGCCGCTGCTGTCGCTCGGCTACTGGCACAACTTCGGCGACGACCGGCCGTTCGACATCCAGCGGGCGATCACGCGGCGGGCGTTCGACCTCGGGATCACGCACCTCGACCTGGCCAACAACTACGGGCCGCCGTACGGCTCCGCCGAGATCAACTTCGGGCGGCTGATGCGCGAGGACCTCCGGCCGTACCGGGACGAGCTGATCATCTCGACCAAGGCCGGTTACGACATGTGGCCGGGGCCCTACGGGCAGGGCGGCGGCAGCCGCAAGTACGTGCTCGCCAGCCTCGACCAGTCCCTGAAGCGGATGAGTCTCGACTACGTCGACATCTTCTACTCGCACCGGTTCGACCCGAGCACCCCGCTGGAGGAGACGGCGTCGGCGCTCGACACCGCCGTGCGCTCCGGCCGGGCGCTGTACGTCGGCATCTCCTCCTACGACGCCGCGCGCACCCGCACGATGGCCGGGCTGCTGAAGGAGCTCGGCACCCCGCTGCTGATCCACCAGCCCTCGTACTCGATGCTCAACCGCTGGATCGAGACCGAAGGGCTGCTCGACGCCACGGCCGAGGTCGGGGCCGGCGTCATCGGGTTCAGTGCGCTGGCCCAGGGAGTCCTCACCAGCCGTTACGTGGACGGCATCCCGGAGGGCTCCCGCGCCACCCAGGGCAAGTCCCTCGACCCGAACTCCATCGACGACGCGCTGCTGGCGAAGGTGCGCGGCCTCAACGAGGTGGCCCGCCGGCGCGGGCAGTCCCTCGCGCAACTGGCCCTCGCCTGGGGGCTGCGCGACGAGCGGGTGACGTCGCTGGTGATCGGCGCGAGCAGCGTCAAGCAGCTCGAGGAGAACGTCGCCACGCTCGACAACCTCCGGTTCGGCGACGACGAGTTGGCCGCCATCGACCGGATCCTCGAGGGCGGGACGCCGGACATCGATATCTGGGAGGACTCGCGGCAGGGCAATCTCTAGGGTCCACGGGGTGGCGGAGTTCGTTTCCTGGACGGTCGACGAGGTGACCGAGGCGTGCCTGGAGGCGCTCGCCACCGGCCGCGTCGACGGCGTCCCGATGGAGGCCGACCCGGAGGATCTGGCGACCCGCCTCGCCTACCCGGACCGCCTCCTCCCCGGGGCCGGCGAGGTGGACTCCGGGGGCCGCCCCTTCGAGCAGCGCTACTTCGCCCACGGGCGACAGATGACGCGGGACTGGGACCTGGTCACCGCCTGGCTGTCGCGGGAACACCTGCGGGCGCCGTGGGCGTGCGACGGCATCGTGATCCGTGCCCACCTCCTGGACGAGCCGCCCGTGTGGGCGGACGTCGCGGCCGAGTTGGAGCGGCACGGCTACGGGTGCGTCCCCGGTCCGGACGAGATCGGGGGCCTGCGCGAGTACACGGTCACCGCGTCGAACGTGTCGGCGTCGGTGACCACCGGCGACCACCCGCGCGTCCCGCCCGGCCGGCTGCACACCGTTCACGTCCATCCGGTGGTGGTGCCGCGCCCGGACGCCGACCGGCGGGGCGTCGTCCGCAACGCGATGCGCGCCCTCGGCCGGGCCGGCCCCGACGCCCGGGCGGACTGGCTGGCCGAGCGGCGGCTCACGGCGCACGGGTACGCCGGGGTGTTCCACGCGCTGCGGGTGCTCAAGCAGGACCAGCCGGCCCGCCGGGACGAGTGGTCGGCGCTGCACACGTGGTTCCTGGAACGCGCCCGCGAGGCCGGCGTGTTCCGGCCCGAGGAGTGGACCTACCACCGGGCCCAGGACGACACGGTGCCACCGGGCGAGATCTCCGCCGCCTGCCTGGCCGCGCTGCCGATGACCCGCGCCGAGGCCGGTGCCCTTCCGCGGGGGTGGCGGGACACCGCGCCGGACGACGCGCGCCGCGCCCGGATGACGCGCGCCCTGCTGCGGCTGGCCGCCGACGGGGCGCCCGACGCCGCCGGGGCCGAGGAGTTGCGCCGCTGGCGGGACGAACTGCGCCGGCTCACGCCGACCGGTGTGTCCACCTCGGCAGCCATACCTTCGCCGCGGGCGTGACCTCCCGGGCGGCCTTGAGATGGGTGCGCAGGGCACCGAGCCCGGGGTGCCGGTTGTCGGCGCGCCAGATCAGTGACATCGGGTAGACCGGCGCCGGGTCGCGCACCGGTATGCGCCGCAGGTCGTAGCTGTCCGGCCAGAGGTACCGGGAGCGTTCGCCGACCAGGGTGGCCAGCTCGGCGGACTCGGCGATCTCGGCCAGCAGCGCCTCGTTGCCGAAGACCGGGCCGACGAGGTCGATGGTGAGGCCGAACGCGTCGGCGAGTTCGTCGTAGTAGTCGGCCCACTCCGTCCCGGCCGCCATGCCGGGCATCCAGATGCGGTGCTCGGCCAGCTGCGCCGGCGTCACGGCGCGCCGTTCGGCGAGCGGATGGCGTGGCCCGACGAGGATCTCGTGGCGTTCGTCGATCACCCGGGCGGCTCTGATCCCGGCCGGCAGCCGGCGCTCGGGCAGCGGGACGGCGTGGAACGTGGCGTCGATCGTGCCCGCCTCGACGGCGGCCGTCGCCGCGTGCACGTCGGCGTCGAGCAGCGTCACCACGTCCAGTTCGATGCGCGGGTGCGTGCGGTGGAACTCCTGCAGCAGCACCCCCGCTGCCGTGCGTCGGCTGTGCACGTCGACCCGCAGCGCGCGCCGGCCGGGGCGCACCGAGGCGTCGGCGCGGGCCGCCACGCGCAGCAGTTCGCGGGCGTGCGGCAGGAACGCCTGCCCGTCGACCGTGAGCCGGGCCCCGCGCGCCGTGCGGTGGAACAGCCGCACCTCCAGATCCCGCTCCAGCGCGGCGATGCGCTTGGACACCGCCTGCTGCGTGATCGACAGCGCGGCGGCGGCGTCCTGGAACTGCCCGGCCGCCGCGACGGCGACGAAGGTGCGAACCGCGTCGAGATCCACCGGCGCACCCTACGCGACAACCGACGGTTGTGACTCGCCCGTGCTCCGGTTGTTTGAACCCTTGCGGCACAGCCTGTTTCGATCCCGTTCGACAACGGAACGGGGTGTGCCGGTGGGGCGTCGGTTCAGGTGGCTGTGGGCGGCTTACGCGGTCAGCGCGTACGGCTCCGGGCTGGGGTTCGGCGCGCTGCCGCTGATCGCCGTCGTGGCGCTGCACGCCGGTCCGGTTCAGGTGTCCGCGCTGGCCGCTGTCGGGCCGGCGGTCGGCGCGTTGATCGCCCTGCCGCTCGGGCCGTGGGTCGACCGGCGCCGCAAGCGGCCCGTGCTGATCGCGACGGACCTGATCAGGGCCGCGGTCCTGCTGACGATCCCCGCCGCGTACGCGCTCGGGCGGCTCGGGTTCGCCCAGCTGCTGGTCGTGTCGGCCGTGGTCGCCGGCGCGAAGATCACGTTCGGCGCGGCCGGCGGCGCCTACCTCCGTTCGATCGTGCGCCGGGACGACCTGCTGGCGGCCAACGCCCGGTTCGAGTCGACGAACTGGAGCGCGATCGCGGTCGGGCCACCGCTGGGCGGCGCGGCGGTCGGCATGTTCGGGCCGGTGGCCACGGTGCTGCTCGACGCGTGCAGCTACCTGCTCTCCGCCCTGGGCATCACGGCGATCGGCGGGCGGGAGGAGGCGCCGCGCGGGCCCGCGAACCGGCCGCGGGCCGGCGAACTCCTCGACGGCTGGCGGCACATCCTGGGCCACCCCGGCCTGCGCGCGCTCTACCTCAACCAGCTGCTCGTCGCCGGGCTCATCATGGCCACCGAGCCGCTGCTGGCCGTGCTGCTGCTGGGCGAACTCGGCTTCGCGCCCTGGCAGTACGGCCTCGCGTTCGCCGTTCCGTGCGTCGGCGGGCTGTTCGGCTCCCGGCTGGCCCCGCGCGCCGTGCGCCGCTACGGCCGCCACCGGGTCCTGCGCGCCGCCGGCACCCTGCGGGCGGTCTGGCTGATCGGCCTCGCGCTGGTCCGCCCCGGTCCGCTCGGCCTCGCGACGGTGATCGCGGTCGAACTCGCCGTCGTCGTCAGCATGAGCCTGTTCAACCCGGTCCTCGCGACCTACCGGCTCGAACACATCCCCGAGGATCGCGTCGCCCGCACGCTGACCGCCTGGTCGATCGGCAGCGGCGCGGCCGTCGCCCTGCTCAGCGCGCTCGGCGGCCTGCTCGCCGAGGCCGTCGGCGCGCGAACGGCCATCGCCGCGGCGGGGCTGCTCATCCTCGTGAGCCCGCCGCTGCTGCGCACCGAAGTGCTACGCGATCGAGGCGGTAAGACGTTCGACCAGATCCGCCATCGCCGCGCGTAGCTCGGGGCCGCCCTCGATCCGGAACGGGTACGGCACCGCGGGAAGCCACTCCTGCGCGTACATCGACGGGTTGCTCGTGCTGCCGACGAGCACGCAGCCCCCGTCCAGCGCCTCGAGGCGCCCCATCGGCGCGGAGACCCAGGGCGCGACCCGCTCGATCGGCGCGTCGAAGACGACCCGCGTCGGATACTCCCAGCCCAGGGCGAGGTTCTCCTCGAGCGCGGCCACCGGCTCGAGCCCGTCCGGCGGCGCGAACGCCCGCTCCACCCGCCGCACGTCGCGGATCCGGTCGATGCGGTACGTGCGCACCGCCTGCGCCCGGAGCGATCGGCACAGCAGGTACCACCGGCCGAAGCGGACGACGACCGCCCACGGCTCCACCTCGGCCTCCCACTCCCGGCCGGCCTCGCTGCGGTAGGTCAGCGCGACGCAGCGCCGGCCGGCGACCGCCGCCACCAGGGCGCTGACCGTCTCCGGCTCGACCCGGGCCGCGCGCCGGTCGGGTGCCGCGGCCGCGTGCGCGCGCAGGGCGGCGGCCTGCCGGGCGATGCGTTCCGGCAGGGCCTGGATCACCTTGTCGAGCGCGGTGCCGATCAGCTCGTCCCGGCCACCGGCGTCGAGGACGGCCATGACCAGGCCCAACGCCTCCGGTTCGGTGAAGACGACCGGGGGCAGCCGGGCGCCCCGCCCGAGCCGGTAACCGCCGTACGGCCCGCGGACCGACTCGACCGGGATCCCCGCCTCGCGCAGGATTCCCACGTAACGACGGGCCGCGCGTTCGGTCACCCCGAGGCTCGCGGCCAGCTCGCCCGCCGTCGCGCCCGGACGGTTCCGGAGGAACTCCATGGCGCGCAGCGCGCGGGCGGTCGGGCTGAGGTCGGCGGGCACACCGGCAGGTTAGGCGATCATCGGTACGAACCGGAAGCAGAACGTCCGGGTCTACGCATAGCCTGAGGCCCATGACCGACATTCTGTTGATCGCCGGCATGTGGCTCGACGGCGCGGCGTGGGACGCCGTCGTGCCCGAACTGGCGGCGCTCGGCCACCGTCCCGTCCCGCTCACCCTGCCCGGCCAGGGCGACGGCGCCGCGACGGCGACCCTCGACGACCAGGTGGCCGCGATCGTGGCGGCCGTCGACGCGTCGCCCGAACGCCCGCTGGTCGTGGGCCACTCCGCCGCCTGCACGCTCGCGTGGCTGGCCGCCGACGCCCGTCCGGACGGCGTCGCCCGGGTGGCCCTGATCGGCGGCTTCCCGAACGGCGACGGCAAGGCCTACTTCGACTACTTCGAGCCGGTCGACGGGGCGGTGCGCTTCCCCGGCTGGGAACCGTTCGAGGGGCCGGACTCCGCCGACCTCGACGCGTCGGCGCGGGCCCGCATCGAGGCCGCCGCGCTGCCCGTGCCGGCGGGCGTCACCGGCGGGATCGTGCGGCTGACCGACGAACGGCGCTTCGACGTGCCCGTCACGCTGGTCTGCCCGGAGTTCTCGCCGGCGGACGCGCGCGGCTGGATCGAGGCCGGCGACGTCCCCGAACTGGCCCGCGCCAAGCACGTCGACTACGTCGACATCGACTCGGGACACTGGCCGATGTACTCGAAGCCGGCGGAACTGGCCCGCGTCCTGGCCGCCCTGTAGCGCGGCGGCGCTGCGGCGATCTTGCAGTTATGGCGCCCGGCGTGCCCCACTTCGCCCCGCGGTGTCCTCGCCACAACTGCAAGATCGGCCGCGGCGGTGCGTTGTGCGGCCGGCGGCGCTCGGTGAGGATGGCGCTCATGGCCCCGGTGTCGCATCCGGTGTTCGCCCGCGTGTACCAGCGCGTCAGCGTGTCGATGGACCGCGCGGGTGCCGCCGCGGCGCACTATCCGGGGTCGGTGACCGAGGTGCTCGCCGTCGAACCGGAGCCGCGCCTGCGGGCCGCCGGCGTCGTTGCCGCCCGTGCGGCGCCGGTGCCGGTTCGGGTGCTCGCCGGGACGGCCGAGGCGCTGCCGTTCCCGGACGCGTCGTTCGACGCCGCGGTCTGCGCGCTGGTGCTGTGCAGCGTGCCGGCCGGCTTCGTGGTGGACGAGGTGGAGCGCTTCCGCTTCCCGCCGGCGGGGCCGCCCGGGCCGGCCGCCCCGCACGTGCGCGGCTCCGCGACGGCGCCCTGACCGCTCCCCCGGCCGCAACGCGGGCCTCGGGCTTCGCCGCGCCGATCTTCACCACGTTCGGTTTCACCGGCGCGGACCCGGTGCCGGCGGCGTTCACCCATCTACGGCGCGCCCTGCACGGCGGAGTCCTGACCGGGCTCAGTCGTCGTCGTCGCACTGCGTCCGGTTGGTCACGCCGCTGCCGCCGCTGCCGCCGCGCTTGCCCGACTTGCCGCCGCCGCGGCTGCCGCTGCCACCGCCGCCGCTCCCCCCGCCGGGCTTCGCCATCACGAACGCGGGCGCCGACTCCGACTTGCAGTCGTCGTCATCGTTGCAGCCGGCTGCCGTGACGAGCGTGGCGGCCAGGAACGCCAGCAGAACGAACTTCCGCATCGCAATCTCTCCCCCGTGAGACCGGTCGAACCTCATGGAGGGTATTCGCCGCTGTCGACCTCCCGGATCGCTCCCGGGTGCGGGTGAACCAGTCCCGCGCGGTAGGCCGCGATCACCAACTGCGCCCGGTCCCGGGCACCGGTCTTCGCCATCGCGCGGTTGACGTGCGTCTTCGCGGTGTGCGGGCTGACCACGAGCTGCCGGGCGATGTCCTCATTGGACAGTCCCGCGGCGACCAGCGCGACGACCTCGCGTTCCCGTTCGGTGAGCGCGTCCAGGCTCCCGGTCGGCACGCCGTCGGGTGTCCGGAGGAACCGCGCGATCAGCGCCCGGGTCGCGGCCGGCGACAGCAGCTGTTCGCCGCGGTGCACCAGCCGGATGGCGTCGAGGAGTTCGCCCGGCTCGGCGCTCTTGCCGAGGAACCCGCTCGCCCCGGCCCGCAGCGCCTGGAAGACGTACTCGTCGATCTCGAACGTGGTCAGCACGAGCACCCGCGCCGAGGGCGACTCGGCGACGAGCATCCGGGTGGCGGCGATGCCGTCCAGCGAGGGCATGCGGATGTCCATCACGACCACGTCGGCGCGGGCGGTGCGGGCCAGTTCGACCGCCTGGTGGCCGGTCGACGCCTCGCCGACGACCGTCATGTCCGCGGCGGCGTTGACGAACAGGGCGAAGCCGCTGCGCACCAGCGGCTGATCGTCGGCGAGCACGACCCGGATCACGCGGCGGCCCCGGCCGTTCCCAGCGGCAAACGGGCCCGCACGCGGTAGCGGCCGCCGGGCGCCGGCCCGGCCTGGAAGGCGCCGCCGAGGGCGGTGACGCGTTCGCGCATGCCGGTCAGCCCGTGTCCGGCACCGGCCACCCCGGGATGCCCCGTGGCGCGGTTGTCGACCGTGATCTCCAGCGCCTCCGGCCGGTACGTCAGGCCGATCGTGACCGTGGTGGGGCCGGCGTGCTTGCAGACGTTCGTCAGCGACTCCTGGACCACCCGGTAGGCCGTGAGGTCGGTCGGGCCGGAGACCGGGCGGGCCTCACCGGCGACCTCCACCGAGACGTCCAGACCGGAGCGACGGAACGCGTCCGTCAGGTCGCCGAGGCGGTCGAGGCCGCCGACCGGATCCGTCGGGGCGGCCGGGTCGCCGGGCTGGCGCAGCAGGCCGATCGTGTCGCCGAGTTCGATCAGCGCGGCCTTGCTCGCCGCGGAGATGTGCCCGAGGGCCTGCGCGGCCGGGCTCTCGGCGCTGTCGAGCGTGTGCGTGGCCACCCGGGCCTGCACGTGGATCAGCGCCAGGTGGTGCCCCAGCGCGTCGTGCAGGTCGCGGGCGATGCGCAGCCGTTCGTCGGTGACCCGGCGCAGCGCCTCCGCCTCCCGGTCGTTCTCGGCCTGGATCGCCCGCGCCTGGGCCTCGGCGAGGTAGGCGCGGCGGTGCCGGGCGGCCGTTCCGGCGGCGACCGCGAGTGCGCCGAGCGCGGCGAGGGCCAGGTTGTCGGTGCCGATCCACATGCCGGGCTTGACGAAGACGTGCATCACGCCGATGCCCAGGACGACGGCGCCGCCGACCAGCAGCGCGAACCGCCGCGTGGACGCCTCGGCGTAGGTGTACAGCGCGACCAGCGGCGCGCTCAGCACCATCGAGCCGCGCTGGCCCCACTGCCACTGGTGCAGGAGATAGGCCTCGGCGGCGAGGGTGGCGATGAGCAGCGTCGCGAACGGGCACCGCCGGCGCAGCACCAGCACCCCGCCCGCGACGCCGGCGACGAGCCAGGCGTACGCGTCGAGGCGCCCGCCGGCGGGAGCGGCACCGGTCGTCACCAGCGTCACGGCGACCGCGGTGAGCGCGACGGCGGCGTCCACCCAGACGACGGGTCGCGGAAGAAGGCGCATGCGCACACCGTACGACCGCGTCCCGCCCTGGCACGTCACGCCGCGGCGGTACGGCACATACCGCGGCCGCGGTACGCCAAAGATGACGCGGCCGCGCGACGACACCGCACCGCTGCCACCGAGATCGTTGCGGGCATGAGTGCAACCGGGATAGCCGTACGCGGCCTCACGAAACGGTTCGGTGCCGTGACAGCGGTCGACGGGCTGACGTTCGACGTGCCGGCGGGCCGGGTCACCGGGTTTCTCGGCCCGAACGGCGCCGGCAAGTCCACCACCCTGCGCATGGTGCTCGGCCTGGTGCGGCCGAGCGCCGGCGAGGCGCTGGTCAACGGCAGCCGGTACCGGGACCTCCCCCGACCGCGAACGACCGTCGGCGCCGTGCTGGAGACGACCGGCTTCCACCCGGGCCGCACCGCGCGCAACCACCTGCGGATCGTGGCGCGTTCGGCGGCGTTTGCCGAGCACCGCGTCGACGACGTGCTCGAACGGGTCGGCCTCACCGCCGCCGCGGACCGCCGGGTGCGCGGCTACTCCCTGGGGATGCGGCAGCGGCTGGGCCTGGCGGCGGCGCTGCTCGGCGACCCGGAGGTGCTGGTGCTCGACGAGCCGGCCAACGGCCTCGACCCGGCCGGCACGGCCTGGCTGCGCGGCCTGCTGCGGGGCCTCGCGGCGGAGGGGCGCACGGTCGTGTACTCCAGCCACGTTCTGGCGGAGGTGGCGCAGACCGTCGAGCACCTCGTGGTCCTGCACGAGGGGCGGCTCGCGTACGAGGGGCCGCTGAGTGGGCTGGACGGGTCGTTGGAGGCGGCGTTCCTGCGGTTGACGAGCATCTGAGGAGACGAGAGTGCGCACGGAAGTTCTCAAGCTGTCGACGGTCCGCACGCCGTGGGCCCTGCTGGCCGCCGCCCAGGTCGTCATCGTGCTCGGCGCGACGGGGCCGTTCCTGCGCGACGCGCGGGGGCCGGAGGCGGTGCGTTCCGGGGCGGCGCACCTGGGGTTGACGGCGCTGTTCGCGCTGGTGCTGGGCATCATGGCGGTCGCCGGTGAGCACCGGCACCGCACGGTCGGCGACACGTATCTGGGGCAGCCGCGCCGGGGCCGGGTCCTCGCCGCGAAGCTCGGGGTGCACGTCGGGGCCGGTGCCGCGTTCGGGCTGATCGGGGCCGTCACGGCGCTCGCCACCAGCGCTGTCGCGGTGTCGATCTCGGGTTCGTCCGCGGACTGGTCCGACCGTGCGCTCTGGCAGACCCTCGTCGGCGGGATCCTGTGGAACGTCATGTTCGCCGCCGTCGGCGTCGCTGTGGGCGCCCTCGTGGGCAACCTGACGGCGGCGGTCACCGGCGCGCTCGCCTGGCTGGCCCTCGTGGAGGGTGTCGTGGGGCAGGTGCTCGGCACGGACCTGGCGCGCTGGCTGCCGTTCTCGGCGGGTGCCGCGCTCGGCGACCTGCCCGCGGGCGGCGGGCTGTCGCAGACCGCGGGCGGGCTCGTGCTGGCCGGCTACACGGCGCTGCTCGTGACGGCCGCGCTGCTGATCACCCCGCGCCGGGACATCACCTGAACGCGGCGGCCAGGACCCCGTCGAGCGGTCGTGGGACCCGGGACGGGTCGACGGCCTCGACGAGGAGCCGCGCGTAGGCGAGCTTGCGGCGGGCGCGGATGACGAGGAACCGCCGGATCTGGGCGTCGAGGCTCCGGCCGCGCCACGCCGCCTGGCCGCGCATCGTCCGGAACGCCTGCAGTTCCCCGTGCTCGGCCAGCAGCGCCTCGACGCCCGGCACGCCGACCGCACGGATCAGCTCGTCCTCGAGGTCGACGTCGCACACGTGGAAGCCGAGGCGTTCCAGCTCGGCGCGGGACGTGGGCGCACCGAGGCCCGACGAGGCGAGCGCGCGCCGGATCACGGGCTCCTCGCCGACGTCGCAGAGGCCGCTGAGCCGCACCCCGCTCGGCACGAACCGCTCCAGATACCGCCGCGTCCCGTGCGCCCCGCCGGTCGGGACGATCACGACCTGCCGCGCGGCGAGGTCGTACCCGCGGCGCCGGGCGAGGGTCTCGAGCGCGATCTGGTCGCTGACCCCCTCGACGAGCACGATGCTCGCGGCGCCGGCGGCTTTCTCGAGCGCCCGCGCGGTGGCCTCCGGCCCGGCGGTGGGGCCGTGCGCGTAGCCGTCCAACAGGTGGGCGTAGTCCACGCCCCCATTCAACGGCCGCGGGTGCCGGGCGGCCAGCGAATATGCGAGGTGCATGATGTGTCATGGTTGAGCACATGGGCACCGACTGGCTCACCGACGACGAACAGCGCGCCTGGCGCGCCTACCTGCGCATGCAGGGCCGCATCACCGCCGCACTGCACCGCCAGTTGCAGCAGGACTCCGGCCTCTCGCTGCCGGACTACGACGTCCTCGTGGCGCTGACGGACGCGTCGACGGGGCGGCTGCGGCCGTTCGAGTTGCAGCGGGCGCTCATGTGGGAGCAGAGCCGGCTGTCGCATCATCTCAACCGGATGGAACGCCGCGGACTCATCGGGCGGGAGCCGTGCGACGACGACGGCCGGGGGGCGTTCGTCGTGTTGACGGAGGCCGGCCGGGCGGCCATCACCGACGCCGCGCCGGGCCACGTGGAAACCGTGCGGCGGCTCTTCTTCGACCGGCTCGACCCGCGTCAGGTGAAGGCCGTCGATGAGATCGCGAGAGCGGTGCTGGCCGAGTTAGATTGATCCGGTGACCATTTACGACGTGGCGATCCACGACCTGCAGGGCAAGCCGCTGGCGCTGGACGGGTTCCGCGACCGCGCGCTGCTGATCGTCAACGTCGCCTCCCGCTGCGGGCAGACGCCGCAGTACTTCGGCCTGGAGGCGCTGCAGAAGGAGTTCGGCGAGCGGGGGCTGACCGTGCTCGGCGTGCCGTGCAACCAGTTCGGCGGGCAGGAGCCGGGGAGCAGCGAGGAGATCGCCGAGTTCTGTTCGACGACGTACGGGGTGACGTTCCCCATGACGGAGAAGGTGGACGTCAACGGCGAGGGACGGCACCCGCTCTACGACCGGCTGGTCGGGGTCGCGGACGCCACCGGCCACAGCGGTGACATCCGGTGGAACTTCGAGAAGTTCGTCGTGGCGCCCGGTGGGGAGATCACGGCGCGGTTCGGGCACCGGGTGCAGCCGGAGGACGAGGGGCTGCGCGCTGCCGTGGAGTCCGCCCTGCCGGCCTGACCGTCCACTGTGGAGGGCCTCACGGGAGCACCGGGCAGGTGCGCCACGCGTCCGACTCCGGCGTCGGCAGCGTGAACGACACCCGCACGCGCGCGTCCGGCGCGCCGCCGCTCTGGATCCACACGCCGAGCGCGGTGCACACGATCTGGTCGACGCCCAGCGGCGCGACCTCGTAAGCGGCCAGCGGCACGCGCAGCACGATCAGGCCGGGCCGGGTGTCGACCACGACCCGGGTCGGCTGCCCGGGCGGGATACGCGTGGACAGGCCGTCGCGGCCGCCGGGCCCCTCCAGCAGCAGGGAGAGCGCCTCGGCGATGGTGCCCAGTCGGCCGGTCCGCCGGGACTGCGCGGCGAGGCGGTTCTGCGCGTCGACGAAGTACAGGGTCACGGCCGGTGCCACGCCGGTCGGCGCCTCGCCGCGTTCGTGGACGCCGGAGGGCCGCACGCCGCAGCCGGCGAGCAGGAACATCAGCACCGCGCAACAGATCCGTCTCATCCGTCCTCCGGGTCGCGGGGCAGTCGCAGCGTGAACCGGGCACCGCCACCGGCGGCGTTCGCGGCGGTGATGTCGCCGCCGTGCAGGCGGGCGTTCTCCCGGGCGATCGCGAGGCCGAGCCCGCTGCCCGGGGTGCGGGTCCGGGCGGCGTCGTGCTTGTAGAAGCGGTCGAACACGTGCGGCAGCACCGCATCGGGCAGACCCGGCCCGCCGTCGGTCACCTCGACCCGCACCTGCCGTGCCGCCGCCGACACGGTGACGCGCACGGGAGGCGCCCCGTGGCGCAGGGCGTTGCCGACCAGGTTCGCCACGACGACGTCCAGCCGCCGGCGGTCCACCGGCACCCGAACGCCCTGCGCCGCGACGAGTTCGACCCGGTCCGACCAGCCCCGCGCGCGCAGGCACTCGCGCACGGCGTCGGCGACGTCGACCTCCTCGACCCGTGGCCGGGCGGTCCCGGCGTCGAACCGGGACACCTCCATCAGGTCCTCCACGAGCCGCACGAGCCGGTGCACCTCGGTGATCGCCAGTTCGGCGGACTCGCGGGCGTCGGGTGCCATCCCGTCGGCCGCGGACGCGAGCACCTCCACGACCGCCGTCAGCGTGCTCAACGGCGTGCGCAGTTCGTGCGACACGTCGGCGGTGAACCGGCGCGCGTCGGCCTGCATCCGCCGCAGTTCCTCCATCGAGGCCTGCAGGGAACCGGCCATCCGGTTGAGCGTGACGGTCAGCTCCGTCAGTTCGTCGGCGCCCCGCGGGGTGGACCTGGCGTCGAGGTCTCCCGCGGCCAGCCGCCGGGCGGTGTCGCGCAGCCGGCGCACCGGACGTAGCACGCTGTTCGCCGCCAGCACCGCAAGAAGAACGGCCAGCGGCACGGCCGGCGCGGCGGTGCCGACCGCCACCCGGCCCAGCCCGTCGACCTGCCGTTCGACCTCGGCCAGCGGGAACACCGAGTAGACCTCGATGCCCGACGGGCTGCGCCCGCCGTCCGGCGCGGTGACCACGACCGGCGTCCCGACCAGCAGCCACGGCCGGCCGGCGGCGACGATCCGCTGCGCGACCAGCCGCCCGCGGGTGCGCACGGCGTCGCGCAGCGCCCCGGTGACGAGGCCGGTGCGGTCGCCGCCCACGGACGACAGCTGCCCGTAGGTCACCACCGTCTCCGGTCCGACCGCCGATCGCAGCCGGTCCAGGCTCTCCTGGTCCGGCGGGTAGGACAGCTGCGGGGCGACGGCGCCGATCCGTTCGGCCACGACGCCGGTGAGCTGCCGCTCGGTCGCCTCGACCAGGGCCGCGCTCGCCGACCGGGCGCTGGACCAGGCGGTGACGGCGACGGCCAGCAGCGTCACCGACACGAACGCCAGCAGCAGCCGGAACCGCAGCCCCCACCTCATACCCGCCCTCGCGTCACAGCGGGCCGAACCGGTAGCCGAACCCGCGCACCGTCTGCACGTACCGCGGCGCGGCCGGATCGGCCTCCACCTTGGCCCGCAGCCGCTGCACGCAGTTGTCCACCAGCCGCGAGTCGCCGAGATAGTCGTGTTCCCACACGTCCTCCAGCAGCTGCTGCCGGCTCCACACCCGGCCCGGGGCGCGGGAGATGGTGAGCAGCAGCCGCAGCTCGGTCGCGGTCAGCGGCACCGGCACGCCGCACCGCGTCACGGTCAGCGCCGCCGTGTCGACCCGCAGGTCGCCGTGCACCCGTACGCCGTCCGGTGGGCCGGAGCCGCGGCGCAGCACGGCGCGGATGCGCGCGTCGAGCACGGTCGGCCGGGCCGGTTTGACGACGTAGTCGTCCGCCCCCGCCTCCAGCCCCGCCACGATGTCGAGGTCGTCGCCGCGCGCGGTCAGCATGATCACCGGAACCTCGCCGGCCGAACGGACGCGCCGGCACACCTCGATCCCGTCGATACCGGGCAGCATCACGTCGACCACCACGAGATCGGGCGCCGCGGTGCGGAGTTCGCGGAGGCCCTCCTCGCCGGTGTCGGCGGTGCGCACCTGGTGACCGTGCCTGCCCAGGGCGAGGTGGAGTCCGCGCCGCAGCAGCGGATCGTCTTCGATCAGCAGGATCGACACCATCCGCCCAGTATGCGGATGTTCGGGGGGTGTGCCGTGGGCGTGGGCGGGCTGCGACAGGATCGGGACATCAGGCGTGCGCGCCCGGGACGGTGCCGGCGCAGCCTTGCCGGTCATGGGATCTCATCGGAGAAGGCGCCGCGTGCTGTTCGTCGCGGCGACCGTGCTGAGCGCTGCGGCGTTCGGCGTGGGAACGAGTTTCGGCGCCGACGAGCCGGCCGGCGGTGGCGCGTTCGACGTGGGCGCGTACGACATCGCGATGACGTACCGGCCGGAGAGCGGCACGCTGCGCGCCGTCGCGGTCGTCGACGCCACGGCGATCGCCCGGCTCGACCGCTTCGCGCTGCATCTGAGCGGGCCGGCGGTCCGTGCGGTCACGGTGAACGCGAAGCCGGCGACGTTCGCGCGGGAGGGTGCGGAGGAACTCGTGATCGTGCCGGCCCGTCCGCTCGCGCCCGGTGCGCCGCTGCGCGTGCGGGTCGAGTACGAGGGCACGCCCGGCGCCGGCTGGCTGCCCACCGTCTCCGGCGGGGCGACCGCGTTCCAGGGCAGTTCCGGTGCGTGGTTCCCGGCGCACGAGGACGCCCACGACCGGGCCGACTTCCGGCTGACGGCCACCGTCCCGCCCGGCTGGGGCGTCGTGTCGGTGGGTCGCGAGGAGCCGGTCCCGCAGGGGGCGACGGCGGCCGTCTTCCGCTGGTCGGAGCCGAACGTCGACCCGGCGCACCTCGCCGTCTCCGTCGACCGGTTCGCGTTCGAGCGTTCGACCCTGGCCGACGGCACGCCGGTGGTCGACGCCTACGCGCCCGGGCTGCGGGAGGCGACGGCGCCGCTGGCGCACCGGCTGCCGGAGATCCTGGACTTCCTCGCCGGCCGCTTCGGCCGGTATCCGTTCCGCGCCGCCGGGAACGTCTTCACGCACGTCAACGACGACGGGCCGGCGACGGCGCCGCAGACCCGCCCGGTGTACCTCGGCGCCGGCAACGCGCGCTTCATGACGCTCGACGCCGTCGTCCACGAACAGGCACACCAGTGGTACGGCGTCTCGGCCGCGGCGAACGGGCCGGCGGACGCGTGCCTCGCCGAGTGCTTCGCCGTCTACGCCACCTGGCTGTGGAACGAGGCGAAGGACGGCGCGGATCTCGACGCCCGCTACCGTTCGCAGGTCGAGGAGAAGAAGGACGACGCCGGCTTCTGGCAGGAGCTGTACCGCCCCGGGACGGCACCCGGGATCGGCATGTACGGCAAGGGCCCGCTCGCCCTGCACGCGTTGCGCCGCTACGTCGGCGAGGCGGCGTTCGGCCGGCTGCTCGCACAGTGGCCCCGCGAACACCGCGCCGGTTACGCGGACTGGCCGATGTTCGAGGCGTTCGCGCAGCGGGTGGTGGGCCGCGACCTCAGCGGCTTCCTCGCGGCGTGGTTCCGTGCTGCGGGGGTGCCGGCGGAGGAGTATCTGCGGCCGGTGCCGGGTCTGCGCCGAGGCTGACCGCACCGGCGCCGCTGACCCGGTCGAGCGCCGCGTACCGGCCGGCGCAGACCAGCAGCAGCGCGCCCATCGGCCCGCGCACCTCCGGTCCGACGCCGGCCGTCCAGGAGCAGTCCGTCGCCACCAGACGGAAGCCCGCCATGCGGCGCACCGACGGGGGCGGCGGCGGCCAGCGCATCGACAGCATCCGGTCGGCCGCCGCCGCGCACGCCTCCGGCGGCATGTCGACGTGGCGCCCCAACGGGATCGCGATGTCCTGGGTGTGCACCAGGATGTCGATGAGCGTCTCCATCGGGGTCACGCCGAGGTTGTGCCGGCGCGAGCCGACGGTGGCGCGGATCGCGGCGACGAGGCGTTCGGGCGGCAGGGCCGCGGCGCGGCGGCGGGCCATGTGCGCGGTGGTGCGGTCCAGGCTCCCCCGCACGGAGCGCAGCAGCGCCGGCAGGTCACGCAGGCCCAGTTCCTGGAGGGTCAGGTGGGCGGCCACGTCGCGGACCGTCCACATCGGACAGAGCGACGGGTGCGCCCACTCGGCGTCGGAGAGCCCGTCGAGCAGGTCCGCCACGGCGGTGCGCTGCTGGTCGACGGTGCTCCAGTGGTCGGTCATGTCCTCACTCCATCCCTCAGGACGCTGGTGACGAGCGCCAGGATCTGGGCCGACGGGTCGAACGTCGGGTCCGGGATCGCCAGTTCGTGCAGGACCAGGCCGGTCCAGTGGTTCATCAGCTGGGGCGCGTGCCGCCGCGGATCGGTCGAGCCGGCCACCCGCAGCCAGTTGACGAACCACTCGTTGACGCCGGCGCCGGTGGCCAGCAGCTGTGCCCGCAGGGACGGCTGGATGCCGGACTCCACGAGGATCGCGTACCTCGCCAGGGTCAGCGTCCGGTGCCGCCCGGTCGCCTCGTGCGCGAACGCCGTCATCGCCGCCGCCAGCTCCGCCGGCGTCGTGGGCGTGCTGCGCAGGGCGGTCTCTTCCCAGTTGGCGCGTTCGCGGGCGGCGAAGCGGTCGATGACGCCGCTGAGCAGCGCCTCCCGGGTCCGGAAGAGGTTGGATGTCGAACCGGCCGGCAGTCCCGCGGCGGCGTCGACGGCCCGGTGCGTGAGCGCGCGCATGCCCCGCTCGCCGAGCACGGTGATGGCCGCGTCGAGCAGGTCTTCGCGTCGTCCCATGCCGGCAGACTACACCCGTAGTTCGAAAGACAACAGGCGTAGTAGCATTTCGGGGTGTACGCATACCGCGCGGATCGCGCTTTCGACGGGGAGCGGGTGCTGAGCTCGGGCGCCCTGGTCCTGGTGGACGACGGAAGGATCGTGGCCGTCCAGGAGGGCCACCCGCCCGCCCCGCACGACTGCGCCGTGACCTACCTCCCGGGCACCACCCTCCTGCCGGGGCTCATCGACGCGCACACCCACCTGTGCGGCAACGACGCCATGGACGCGCTCGACCGGCTGCCGCACATCGGCGACGACGAGATCGACGCGGCGGTGCGCACGGCGTTCGACCGACAGCTCGAAGCCGGCGTGACGGCGGTCCGCGACCTCGGTGACTACCGGTGGGCGGTCGTGGACCGGCACCGCGACCGGCCGGACGGACCGACGGTGGTCGCGTCCGGGCCACCGATCACCAGCCTCGGCGGGCACTGCGCGGACCTCGGCGGAGCGGTCGCCGGCGTCGCGGCGCTGCGGGCCGCCGTCCGCGAGCGCGCCGAACGCGGCGCCGACCTCGTCAAGCTCATGACCAGCGGCGGCATGATGACGCCGTCGTCCGACGTGGGGGCCTGCCAGTTCACCCTCGACGAGGTGCGGGCCGTGGTCGACGAGGCGCACCGGCACGGGCTGCCGGTGACCGCCCACGCGCACGCGCTCGCCGCCGTGCAGCAGTGCCTCGCCGCCGGAGTGGACGGCATCGAGCACTGCAGCTGCATCGGCGCGCACGGGCACGGCGCCCCGCCCGAGGTCGCCGACGCGATCGCCGCCGCCGGCATCGCGGTCTGTCCCACGCTCGGGCACGACCTGAGCCGCATGCCGCCGCTGCCGCCCGCGGTCGCCGAGACGGTCGCCCGCCACGGCCTCACCGTCGACAACCTGATCGCCAACGTCGGCATCCTGCACCGGCACGGCGTCACCCTGATCAGCGGCGCGGACTCCGGCATCAACCCGGTCAAGGCGCACGGCAACCTGCCCCGCGCCGTCGTCGAGCTGGCCGCCGCCGGAGTGTCCACAGTGGACGCCCTCGCCTCCGCCACGGGACGCGCCGCGGACGCCTGCGGGCTCGCCGGGCGCACCGGCCGCCTCCGCGCCGGGCTCGACGCCGACCTGCTCATCGTCGAGGGCGATCCGACCACCGAGATCTCCGCCGTGCGCGCCGTCCGCGCGGTCGTCTCCCGTGGACGTGTCACCGGGACCCCTCGGTCGAACGTCTAACAGGATGACGTTTGTCGCATCGTCACAAGTTGACGCCCGGCCGGCGATAGGAGAGTGTTTTTCGGCATTTGGCATGTCATCGACTGGTAGGAGGACCGACACGTGCACGGCCCCGGACTGGCTCCGTCGCAACCCGTGCAGGTCCTGCGTCCCCAGGCGTTGCGACCCGGTGACCGCGTGCGCATCGTCGCCCCGGCCGGCCCCGTGGACGAACGCCTCAACCGCGGCATCGAACTCCTGCGCGGGTTCGGGCTCGAGGTCGAGGTCGGCGCCCACGTGCACAAGCACAACGGCTACCTCGCCGGCACCGACGACGAACGCCTCGCCGACCTCGACGCCGCCCTGCGCGACCCCGGGATCCGCGGCGTCTTCGCGGCCGCCGGCGGCTACGGCACGCAGCGCATCGTGGACCGGCTGGACCTGTCCGCGCTCGCGGCCGACCCCAGGGTTTTCATGGGATTCAGCGACATCACCGCCCTGCACCACCGGCTGTGGCGGGAGCACCGGCTGGCGACGTTCTACGGACCGGTCATGGTGTGGGGCGACGGCCGGCTCGGCCCGGAGTGCGTCGAGTCGCTGCGCCGCTGCCTGATGACCGGCGAGCCGATCGTGCTGCACAGCGACCCGGCCGAACCGAGCGCGGAGATCCGGGTGCCGGGCCGCGCCACCGGCCGGCTCGTCGGCGGCAACCTGTACATGCTCACCGCCGCGATCGGCACCCCCGACTTTCCCGACCTCGACGGGGCGATCCTCATGTTCGAGGACGTCGGCGAGGCGCCCGCCAACTACGACAGCATGCTCACCCACCTGCGCCGCATCGGTGCCCTGGACCGGCTGGCCGGGATCGCGATCGGGCATCTGGTGGAGTTCAGCGGCGGGCACTGGGCCCGGCGGGCGTACCGGTGGGCCAACCCGGACGCGCGGCGCAGCTGGATCGCCGACACGACGGCCTCCATCCGGGACCGGGTGGCGGATCTGGGCGTGCCGGTGCTCGGCGGGCTGCCGATCGGGCACGGCAGCGGCCAGCTGACGGTGCCGCTGGGCACGACGGCGTTCCTCGACGCGGAGTCGGGGACACTGACCGTCGAGCCGGGCACCGCTCCTCCCGCGGGCGCGCCGGCGGCGTGACCGCCGTTCGGCGGGTCGGTCGGAGCCGCCGGGGCCTGATCCGGGAGGCAGAATCCCGGACGGGCCGGAAGATTGCCGCCGACGGGCTCCCGGACCGACGGACTGACGACCCCGTAACAGCCGGGCGGATCGTCCGGACGGGTATCGATCACCACGTGCGCCTGGCCACGTTCGTCGACCGACACGGCGAACGAACTGCGGTACGGCTGGAGCGGCCCGGGATCTGATGACCCGTACAGATGCAGGGTCGCCGGCCGGCCTGCCGGGAAGCCACCGAGGTACAGATCGAGGTCGGCCCCGAGATGGAGGAACGGCGGCCTGACGAGCAGCAACCTCGGTGTGCTCGGCAGGGCGAGCGTGACCGACAGTTCGGCCACGGTGGCATCCTGACGGGCGACGATCCGCAACGGGCCCAAGGGCATACCGACGGGCAGGTGCACCCATGCGCCGTAGTTGTCCGGGGATCGGGGCGGCGGGAGATGTCGGCTGAAGGAGCCACCGGCGGCCGGAATGAACTCGACCTCCACGTCGACGCCCTCGCCGAAGTTCTGCAGGCAGGCGTTCAGAACGCCGGGGATCTCCACGACGCCGGAACGATCGGACGGCGTCATCACGACGATGCGCGGCGCGCCCGGTTCGATCCTTCCCAGGCAGAAGCCCTCGCCGCCGAGGTAGACCTCGGCCTGGGCGGCAACGCCGTCGGGAGGCGACGAGGCCGTCCTCGACAGGTCCGGTCCGCTTCCAGGCGTCGGTCCCGCGGCCGTCGCCGGTCCGGTGGCGGCCGCCGGTCCCGTGGCCGTCGTCCCGACGGGCGGCCTGCCCTCGGATGACGCGGCGGCCGGTGTCGACGCCGTCGGGAGGTGACCGGACGTCGCGGGGAACGGCGCAGGCATCGGCGTGCCGGGTGCGGTCGCCGCCGGTCCCGACGTCGCACGGCCGGCGGCGAAGGCGAGACACCCGGAGACGACGGCGAGCGCGAACATCGCCGAGGCACGCCGGAACCGGCCACGGAGCGCGTCGGCGTTCACCGCGTCGATCCGCAGCACGACGGGGTGGTCGCTACGGCCGGGGCGCCGCAGGACATCGCGGTCAGGTGGCCGTCGACCGTGTCGCGCCCCGCCACGTCGCCGAGGCGGGCGTACGCGTCGCGCAGATTGCACAGGAAGATCCGCTTCCGTTCAAGAACGGAGGGGCGGTCCACGTGCATGCGGTCGAGCAGGGCGATCGCCTCGCGGTATCCCGTGGCCGCCGCCGGATATCCCCCGAAGCCGGTGTGTCCGGGTTGGTCCGCGGTCTGGAGCGCGATCAGGGCCTGCCCCGCCCAGGCCTCGGCAGCAAGTCGAAGCGCGTGTCGCATACCCGCCGGGGAGCCCCGCACCACCGGGAGCAGCCGGATCGCCCGCGCGAACTCCTCGTGGGCGGAGGCCCATTGCGGCGTTCCGCCGACGATGCTCGCGCACTGGTGTGCCAGGCCGAGCCCGAGGTGCAGTTTCATCCGCGTCAGTGCCTCGCCGTCGGAACCCCCGTCGGCGTCGAGCGCCGCCTCGTACGCCCGCGCCGCCTCGCTGAGGCGCTCCTGCCCGTCACCGCCCGGCCGGCACGGCACGCCCGCACGGATCGCCTCGGCCAGGCCGAGTCGGCCGCGTGCGTAGTCGGGCCGTTCGGCGAGTGCACGACGGAAGTACTCCTCCGCCGTGGCGAGCCTGGTCCGGTCGGCCCGCCCGACGACGTTGCCCAGCATGAGATACAGCGCCTCACGCCCCGCCGTCCGGGTGCCGGTCGCGCGGTCGGCGGCGATGAACGCCTCCTCGGCGGTGCGCAGCTGTGCCTCGGCGGCCGGGAAATCCTCCAGCGAGTAGGCGCCGAGCCCCCGGCTGAGCGCGACCAATCCGGTCAACCGGTGCACGTGCGCCGCAACCAGGTCCTCGTTGAGCTGCCAGTTGCCGGTCACTGCCTCGACCGGCTCGACGGTGCGCGTCGTGTGCAGTCCGACGAGTTCGGGGGTCTCCGCCAGCGTCCGGTCGCTGACGTACACGTGCAGGCGAACCGCCGCCACGTCGCCGTCGACCTGCACGCTGCCCGAGATCACCACATCGGCGGCGTACCGACGGGCGACCGCGACCGAGTGCGACGTCGGCCGGTCGACGACGGCCCGCGTGCCCGGGACGGTGCGCACCCGGACCGTCGGGCCGCTGTCCGCCAGGCCCCGCAGGTACTGCCGGAGTGCCGCGTCGAGCCGCCGGCCGGTGAGTGCCACCGCTGCCGACGGTGCGTCGACCGCTATCGGCGCCACGACGATGTTGAACAGCCCGGTCATGGGCTCGTACGCCGGCGCGCCCAGATCGCCGCCGAGCAACAACACCAACGCCACCACCTGCGCGCGCACGATCGCCGCCCCGACCCACTCGCGCCGCCGCCTTAACGGCGGCGCGAGCATGCCGAGCGCGGCGGCGGCACGGGTGGGCGGAACCGGCCGGGCCGGTGGCGGGTCCGGCGGCGCAACGGCGTCGAGCACCGGATCCGCGCGCAGCACCTGCGTCAAGACGCGACGCAGGGCCGGCCCGGGGCCGATGCCGAGTTCGTCGGAGAGCCGTGCCGCCACCTGCCGGTACAGCTCCAACGCGTCCGCCCGCCGACCGTCGCGACACAGGGCGAGCATGAGCACGCCGGCCAACCGTTCCCGGAACGGGTGCTGCGCGACCAACAGCGGGAGTTGACGCAACAGTCCGACCTGCTGACCGGCGGCCAGTTCCTGCTCCACGCAGTCCTCGACGGCGGCCAGTCGCATTTCCTCCAGGCGGACGGCGTGCCGGTGCAGCAGCGCACTGTCCAGGCCGGTCAACGCGGGTCCCCGCCACAACGACAGGGCATCGCGCAGGAGAGCCGCGGCCTCGTCCGGGCGATGCGCCGCCATCCGTTCCTGAGCGGCCGACACCAGCGACTCGAAGCGCATCAGGTCGAGCCGGTCCGAACCGGGGCACAGCCGGTAGCCGCCCGGCACTGCGGACAACATCGCCGAGACGCCGTGTTGCTTCAACATGGCCCGCAATTGCGAGACGGCGTTCTGTACCTGCCGTCGTGCCGTCTCCGGCGGGTCGTCATCCCAGATCGCCTCGGCGAACTCCGCGAAGGTCACCACCTGGTCCGCCCGGACCAGCAGCAAGGCCAGCACCACGCGTTGCCGTTCACCGGCGACCACCAGATCGCCGCCCGCGCGAACCCGCAACGGCCCGAGTACGCCGAATTCGAGGTGCATCCCGCCCCCGTCCGCACCGCCGACATCCTGCCGCGACGTTAACCGACAGCCGTCAATGCCTGTGTCGGAACGGCGACATCGCTCGATACGTCGATCTCCGATGAAGATCCGAGGACGTCCGGGGAACGCCCGCTCGCACAGTTCTCGGAGCCGGTCACGCCGGTGCGGCACCCGCCGCAGCCGTCGATGGCCGCCCGATGAAGGAGACGCACATGAAACACCCGACCCGGTTCCTCGGCGCCGTCGCCGCCGTCGCGTTGGCGGCCACCGTTCTGCTCTCCGGGAACAGCGCCAGCGCCGGCGGTCCGGCGCAGGATGTCGTCCGTGCCGGGGCCGGCACCTACACCGGCTCGGCGGACCAAAGCGAGGCGCCGCCGACCGCCGTCCGGTCCCGTGCGGGCACCGACCGGGCCAACTGCTGGACCACGATCCGTCAGCCCGGCGGCGCGGGCACCACCATCTACGTCGACTACAACAACTGCGGGAGCAGCTCCGTCTGGATCACGCCGAACTCCCAGGCCGTCAACGGCAGCGGCACGTTCACCTACGTCGGCTCGTGCAGCCCCTTCCGGCCCGGCGAGATCAAGACGTGGACCATCACGCCGAACTACTTCCCGGCCACGCCCACGCACAACTACAGCGTCACCAACTGCCTGTAGCGACCGCGCCCGGCAGCCGTCCCGCGCGGCCGGCTGCCGGGTCTACAGCGGGCGGCGGCCGGCGAAGCCCAGGTCGGCGCGGTGGTACCAGGCCAGTTCCGCGTCGCCCTCCAGCCAGCACAGCAGCACCGGCACCCCGTCGAACTCGGCCGGGAAGTCCACGAGCAGCGGTGCCACGCCCTTCAACTGCACCCCGGCCGCGCGCACGTCGGCCAGCAGTTCGCCGAGGCGTGCCTCGGCGGCCTTGCGTTCGGGCAGGCCGCCGAGCGGCGTGAACGGGTTGTCGGATGCCAGTGCCGCGGTCAGTTCGGCCAGGTCTGCCCGCACCACGACGATCTCGTCGAGGAGCGGGCGGAGCCTGAGCAGTTCCGCCCGCGCCTGCTCGACAGAGAAAACCCCGGTCAGGACGCGACCTCGGCGCGGCCCTCGGCGGCCCACAGCGTGTGGAACTTGCCGTCCCGGTCCACCCGCTCGTACGTGTGCGCCCCGAAGAAGTCCCGCTGGCCCTGCACCAGGGCGGCGGGGAGGCGTTCGGCGCGCAGGCCGTCGTAGTAGGCGAGCGCCGAGGAGAACCCGGGCGCCGGGATGCCCTGCGTCGCGGCCAGCGCCACGACCCGCCGCCAGGCGTCCTGCGCCCCGCTGACGGCCGCGAGGAAGTAGTCGTCGACCAGGAGCGTCGGCAGCTGCGGGTTGCGCTGGTACGCCTCGGTGATGTGGTTCAGGAACTTCGCGCGGATGATGCAGCCGGCGCGCCAGATGCGGGCCGTGGCGCCCGGGTCGATGTCCCACCCGTACTCGGCGCTGGCGGCCTGGATCTGCTGGAACCCCTGCGCGTACGCGACGATCTTCGAGGCGAACAGGGCCTGTTCCACGGCGTCCTTGAGGTCGGCCTCGCCGCCGGTGGGGCTGGGACCGGGCAGGCCCGCCTCGACGGCCGCCTTGCGCACGTCCGTCCCGCCGGAGAGGGCGCGGGCGAAGACGGCCTCGGCGATGCCGCTGACCGGCACCCCCAGGTCGAGCGCCGACTGCACGGTCCAGCGGCCGGTGCCCTTCTGCTCGGCGGCGTCCACGACGACGTCAACGAACGGCTTCCCGGTCGCGGCGTCGACGTGGCTCAGCACCTCGGCCGTGATCTCGATGAGGTAGGAACCGAGGCGGCCCTCGTTCCAGCCGCGGAAGATCTCGGCGATCTCGGCCGGCTCGTGCCCGCCGGCCCGGCGCAGCAGGTCGTACGCCTCGGCGATGAGCTGCATGTCGGCGTACTCGATGCCGTTGTGCACCATCTTGACGAAGTGACCGGCACCGTCCGGCCCGACGTGCACGCAGCACGGCACGCCGTCGACCTTGGCGGAGATGTCCTCCAGCAGCGGGCCGAGCGCCTCGTAGGACTCCTTGGAGCCGCCGGGCATGATGCTCGGGCCGTGCAGGGCGCCCTCCTCGCCGCCGGAGACGCCGGTGCCGACGAAGTGCAGGCCGCGCTCGCGCAGCGCCGCTTCGCGCCGCCGGGTGTCGGCGTAGTGCGCGTTGCCGGCGTCGATGAGCATGTCGCCTTCTTCGAGCAGCGGCGCGAACTCGTCGATGACGGCGTCGGTCGGCGCACCGGCCTTCACCATGATGACCACGCGGCGCGGGCGTTCGAGGCTGGCGACGAAGTCCTCGGCGGACTCGGCGGGAAGGAACGTGCCCTCGTGACCGAACTCCTCGACGAGTTCCTTGGTGCGGCTGTAACTGCGGTTGTGCACGGCGACGGTGTGGCCGTGGCGGGCGAAGTTGCGGGCGAGGTTGCGGCCCATCACGGCGAGGCCGGTGACACCTATCTGCGCTTTCTGCGTCATTGCCTACCCTCCTGCTTTGTCACAGAGGGTACGTCGCCGCGCCCCGGTTAGGTTCCCGCGGCGGTGATCACGTGCGGCACGGCACGCTCAGCGGCCCGCGGTCAGCGCCCGCAGGGTGTCGAGCTGTGCGGCCAGGTGGGTGGTGTGGCCGATCGAGGCGTACCAGGTCCACAGCTCGACCGCGTGGAACAGCCGGTAGAGCTCGATCCGTTCGGCGCCGTGCGGCGGCAGCGGGCCGTAGCCGTCGAGCAGGGCGGCCCGCTTCTCCCCGGAGTCGTCGAGGGCGAACTGGAGCGTCTTCGCCAGGTCGGTCATCGGGTCGGCCGCCTCGGCGTTCTCCACGTCGATGAACCCGGTGACGGCGCCGGCGTCGTCGACCAGCACGTTGCCCTCGTGCAGGTCCTTGTGGCACAGCACCGCACCGGCGCAGGCGGCGAAGTGGTGCTCGTCGGCGGCCACCCGCCGCGCGACGGCGTCGTGCAGGTCGGCCGGGCCCCCCGCCGCGCGGAACCCGTCCAGGTGCCCGGCGAACCGGCGCCGCATGTAGGTCAGGTTGTCCGGCACCGGATCCTGGATCCCGGTCGTGAGTTCGCCGTACGCGGGCAGGCCGATCCGGTGCAGGGCCGCCAGGAACCGCCCGATGCGCCGGTACGCGGCCCGCACGGCGTCGGGCTCCGGCGCGCGTTCCCACATCGGGCGGCCCGGCAGCAGCGTGAGCACCGTCGCCGCGCGCTCCCGGTCGACCCGCACGATCCGCGGCACGCCCTCGACGCCGGCCATCAACCCGTAGACGTACACCTCCTTGGCCTGCTTCGCGCGCCACTCCGCGGAGTAGACCTTGACGATCAGCGGGTCGGCGCCGGCGAGGCGCACCTCGTGCACCGTGTTCAGCGAACCGCCGGTGCGCGGCACGACCTCGGTGACGACGCAGCCGTCGGGCAGCACGTCGGCCGGAAAAGGAAGCGACACCGCGTCGACAATAGGCCGTGGACAACACCGAACTCGTCCGGCGGCGCGTCGCCGGCTGGCTGCGGCCGGGCGGCCTCTTCCTGGCGACCACCGGCGCGCGGGCGTGGACCGGCACCGAGGAACGCTGGCTCGGCGGCGACGCCGACATGTGGTGGAGCCACGCCGACGCGGCCACCTATCGCGACTGGATCACCGGCGCCGGCCTGAGCGTCGACGCCGAACGGTTCATCCCCGAGGACGACAGCGGTCACCAGTTCTTCCTCGCCCACCGGCCGAGTACTCAGACTTGACTTAATTAAGCTCGCACTTACATAGTGCAGGGGTGCACGGGCTGCGGCACCTCCGGCGGTTCTGGGGCCAGCGGCTGGACGCACTGGCGACCGAGCTGGCCCGCGGCAGGCGGCGGCGGCACGAGGAACAGGAGACCGAGGTGACCGAAGCGACGACGGCCGGGCTGCTGGCCGAACTCGCCACGCTCGAGGACCCGCGGGTCCGCGAGGTCAACGCGAAGCACGGCGACGATCACGGCGTCAATCTCGGCGGCCTGCGGGCGATCGCCAAGCGGCTGAGGACCCAGCACGATCTCGCCCGCGAACTGTGGCGCACGGACGACAGCGCGGCACGGCTGCTGGCGCTGCTGATCTGCCGGCCGAAGGCGTTCGGGCGCGACGAGCTGGACGCCATGCTGCGCGGCGCACGCACCCCCAAGGTGCAGGACTGGCTCGTCAACTACGTCGTGAAGAAGAGCCCGCACGCCGAGGAGCTGCGGCGGGCGTGGTTCCACGATCCCGATCCGGCCGTGGCGAGCGCCGGCTGGGCCCTGACCGTCGAACGGGTCGCCAAGAAGCCCGACGGCCTCGACCTCGCCGGGCTGCTCGACCAGATCGAGGCGGAGATGAAGGACGCGCCGGAACGCCTCCAGTGGGCGATGAACCACTGCCTGGCGCAGATCGGCATCGCGCACGCCGTTCATCGCGACCGGGCGATGCGGATCGGCGAGCGGCTGCAGGTGCTCCGGGACTACCCGACTCCCTCGGGCTGCACGTCGCCGTACGCGCCCGCGTGGATCACCGAGATGGTGCGCCGCCAGGAGGGCTGACCCGTCATGGTGTCGTGCTCCAGTCCTGGACCTCGATCGTGCTGCCGCCGGTGCGCGGGCAGAAGATGCTCAGGACGTTCGCGGTCCGGAGCCGGGCGTGGTCGACGAGCGGGTCGGACATGTAGGCCGCCGCCGAGCGGCTGCGGACCGTCCAGTCGCTCCACCCCGAGGCCTTCGAGGCGGTCGCGATCTGCAGGACGTTCGTGCCGGAGTGGCCGCTGACGACATACAGATTGTCGAACGCGTCGACCGCGATGTCGCCGCGGCTCAGCCCCTCGGTCCAGCCGAGGTGGCGCTGGTGCCACACCGTGGACGCGTTGTCCCGCCAGTAGTGCACGAGAACGGCGCTGTCGCGCGCGACGTCGAAGTCGGCGATGCTCGGCGTGCCCGGGGTCAGGTGCGACGAGAGCACGTGCACCACTCCCGACGAGTCGACCACCTGGGACTCCTGGTTCGTCAGGCCGCGGTCGGGGCCGTTCGGCCAGACGCGCAGGCCGGTCGAGCCGGACGCCAGCGGCGCGGAACCCGTCGTGGCGACCACCGTTCCCGCGTTGTCGCGCCACGTGCGGCCCTTGTCGCGGCTGTACGCGTAGTACATGTCGTGGTTGGTGCTGGCGTTCGGCGTCTCGCGCACGGTCCACGTGACGTGCAGCAGCCCCTCGGCGTCGTACCCGATCCCGAAGAGGTACGCGTTGTTGTCGTACGTCGTCCCGTCGATGAACCTCCCGACGAACGACCAGGCGCCGGAGCGGTACTCGTAGAGCACCTCGTCGCCGTTGCCGCTGACGCCCGTGCGGATCGCCAGTTGCAGCGTGCCGTCGGGCGCGGCGAAGAACCGCGGGTACGTCACCGTCGGCATGCCGGTGCCGGCGAGGCCGTTGCGCACCGCACCGAAGCTGTCGGCCGCCCAGGTCCCGCCGCCCGTCGCCAGCCCGGTCGTGGAGCGCCGGTACTTCAGCATGTCCGAGTGCATGTCGAACGCCAGGTGGATCGTGCCGTCCAGCGGCGAGATGCCGAAGCAGACGACGTTGTGCGAGTCGGTCGACGTGGTGCGGTAGTCGGTCAGGCGCACGTTCTGCCACCCGCCGGTGGGCAGTCGGCGGCGGGAGATGTTGACGTAGCCGTCCTCGTCCCAGAACGCCGCGTACTGCCGGCCGTCGAAGGTCGTGATGCCGTCCTGCTGGAACGACTCACCGTTCATCAGGCCGGAGTAGCTCACCGCGGTACGGCCGTCGGTGGTCAGCGTCGTGGTGCCGGCCAATCGGATCATGGGGGCTCCGCCTCGTCGCCCCCCGGGAAGAGGCCGTCGATCAGGAGGTCGATCGCGCGCTCCGCGTCCGCCGCGTCGGCCACGCTCAGGACCATCCGGAACATCAGCGCCAGGTCGGCCGGCACCGCTCCCGGGCGGGCGTGGCCGTGCTCCTGGGCGCGGCGCAGCGGCCCGGAGAGCGCGGCGATCACGCGCTGCTGGTACCGCTCCCGCGTGCTCTCGTCGAGGCGCTGCGCGAGCAGCACCAGCGGGCGCATCACCACCAGCGTGCACAGCACCTGCCGCAACAGGTCCCGGAACGCCGGCGGGGCGACGAGGGCCGCGTGGTGCTCGAGCCGTTCCATATGATGGTGAACCACCGCGGCGGTGAGGGCGCGACGGTCCGGGAAGTGCCGGTAGAGCGTCGCCTGGCCGACCCCGGCGCGGCGCGCGATCTCGGGCATCGGCACGACGGACGCGCGGCCGGTCATCGCCTTGACGGCGGCCTCGACGATCGCGGCGCGGTTGCGCTGGGCGTCGCGGCGGCGCGCGGGCCGGGCCCCATACAGCATGGCCACGCTCCTGGAAAGCGACCGACGTTACCTGCCGGTAAAGATAATGTCACCGCCTTCAATTTCTCGGTACCGCCTCCTACGCTGCCGCCACCCCCGGCCGAGGAGTTCGCCATGGTCAGACTGCTTCGGACAGCGCTCGTCGCGGTGCTCGTGGCCTGCGTGACGCCGGTCGCCGCCGCCCCGGCCGCCGCCGCGCTGCCCACGACCGGGCCGCGCTTCGTCGACATCGCCGGCAGCGGCGTCACCCTGAAGGCGAACGTCGTCGCCCCGTCGGCCGCCGGTCGCTACCCCGCGATCGTCTTCCCGTCGAGCTGGGGCCTCAACGACCTCGAGTATCTGGCGCAGGCGCGGGTGCTCGCCGGGCGCGGCTACGTGGTGGTGTCGTACACGCCGCGCGGGTGGTGGTTCAGCGGCGGGGAGATCGACACGGCCGGCCCGAAGGACATGGCGGACCTGTCGAAGGTGCTCGACTGGACGATCGCCAACACGGCCACCGACCCGGCCCGGATCGGCGCCGCCGGCATCTCCTACGGCGCCGGACTCAGCCTGCTCGGCGCGGCGCACGACCCGCGCATCCGCGCCGTCACGATGATGAGCGGCTGGACCGACCTGGTGTACTCGCTCTTCGGCGACAACACCCGGCACGGCCAGTCCGCCGGGCTGCTCTCGCTCGCCGCGCAACTGCTCGGCAACCCGGGGCCCGACCTGAACGGCAGGCTCGCCGACTTCAACGCCGGCACGAACATCGAAGAGGTCAAGGCGTGGGCGCGGGTGCGTTCGGCAGCGTCCTATGTGGACGCCCTGAACGCCAACCGGCCGGCCGTCCTGGTGGCGAACGCCTGGGGTGACTCGTTCTTCCCGCCGAACCAGCTCGCCGACCTGTACAACCGCCTCACCGTGCCCAAGCGGCTGGAACTGCGCCCGGGCGACCACGCGATCGCCGAGTTCACCGGCATCCTCGGGCTGCCGAACGACGCCTGGACCTCGCTGTACCGGTGGTTCGACCAGTATCTGGCCGGGGTGGACACGGGGATCGCGGGCGAGCCGCCGGTGGTGGCCGTGCCGCACAACGCCGCCGCCGAGTCCTACGCCTCGTGGAACGCGTTCGGCGGGACGCCCCGACGGCTGGGGCTCGGCGCGATCCGCGCGCTCGACGGGACCGGGCCGCTCGGCGGTTCGCCCACGAACGGGTGGAGCAAGGCGCTGCCGACCGACCTCGACACGACGGCGAACGGCGGCGTGGTGCTGCTGACCAACGGCGTCGCCGCGTTCACCGGTGAACGGCCGAAGATCTGGCTGCCGACCGTCGACCGTTGGCGGGCCGGCGTGTGGGCCGGGGAGCGCCCGCTGTCCGTGCGGCGCATCCGCGGCGTGCCACGGGTACACCTGGAACTGCGCGACGCCGCCGCGCGCGGCACCGCCGTGGTGTACCTGTACGACCTCGACCTGTTCGGGACGGCCCGGCTCGTCACGCACGCGCCGGTGACCTGGCTGGGCACCACCGCCTCGGTGGACGTGGCGCTCTCGGCGACGGCGTACGACGTTCCGGCCGGGCACGCGCTCACGCTCGTCGTGGACACCGTCGACCCGCTCTACTACGACGAGAACGCCCCGGGCGGCAGCGTCACGGTGGCCGGTGGGTCCTATGTGGACGTTCCGCTGAAATAGGCTCTCCCCTCCCCCGGTCCCGCTCCGGCGCCTTCCTTCAGGGCGCCGGAGCGGGCGCCAAACGGGGTGATCCGGGCGGCATCACACTGCCGTCCACTGTGGACATTCATGGTTGTGGGAAATTGCATCGGATCCGGTCGATCGACCTGCGATAGTGTGCCCCGGGCGGCGCGCGGTGCTCCGCCGGTTATCTGGGGGACATCGCGTGAACTCTCGTCGCCGTTTCCGGGTCCCGGCCCTGTTCGGGGCCGGAATACTGCTTCTGTCGCTGCTCACCACGCCCGGAAGCGCGGGTGCCGCAACGGTTTCCGCACCGGCGCCCGCCGCTGCCGTCCGGCCCGCCGCCGACGCGCCGGCTCCCGCCGCCGTGCCCGCGGCCGCGTTCGTGCCCGCCGGTGTGCAGTTGGCGCAGTGCGGCGGGCCGCTGACGTTGGGCACGGTCGTCACGTGCGGCTCCACCACGGCAACCGAGCAACACACCTACTCCTTCACCACCACACTCGACGGCGACACGCTCATCGCCCAGTTCCTGACGGACACCCTGATCAGCACCGGGGTGTACGCACCGGACGGGCAGTACCTCTGCTACCTGCGCGGGGCCACCACCTGCCGCCTCGGCCCGGCCGGCACGTACACGATCGTCGTGTCGCTGCAGCCGGGCTGGCAGGGCGGCGCCTACTCGTTGAGCGTCGAGTCGTTGCGCACCCCCTCCTCCTGCACCGAGCTGACCCCCGACGTGTTCAGCTTCTCCGGCAACGGCCTGTCCGCCACGCTGCCGGCCGGGATCGCGGCCGTCTGTTACCGGTTCGACCAGCCGACCGGCTCGCTGCTGCACCTGGCCGCCCCGGGCGGCGCGGGCGACGTTCAGGGGCAGATCCGGGGCGCCGACGACGAACCGGTGTGCACCGTGCGGTACACCGGCACCTGCGCCCTGTCCCGACCGGGGCCGTACCGGCTCTTCCTGTACGACTACTACGGCGGCGCCAACGACCACACGCTCTGGATGCCCCGCATCACGCAGCCGACCGGATGCGCCGACCTGGCCGTGGCGCCGTTCGGCGACCCGGGCGCGGCGACGGCCTCCGCGACCGTGCGTCGACCCCGCGTCACCTGCCACCGGATCACCGGACTCGAGACGGGTGCGGCTGCCGTTCGGCTCGCCAACAGCCAGCATCTCGACTGGGCGCTGTACGACGACGCGGGCACGAGCACCTGCACCGGCTACGCGTCGATCACCACGTTCTGCACGGTGCCGCGTTCCGGTGCGCAGACCCTGATCGTGTCCAACCACGAGGTCGGCAACGCCCCCGTCACCTACCGGCTGGCGGTCGTCGCCACGCACAGCGACACCGGCTGCGCCGCTCCCACCGGAACGTCCTGGGACACCCCGACCCTGCGCGTCCAGCCGGCCTCCGAGCTGCAGACCACGTGCCACCCGTTCGCGGCGAACGCCGGCGACCTCATCGCGCGCTACTCCTCCTCCGCCGGCGACGGGTACGCCACGACCGCTGTACTCGACAGCGCCGGCAAACCGGTCTGCGACGCGGCCGGCACCGGGCTCGAGTGTGTCGTTCCGGCCACCGGCACCTATCGGCTGCTGTCCAGCGGCGATCAGGATTACAGCCTGCAGTTGCGGCGCCTGTCCGACCCGGCGGGCTGCCCGGTCGTGCTGCCGGGCGCGTACGGCGCCGCCCCGGCCGGTGCGGCCGGCGGCATCCGCTGCCGCTTCCTCGACGTCCCGGCGGCCGGCGGCTACAACATCGCCGCGATGTGGCCGGACGACAACGGCCTCGCGTCGACCAGGGTGTACGACCGCACCGGCCGCGCCCTCAACTGCTATCCCGCGATCAGCATCTCCTGCGCGCTCCCCGCAGCGGGCCGGTACATGCTGGTGGTCCAGGGCAACACGAGCACCTCGGTCGTGGCGGACGACGTCCGGTACGCCACCGTGCTGCTGCCCCAGGCCGCACCGACGGGGTGCACGGAGGTCACCGACACCGCGCACCGGGACACCACCCACCGGGGCGGCTTCACCGTCGCCGGTGAGGTCGACTGCCTGCGCCTGCCCGGTCCGGCCGGAGCGAAGCTCGTGCAGCTGACGCCGAGCGGTGCCACCGGTGGCGAGGTGCCGATCGTGACCGTGTTCGACAACAACGGCTCCTACGTGTGCGACTCCTACCAACTGCGCCAGACCACCTGCCAACTGGTCGGTGCCGCGCCGTTCTACGCCCTGGTCGCCCCGCGGTCCGGTACCGGCACCGGCACGTACTCGATCGGGTTCGCCCGCCTCGACGTCGCCTCGGGCTGCCCCACGCTGACCCGGGCGGCCGGCCGGGCGCTGTTCGGCCCGCGCCCCGATCGCTTCGCCGCCTGCTACACGATCCCGGCGGACCAACACAGCGGCATGCAGACCATCGGGTTCAAGCGGCTGCGCGGCGCGAGCAAGGCGACGGTCTCCGTCTACAACGCGGCCGGGACGAAGTACTGCACGTTCCCGTATCCCGCGCTGGCGGAGTACACGTCCAACTGCACGGTGCCGAGCGGTCCGGTCACGGTCATCGTGGAGGCCGACGACGTGACGGGATCGTTCGAGATCACCTACCGCGATCCCCGCAACCCGTGACGGGGACGACCCAGTGGAGAACATCGGAATGATCAATCGTGGCCGGGTCACGGCGCTGTTCGGGGCCGGGCTCCTCCTGCTCTCACTCGTGGGCGTACCCGCACGCGCCGGGGCCGCGCCGGTTTCCTCGACGGCACCAGCCTCCCTGGAGGCACCCGCCCGGACGGCGCCCCTCGCTCCCGAGGCCGCTCCGGCCGTCCGTCCGGCGGGCGAGGCGCTCGACACGTGCGGCGGGCCGGTGGCGTTCGGCCGGGTGCTGTTGTGCCCGACCATCTCCGGTACCGAGCAGCACCTCTACACGATCACCACCACCCGGGACGACGACACGCTGGACTTCGCGTTCATCGGGGAGTTCGGGCTGCGGGCCGAGCTTCGCGGCGCCAACGGCACCTGCGACCCCCTGGACACCGACACCTGCCGGACCGGCGCGGCGGGCGTGTACACGTTGACGGTGTCGCTCCACCCCGCGAGCGAGCCCGGGCCGTACTCGCTGAGTGTCGAGTCGCGGCGCGCCCCGTCGGCGTGCACCCCGCTGCCGGCCGAGGCGTTCGCGTTCCCCGGACCGGGCTCTCCCGCCACGATGCCGGTCGGTACCGCGGCCGTCTGCTACACGTTCGACCAGCCGGCCGGCGCGGTACTGCACGTCACCGACCCGGCCGGCGGTCAGGTGCGTGGGGAGATCGTCGACGGCACCGACACGAGGCTCTGTCACGTGCCGTCGGCCGTGGTGTCCTCCGCACCGTGCGTGCTCAGCAGGCCGGGCCCGTACCGGATCCTTCTCCGTCCGTACAATCCGGGGGAACATGCGTACGCGCTGTGGCTGCCGCGCATCTCGCAGCCGAGCGGGTGTGCGGTGCTGCCGGTGGCGCCGTTCGGCGATCCCGGCGACGCGACGGCAGCGGGAAGCGTGCGGCTGGATCACCTCGGGTGCCACCGGCTCACCGGTCTCGAGGCCGGCCGGGTCGGCGTCCGCATCTCCCACAACTCCCGGGCCAGGTATGCCCTGTACGACGACGCGGGTCTCCAGGTCTGCGCCGGCCTCCCGGCCTCGGCGGCGGAGTCCTTCGTCTGCACCGTGCCGCGCACCGGCGATTACTCCCTCGTCGTGGCGCGGTGGACCACCGGCGGCGGCGCGGAGCCCGTCGATCCGGTGATCGACTACCGGGTCGCCGTGGTGCCGCTGAACCGGAGCACCGGCTGCACGGCCACCGGCACCGCCTGGGACACGCCGACGCTGCGGATCCACCAGGCCTCCACCGTCCAGTCGACCTGCCACACGTTCAGCGCCGACGCCGGCGACGTGGTCGGCCGCTACACCGAGGCGATCGGGTCCGGCTTCGTGATGAGCTGGTTCCTGAACGCCGACGGCACGCCGTTCTGCGTCTCCTCCGGTCCGGAGACCGCGACCAGGTGTGTCGTGCCGGCGTCGGGCACCTTCCGGTTCGTGTCGTACGTGAGCAACTCCCCGAGCGCGCCGACGACAGCGGACTACGCCGCGCAGCTGCGCCGCTTCAACAGTCCGGTCGGCTGCCCGGTGGTTTCGCCCGGCGCGTTCAACGCCGGACCGGCCGGTCCGCTCGGCACGACCCGCTGCCGCCTTCTCGACATCCCGACGGCGGGCAGGTACCGCATCGACGCGGTCGGGCCGGACAACACCGTGTGGTGGGCGGGCGTGTACCGGCTCGACGGCGCGTCCCTGTCCGACTGCGGCGTCGTCTGCACGATCCCCGCTCCGGGCCGGTACCTGCTCTTCGTCGACGTCGACGGGACGGGCCGCTCCGTGGTGGACGAGAACGACGCCTTCGCCACGATCCTGGTGCGGGACGGGCCGGCCGGGTGCGCGGCGGTCTCCGACAGCGGGCTTCGCGACGCGACGCGTACCGTCGGCTTCGCCACCGGCAGGCTGGAGTGCCTGCTGCTGCCGAGCCCGGCCGGTGCCACGATCATCCAGCAGGTGCCGCTCGACCCGGCGATCTTCCCCACCACGACGGTCTTCGACGCCCAGGGCACCTATCTGTGCGGCAACTGGGAACTGCGCCTGGTCGGTTGCGTACTGCGCGGCACCGGGCCGTTCTACGCGGTGATCGTGCCGCCGGCGGGTGTCGCGAGCGGTTCGTTCGTCACCGGGTTCGCGCGCACCGACGGGCCGTCGTCCTGCCCGACGCTCACCCGCACGGCCGGGCGTGGGCTGTTCGCCACCGGAGCGGACCGGTTCGTGGGCTGCTACGTCGTTCCCTCGGATCAACACAGCGGCGCCCAGACGATCACCGTGCGGCGGGTCCGGGGCGCGAGCACGATGACGGTCTCGGTCTACGGCGCGGACGGTTCCCGCTACTGCGGCTACGGAAATATCGGCAAGGAGGCCACCCTCACCTGCTCCGTGCCGGCCGGCGGTCGCGCACTCGTCCTCGTCGAGGCCGAGGCCGTCACGGGCTCGTTCGAGGTGACCTATCGGGATCCACGCAATTGAATAGGCATGCCGACGGAGGGCCGCGGGGATTTCCTTGCGGCCCTCCGCCATTTTCGGTTCAGCGTCTTACGGGCATTGCCTCCACGCGAAGTGGTAGATGGTGGCGATGCTGCCGTCGGTCGAGTCCATCGTCAGGTAGCTGACGTCGGTGGACGTTCCCTTGGCGACCCGCAATTCGGTGTTGATGTTGAGGTTGCGGAGTTCCCCGCAGGGCCGGAAGACCTGTGCGGCGATCGGGACGTCGTCGGAGACGATCCAGTTGTCATCCAGCGGTGCGCCGATGTTGTGGTTCACATAGGTCCCCTGGGTCATGCCCTGGAAGTAGTAGTTGGCCCGCTGCGACGCGGTGGCGCCCCGCTGCAGGAATCCGTAGCCGCGGTAGTCCACCTTCGCGATCGCGAACGTGAAGCCGTGCGGCACGTGGACCAACACGTTCAGTTGACAGTTCTTGCGGCCGTCCGTGACAGAGATTCCCGGGCCGGCTTGGGCCAGGTAGTTGCTGTAGATGACGGTGAACGCGGTGTTGTCCGGCGAGACGGCGACATCGGCCGTCCCCGGTGCACAACCCGATCCGGCCATGGCGACCAGGTCGATGACGATCTCGTCATCCGGCGGGTTGTCCAGGGGTGAGCCTGCGTTGGCGGGCGCGGCGACGATGAGCGACGCCAAGAATGCGACGACGACGCTCCCGCGCGCCAAGAATTTCCGCATGGGACTCCCTTCGAGGATGTGGGGGGTGCGCGCGCCGGGCAAGGCTATTCACGGATATTGATGAGTGTCAACGATCGAATTTATCGAATGAAACGATTTCCGTCCGCGTTTGGAACTGTTCCAGACGGGCTCCGTGAAAACTATTTTTCAGCGCCGCGAGCACCCTCGCCACACCCTTGGATGTCGATCATATTCGATGCTTGTGCGGCCCCGGGGGCGTCTGTACCATTCGCTGCTAAGTCAGTCATGGGGGTCAATACCAGCACCATGGTCAATTACGAATGACCTTGGACGGGGCCTCCCCCAGGGGTAATTCGGCGACCGACGTATGCGCGTGATACGTGGTCGTCTTTTCATGTCCGCACGACCGGAGGGAATTCCATGACCGTCAGACAGGCCGGCGAAAGGCGCGCCATCGCCGCCGCGCTGGGCACATTCCTCGCGCTGTCGCTTTCCGTACCCGCCGCCGCTGCGGGAGCGACCGCGGAGGCCCCCACGACTACCGCCGTTCCCAGCGGAAACATCACGGTCCAGGTCGTCGCCAACAACGGCTCCGGCTGCGCGCCGGGCACCGCCAGCGTTTACGCCGACGCGAACAAGACCGGTTTCCGGATCAGGTACACCGACTTCCTCGCCGAGGCCGGTGGCTCCGCCGCGGTCACCGACCGCCGCAAGAACTGCCAGATGAGCGTGCTGGTGACCGTGCCCGCCGGTTGGACGTTCGCGATCGCGAGCGTGAACTACCGCGGCCGGGCCCGTCTCAACTCCGGCTCCTCCGGCCTGCACCGCACGACCTACTACTGGCAGGGCTCGTCCCGGTCGGACAGTACGGAGCAGGAGTTCACCGGCCCGTTCAACGGGTTCTGGTCGTCGCACGACGTCGCACCGGTGCTCGTCTACTCCGAATGCGGTTCCGAGCGCATCCTCAACGTCAACACCGAACTGCGTGTCGACGCCGGTACGTCGACGAGCCGCAGCAGCCTCTCGCTGCGCGCCGCCGAGGGTGACGTCGACACACTGTTCAACATCGATTGGGAACAGTGCTGAGGTGGCCGCTGCCGCGACGGCCCCGGAGGGATCGCTCCTTCGGGGCCGTCGTCATTTCGGAACCCGCCCCGCCGCCCACGCCCACGCCGCGATCCCGACCCGGTTACGCACGCCGAGCTTGGCCTGGATGTGGGCCACGTGGGTCTTGACGGTGCCGGCGGAAAGGCCCAGTTCCCGGGCTATCCCGGCGTTGGTGCCGCCCTGGGCGACCGCCACGGCGATCTCGAGCTCGCGCGCCGTCAAGGGGGCGTTCCCGACCGGAACGGCCGACAGCGACGGCATGCGCCGCAGCAGCCGCACCGTCACCTGCGGACTGATCAGTGTGTCCCCCGCCATGGCGGCCCGCACCGCCTCGATCAGCAGCGTCGGTCCCGAACGTTTCAGCAGGAACCCGCAGGCCCCGTCGCGCAGTGCGCCCGTCACGTACTCGTCGTGGTCGAACGTCGTCACCACGATCACGCGCGGCCCGGTGCCGGCGAGCCGGCGGGTCAGTTCGAGCCCGTCGACACCGGGCATGCGCACGTCGGCCAGAACGACGTCCGGCCGCAGCCGCCGCACCACCTCCAGCGCGGCCGCGCCGTCGGCCGCCTCCCCGACGACGCTCATGTCGGGTTGGCTGTCGAGCACCAGCCGGAACCCGGCGCGGACGTTCTCCTGGTCGTCGACGATGACGATGCGGGTGGTGCTCACGACGCCGGGCCCCACGGCAGGACGGCCGCGACCCGCCAACCCCCGCGATGCGGCCCGGCCGCGAACGTCCCACCGAGCAGCCCGACCCGCTCGCGCAGCGCCGCCAGCCCGGAACCCCCGCCGCCGGCCCGGGCCAGCAGCGGCCGGCGCGCACCCGGCCGTTCGTTGACGACCGTGACGTTCAGCGCCGGGCCGGCCGAACGCCGCACCGTCACGCGCACGGACGGGGCCGACAGCGCGTGGCGGCGCACGTTCGTCAGCGACTCGCTCACCACCCGATAGGCGGTGGCGCCGACATCGCGCGGCACGTCGGAAACCTCGGGCAGGTCGAGGTGTGCGGTGCCCTCGAAGCGTTCGACCAGGGCCGGCAGGTCGGCGAGGCCGAGCGGGGCGTCGTCGGCGCGCAGCGCGTGCACGGTCCGGTCGAGCACCGCGAGGGCCTGCAGCCCGGCGGCCTCGATGCGTTCCAGTGCGCGCGCCAGCTCGGCCGGATCGCCGCTGAAGCGCGCCGACTGCGCCTGCACGACGATGCCGCTCACGTCGTGGGCCACGAAGTCGTGGATGTCGCGGGCCAGCGCCACCTGCTCGGCGCGGCGGGCGGCCGCCACGGCACCGATCCGGCGTTCCTCCGAGCGGCGCGGATAGCCACCGACGACGACGGCGACGGCCGGTCCCGCGCCCCACACGGCGCACGCGCCGACGGTCTCGATGACCGAGACGTCGGGCAGGAAGCGCAGCACGGACAGGGCGGCGGCGAGCCAGCAGGCCGCGGCGACGAGCACGGCCGCGCGGCGCGGGGACCAGCGGGCGACGACGGCGGTCAGCAGGGTGAGCGCGCCGCACTCGACGATGGCGAGCGTGCCGGCGAGTTCGGCGTAGTGCGGGCGCAGCCGCAGGGACGCGGCGGTCGCCAGGAGGGAGACCGCGGCGGCGAGGCCGGCCGGCCAGTACGCGCGGCGCCGCCCGAGGAACGGCAGCGCGAGCAGGGCGGCGAAGGCCACGGCCAGCGGTCCGAGCGCGAGCGGGCCGAGGCCGGTCATCGCGGGATCCGCCGGGCGCGGGACGGCGTGCGGGCCGTCCCGGCGCGGTGCCGCGGAGCGTGCCCGGGCCGGCCCCCGTGCCTGCTCTGTCCACTGTGGACACGAGCGCGGCGCGGAAACCGGTGCACCGCCGCTTCGGCCCGGCCGTCGATGCGTTGCGTCCCCGTCGTCACCGCTCCAGCCTAGGGCCTGTCTCGTGGATCACGTCGAGCCGAGGCGAGGCTCAGACGCCGCCTGGCCGGCGTGATCCGCGAGACAGGACCTTAGGCGGCCCGCCGGCCGCACCGGTCTCCGCCGAACGGCAGGTGCCGGGGCGTCGCGGGGGTGCCGCGCACCCCGTTCGGCAGATGGTGGCGGGCGGTCCCGGACGGAAGCGTGGGCGGCATGAGACGAATCGGGGTGGGCGCCGCGCTGTGGGCGTTCGGGTACGGGGTGCTGGCGCTCTACTGGGCCGGTGGCGGGGACGGGTTTCCGTACGGTGCGGGCGATCCGGATCCCGCCATCGCGATGGGATGTCGATCCTCGGTGGGCTGCGGGCGGAGGCGGCGCCGGCCGTCGCGGCGGTGGCGTTCGCGATGGCGGCCGTGGGCGCGCTGCTGGCCGTGCTCCCGGCCGCGGCGGATGCCGCCGGGCGGGCCGTCGAGGGGGTGGCGTGGGTGATCGCGGCGTTCCTGGGTGTGGTGCTGCCGGACTACCGGCCGTTGGTGGCGATCGGGCACATCCCGGTGCTGCTCGCGGGGAAGCCGTTCGGGTGGCCGGCGGGCGCCACGATCGCGTCGCAGGTGCCGTGGCCGGTCGTCAACCAGCTGCTGTGCATGGCGGGCGGGGTGCTGTTCGCCGTCGCGGCGGCGCGCCACCGGCGGTTGCGCACGGGGCGCGGGGTCGTCCCGGGCAGGCGGCTCGGGGTCGCGGCCACGTGGGTCGCGGTGGGCGTTCCGGTGGTGTACGCGGCTACCCGGTGGGCGTGGGCGCTCGGGATCCCGCTCGGGTTCAGCGGTGCGCAGCTTCGGGCGTTCGACCGGGAGATGCCGGGGATCTGGTGGGCCGGTGCGGCGCTGGGCTCGATGGCGCTGATCGGTTCGGTGCTCACGGTCGGGCTGATCCGGCCGTGGGGCGAGACGTTCCCCCGCTGGCTGCCGGTGCTGCGCGGACGGCGCGTGCCGGTCCCGCTCGCGGTGGTCCCGGCCATGGTCGTGGCCCTTGCGGTGACGTCCGCGGGGCTGATGTTCATCCGGGTGCTCGCCGCCGAGCCCACCGCGACCAACTGGGCCGCGATGGGTCCGGCCGTGCTGTGGCCGCTGTGGGGCGCGGCGCTCGCGACCGCCGCACTCGCCTACCGTTCCCGCCGGCTGCTTCGGGGGAACGTGGGCAGAAAGCCGACGCCTCTCTAAGGAAATTTCCCCATGCGTCGGGGCCCCGCGGGCTGTGCGATGTCTGCGCGAGGTGTTTACCGCGAGGGGGGTCCTCATGCAGATCGCTGTCGCCAACCACTCCACCGAGGAGAACGGCTTCGTCCGGGCCGTGCTGCGCGCCGTCAACCGCCAGATCGAGGAGGACTTCCGGCCCCACTGGTCGTTGAGCGGGCGGCTGCGGCTCGGCGGGAGTTCCGGCGACGGCGTGCTGTACCTGCTCGACGACGTCGAGGGGCCCCGGGTCGACGAGGTGCTCGGCCTGCACGCCGCGCAGCCGCCGGGGGTGCCGTGCGCCTTCGTGTTCACCCGCGTCGCGGCCGAACTCGGGGAGCCGTGGAGCGTCACCGCCTCGCGCGAGGCCCTGCGAATGCTGAGCAACCGCGCCGTCGAGCGGTTCGTGTCCGGACCCGACCCGCGCAACGCGGACGACCCCCAGGCGTTCGTGCTGTACCGGTTCGAGGTCTGCGACGCGGTCCAGGCGGAGTCGTACGAGATCGACGGCATCCCGGTGTCGAACTTCCTCACGCCGGCGTACTTCACGAAAACGGGCGGCGGCAACGACTTCCTGGGGCGCGCGCCGGCGGCGTTCGGGCTGCGCCCGGGCGGCTACGCGACCTACCTCGATCCCACGAACGGCACCTGGGAGACGGCGTTCGCCGACAGCCTCGCGAAGGACCGGTACGAACTGCGGCGGCGCACCCGACCGGAGCGGCGCGGCGATGCGGCCCCCGCGGTCCTGCTCGACCTGCCGGCCGGGACGACCGACTTTCCGCTGCAGCGGCCGGCCTGGACGGCCTACCTGCGCAGCCAGTTCCAGGCCGAACTGCTGTACGTGCGCGCGCAGTACCGCCCGTTCGACTCCTACGACCCGCGACTCCCGGTGCACTTCACCGATCCGTCCGACGGTGTGCCCGCGCACGCGCGTGCGCACAGCACCACGTGGAGCGGCTTCCCGCTGGTCCTGCGCAGCGCCGCCCGGGACCGGACGGGCGGTGGGCCCGGCGCCGACGGCATCGCCTACGAGTCGGCCCGCCGCCTCGGTGTGCAGCGCTTCGAGACGGCCGACGGTTCGCCCGTTCCCCTGAAATACCGGGAACAGGACGAGTACCTGGAGTGGCGCGCGGAGACCGACGCCGACGGACGCCTGATCCGGATCACCTTCGTGTGCGAACCGCCGGACGCGTGGAGCTGTTACGCCGACGGGTATCCGGCCCCGTACTTCGCGCTGCCGGCGGCCCGCGGCCCGCGCGAGGCCCACCCCGGCGCGCTGGACCGCGTCGTCGCGCTGTACAAGGAACTCGTCGACGAGCGCGTCACCGCGGCGGATCTGGTCTTCGCGCACGACGTCCACCTCGGCGGCGAACTGCGTTTCCGGGCCGGCGACTACAACCCGTGGAACAGGTGGAACATCACCGACGGCATCATGCACCTGTCCCACCCGGCGAACACGGTCGGCCAGGCGGCGCAGGTCGTCGGCGACGGCAGCGTGATCCGGGCGGACGCCGACGGCAAGCCGTTGCAGGGTGCGCGGAGCCTGCTGGCGGCCGGGGCGTTCGGGACCGTCAACCGCAGCAGCGATCCCGCGATCGGCGCCGCCGCCAACGAACTCGCGCGCGCCGGCTACCACGTCACGATGGCGGATCCGGTCGGCGTCTACATCTCGCACGTGGAGGACGGCGGCTGGACGAAACCCGACGGCAGCCCGGTCCCGCCGGAGTACTGGCGGGTGCTGCGGGTCGGCGCGGGCGTTCCCGGGATGCCCGGTTCGGCGCGCACCCTCCGCGCGGTGTACGAGGTGCCGGCCGGCGAGACGTGCCGGGTGCGGGCCGACGACGGCAGCGAACGCCCGATGACGCTCTCCGACATCCGGATCGGCGGCCGGCCGCTCGCCGACGCCGGCCAGGTCGCCGACGCGGTGCGCATGACGTTGACCCTCGTCGCGTGGCCGATGGCCGAGGAACCGCCGCGGGCCGTGGGTGCGCAGCCGGGCAGCCGCTACTTCACCGACGACCGGCGCGAGATCCTGCGGGCCGACTTCGTGAACTACCCCGAGGTGGCGCCGGCGGCGAACGACGGCGAGCACGACGCGTTCCCGGAGGTGTCGCGCTCCAAGGACCGGCGCGCGAAGCGGCTGCTCGAACTCGGCGCGCGGGCGGGCATCACCGGCCCGCGGGACTGGCGCACCATGTGGCCCGACGGAACGGAGCCGAACTCATGAATGACACTCCCCTGCGGCTCGACCGTGTGCAGGGCAACGTGGTGCCCGGGTTCGTCGCCGACGCGCAGGCCCTGCTGGCGCTGCGGATCGTCGACCCGGCCGCGGCGCGCAGCTGGCTCGCGGCGCTCGTGCCGGACGTCACCACCGGTGCGCAGGTCTACGCCTGCCGGGCGGAGAAGTCGTTCGCGGGGCCGTGGCTGAACGTCGCCCTGTCGCACGCCGGCCTCACCGCGCTCCTCGGCACCGAGCCGGGGCTGACCGACGAGGCGTTCACCGAAGGGCTCGCGGCGCGCTCGGCGCTGCTGGGCGACGACGGCCACCCGGAGGACTGGGTGGTCGGCTCCCCGTCGCGGCCGGTGCACGTTCTCGTCATCGTCGCCGGCTCGCCGCAGGCCGTGTCCCGCAAGGCCCGGCAGGTGCTGCTGCGCGCCGCCGAGAGCGGTCTGGTGCAGGTCTGGTCGGAGACCGGCACCCGGCTGGGCGAACGCGGTGCGGCCCGCGAGCACTTCGGGTTCCGCGACGGCGTCTCGGAGCCGGCGGTGCGCGGCCTGCCCGGCGGGAGCGAGCCGTTCAGGGTCGCCCCGGACGGGCCGCAGTACGCGTCGCCGGGCGCGCCGCTGATCCACGCCGGGGCGTTCGTCTTCGGCTACCCGCGGCAGCATCCCAGCCATCCGGTGCGGCCGTGGACGCCGGCGTCGGCCGGTCCACAGTGGACGGACGACGGGTCGTACCTCGTCTTCCGCCGGCTTCGCCAGGACGTGGACCGCTTCGAGGAGTTCCTGGCGCGGGAGGGCGAACGGGTCGCCGAGGCGATGGGCTGGGCGCCGCGCGCCGCGGCCGAGTCGCTCGGCGCCTTCCTGGTCGGGCGCTGGAAGAGCGGCGCCCCGGTCATCCGGGGAACGGCGAACGGCCGGCCCGACAACGATTTCGACTTCACCGACCCGCCGGACCCGTTGGGACTGGCCTGTCCCGGCGGCGCGCACATCAGAAAGGTCAACCCGCGCACCGGCCACACAGACCAGGGCGGCCCGGAGGACACGCTGACCCGCCGGATCCTGCGGCGCGGCATGCCGTACGGGCCGCCGCACCGTGCCGGTGACGGCAAGGACCGCGGGCTGCACTTCCTCTGCTTCCAGACCTCGATCGTCGAACAGTTCGAGTTCCTCACCCGGATCTGGAGCAACTCGCCGTCGGCTCCCCGGGGCGGCGGCATGGATCTGCTGATCGGCCAGTGCCGGGGCGGGATGCGGGCCGCGTACCTGCACGGGCCGGACGGCCGGCAGGTGACCGTCTCGACGGCCGAGGCGTTCGTGGTGCCGACCGGCGGCGAGTACCTGTTCGCGCCCTCCACCGAGGGGCTGCGCGGCCTCGCCGAGGGAAAGCTCTGACCCGCCGGCTCAACTCGCCAGGAGGCCGAGCCGGTGCGCCATCGCGGCGGCCCGGCCCCGGCTGTCGACCTGGAGCTTGGCCATGATGTTCGAGACGTGCACGCTCGCCGTCTTCTCCGTCACGTACAGCGTGCGGGCGATCTGCCGGTTGGTGCAGCCCTCCACGAGCAGGCCGAGCACCTCCCGTTCGCGGCGGGTCAGGTGGAACGGGTTGCCGGCCGGCGGATCCGCCCGGTCTACGGGTGGCGCCGCGAGGTCGACGCGGGCGCGCCGGGCGAGGGTCGTGACGGTGCGGGCGAGCAGGATCGGCTCCTCGCCGAGGGCCTGCAGATGCCGGTGTGCCGCCGACAGCGCGCCGCTCGCACTGGGCGCGTGGCGTGCGGCGAGCGTCGCCTCGGCCTCCCGCGTGCGCGCGTAACAGGCGGCGTAGGCGACGCCCAGCTCCTCCCAGCGGGCCGCCGCCGCGGACCACTTCGCCGGCTCCGAACGCTGCCGCAGCCGGCCGTGCTCCGCCTCGCCCGTCAGCCGGTTGGCATCCGCCTCCGCGAACGCCGCCCCGGGACGCGCGGCCGCCGCGTGCATCCGCGCGAGAAAGGCGTCCCCGGTCGCCAGCACCGCGTCGTGCGCGGAACGCCCACCGCGCATCTGGGCGCGTTCGGCGGTGTCGGCGGCCACCCGCAGGCCCAGTGCGCACAGCCGGACCACGAGGTGCTCCTCCTCGGTCTCCTCCAGGAGGTCGAGCCCGCGTTCGACCGCCTCCCGCGCCGCGTCCAGCTCCTCGGACCAGATCGACAGCTCCGCCACCGCAGCGAACAGGCCGGCCAGCGCCATCGGATCGGTGGTGCCCACGCCGCACGCCTCCGCGCGCCGACGGCTGTCCCGGGCCTCGTCGAGCCGGCCCCGCGCGGTGGCCAGTTCGATCCGGGTCACGTGGGCGAAGAACGCCAGACCGGGCGGCGCCGAACGGGCCAGCACCTCCTGCGTCAGCTCCTCCGCGCGGCGCCAGTCGCCGAGGCGGAACAGCACGCCGGCCGTGATGCTGAGCAGCACGCCGCCGGCTGCCAGTTCGACCCCGAGGTGGCGCATCATCGCGATGCCGTCGTCGGCGACGCTCAGCGCCTCGCGGTAGCGCCCGGTCAGCAGCAGGACGGTCACCAGGTTGGTGAGCGCCCGACAACTGCCCTCGACGTCCTCCTGCGCGGCGGCGGCCGTGCGCGCGTGCTGCAGCCGGTCGATGCCGGCGTCGTGTTCGCCCAACATCACCATCGAGAACCCGAGCGTGTCCAGCAGATGCGTCTCGGCGGCCGGTGCGGCGGAGCCGCGGGCGATCTCCAGCGCCTCGACGCAGCGCAGCCGCGCCTCCCGGTAGCGGGAGCTGAGCATCAGCATGCGCGCCTGATCGGCCAGCACCCAGGCCCGAACGGGGGTCGCCGGCGTGCCGTCGAGCAGCTTCTCGGCCGTCCCGTACTCCTCGATCGAACGCCGCCCCTCGCCGGCCTCCCACAGGTACAGGCCGAGCCGGTCGTGCAGCATGGCCGCGCGGGCCGGTTCGGCGTCCTCGTCGACCATCCCGACGGCGTGCTCGATCAGCGCGACCGCCCGGCCGATGTCGCCGACCCAGCGCGCCGCCTCGGCCGAACGCCGCAGCAGCTCCAGCAGGCTCAGCCCGGGTGGGCGCGCGTCGGCGGGGATTCTCGTCCAGAGGTCCAGCGCCCGTTCGTAGAGCCGGTCCGCCTCGGTGAACGCGTACATGCCCGCCATGAGGCGCGCCGACGTGATGGTGGCGGTGAGCGCCATGCGGTACTCGTTGGCCTCGAACCAGTGGTGCGCGATCTCGGCCGCCACCGCCGCGGCGTCACCGGCGGCGGGCCGCTCGGCGTCGAGGGCGGCGGCGACCCGGCCGTGCAGCGCGAGCCGTTCCCCCGGAAGAAGGTCCTGGTAGACGGCCTCCTGGGCGAGGGCGTGCCGGAAGACGTACGAGTCCGCGGCCTCGATGGTGATGATCCGGTGGCGCTGCGCCTCGCGCAGGGCGGCGGTCAGCTCCCGGCTGTCGAGGTCGGAGACCCGCGCGAGCAGCGCGTGCCGCACCCGCCGGCCGCAGACCGACATCGCCGCCAGGGTCTCCTGCGCCGGCCGGGAGAGGAGCTCGACCCGGCTCATCAGGATGTCGCGCAGCTTCGGCGGCACCTCGCAGTCGTCGAGGCCGGCCGCGACCAGCTCCTCCGCGAAGTAGGCGTTGCCGCCGGACTGGGCGTGGATCCGGCCGACGAGCGCGTCGCTCGGCGCCTCCGGGAGCACACCGGCGAGCAGCGACGCGATCTCGGCCCGCCGGAACCGGCCCAGGTCGATGCGGTCGGTCCGGGCGCCGCGGGTCAGCTCGGCGAGGAAGGCGCGCTGCTGCGGATCGGCGCACTCGTCGTCGCGGTAGGTCGTCACGAGCAGGAACCGCTCGTCGCGCAGGTTTCTCGTCACGAACGTCAACAGGTCGCGGGTCGACTGGTTGGCCCAGTGCAGGTCCTCGATCACCAGCACCAGCGGCGCCGCCGCGCACGTCTCCTGCACGAAGCGCAGCAGCCACTCGAACAGCCGCAGCTGACCGATGCCGTCGGAGATCTCGGAGTGCGCCTGCCCCGGCGCCCGGTCGGCCCGCGGCAGCCAGCCCAGCTCGGCGCCGGCCCGCTCGGAGAACTCGCCGCTCAGCCCGCGCAGCGCCTCCACGACCGGGCCGTAGGGCAGGCCGCCGCCGCTGACCGCCACGCAGCCGCCGACGAGCACCCGGGCGCCGGAGTCGGCCGCGCCGCGCGCGAACTCCGTCAGCAGGCGCGTCTTGCCGATGCCGGCCTCGCCGCAGACCACCACGACCGCGGGGCTGCCGCCGGCGGCCTCGGCCAGGGCCCGGTCCAGTCGCGCCAGCTCCTCGACCCGACCGACGAACGCGCTGCGATACGCCCGAGAAGTCATCCGTCGCCCATCCGGTAGACCTGTCCGCCAGCCTGGTCCCGAACAGCCGGTCTGTCGATCGGCTTTTCGCATTGATCCGCTTGATTCGCGCAGCACCCATGAAATCAGGATGAATGCATGCCGTCTGTGTCCGACGACCATGTCTTGAGGCCGGATTGAGGTCCGGGGTAAGGGTGCCCGGCGCGGCATACCGGGAGTTCTCCCTACGTGGTGATCAGGCGCGGGGCGCACTGTCGTCTTTCAGTCGGAGTACGGCAGGAGGGACACCACCGTGCGAGACAACCGCGACCCCGCGCTCGCCGACGTGCTCGACCGGATGGCCGCGAACGAACGCGCCCGCGGGCGGCACGCCACCGCGGCGGCGGCTGTCGAACTGGCCGCCTCGCTGACCGACGATCCCGTGCTCCGGGACGAGCGGCTGCGGTACGCGGCGGCGGACGCGCGCCTCGCCGGGCAGCGGGACCGGGCGCGGTCGCTGTTGCCGGCGGGCCGGCATTCCGCAGACCTCGGGCCGGGGCTCGCCCTTCACCTCGCGCGGGCGGAGCTGTTCACGGGCGATCCCGCGACGGCCTGCGCGCTCGCCGGGCCGGTCACGCTGGCCGCGGTGGCCGCTCTTCTTTCCGGGGATCCCGACCGCGCCGCCGACCTGCTGGCCGCCGCGCGGGTGGAGACGATCGAGACCGACGTGGTGCGCGCGATCGTCCTCCTGCACGGCGAGCGGCCGTCCGACGGGGCCGCCCTGCTGCGCCGCCGCGTCGCCGACCTGGCCCGTGGCCACACCGCGCCCGAGTACGTGATCCTGGCCGCGCTGGGCCTGTCCCAGGTGGGCGCGCCGGGGGCCGCCGACGGCCTGCTCACCCCGGTCCTGGACGGCGCCCGCGCCGCCGGGATCATCGGCGTGCTGCCGCTGGCGCTGTTCGCGAGCGCGCGGGCCGCGCTCCGGGCCGGGCGGCTGCGTGCGGCCACCGCCCTCGCCGACGAGGGCGTCGCGCTGGCCGACCGGGTCACCGACGGGTTCTGGTCGCAGCGGCTGCACGGGCTGCTCGCCCAGGTGCACGCGGTGCGCGGCGACGAGGCCGCGTGCCGGCGCCACGCGGTGCGCGCGGCCGGCGACGCGGCCAACGACGCCATCGGGGTGCTGGAGGCCGGCGCCGGCCGGTACGACGAGGCCGTGGTCGCGTGGCGCTCGGCCCTGCCCGGCTTCACCCGCACGGCGGAGCTGCTGGAGGCGCGCATCCGGGCCGGCCGCCCGGACACCCGGATCCCGGCCGCCGTCACCGCGCGAACGCTCGACGGCGGCGCGTTGCCGGCCCAGGCCGCCCTCGCGCGGCGCCTGCTCGGACTCGTCGCGCCGGAGGGCGAGTTCGCCCGGCACTTCGAGGCGGCGCTGGTGCTGCACCGCGGGGTCGACTCGCCGTTCGACCTCGGCCGGACCCTCCTCGCGTACGGCGAGCGGCTGCGCCGGGCCGGTCGGCGGATCCGGGCGCGGACCACGCTCCTGGCCGCCCACGAGATCTTCACGACCGTCGGCGCGCGGGCGTGGGTGACCCGCGCGCACGAGGAACTGCTCGCCTGCGGCGGCCCCGGCGCCGCCGGATCCCCGGCCGACGATCCGTCCGGGGCGCTGACGCCGCAGGAGTTGCAGGCCGCGCGGGCGGCCGCCGCCGGTGCGACCAACCGCGAGGTGGCCGCCCGGCTGTTCCTGAGCGTCAAGACGGTCGAGTTCCACCTGAGCAACGTCTACCGCAAGCTCGGCGTGCGGACCCGGACGGAACTGGCGCACCGCTTCCCCGCGCTGGCCGAACGGGACGCCGCGGCGTCGTGACGGCGCGGGCCGTCACGACGCCGGCGACAGCGGATACCGCACCAGCCCGCCCGTGTCGGTCTCGACCTCGAGGATGCCGCCGAGCTGCCGCGCGAACGGCCCCGCCAGCACCAGCGACTCCGTCGCCTCGACGATCGGCACGCGTGCGCCCCCGATCCGCACCGTCGGCACGCGTTCGTCCATCAGGTTGTCGCCGTCGATCCGCACCACCGGGGTCGCGCGGCCGGGCCGGTGGATCTGCGCGACGCGGTGCACCACCACCCGTGCGTGCTGCTCGGCCACCGACTCGGTGACGGTCGTCAATGCCAGGCGCAGGACCCTCGCGGGCGCGTCCAGCTCCAGCTCCACCTGCACGGTCAGCACGTTTCCTCCCCATGAACTTCACGAGGAAGTCTCGTCCCGCGCCACGCGGACCGCTTCCGGGAAATCCCTTGGTTCCCCGCTTTCCGGGGGAACGGCGCCTGGACCGGCGGAGGTGTGTGGCTCCAGCCTAACGCCGGCCGGAGCACCGGGTCACTCGGGCGTTCAGACCTGTCGATCGCCGGAATCCCTTCCTAGAGTTGCCCTTCGCGCCGCCCGCCCGGACGGCGCGAGGACGGCACGGGAGGTTCCCGCTGTACGCGAACGACGCCTATCTCGACCGCTACCACCGCCCCGAACGGGCCCGCCTGCGCGGCCTGGCCGCCAATCCGGCGGTTCCCGGCGCGCTGCTGCGCCGGCTCGTCGACGAGTACGACACCGACACCCTGACCAGCGTGGAGTACCGCGAGGAGTGGACCGACGAACAGGTCGCGGCCCTCGCGCAGCATCCGCACCGCGCGATCCGCATCACGCTCACGCAAGCCCCCGGCCTCACCCCCGAGCAGCGCACCACACTGGTCGAGGATCCCGACCCGCTGGTCCTCGACCTCCTCGCCGAGGGGCCGGACCTGTTCACCCGCTGGTCGAGCGAACCCGTGCCGCTGCTGACCGACGCGGGCTACGACCGCCTGCTCGAACGCCGGCCGGAAGCGATCAAGACCCTGGCCTGGCCACGCCATCGCGACGTCCTGCCGCCCCGTATCCGGGCCCTCCTGCCGCCCGAGGAACCGCCGCCGGCGCCGCCCGTTCCGCCGAGCCCCGAGGAGCTGCGCGAACGCGCCCGCGACGAGAGCGAATGGGTCCGCACCGAGACCGCCGCACACCCCGACCTGCCCGCCGACGTCGTCGCCGCGCTCGCCGTCGACCCGTCGCCGCACGTCCGGCTCGCCGTGTCGATGCGGCCGGAACTGACCGAGGAACAGCGCGCCGCGATCGACTACCACGTGGGGCCGGACGACCGGCTCCAGCCACTGCTCTGGGTGTTGCGCAGCGACGACCCGCGGGTGCACCGGCGCTGTGCCCGTTCGGCCCACATCGGTCTGCGGCGCAGCATCGCGCTCAACACCCGCATCGCCCCCGAACTCGTCGCGCTGCTCGCCGCCGACCCGGACCCCGCGGTGCGCCTGCTGCTGTGCGAGCGCAACCCGCAGGCCCCCGGGGAGGTGGTGCTCGCCACCTACCTGGAGGCGCGGGTCGTCACGATCGGCCGCCTCTTGCAGCACCCGAACTTCCCGCGCGACGGCCTCGCCCGCCGCGCCGACTCGCCGGACCCGCGGATCCGGGCGCTGGCCACGCTCGACCCCGGCGCCGGCCCGGAGCTGATCGAACGGCTCAGCCGGGACCCGCACCCCCTGGTGCGCGCCTGGGCCGCCGGGGACCGCCGCCTGCCCGCCGCGCGGGTCTGCGAACTGTTCGAGGATCCCGCCGTCGCGGGGCAGGCGGCACGCAATCCGCGGCTGCCCGTGGCGTTCATGGAACGGATCCTGCGCGAGGCGGCCGTGCTGCGCGAGGAGCAGCCGGCCGAGGGCGGGAACGTCTACCTGGGCAACTGGACACCGGAACAGATAGCCGCCGTGGAGAACGGCTAGCCGCGCGCCGGGCCCGGCTCATTCTCGCGAAACCGGGCCCGGAACCGGTACAGGCGATTCAAAATGGGCAGTAGCCCCCTGAGAGTGAACACCGACAGGGAGGCCGTTCGTCATGCCCGACACCAAGCTCGCCGTCATCTACTACTCCTCGACCGGCACCGTGGACGCCATGGCGCGCCGGCTCGCCGAGGCCGGTGAGAAGGCGGGCGCGGAGGTACGGCTGCGCCACGTCCAGGAACTGGCACCGAAGGAGGCCATCGCCTCGAACCCGGCCTGGAGCCAGCACGCCGAGCGGATCAAGGACGAGCCCACGGCCTCGGCGGACGACATGGTCTGGGCCGACGCGGTCCTGTTCGGTTCGCCCACCCGCTACGGCAACATCGCCAGCCAGCTCAAGCAGTTCCTCGACACGCTGGGGCCGCAGTGGGCCCAGGGGCTGCTGGCCGACAAGGTGTACGCGGGGTTCACGGCGTCGCAGACCGCACACGGCGGGCAGGAGTCGACGCTGCTGGCGCTCTACAACACGATCCACCACTTCGGCGGGATCATCGTGCCGCCGGGCTACACGGATCCGTTGAAGTTCGCCGACGGCAACCCGTACGGCGTCTCGCACGTCTCCGGCGGCAACAACGACGCCCCGCTGACCGAGGTGGAGTACGCCGCGCTGGACCATCTGGCCGAACGCGTCGTCAAGGTCGCCCGCGCGCTCGCGAACTAGCGCGGTCGGCCCTTCAGGCGGCGGCCCAGCTCCCGGGCGATCTCGCGGTCGGCGTCGCGACGGGCGAGCACCTGCCGCTTGTCGAACGTGCGATTGCCCCGGGCGAGGCCGAGTTCCACCTTCGCCCAGCCGCCGGCGAAGTACATCGACAGCGGCACCAACGTCATGCCGCCCTCGCGCAGCTTCTCCAGGATCCGGTCGATCTCCACGCGGTGCAGCAGCAGCTTGCGGGTGCGGCGCGGCTGGTGGTTGGTCCAGCTGCCGAAGCCGTACTCGGCGATGTGCAGGTTGTACAGGACGATCTCGCCGTCGCGTTCCTGGGCGAACGCGTCCACCAGGGAGGCGTGGCCGTCGCGCAGGGACTTGACCTCGGTGCCGGCGAGCACGATGCCGGCCTCGTAGGTCTTCAGGATGGTGTAGTCGTGCCGGGCCTTCCGGTTGGTCGCAATGACCTGCCTACCGGGCTCCCGCTTACCCACCTGCCTAGCCCTCGTTGCACTCGCAGATGCGGCGCGGGATGAAGTGGATCGGGCACTGCGGGTCGGCCGCCGGAGGACGTTCCGGGACGACGGCCTTAGGCGTGCGGGGCGCCCGCGGGGTGCTGGAGCGCGCCGTCGTCGAACGGCTCGCACGGGTGCGCGTCGGCGTGACCGGCGCCGGCCGGACCAGGGCCTCGTGGCGCCGCCACGCGACGGCCTCCAGCGCGGCGCGCATCGCGTCGTCGGCGACCAGCAGCGCCGCCGGGATGACCCAGTGGCTGGTGGTGGCGTTGGGCGTGAAGAGGCGGCTGCCGGTGATCGCGTTGCCGTACTCGCGCGCGCGTTCCGGGGCCAGGCAGACCTCGACGCGTTCCTTGTAGACGAGGATCGCGGCGGGGCTCTCCTCGGCCGTCGCCCGCAGGCTCACCGACCCGCCGGTGCGCTCGCTCCACACGGTCTCGCTGTCGGCCACCTCCAGCGCGAACCGGCGGACCACCGGGTGCGGGCGGAGATCGTCGAGGAGGGTCTCCACCTCGTCAAGGCTCGGCACGTCTGCTCCCCCGTTCACCATCGTGATCAGGATACGTCACTGTGCCGGCGGGTTGATCACCGACAGTTCCGGCACGAGGCCGAACCCTACCGGGTCACCAGGCGATGTCACCCGCCCGGTCGACGAAACGGCCGGTGCCGTGCCCCGGCCCCTCGGTGGCGAGGCGGACGATCACGTCGGTACCCTCCGTGACGGTCTGGTGGCCGCTGTGGCCGTTCAGGTCGGTGGCGGTGTAGCCGGGGTCGGCCGCGTTGATCCGCAGGCCCGGGAGCGCCTTGGCGTACTGCGTGGTCAGCATGGTCAGCGCCGCCTTGGACGCCGTGTAGGCCGGGGCGATCGCCGTCGACTCGGGCCGCCGCGGGTCGTGCGTGGCGGCCAGGGAGCCCATCGCGCTGCTGACGTTGATGATCACCGGGTCGGCGGAGCGGCGCAGCAGCGGCAGGAAGGCCGTCGTCACGCGCACCACCCCGACGACGTTCACGTCGAGCACCGCGCCGACGTCCGCGCCGGTCAGCCCGCTCGGGTCACCGAAGGGGCCGTGGATCCCGGCGTTGTTGACCAACACGTCGACCCGGCCCTCGTGCCGCTCGACGTCCGCGGCCGCGGCGGCCACCGATTCCTCGTCGGTCACATCGAGTGGAACGTGGCGGGCGCCCAGTTCCCGCGCGGCGGCCCGGCCGGCCCGCACGTCGCGCGCACCGAGCAGGACGGTGTGTCCCAGGGCGACGAGGCGGCGCGCGGTCTCGTGGCCGAGGCCCTTGTTGGCCCCCGTGATGAAGGTGATCGTCATGGGGCCAGCGTGGGCCGGGCCCATGACGTTCGCCAGGGAAGATCCTTACCACCCTCCGGGCCGGAACGCGCGGGACAATCGTCGACATGTCCGAACTCGGCGCGACCCTCCGCGCGTGGCGCGACCGCCTCTCCCCCGCGGACGCCGGCCTTCCCCAGGGGCCCGCGCGGCGGGCCAAGGGGCTGCGTCGCGAGGAGCTGGCCGACCTCGCCCGGATCTCCGTCGACTACGTCGTCCGCCTCGAACAGGGACGCTTCGGCACGCCCTCGGCGCAGGTGCTCGCCGCGCTGGCCCGCGCCCTGCGGCTGAGCACCGCCGAACGTGACCACCTCTACCGGCTGGCCGGGCAGGCGCCACCGGCCGACGGGCGGCTCGGCGACCGCGTGCCGCCCGGGCTGCGGCGGGTGGTGGACCGGCTCGGGGAGAGCACGGCGGTGGCGGTCTTCGCGGCCGACTGGCACCTGCTGCGGTGGAACCCCGCCTGGGCGGCGCTGGTCGGCGACCCGGCCGCGGTGCCGCCCGCGATGCGCAACTTCGCGCGGGAGACGTTCCCGCTGGCGGGCGACGGCCCGCGGATGTCCCACTGGCCGGTGGTCTCCCACGCCCGCGCGGAGCTCGAGGCGGCCGCCGCGTCCGACCTGCGCCGCGCCACCGGCCGCTTCCCGCACGACCCCCGCCTGAGCGGCCTGATCGCGACGCTCGTCGCCGGCAACGACCGCTTCGCGCGGCTGTGGTCGGCCGGCGCGGTCGGCACCCACCGCGCCGACCACAAGGTCATCGAACATCCGGGCGCCGGCCCGATCGAGGTCGACTGCGACGTGCTGACCGACGGCGACGCGGAGCTGAAGGTCGTGATCCTGACGCCGGTGCCGGAGTCCGAGGCGCGGCTCACCGCCCTCGTCACCCTCGGCGCACCCGTCTGAGGGGATATCTATGGTTACCAACCGTGGAGTTCCAACTGCTGGGTCCGGTGGAACTGATCGGCTCCCCGCACCGCGTCGACCTCGGCGCACCGCGCCAGCGGGCGGTCCTCGCCGCGCTGCTCGTCGACGTCGGCCGGGTCGTCACCCCCGAACTGATCGTCGACCGCGTCTGGGGCGGTGAGCCGCCGGACGGGGTGCGGCGTTCGCTGCACGCCTACGTGGCGCGGCTGCGGCGCGCGCTCCGCGAGGCCGGGACGGGGAACGTGCCGTTGGTGCACCGTTCGGCCGGGTACACCGTGGACCTGCCGCCCGAGCGGGTCGACCTGCACCGCTTCCGCGACCTCGCGGCGCGTGGCGAACGGGAGTCGCTGCGCGCCGCGCTGGAGTTGTGGCGGGGCGAGCCCCTCGCGGGGATCACCGGGCACTGGGCCGACCGGATGCGCCGGACCTGGCAGCGCGAACGCCTCGACACCGTGGCCGCCTGGGCGTCGGCCGAACTGTCGGCCGGCAACCCGTCGGCGGTTCTCGCGCCGCTGACCGAACTGGTCGAGGAGGAGCCGCTCGCCGAGACGCTCGCGGCGACGCTCATGCGGGCGTTGGCACTGGCCGGGCGCCAGGCGGAAGCACTCGACCGGTACACCGTCACCCGGCAGCGGCTGGTCGAGGAGCTGGGCGTCGACCCCGGGCCGGCGCTGCGCGAGGCGCACCGGGCGATCCTGCGCGGCGAACTGGGTCCCGAGGCGGCCCCCGCCGTCTCCCCGTCCGCCACCGCCGTGCCGGCGCAGCTGCCGGGCGAGGTGGCCGCGTTCACCGGCCGGGACGAGGAGTTGGCGGCGCTGGACGCCGTTCTGGCCGAACCGGGGTCGACGGCCGTGCCGGTCGCCGTCGTGTCGGGCACCGCCGGGGTCGGCAAGACCGCGCTCGCCGTGTGCTGGGCGCACCGGGCGCGGGACCGGTTCCCGGACGGGCAGCTCTACGCCGACCTGCGCGGCTACGACCCCGAACGGCCCGCCGACCCGGCCGACGTGCTGGCGGGTTTTCTGCTGGCACTGGGCGTTCCCCCGATGGAGATACCGCTGCGGCTCGACGAGCGCGCGGCACGGTACCGGACCGAGACGTCCGGACGCCGGATCCTGATCCTGTTGGACAACGCCGCCACCGTCGAACAGACCCGGCCGCTGCTGCCCGGCACCGGCACGTGCGCGGTCCTGGTCACCAGCCGGGACAGCCTCGCCGGCCTCGTCGCCCTGCACGGCGCGCGGCGCGTCGACCTCGGCCTGCTCCCCCGCGACCGGTCGGTGGCGCTGCTGCGCCGGCTGATCGGCACCCGCGTGGACGACGAACCGGCGGCCGCGGCGGTGCTCGCCGACCAGTGCGCCCGCCTCCCCCTGGCGTTGCGCCTCGCCGCCGAACTGGCGGCCGCCCGCCACCCGGCGACCCTGTCGGAGCTCGTGACCGAGCTGGCCGACCAGCGCGAACGGCTCGACCGCCTGGACGCCGGCGGCGACCCGCGCGGCGCGGTCACGGCGGTCTTCTCCTGGTCGCTGCGGCACCTGCGGCCGGCGGCGGTGCGGCTGTTCGCGCTGCTCGGGCTGCACCCGGGCCTCGATCTGGACGAGTACGCCGCGGCCGCGCTGGCCGGTGAAGACCTGCGCGCCACCCGGGAGAACCTGGCGCTGCTGGTGCGCGCCCACCTGGTGCACGCGGTCGGCGCCCGCCGCTACGGCATGCACGACCTGCTGCGCGTCTACGCCGCGTCCACTGTGGACGGTGATGGCGGCCCCGCGTTGACGCGGCTCTTCGACCACTACCTCGGGACGGCCGCCGCCGCGGTGGATGTGCTGCACCCCGCCGAACGCCACCACCGCCCGCCGGTCGACGCGCCCGCCACCGCGGTCCCGGATCTGTCCACACCGGACGGTGCACTGTCCTGGTTGGACGGTGAGCTGCCGAACCTCACCGCGATGGCCGCCCACCGGGACGGCGCGCGCCACGCGATCCGGCTCTCCGGCACCCTCTTCCGCTACCTGGACCGCGGCCGCTACCTGCGGGCCCTGACGATCCACGCGCACGCGATCGAGGCGGCCCGCCGCGCCGGCGACGTGGCCGGCGAGGCCGTCACCTCGTACCACCTCGGCACCACCCACCTGCAGGTCGGCCGCCTCGAACCGGCCGCCGACAAGCTGGCCCGCGCGGTCGAACTCTTCGGTCGGGTCGACGACGCCCCGGGCGCCGCCCGCGCGGCCGGCACGCTCGGCCTCGTCGAGGCGCTGCTCGGCCGGTACGCGACGGCGCACACGCACCAGCTCCAGGCGCTGGAGGGCATCCGGCGGGCCGGCGACCGCCACGCCGAGGCGCGGGCGCTGACCTCGCTCGGGCTGGTCGAGGGCTGGCTCGGGGACTTCCCCTCGTCGTTCGCCCGGCACGAGGCGGCGCTGGAGCGGTTCCGGGAGTTCGACGATCGGGTCGGCGAGGCGACCGCGCTCGCCAATCTGGCCGAGGCGCAGCTGCGGGCCGGGCTGCTGTCGGCCGCGTCGGCGAATCAGCGCGCGGCGCTGGAGCTGTTCCGACGCATCGGGCACCCGGCCGGCGAGGCCTGGGCGCTCAACGGACTCGGCGTCTCGCTCGTCCGCGAGGGACGCCCGGCCGAGGCGATACCGTTGCTGCGCGAGGCGTTGACGCTCGCCCGTCAGACCGGGGACCGGTCCGGCGAGGTGTGGGCGCTCAACGGACTCGGCGAGGCGCTCACCGCCGCAGGGGACGCCGCCGCCGCGGTCGAGCAGCACCGCACCGCCCGGCTCGTCTCCCGTGACACGGGGGAACGCCACCAGCAGGCCCGCGCCGACGCCGGCCTGGCCCGGGCCTGTCGGGCGCTCGGGGACGCCGAATCGGCGCGCCGGCACCTGGCCAGTGCGCTCGCCGGGTACGCGGCGCTCGGGATGGCCGAGGCCGACGGGATCCGCGCGGAGCTGGCCGCGCCGTGACTCCCGTTCAGCCGTGCCGGTCGCACAGCCACCGGTAGGTGTCGCCGAACGACCGCGCCGCCGCCTTCGTCCGCCCGGTCCACAGCCGCACCGTGCACTCGTTCGGGGCCCACGAGCGCACCAGCACCGAGCTGCCGTCCCGGAAGTAGAACGACGACGAGCGCACCTCGCTCACCCCGACCGCCACCGCCACGTTGGCCAGCGCCCGGACGATGCCGACCGTCGCCGAGCACGACGTCCCGCTGCCGAACGTCTCCAGCGCGCCGTACACCGTGTCGGTGATCTCGACCAGCTTCGTCACCCGCGCGGTGTTGGCCGCCTCGGCGGCCCGCGCGCCGGAGCCGGCCGCCCGGATGGCCCGCCCCTGCCGGATGAGCAGCCCGACCGGACCCGCCGGGGCGAACAGCATGGCGACGCTCGCACCGCACCGGGTGATCGTCTGGTGGTACTTGAACAGGGTGTTGACGCCGAGTTCGAACGCGTCCTCACGCGCATAGGTGCCGGCGGCGTACGAGCGGCCGAGCGACGAACCCTCGAAGGGGACCCGTTCGTCGGCGGCGTGCGCGGGTGCCGGGGCGGCCACGGCGAGCACCGCCGTGGCGACCAGAACGGCGGCCAGGCGTCGGGCGATCGTCATCTCGGCGCTCCCCACGGGCGGGTGTCAGGTGGCGCGAGGCTATCGGCCGGCGATCGGCGCCGGGGCCGCGTTCCCGCCGGTTCACCCCTGCGGCACCGAACGGCCGTGCGCCGCGACCGCCAGGCCCTAACATCCAGGCGTATGAGCGACAGTGCCGTCATCATCCCGTCGCGTCACGACAACCTGGTCCGCGAAGTGGGCCGAGAGCTGATCGACCAGGGCATGCGGCGCGGGCAGTCGCTGTTCACGCCCGAGCGCGCGGTGTGGACCGCGGCGACCACGCAGGATCTGCACCGGTGCTACAACGGCCGACTCGACACCGGCGCGGACCCGTTCATGGTCAAGCTCGAGCGCCAGCTCTCCGACGCGTCGGACGACGCCGTCCAGTTGGCGGCCGAGTTGTTGACGTTGCAGGGCTTGCCGCTGCTCAACCTGAAAGCCGCGACGTTCCATGACCGGGTCCGGACGGTGCTGGGCTGGATGGGCCGGCCGGTCGCGATCCCCGCGCACGTCGTGGCCGCCTTCGACCAGGGCACCTGGGGCGGCGGCGCAGGCGCCCACACCATGCTGTGGAAGTGGCTCATCGACGCTGTAGAGCTGCTGGGCGACTGGTGGACACTGCCCGCCGAACAGCGCGAACGGGCCTTCACCGGCCCGTGGGACTGGCAAGAGACGATATACCGATACCGGGTCATGCCCTCGCTCCGGGAGGAACTGCTTTATCTCGGCTTCCCGACGCACTTCCTGCCCATCCTGAACATGGCGCACAAGAAGGCCATCCGAAACGCGTTCGGCGAGGCGTCGCTGCCGCTGACCGGCGACCTCAACAGGGACCTGTTCGAGATCACCGTCCACTTGCAACAAGAAGCGTCCCAGCCGGTGGACTACTACCAGGCGCCGTTCGTCGGGCAGTGGAGCACACAGACCGATCGGGTGCCCGGTGAACGCCGTGCCTGGCTTGTGCGGTCCCGTCCGGGCTCGCCCGACCTGGCCGGCCGATGGAGTGCAGGATCGTTCGTGTCGCTGGCCGCGCACCACCTGGGCAACGTGTCACCGGGAGCGTCGAAGGCGCAGATCCGTGCCGCGGTGGCCACCGGTTATCAACACGACGACTATGCCCAACGGGTCGCGTTGACCAACGAGTACCACGCTTTCCTGTCCCAGATGGAGAGCGAGGACATCGTCGCCACCCTGGTCGAGGATGGCCTCCGTCTCGGCGTGCTCGACGGCGAACCGGAATACGAGATGGCCGACGGCGGCGCTCGGCTGCGGCGCCCGACGACGTGGCTGACGACCCCGCCGCTGCCCGTCGACATGCTGCCCGAGCCGCTGCCGGCGGCGTTGGACCAGCCCGGCGCGGTCGTCGATCTGACGGGCGCGCTGGAGGTGCTGTCCGCGCTGGTCGATACCGAACCGACGTCGGAAGGCCGGGTCGAGCCTGGCGACGCCGTCACCGCCGCCGTCCCGGTGCTGACCGCCGCGACGCAGGAACTGGCGAACGGGTTGCACATGGCCCGTTCCTGGCTCCAGGACCTCATCGACCTGTGGGGAGAACGCTCACAGATCGTCCTGTTCGGGCCGCCGGGTACCGGAAAGACATACCTGGCACGGGCACTCGCCGCACACGTCGCAGCCCGTGACGCGGTACGGCTGGTGCAGTTCCACCCCTCCTACGCGTACGAGGACTTCTTCGAGGGATTCCGCCCGGTCGAGGGTGCCGAGAGCGGGACCGTCGCGTTCGCCAAGCAACCCGGTCCGCTGCGGGAGATCGCCGCCGCCGCACGCGAGGATCCCGGGCGTCCCTACGTGCTGATCGTGGACGAGATCAACCGGGCCAACCTGGCCAAGGTCTTCGGCGAGTTGTACTTCCTCCTGGAGTACCGAGACGCCACGATCCGGCTGCAGTACTCGCCGTCGGAGGCGTTCCACCTGCCCCGCAACGTGTTCATCATCGGCACGATGAACACGGCGGACCGCTCGATCGCGCTCGTCGACGCCGCCGTCCGGCGCCGCTTCGCGTTCGTCGAACTGCACCCCGACGACGAGCCGGTCCGCGACGTCCTCCGCAACTGGCTCGCCGCCAACGACAGGCCCGGCGACGAACGCGCCGCACTGCTGGCCGCCCTCAACGAGTCCATCGGCGAGGAGGACCACGATTTCAAGATCGGGCCGTCCTACCTGATGAGGCCGAACCTCGACGGCGACGCTGCGCTCGAGCGGGTGTGGCGGCACGACGTGATGCCGCTGTTGGAGGAGCACTACTACGGCCGGCTCAGCAGAACTCAGATCCGCGACCGGTTCGGCCTGGCCGCCATCCGGTCCCGCGTCGGCGCACCACGGGACGAACCGTGACCGGTGACCCGCCGGTGAGCATCGCCGAACTCGACCAAGTCGGCGCCCTGCGGCGGCTGGACGACGCCCAGGTCGCGGCGCTGACCGCGACCGGCCTGGTCGAGTTGCGCCCGGAGGGCGGCGGACGGTGGCGGGTGATGCCCGCCGGCAGGGTCGGTGCCGTGCGGATCGGCGGGCTCGACGTCGAGGTCCGGCCGAAGGTCGGGATCGCCCGACTGCTCTTCCTGCTCGGATACGCCGCGGACCCCGGGTTTCGGCCGGAGGACGTCGCCGCGCGGCCGGAGCCCGAACTGTGGGCCGCACTGGCCGAGGGGCTGATCCGGCAGGCCGAACGTGCGCTAGGACCGGGCGTTCTCCAGGGATATGTCGTCGTCGACGAGGCGCTGCCCCTGGTTCGCGGCCGGATCCGGTTCGCCGACCAGTTCGCCCGCCGGGCGGTGCTGCCACTGCCCGTTGAGCTTCAGTTCGACGAATACGCCACGGACATCGCCGAGAACCGGATTCTGCGGACCGCACTTCGGCGGATGCTCGCGGTGCCCCGGCTGCCGGCCGGCACGCGGGCCCGGCTGTCCCATCTGGACGGTCGACTCGACGGCGTCAGCGTGCTTCCGCACGGCGCGATCCGGCCCGCGTACCGGCCGAGCAGACTCAATGCCCGCTACCTTCCCGCACTACGGCTGGCCGAGTTGGTCCTGCGCAACCAGTCCACCGAACCGGGACCCGGCGAGGTCACCACGGCGTCGTTCGTCGTGAACATGGCCAAGGCCTTCGAGGACTTCGTCACCACAGCCTTGCGCGAGGCCCTGGCGACGTTTCCGGGTCGGACCGACGGTCAGTACGAGGCGCACCTCGACACCGGTCGCGCCGTGCGCATCCGGCCCGATGTCGTGCACGTCGTGGGCGGCCGACCGGCTGCCGTCTTCGACGCCAAGTACAAGTTGGAGCACCTCTCGTCCGGCTACCCGGGCACCGATGTCTACCAGATGCTCGCCTACTGCACGGCCCTACGCCTGAACGAGGGCTGGCTCGTCTACGCCCAGGGCACGACACCCGCCGTTCCCCGGCGCATCCGCAACACCGAGATCGACGTGATGCACTACCCGCTCGACCTCTCCCTACCGCCGAGCGATCTCCTGCTCCAGGTCGATGCCCTGGCACATCGCGCGATGCGCGGTGGCGGGCCCGCTTCGGTGCGGTAGTGCATGAAGCGGTCGCCGGTCGTCGTCATCGGGGCCACGACGTCGTCGCGGTGAGACGGAGGCTGCGCGATCCCTACGTCCCGGACGAGGCGTGGGAACGGGTGCGGCGCGAGGTGCTCGACCGCGACGTGCTGGCGGACGCGTTCCCGGCGGCGATCGCGGACGGGCTGGTATGGCTGGCCGAACGCGGCCGGGTCGCCTGAGGCGCCGGCGCGCGGTCGAGGCGGCGTTCGCACAGCGCCAACGCCAGCGCGATCCCCACCAGAACGGCCCCCACGAGCACCGCGCCGCGCGGACCGTGTCCGGGTAGCACCAGGCCGCCGGCGAACGCCCCGCCGGCGATACCGACGTTGACCGCGGCGGACACCGTGGCGCCCGCCAGATCCGAACGCCCGGGCGCCACCCGCAGCACGAGACCGCCGAGCGTCGCGGTGAACCCGGCGAACCCCAGCCCCGCCACCGCGATCAGCGCGACCGCCGCCCACGGCTGCCGGCCGGCGGCGAAGAGGCCCACCAGCGCCACCGCCTGCACCGCGACGGTCCCCACCATAGTGGTCCACGGGCCGCGGTCGACCACCGCCGCGACCACGCCGACGCCGAGCAGGCTCGCGACGCCGCGCGCCACCAGAACGGCCGCCACCGCCGCCGGGGCGAACCCGCTCACCTCGGTGACGAACAGCGCGACATACGTGTAGGCGGCGATGGCACCGGTCGTCGTCACGGCGGCCACCGCCACGAGGAGCCCGAAGCGGCGGCCGTCCGGCGCCTCGCCGCGGGCCGCGTGCCCCTCCTCCGGCGGCGTGGCGGGCAGCAGCGCGGCCACGACGATCAGCACGACCGCTCCGGCCGCCGCCATCGCCAGGAACGCCGCCCGCCAGCCGGCGCGTTCGCCGAGCCAGGTGCCCAGCGGCACGCCCAGGAAGAGCGCGACGTTGCCGCCGGCGAAGACGAGCGCCACGACCCGCCCGCGCGCCCCGGGCCGGAACAGCTCCGCCGCCGCCGGCACCACCACCGCCCAGAACAGCGCGTGCGTGGCCGCCGTCGCGATCCGGGCCGCCAGCACCAGCGCGAACGTGTCGGTGACGAGCGTGACCGCGCTGCTGGCCACGAAGCCGGCGAGCATCGCCGTCAGCAGCCGTCGCCGGGGAACCCCGCGCACCAGCGCCGCCAGCGGCACCGAGGCGACCGTCACCACCGCGCCGTACGCGGTCACCAGGGCGCCGACCCGCGCCGGCGACACGGCCAGGTCGGTGGCCATCGGCAGGAGAAGCCCGACGGGCAGCGCCTCCGCGGTCGTGTAGAGGAACGTCCCGCCGCACAGCCCGATCAACGCTCCCATTGCCCGGATCCGCCCCATCGGTGTTACCCCCTAATCGCCTTATGCCGGAAACACTAGCGGCGCGCCGTCAACTGGTAAAGTTCGTTTTGATGGAAACAACCGGGGACGTGACGCGGATGCGACTCGTGGGCGGCAACCTCGCCCTCGACTTCGTCAACACCCGCGTGGGGCCACCCGACGGGCCGCCGGACGACGACGCGCTCACCGGCTATCCGGAGCTGCTCGCCTGGGCCGTTCACGCCGGTGCGCTGACCGAAGCGGAGGCCGCGCCGCTGCACCGCGGGGCCGGGACCGCAGCCGCCTTCGCGCGGGCCCTGCGCACGCGTGACCACCTCGACGGGACGTTCCGGGCGCTGGCCGCGGGACGGGAGCCGAGCGCCGCCACGCTGGCCCGCCTGCGGGACGACGGGGTGGACGCGCTGCGCCACGCGTCGCTCGCACGCGGCGACGCGTTCGTCTGGAGCTGGCGGGAGGACCGGACGACCGGCCGGCCGCTGCGGCCGGTGGTGCACGCGGCGCTCCACCTGCTCACCACCGGGCCGCTGGAGCGGATCAAGGGCTGCGCCGGGTGCAGCTTCCTCTTCCTCGACGAGAGCAAGAACCGCAGCCGCCGCTGGTGCAGCATGGACGACTGCGGGGCCGCCGCGAAGATGCGCCGCTACGTCGCCGCCCGACGCACCCGCACCGCCCACTGAACCCGCTCAGGAATCGGCCGGAATGTCCGCCTCGAACTGCTCGACGAGCACTACGCCGCTACGTCGCCGCCCGACGCACCCGCACCGCCCACTGAACCGGCTCAGGAATCGGCCGGAATGTCCGTCTCCAGCTGCTCGACGATCGGGTCGATGAGGTCGTTCAGCTCGCGGACGAGCACTCCCACCGCCCGCCGGGCCGCCTGCTCGACCGCCTCCGGGTAGGGCCCCTCCGGCGCGGCGGGCAGGTCGTCGAGCCGCACCGGCGCCTGCACCAGCAGCGACGCCCGCACGTGCGGCCGCTTCGTCAGGTCCCGCGCGGACGGGTCGACGTACTGCCCGAACAGCTGCGGCCAGTCCTGCCAGCCCCGGTCGCGGTCCCAGTGCCGGCCGCGCGACAGCTGCGCGGGCCACGGCGAGACGAGCGTGATGTCGCAGGTCAGGCCGCCGTCCCAGGAGTTGCGGGAGCAGATCGCCGACAGGATGCGCGGGTGCTGGCGCACGTAGCCCGGCTGGAGGCCGACGGCCAGGCGCCAGGCGACGACCGCGAAGGTCACCGGCGCGATGTCGCCGTACGCTGCCGCGAACTCGTCCAGGCGCAGCCGCACCTCGGACGCGTAGCGGCCGCGTTCGCCGGACGCGTGTTCACGGTCGAAGTGCTCGTCGATCCAGAACGCCTGCCGCATCCGGCCACCCTACGAGCCCCGGGTGCGCGCCGCGTCCCCCGGCTTGACCGTTCCGGCGATCATGAGGCGGTGCGTCTCGCCGTGATCGGTGCGACCGGTGGGATCGGTCGGCACCTCTACGCGCAGGCCGTCGCCGCCGGGCACGAGGTGACGGCCGTCGTGCGCGACCCGCGCCGGTTGCCGCGCCCGCACGGTCCGGTGTCTACAGTGGACCTTTCCGCCGCCGATCCGGCCACGCTGGCGGGGGCGTTCGCGGGTTGCGACGCGGTGCTCTCCGGGCTCGGTGCCCGTTCGGTGGAGGAGACCGGTATCGCACTGCGGGGCACGCGCGCCGTCGTGGACGCCATGCGGGTCGCCGGCGTGCGACGCATCGTGGTGGTGAGCGCGGCCTCCGTCGGCACCGTCGCCTCGCCCGGGCGGCCGGATCCACCCAGGCACAACCCCGGTGACGGGTTCGTCCTGCGGCACACCGCCGCGCGGCTCGCGAAGCTCTTCTTCCGGCGGTACTACGCCGATCTCGCGCTCATGGAGGATCTGCTGCGCGACAGCGACCTCGACTGGACCGTGTCCCGGCCGCCGCGCCTGCTCGACCGCCCGCTCACCGGCCGGTACCGGGTGGTCGAGGAGTGGAACGTGCGCGGCGGCCTGTTCATCGGGCGTGCCGACGTCGCGCATCACATGCTGTCCACTGTGGACAATCCGGAGGCGTTCCGGAAGGTGTACGGGATCGCCTACGACGGGGCCGTCGAGTCGCTCAGACGCTGGGCGGGTGTCGGTGGCCGCCGGTAGGGTGTCCGCTGTGGACCCGCCGGTCGTCACGCTGATCTGCGGCGCGTCGGGCGTCGGGAAGACGAGCGTCGCCCGGCCCCTGGCGATGCGCTGGGGTGTGCCGCTGGCCGAGGCGGACGACGTCGTGACGGCACTGCTCGCGCTCACCACCCCGCAGAGCCACCCGGTGCTGCACCGCTCGGCGATGGGCCGGCCGCCCGAGGAGATCGTGGCACACCTGCTCGCCGTCTCGGCCGCGCTGGCGCCGGGCTTTCGGGCGGTGGTGGCCGACCATGTGACGTTCCGGCAGAGGGTCGTCATGGAGGGCGACTGGCTGACGCCCGACCTCGTGGCCGGGATCGACGGCGCGGGGGCGGTCGTGATCGGCGAACCGGACGAGGACCGGATCGCCGCCAACTACCTGCGCCGGGAGCCCGACGCCGGGCCGCAGCCGGAACGGGCCCGGGTGAGCGTCCTGCACGGCGCGGCACTCGCCGCCGCCGCCCGCGCGGCCGGGGTGCCCGTGGTGCCGGCGTGGCCCTTCGACACCGCGCTCGACCGCGTGGAACGGGCGATCTTCCAGGCCGCCTGACGTCGCCGGCACCGTGCGTGCGTGCGTCGACACGGGCGCGCGGCGACATTTCGGGCAGCCTCGGCGGAGAACGCACAACCCCGTTTCACGTCGTTAGCATCGGCGACAATGCCCGGTAACAGCGTCGGCGAGGCGCTTCGCGAACACCGGCTGCGGGCCGGGCTGACGCAGCGCGAACTGGCCGCGCGCGCCGGCGTCGGCCTGCGCAGCCTGCGGGACATCGAGCAGGGGCGGGCGCGTCCCCGGGCCCGTTCCGTGCAGCGGCTCGCGGACGCCGTCGGCATGTCGGCCGCCGAGCGGGACGCGCTCCTGGCCGCCGTGCGCCCGGCGCGCAGCGGCTTCTGGTTGGGCGTTCTCGGGCCGCTGGTGGTGCGGCGCGACGACGAGCCGGTCCCGGTGACCTCCGCGCGGCAGCGGCAGCTGCTCGGCCTGCTGGCCGTCCACAATGGACAGACCGTCGGCGTGCACGACATCGTCGACGCGCTGTGGGGCGAGGATCCGCCGCGCACCGGCCGCCATCAGGTGCACGTTCTCATCGGGCGGCTGCGGGCCCTCATCGAGCCGGAGCGGCCGGCCGGCGCCCCGGGGCACGCGCTCGTCGCCGAGGACAGCGGCTACCGGCTGCGGCTCGACGAGCACCGGCTCGACCTGGCGGCGTTCGACCGGATGCTGGAACAGGCCCGCTACGAGGAGGCGCTGGACCTGTGGCGCGGGCCCGCACTCGCCGACCTGCGCGACCGGCTCGGACACCACCCGACCCTGGTCGCGCTGGACCGGCGCCGCGTCGCCGCCACGCTCGCCCTCGCGGACGGCGCCGACGGCGCCGGGCAGCCCGAGCGCGCCGTGCCCCTCCTGCAACGGGCCGCCCACGACGAGCCGCTGCACGAGGGGCTGCACGAGCGGCTCGTCCGGGCCCTGCTCGGCCAGGGCGAGCAGGCCGCCGCCCGGGAGGCCTACGAGCGCATCCGCGCGCGGCTCGCCGAGGAACTCGGCATCGCACCCGGGCCGGAGCTGCGGGCCGCGCTGCCGGAGGCCCCGCCGCTCGTCCCGGCCCAGCTGCCGGCCGGGATCGCGGCCTTCGCCGGGCGCCGGCCCGAGTTGGAGCGGCTCGACGCCCTCCTGGCCGAGTCCGGCCGTCACCCCGGTGCCGTCGTCATCGCCACCATCGGGGGAACGGCCGGAGTGGGCAAAACCGCCCTCGCCCTGCACTGGGCGCACCGGGTCGCGGCGCGGTTCCCGGACGGGCAGTTGTACGTCAACCTGCAGGGGTTCGACGACGCCGGCCCGATGGCGACGGCCGAGGCGGTACGCGGGTTCCTGGACAGCCTCGGTGTGCCGCCCGGCCGCATCCCGGCCACGCTCCAGGCGCAGCTCGGCCTGTACCGCAGCCTCGTGGCGGGCAAGCGCGTCCTCGTGGTGCTGGACAACGCCCGCGACGCGGAGCAGGTCCGGCCGCTGCTGCCCGGCACGCCGACGGCGTTCGCGGTGGTGACCAGTCGCAACCTGCTCAGCGCCCTGGTCGCGCTCGACGGCGCGCATCCGGTGGCGTTGCAGGCGATGCCGACCGGCGACGCGCGCGAACTGCTCGCCGGGCGCATCGGCCGCAGACGGCTGGCCGCCGAGCCGGACGCGGCGGAGCGCATCGTCGGCGCCTGCGCCGGGCTGCCGCTGGCGCTCGGCATCACCGCGGCGCGGGCCCGGCAGACCGGGTTCGACCTGTCGACCCTCGCCGACGAGCTGACCGACAGCCGCGAACGCCTCGACGCCCTCGACACCTGGAACGCCGGCGCCAGCGTCCGGGCGGTGTTCTCGTGGTCGTACGCGGCGCTCGGCACTCCCGCGGCGCGGCTGTTCCGCCTGCTCGGCCTGCACCCCGGCCCCGAGGTGACGGCGTCGGCCGCGGCCAGCCTCGCCGGCCTGTCCCTGACGACGACCCGCCGCCTGCTCGCCGAACTGGCCCACGCCAACCTGCTCACCGAGCTACGACCCGGCCGGTTCGGCACCCACGACCTGCTGCGCGCGCACGCGGCCGAGCTGGTCGACGCCCACGAGCCGGAGCCCGAACGCCGTGCCGCCGTCGCCCGCCTGCTCGACCACTACGTGCACACCGCGCACGCCGCCGAACGGCACCTGCACCCGGCGCGCGACCCGATGCCGATCCCGCTGCGCCCCGCCGTTACGGGCACCACCGTGGACCCGCTCGCCGACGCCCGCCAGTCGATGGCCTGGCTGGAGGTCAACCTGCGACCGCTGCTGGCCGCGATGCGCCAGTTCCCCCGGGCGGCGTCGGACGAACGGCTGTGGCAGCTGGCGTGGGTGCTCGACACGTTCCTCAACCGGGGAGGACGCTGGACGGACCGGCTCGTGGTGTGGCAGGCCGGGCTGGACGCGGCCCGCCGCCTGGAGAACGGCCTCGCCGAGGCGCACGCGCAGCGCAACATCGCCGGCGGCCACGCCCGGCTGGGTGAGTTCGACGCCGCCCGCAAGCACTTCAAGCTCGCCCTGGAACGCTTCACGCACGCGGGCGACCTCGCCGGCCAGGCGCAGACGCACCACAACCTCGGCTTCGTCAGCCAGCGTTCCGGCCAGTTCGACCGGGCGTTGGAACACGTCCGGGAATCCCTGCGCCTCTTCCGCGCCGCCGGGAACCGGTGGGGCGAGGCCGAGGCCCTCAACGCCGTCGCCTGGTGCCACATCCACCTCGGCCGCCCGGAGGAGGCGCTCGCCTGGTGCGCCGAGTCCCTGGAGTCCAACCGGGCCATCGCCAATCCGGAGGGCGAGGCGCACGCGTGGGACACGCTCGGCCTCGCGCAGCACCATCTCGGGCGGTACGCCGAGGCGGCGCGGAGCTATCAGCGTGGCCTCACCCTGCTGCGCGAGATCGGCGACCGCTATCACGAGGCGGAGACCCTGGTGCGGCTCGGCGACAACGCCCAGGCGGCCGGCGCGTCGGGCGCCGCCGACTGGCGGGAGGCATTGCGCATCCTCACCGATCTCGACAACCCGGTCGCCGACGCGGTTCGCTCGCGGCTCGCGTCCAACTGAAAGTCCTTACGGTCGAACGGTTTCCGCGCGCTCAGGGCATCGCGTTCAGCCGGGCGTCCAGCCGGTCCGCGGCGTCGCACCACTCGGAGGCGCACTGGCGGGCGATGCGGGCCAGCAGGTAGAGGGCGTGCGGCGGGAGTTCCTCGGTGACCCGGTCCCAGCCCTCCGCGCCGGTGGCCCGCGGCACCAGCCAGCGCAGCAGGCTGCGGCCGGCGTCGCTGAACCGCAGCGACGGGTCGTTGCGCAGGCTCTCCACCAGCAGTGCGCGGTCGGCCGGCGCCGGCCGGTCGGCCCGCTCCGCGCCGGGTTCCTCCGAACCGCGCAGCTTCCTGCGCACGTCGCGCACGGTCGACGGGGAGATGCCGGCGGCGCGGGCGACCTCCCGCAGCGACGCGTCGGGGTGCCGCGCGATGAACTCCTCGGCGAGCCGCCGCCCCTCCGCGGGGTCCGACGGGCGGGACCGGCCGTCGCGGCCGACCCGGCGTTCGACGTCGCGCACCGCCGGGTCGGCCGCCCGGCGCAGCACCGACACGGTCGGCGCGGCCAGTCCGGCGGCCGCCGCGATGGCCCGGTCGGACCAGGTCGGGAAGCGCGTCATGAGCTGTTTCGCGGCGGCCCGCCGGTCGGCCAGCGACAGCGGCAGCCCGTGCGCGATGTTGGCCCGCACCGACAGCAGGAACGCCTCGTCGTCGCTGCCGTCGAAGTACCGCACCGCGATGAGCCGGTCGCCGCGCAGCACCGCCGCCCGCAGCCGGTGCATCCCGTCGATGACCCGCATCGTGCGGCGGTGCACCACGATCGGCGGCAGCGGCGCGTCCGAACCCGCGAGGAGCCTGACGTGTGCGGAGTTCTCGCCGTCGAGGCGGGGCGATCCCGAGAGGGTCAGCGACCCCACGGGCATCATCTCCACCGGTCCGCCGTCTTCGAACGACATCAGGCCCCTCCCCCGATTGGCTGCGACAGCAGCCTAGGTGTGCGCCACACACCCCCCGATACCCTCGCGTCGGCGGCGTTCACGCAGGTCAGGTGCGCTTGGGGCAGTACGGGAGGCAGTTGCACACATTGATGGACGGGAGATCTCGTGATGACCTTGCAGCACCCGACGGAAGGGACGCCCGTGAAGAAGATCTTGGCTGGGATGGCCGCGTTGCTGTGTGGTGCCGCGATGGCACTGGTACCCGCGGCGCCGGCCTCCGCCTACAAGCTCCTCCACTGCAACTTCACCACCGGGAATCTCAAGTGGCAGGACTCCACGACCCGGTCCGAGTACTCGGTCCCCGCCAACCGGGCCGTCGAGCACTGGAACTCGGCCAGCACCCAGTTCAACCTGACCAAGGTGACCAGCGGGGCCAACATCCGCGTCAGCGACGGCAACTTCGGTGCCGAGTGGAACGAGCTGGTGTTCAAGGGGATCATCCTCGACACCAGCCAGCGGCTCCCGCACGTCTACTCGTGCAGCGACGAGACCTGGGACACGACGATCGTCGCGTGGTTCAACCGGTACTACACCGACTTCGAAACCCCGGCAAAGCGTGAGGTCATCATCATGCACGAGATCGGCCACGCGCTGGGCCTCGCCCACGTCGACCACGCCGGATGCAACCTCGTCCTCATGGAGGTCGACATCGACAAGGCCTACGACGAGTGCGGCTGGTCCGGGGGGCCGAAGCAGGACGACATCAACGGCGTCAACGCCATCTACTGAGATGGGACGTCCCGCGCGTCACGCGCTTCTCGTCGGCCTGCTCGCGATCACGTCGTTCCCCCTCGTGGCCTGCGCCGAGGACCGTCCCGAGGCGGCGACGACGAACCGACCGATCGCGGTGACGCGGGTCCATCGGTACACCGACCTCGCGGCCCTGCGCCGGGACAGCAGGTCGGTGATCCTCGCCCGCGCGACGGCGAGCCGCACCGGCGAGCGGGACGGCTTCCCGATGACGATCACCACGGTGTCGGTGACGACGGTGGTCGGCGGGGACACCCCACCGCCGCAGTTCGAGATCCGGCAGCTCGGTACGGATCGGACGCCCTCACCCGACACGTCGCAGCTGATGCGGGTCGACCGGACGTACCTGCTGTTCGTACGGCCCGACCAGAGCGACCCGGCGCGGCCCCTGGGTATCACCGGCGACGACGGCATCTACGTGGTCGAGGGCGGCGGCTATGTCTTCGCCGGTGGCTTCGGCGGAAAGCTGCCGCCGACGCTGGACGAGGCGACGGTGGCATCCCTGGCGCAGGCACCGCCGCCCGCGTCACCGAGCCCGTCCCCGGGCCGGAGCGGGTAGCGGGCGAGCGGGGCGGGCCGCCGACCGCCCCGCTCGCTATCGGCGCATCGGCGGTACCCGCCACAGGGTGAGGCCGCGCCACAGCCACTCCAGCGGCCCGTGCCGGAAGTGCCGCAACCACAGCAGACTGAGCAGCGCCTGCGCGACGCCGATCCCGGTTCCGACCGCGACGACGCGGCCGTACCCGTCGCTCTGTCCTATGTGGAACGTCGCGTCGGCGCCCAGGATCAGCGCGGACGCGAGGACGTAGTTCGTCAGCGCCATGCGGCCCATCGGCGCCAGCACCGCGTGCGTGGGGCGGCCCACCAGCAGGAAGCCCACCACGAAGAGGAACGCGAAGACGAGCCCCGCGGGCAGCGTCCACGGGTACGCCGACGGGCCGACGCCGTGCCGGTACTGCTCGTGGCCCACGATCGCGGCGGCCGGCAGCGCCACGGCGAACGCCCGTACCAGCGCGCGGCGCTCCGGCAGCCCGTAGCCCGCGGCGGCCGCCCCGAGCAGGAACAGCCCCGGAATGATCCAGATGCCGTGCAGAATCATCGCCGGCACCAGCAGCAGGGCGCCCAGCCCGAGGACCCACCGGCGGGGCAGGTACGAGGCGGGCAGCAGCACCACGACGCCGAACGCCGCGTAGTGCCGCAGCACCTCGTTCGGCTGGAGGAGGCTGTGCAGCAAACCGATGACGCCAAGCCACAGCAGCCGGCGCAGCAGCACGAACCGCGACGCGGTGCGCAGCATCAGCGCGAAGCTCACCCCGAACAGGAACGTGAAGACCGGGAACGGCCGCTGCAGGAAGAGCAGTTCCCACACGAACGCCGTGGGGTGTGCGGCCGCCGGCCCGTCCGGACGCCGCAGGCCGGTCAGCTGCACGATGTTGACCATGACGATGCCGGCCAGTGCCGCACCGCGCAGCGCGTCGAGTTCGACGATGCGTTCTGCTCGTTCCACGGCGCCGGTTACCTACTTTCGTCGCATGTGGACCCTATCCGCGGCGGCTAGATTGCAGGGATGGACCGCCGGCGGATTCCTCCGTGGGCGTTCGACGCCGCGCTCGTCCTGTGCGCCGCGGCGGCCGGCTCGGCGCGCGAGATCGGGTCCCCGGGCCACGACACCAAGCACCTCGCCGGGCCGGTGTGGGTGTACGTGGCGGCCCAGCTGCTGGCGGCGGGGGCGCTGCTGTGGCGCCGTTCCCGCCCGCACGCCGCCACCCTCACGATCGCCGCGCTCAGCCTGCTCGTGCCGGCCTGGGCGGCGATCCTCGCGCCGTACGCGGTGGTGGTGCACGGCGGCGTGCGGTGGCGTTCCTGGGCGGTGCTGCTGACGACCGTGGCGTGCTGGCTGGTCGGGGCCCGCGCCTGGGCGATCGACGACCCGTTCTCCGGCCCGCTGCTGTTCCTGCTCTCGACCCTGCTCGGGCTGTACGTGCGCTCCCGGCGGCAGCTCGTCCAGGAGCTGACCGGGCGCGCCCACCTCCTGGCCGAGCAGGCCCGCGCCGACGAGCGACTCCGCCTCGCCGGCGAGATGCACGACGTCGTCACGCACCGGATCAACCTGATGGTGCTGCAGGCCGGCGCGCTGCGCGTGGCGTCCTCGGACCCGGCGGTGCGCACCGCCGCCGAGGAACTGCGCGTCGCCGGCTGCCAGGCCCTGGCCGAACTGCGCGACGTGGTGGGCGTGCTGCGAACCCCTCGCCCGGCCGGCGGCGGGCCGCGGCGAGCCGTCCCGGACCCCGGGTCGACCGGGACCTCTCCGGAGTCAGCTCTGACGGCCCTCGTCGAGGACTCCCGCGCCGCGGGCCTACCCGTGCGGCTGGCCGAGGAGGGCGATGCCGCCGTGGTGGCCCCGACGGTGCGCCGCACCCTCTACCGCGTCGTGCAGGAGTCGCTGACGAACGCGCTCAAGCACGCACCCGGTTCCACCGTGGACATCAGTGTCCACTATGGACCCGACGGGGTCCGCGCGACCGTGCGCAACACGAAACCCCTGCGGGCGAAGGATCCGGCGGTGACCGGCGGCGGCTCGGGCCTCGCCGGGCTGCGCCACCGGGTGGAGGTGGTCGGCGGCACCCTCGCGGCGGGGTCCACGGTGGACGGTGGCTTCGCCGTGCGGGCGGCGCTGCCGGTCTACGTGCCGACGGGGACCCGCCCGTGATCCGGGTCCTGCTCGTCGACGACGAACGCCTCGTCTGCGCGCACCTGCGCACCGTCCTCGGCGCGGCGCCGGACATCGAGGTGGCCGGCGAGGCGTACGACGGCGGCGAGGCCGTCGAGGCGGTCCTGCGGCACAGGCCGGACCTGGTGCTGATGGACATCCGGATGCCGGGCGTCGACGGCCTCGCCGCGATCGAACGCATCGTCACGTTCCCGGCCGCGCCGCGCGTCGTGGCGCTGACGACGTTCGACGTGGACGAGTACGTGCTGCGGGCGCTGCGCGCGGGCGCGGTCGGGTTCCTGCTCAAGTCGACCGCGCCCGAGGATCTCGTGGACCTGGTCCGGGTGGCCGCCGCCGGACACACCGTGCTGTCGCCGGCCGCCACGCACCGGCTCCTCGACCCCCGCGTGCGACGCCACGCGGCGCGCGAACGCCTCGACGGCCTCGGCCTCACCGCACGCGAGGTCGACGTGCTCGGCTGTCTCGGCGCCGGCCGCTCCAACCAGGAGATCGCACGCCGCCTGCACCTGTCCGAGGCGACCGTGAAGGGCTACGTGTCGCGGCTGCTGCTGAAGCTCGACTGCGACAACCGCACCCAGGCCGGCCTGCTGGCCCTGGCGGCCGGCCTCACCTCGTGAGCCACTTGCGCACCTTGGCGCTGCCCGCCCTCCGGCTCACCCGCGGAACCTCGGCGAGGCTGCGTTCGCCCGCGTGCCGCTGCTCGGCCAGCAGGATGCCGTAGGTGAAGGCGTTCTCGCCGGCGGCGTGGGCCCGCATGCCGTGCTGGCGCAGCAGTTTCCCGGCGACGATCGAGTCCTGGTGCGCGCCGAGCGTGTCCTGCAGTTCGGTCAGCCGCTCCACCAGACGGGACGCGGGCTTTCCGGCCGCCGGTTCGAGCACCTCGACCGCGTAGCGGGCGCGCTTGTAGGCCTTGCGGGCGTCGTGCAGGCGTTCGTCGCGGTCGCGTCGGGCCCGCCGTGCCGCGTCGAGGCGCCGGTCGGCCCGCCGGACCGCCTTGCGGACGCGGGTTCTCGGGTCGCCGGTGCCGTTCGCGTGCGGCAGCGCGGTCACCGCCGCGACGAGGCGGCGGAAGCGGTCGCTGTCGAGCGCGGCGTTGAGTTCCTCCCGGCCCTTGGCCGTCTGCGCCGCGAGCGTGCCGCGGATGCGGGCCTTGACGGGGCCGACGACGTTCTCCGGCGGCAGCGCGTCGATCGCCGCGTGCAGGCGCTCGGTCAGGACGTCCCCGTCCCGGACCGCACCCAGCCGGTCCGCGAGCCACTTCAGCTCCGCGTCCAGTTCCGCCTTCAGCTTGAACGTCTTCAGCGTCGAGCGGAGCCGTCGCGTCGCCACCCGCATCTTGTGCACGGACTCGGGGTCGCCGGCGCGCACACCCGGTTCGTGCTGCGCGATGGCGGCCCGCTGCGCGTCCAGGTACCTGGCGAGCGGCGTGTCCGGCAGGGGCCGCTGCTCCGGCTTCGCCGTCGGCTCCTTCTCCCGCTTCGGCAGCCGGTCGCCCAGCGCGCGGGCGAGCTTGCTGACGTCGCGGGCCGGCCGCGCACCGGCCGCGCGCAAGGCGCGGTCGACGGCGTCGAGAAGCGTGCGCGGGCCGTCGACCAGTTCGACCTCGATCTCCCGCCAGCGCTGCACGAGCGCGACGTCGCCCGGTGTCTCGCTGGTGACCACGTCGTCGGCGACGAGCGCGAGGACCGCGCCGTCGGCGGCCCGGAGCGGACGTTCGACGCGGCGGGTGCGGATCCGTGCGACCGGGGCGAGAACGTCCCCGCCGACCAGGTCGCGGATCTGCTTCACGACCGCGCCGGGCGGGCTCTTGGGGTTCTTGCCCAGGGGAACGCGGGTCTCGGAGCGGTCCGCACCGGCCGGCCGCTTCAGGTGCCAGCCCGCGTCGTGACCGCCGGTGCGCCGGCGCAGCGTCATCCGGTTCTTCGCCAGGGTCAACCCCGGCGTGTCGAAGTAGGTGGCGTCCAGGCTGTGCTCGGCCGGGTCGCCGACGCCCGTCACGCTGGCGACGCCGGCCAGGTCGGGTAGCTGGAAGCCGTTGGGGACCTCGTACTTTCGTTCGATCTCGGTGCTGGTGCCCATCTCACCGGCATACCGCGCACACCCACCCTCAAACAAGACGCGGTTCTTCGCGGATCCGCCGCCGCGCTGCCGATCCTTCGGTGACGTCCCGCCCGGCCGGCCCGCCGGGCGGGGCCCCTCAGCCGGTCAGGTTCTTGTGGCTGCCGCGCACCGACGCCTCCAGGTCGGTGCGGAACTGCGCCCGCTGCTGCTCGGTCCACGGCCCACCGGTGACGCTGGACGCGATCAGCAGCACCGACCAGCGCAGGTTGCCGTCGCGCATCTCCAACGTGTAGTTGACGTCCCGGTCGGAGGTCGCCGCACTGCCCACCCGGTCCGTCAGGTACGCCTCCTCGCCCAGCCCCGAGATCGTCGGCACGAACTGGCTGTTCAGCTTCGCGTTGTCGTACGCCTGCTTCTGCGTCGTCACGGCCACGTTGGGGTCGTCGAAGACCGACAGGGTGTACGTGAGGGTCAGCACCGCCTCGGTCGTGTTACGGGTGCGCGAGTGCGAACAGGAGCCGTAGCCGTAGCCCGTCGTCAACTGGCGGCTCGCCGTCGGGTCGATGCTCTGCTCCGAGAACTGCTGCGCGAACGCCCCGATGTCGACCTTGGAGCACGGGTTCTCCGGGATGACCGTCACCTCGTACTTGGCCTGCGCGTTCTGCCGGCCGGTGGGACTGCCCGCGGCCTCTCGACCGGTCGTGGGGCCGGCGCTCGGACCGCCCGTGGCCCGGTTGCCGGTGTCGTCGCCGCGGGTCACCAGCCAGCCCACGACGCCGATGCCGACGAGCAGGCCGAGCACCACCAGAACGGCAACGGCGGCGGTCACCCCGACGGCCGCCCCGCTGCGCGCCGGCCGCGGCGGCCGGACGGCGGGACCGTGCCCGAACCCCTGCGGACCACCGCCCGGGAACCCACCCGGCCCGGGCCCGCCGTAGACACCGGGTCCGCCCGGAGCCGCACCGCCGAAGGCGCCCGCGGAGCCGGCGCCGTAGCCGCCCGCCGCGCCGGAGACGGGTGCGCCGCCCGGAACCGGTCCGGCGCCACCCGGGACCGGTCCGCCGGCACCGGAGATCGGTCCGGCGGCGCCGGAGACCGGAGCGGCCGCTCCGTAGGCTCCCGCGCCCGACGCGGGCGCGCCGTACACCCCGGCACCCGTCCCGGTGACGCCGAACACCCCCGACCCCGGCACGCTCGGCCCGTAGCCGCCGGTGCCGTCCCCGCCGTAGCCGCCGGCCCCGACCGCGCCGGACACCGGTACAGAGGGCCCGGCCGGCCCCGAGACCGGCGCCGATGGGCCGCCCGACGCCGGGGAGCCGGCCGGCGCGGCAGCGGGATCCGGCCCGCCCGGCAGGCTGTACAGCGCGCCCTCGGCGACGACCAGTTCGGGCTGCTCGATCACGATCGGCGCGAGCCCCAGCGCCTCCTGGAGCATCGTCGCCACCAGCGGCACCCGGCTCGCCCCGCCCACCAGCACCAGCGCCGTCTCGCCGCCCTCGGCACCGGCGTCGCGCAGCAGCGCCCGGGTCATCGAGACGGTCGGCCGCAGCACGGGCGCCACCAGCCCGTCGAACTGTTCCCGCCCGAGCGGCACCTCCGTACCGGTCGTCGGCAGCGTGATCACCGTGCTGCTGGCGCGGGACAGCATCTCCTTCGCGCCGCGCACGTCCTCCCACAGCTGCCGGCGGCTGACGGCGTCGTTCCACGGCTGCCCGTAGGTCGCCTGGAGGAACGCCACGATCGCGGCGTCGATGTCGAGCCCACCGACGTCGTTCAGGCCGTCGGAGCGGACGATCTCGAACCCGTGCGCGTGCCGGCGCAGGAGCGTCACGTCGAAGGTGCCGGCACCGAGGTCGTAGACGAGCACGCGCGCCGCGGTGGCGAACGGCCCGCCGAGCCGCGCGAAGTAGGTGGCCGCGGCGAGGGGTTCCCCGACGAGGTGCGGGCGACCGAGCCCGGCCTGCCCGGCGGCCTCCACGAGCAGCCCGACGCGTCGGCTCCCCCACGCGGCCGGATGGGTCAGCACGACCTCGCCGATCCGTCCGGCGACGCGCTGCGCCTCGGTGGCCACGCGCGTCAGCACCGCCGCGAGGAGGTCACGAACGGGCACCTCGCGCTCGCCGAGCAGCACGGTGTCGTCGTCGACCCGGCGCTTCGGGTTGGGCTCCATCCGCTCCGGCGTGCCCCGGCCGAGGTACGTGGCGTCGCGGCCGGTGTGCAGCCGGGTGTCGGCGCCGAGCAGCACCGCGGAGGAGAGCAGCGGCGAGCCGTCGAACAGCAGCGGCCGGACCCGCCCGTCGGGCCATTGAAGCATCGCTATGGTGGTCGACGTTCCGAGGTCGACCCCGAGACGGTGCGGTGACGGGCTGGTCATGGCCGCCGAGCATAACGGCACCCGAACAGTGCGCCGACCTGCCCATCCGGCTTACGGGAACAGAAAACGTTGCGATACACCCGGTCCGCCAGAAGACCTTCGACCTGGGGTCACAGGTAGCGCAAAGGTACGAAAGCGACGTTCAGGTTTCGACCGCTCGGACCTGAGCAGTTCAATCGATGTGGGAAGGAACGTTGTGCACCGTGTGCTCCGCCGCCTCGGCACCCCGGCCCTGACAGCCGGCCTGTTGGTCGCGGGGAAGTCCCCATGTCGGCCAAGCGCCAGCAGAGCCCTGCACCTATCTGGGCAAGGCCGCCGATCGCTCGGAGTGCTTTTGACCCGAAGGGAAAGCGAAATGGGAAGAGTCATGTCCCGGGGCAGACAAGCGGTGTTCGGGCTTCTGGCGTCGCTGGTGGCGATGACCAGTCTCCTCGTTGCCGGAGCGTCGCCGGCCTCGGCCGCAGGTTGTTACAACACCCGGCAGTCCACTGTCTACCTCAACGGAAAGAGCAACGGGTACGAGTACACCACCTATCACTCGCGCAGCGGTCAGACCACCGTCGGGGAGCGCCATTTCGCTGGGCAGCATGCAAGGGAATGCGCATGTGCACTGGCACGTCGCCCCGCTGCCGGCCGGAGTGCCCTACGCACAGCACAGTTTCACGCGTTCATGGCCGGCGACGGCGTCCTGCGGTACTCGCCGCAACAACTGGAAGCCTCGGGCGATTCGGCTGGTCATGGTGGTGATGGCGGCCCAGCGGATGATGGCTTCCGACGTGGCCGTCCGGCGTTCGTAGTCGCGGGCGAGGCGGCGGTGCGCGGTGAGCCACGGGAGGGTCCGCTCGACGGCCCGAGATGACTGCGAAGCCCTGCTGATCAGTGGGTTTGCGCACGATGTGCAGGGTGGTGCACAGGATCGTGGCGGCCCAGTCGACGAGCCGACCGGCGAAGCCATAGTCGGCGAAGACGTATCGGATCGGCGCCGACGCCCTGCCCGGACCCGCCGTCGGCACCCGCCTCGTCGTCGAGGAGACGACGGCGACTACAAAGTATCGGATCCTCAGCGTCGGGGCCGAGAGTCACCCCAACGGGTGAAGTTGCGGGCTACGACGCACGACATGTGCATCCACGCACCGGGTTGCCGAGGTCGGCAGCGATCGAGCACAGTGGACGGTCGCGCGGTCCACGCGCGATTGACCTGCAAACTCCGTCGCGGCGGGGCGAGGGCAACCCCGCCGTGAGCACCGCCGGCTGCATTAAGCGTAGGTTCCGCAGAACAGAAAGCATTGCGATACACCCGGTCTGCCAGAAGGTCTTTGACCTGGGCCAGATGTAGCATAGACGTACGAAAAGCAACATTCGGTATCCACAAAATGTCCACCGATGTAGTTCCGGTGCATCCGGGACGCACGCTAAAGTGCCCGCCATGGCGACGGTTCAGTGACGAGGCGAAGGCACCTGGCGTTGCTACTGGCGGCTCGACGGACGCCGCGGCGGCCCCACCCAGTACACGGTATGGACAGACGAGACACTCGCCCACGAAGCCAAGAAGATCGCCGAGGACCACAGGCACCGCATCACCAAAGCCGCGGTTTATGAGGCGATTCCGGGAGCGGATTCGATCACGCCCGAAGAGCCCGCGTCCACATGCCCGTTGGTGGCAGATTTCGCGCCGTTGTGGTTGCAGGACAAGGCCATACAGCCGTCCAGCAAAGCCCCTACCGATCTCATCTGAAGGCCAACATTCTGCCGCTGATCGGCCACCTGCGCCTGGACGAGGTCAAGGGGTCCACCGTCGCGGCGGTACTGCGCAGCCCTCGTGAGCGTGGCTACGCATACGAGACGATCGACAAGCACACCACGGTAATGCTCGGCATGTTCGGCTACGCCGTCAGCGAAGGGCACATCGAGTTCAACCCCGTTCACGCCATGCCGAACAAGCCGTTCGAGCGGGTTGACGAGAACCCGGGCGACCAGCACGAGCCGGTGTATCTCACGCTGCGGCAGTACCGCCGGATCTTGTTCTCCGCCGACCCGCACGATCGACCTCTGATCGAGTTCATGGCAGGCTCCGGTACCCGATTCGGCGAGGCCACCGCCGTTCAGGTCGGCGCGTTCAAGACGGCCGGCGGCACTGCCGTGCACGTGCGGCGTGCGTGGAAACGCAACGACGGACGCGGCTACTACATCGGACTGCCGAAGGACCGGAAGAAGCGTTGGGTGACCATCTCGCCGTCTACGTTCGAGGCGGTGAGGCCGCTACTCGACGGTCGAGCCCCGGACGCATTGGTGTTCACCACACCGCAAGGACTTCCGGTGCGTCATGTGGACTGGATCGTCCGAATATGGAATCCGGCGATCGTGGCAGCGATGCGGTGTGAGGAACCATCCTCCGGCGCCACGGGGCCGAAGAGTTCCGTGGGCGGAGCTTTGCGGACCCACCTGCGGCGACAACGGCGGGGTCACCCGGGGCGGTGGCCGATGCAAAAAGGCCAGTGAAGGCCGGATGGGACCGCTGTCACGTCCACATCGGCGCTGCGTCCGACGCCATCTCCGGCTGTGACTGCCCGGATCGGTTGAAGGTTCGCCCTACACCGCACGACCTACGGCACTCGAATGCGGCGTGGCTTCGCCTCGCCGGGGCGACGTTGGCGCCATCGCCGCACGTCTGGGCCACAGCGAGAAGATGGCCGAGACGGTGTACGGCGGCATCCCGCCCGAGCAGCACGCCGTGGCCGCCGACGCGTTGGAGAGAGTCCTGGGCAGCGCTTGATCGCGTGCGCCGCTTGTCAACCATGGAGCGAGTTAGGGACCGCTCTGCGGACGCCTGCTCCGTCACCTTCTGTGCATCTATGCCGCGCACGCGGACGAGGGACGATGCGCGCTTCTGGCCGATGTGCGGGCTCGGCAGGGTTGCGCAGGCCATTGCTTCCGGCGAGCTGGCGACGGCCGTCGGCTGTCGAAGTGCCGAATAGCAGTCCCGTCAGTCTGCGAATGCGGTCATGCGGATCGACACAAGGACGCCAGGCAGTTCCACTCCGAGCTTCGCGACATAGCGCGACGGAGGCGCGCTGGGAAACCAGGTCGCGTACTCCTCGTTCATGCCAGCGAAGTCGGCGGGGTTGGTCAGGAGGACACCCACCTCAACGATGTCCTCCCATGCCGCGCCCGCCGCCCGTAGGACGGCGCGGCAGTTGGCGAGCGCCTGTCGGGTCTGTTCCTGGATCGTCGATCCAGCCAGGCTACCGGTGGTCACGTCGATGCCGACCAGGCCCGAAACGTAGACTAGGCCGCCGGCCTTCACCGCCTGGCTGTACAAGGGTGAGCTCGGCGCGTCGGAGGTACTGACGATCTCTCGCATGCTGTCACGCTAGCCTTCGCTCACAATGTCCACATACGCCAGACGGCTCGGATCTTGAGGCGACCGACGGCCACCGGAGCGCGATGACCTGCCGCAGACGGCGCGCAGCCGCATTCCCGCTCCCGTGACGGCGCGAGCGAGTATCTCGACCAACTGGCGTAGCGCCGTGGTCGACGGTGGCTCCCAAACTCGCAACATCGAGATCGGGTAGATCCCAGTGGCTCCCGGATTCAGCGACATCCGGCTCTGGAGTCCACCAGCAGAACCACTTGATACGCCCATTGGCCTGCCTCATGTGACCCGGCCCGGGTTTGAAGAGCTGCTCGCGCGAGAGGACGGTCCGTGAGGATGTGTCCGCTTTGGCTCTGGCGCCTGGTGAGGGCTGCCGGTAGCGGTCGCGGCGAGGGTGAGTAGGCCGGGTTCGGGCTCGGTAAGTACGCCTCGGTCGACCAGGCGTTTGAGTTTGGCGCGCAGACCCTCGGTGTGGTTCGCGGTGGTGCCCAGACCGAGGGCGTGGCAGACGTCCATGGCGCGTAGGCCGTTGTCGGTGGCGGCGAACAGGACGAGGATCTGTTGGTAGGCCGGGTTTTTCGGGGAAGCGGCTGGTGGATTGTCGACGCCGGTGCGGCGCAGAAGCGTGGTGCGGGTCGTGGCGAGGGTCGGCCATTCAACCTCTGTAGTTGCGGGTCAGCAGCACCACCAGCTGATTCTGCGGCCGCCACACCTGCGTGATCGTGTACTGCGCTCGGAGCACCGCTTCCGGCAGATCGGAGACGGCCACCAGCGGGTCGTCATCGGTGCCGAGTCGCACCAGCCAGATCCGCGGCGCGTCGGTCTCGCAGCGTTCGACGGTCGCGCACTCGGTCGGCCCCCACCAGCCGGCGTCCTCGGCGGTCCGGGTCACGAAGACCTCTTTCGGCCGCACATGGTCGGGCAGGCTGTACGCGATGCCGGGTTTCATCATGAACGTCCACTCGTACTCGACGTACGCGATTCCGTCGCCCGGCCGGTATCCGTCGATGATCGGCTTGACCAGGGCGTCATAGCTGAAGTTCTGCCGTGTCACGGAGTCGCGGACGTGGTGATGCGGGCCCTGCGCGATGAGCCCGAGCAGGACCGCTATGGCTACCGCGTGCACGGCCACGAGGCGCAGCTGCTTCCTCGTCATGCCCCGGACCGCCGCCGCGGCCAGGATGACCAGACCTGGGATCACCCAAAGCACGTACCGCGGCTCGTAGAGCGTGGTGACGTACCGGGAGATGAGCACGAGCGTGACCGGGCCGGCGGCGACCCAGCCGAACATCAGGGCACTGCGCCGGTCGAAGCGGAACGCCGTCACCGCCAGGCCGATGAGCAGCAGAGCGATCTCACCGGACAGGAACACCGCAGCGGGAGCGGCTAGCACGCGGTCGACGTCGGTCCTCGGCAGCCAGGCGATCTGGTCGCGCTGCCGATAGCTGCACATAACCAGAGGAATGAGCGCGAGCACCGCCACCGAGACCGCCGGCAACCAGCGCAGCACCCGCCGCCCGTGCGTCCGGAACGCGGTGGCGACCGCAGCGGCATGCCCCACCAGCATGACCAGCGCCAGGAGGTTGGTGGCGCCGACGAAGACCACCGTCACCGCGTATCCGAGGAAACGCCACCACGTCGGCTTCTCCAGCGCGCGGGCCAGGAGCAGTACCGACAGGGTCACCGCGAGCACCATGAACGCGTACCCGCGCGCCTCCTGTCCGTACCGGCTGACGGCCGGCTGGACGGCGAACAGCAGCCCGGCGAACAGTCCGGTGACCGGGTCGTAGAGCTTGCGGCCGAGCACGGCGACCAGCACCGCCACCCCGGCCATCGCCAGAACGGACGGCATGCGCAGCATCGTCGGGGAGTCGCCGAAGATTTCGATCCAACCGCGCATGATCAGGTAATAGGTGGCGTGGACCGCGTCGACCCGCTGCATCAGGCGCACGAAGTCCTCGAACGGGATCGTCGCGGCCCACCAGGTCGCCAGCTCGTCCCGCCACAGCGTCACGCTTGTCATCCGGTGAGTGGCGACGGCCAGGGTGAGCAGCAGCGGCAGGATGACGAGCCCTGGCCCGCTGACCAGAACGTCGATGATGCGGCGGGCCAGCACCACCGGCAGGGACACCGCCGCTGTGCCCTCAGCGGCCGTGCCGTCAGCGACGGCGTCGTCAGCGGTCAGGGAAGCGGTCTGTTCAATGGTGCGCTGGGTTGGACCACCGTTTGGCTCGTCTGCTGCATTCCTATGGCATTCTTTCCGCAGCGCCCCTGTCGGGTGGCCCGTCGTCTCCACACCGCCCGCACTGATCTGCGTCTGCGCCGGCAGATCCACCATGAACACCGACCGCTCGGCCATAGGCCACCTGCCCTCGCTGTCTTGGAGAGAGTGTTGGGTAATTGGTAGGTGATCTGTGGCTACATCGCAGGTCGGATGGATTGCCCGGGGAGGAGGGCTCGCGGTGGTCAAGATCCCGTCGCGTACGCCGCAAGCACAAAGGTGAGTGCACATGTCCGAGTGGAACGGTCGTGACCACCGCCGGCAGCCGGGTGCCCGTGCCGCGGTGTGCGGCACGGGCGGGGCGACGGTCACCCGAACGGAAGGGCTGCCAGGTGGCGCCGTCGGCGGCGGACTGGAACGCCGCTTCGCGGTTGAGCGCCACAGCATCCCGCCGGGAAGCGTGACCAGCCGCGGCGCCTCCGTCGTCGGCAGCCCGGTGGCGTCGCGCTGCTCGTACCGGGCGTGTCCGGCGTCGCTGCGGTAGAGCCGGAGTGCGCCAGTCGCCGCACAGCAGGTACGCGGTGCGGCGCGCACTGTCCTGGCGGGTGGCGAAGTACCCGGCGAACGCCTGTTCACCGTCATTCTGGCTCGTCATTGCACCCCCTCACCCGTTAGGGGCGCAGTAGGCGGCGTTCCGGTTGTCGCCGGCCCGAGATTCTTTCGGCGGCCGCGTCGTGGCCGGTTCCCTTCTGCGGTGCGCGGAGGCAGGCGAAGCAGCTGTTCGTCGGCGGTGACGGAGGGTTTGCAGGGCGACGGCGTCGGCAGTGAGTGCTCCGGCGCGCAGCGCAGTGGCCAGGCCGGCGACGTGCTCGGCGAGGCTCTGACCCGTGACCACGTCTCCTTTGCCACCGGGCCACCGCCGCGTCATCCGGACGACGCCCACCGCTTGGCGGAGTCGTTGGGCGGCGGGGTAGAGATGTCGACGGTCGTCGTCTACGCCGACAGCTGGAATTGCCCGGCGTTTGGAGCGGCGACCGTTCGCCAGAACTGGCGCGGAAACCGGCCTCAGAGCTACGCACGGCCAAGATATGGGTTATCGCGGCTACTGCCCCCGTTACCCCCCACCCCGGGGCTTGATATGGCGGGGATGCAGCCCTGCCTCGCGCAGACAGCCATCGATCAGACGCCCGATCGAGCCGGGGCGCTCCAGCTCGCCAGTAGGGTCTGGCTCGTCGGCTCGCGCCGCGGGCTCACACCCGACCCGCGCGGAATCCCTGTCGGCTCTCCACTCGCGAACATCGCCGCCGCAGCGAAGCCCTTCGACGGCCAACACCCGATGCTCCGCAGCTCCGACGCCTACAAGACGGCGATCGGGCATTTCGACGGCCATCTGTATGAAGCCAGTCGGCGAGCGGAATGATGACCACCGGGATTCGCTTCAGCCGCTGCTCATCCGGCGGCTGCTTCCACGCCGGCCGTGTCGAGGCGTTCGTCGAGGTTCACGACGACCGTGACGAACGGATCCGCATCCACCACACGGCTTGGCGGGACCTGATCGCCACCGTACGCCTTGGGTGGACTCGATACCCGCGAGGAGCGCTCGTGAACAGCAAATCTTCGGATCAGCCTAGAAGCTTCGCCTTCTGGGCGGCGAACTCCTCGGGAGACAAAATTCCTGCGTCGCGAAGTTGCGCCAACTTTGTGAGTTCATCCGCAACCGACATCCCGTCTCTGTTCGGTGGAGCGGACACCTGTCTGGATGACAAAAAGCCAGGCTGCATTCGGAACCACTGCTCGATCTTCTCGGCCGTCCCGTAGAGCACTGGAACTTCAGCTAGGGTCGTGCCGGAGCCTTGGACACTCAGGACTTGGTGCCCCGATAAAGCACCAAAGCGCCTTCTGTCCTCTCGGGTGAACTGACGGACCGAAAATCCCGAAATGTCATGCATCAGCACTTTGAATGCCGGCATCAGCTTGCCCGTTTGCCGATATTCGACGGTTCCGTCGTGATAGTCGATGAGACTGCCGTGTCCGATGCCCAGTCCGTGTGAAGTCGGCCTCTCTGCCATGTATTTCTCCTTCCTGCGCAATCGTCACCTGAACTCGGCCGCCCCGCCCCTTCAGGATCATATCTGCACCTCCTGGGCAGGCATGGCGATGTTCACGAGGTCCGATCATTCGAGGCCCTGTGGCCTTATGTACGGGGCGAGAAAGGTTCGATGAGGCAACCGATGTTCTCAACTAAATGCGAGGCTAGTTGCTAGTTGGAAGCTATCGACAGGACGACCCGCCGCGGCAGTTGCTTACTGCGTAACCGCATCAACGGTCACGGTTAGCACTACGATGCCCGCGAATGTGCGATATGAGCCAGAGCAGCCGTCTAAACGAACCTTTCGCCACTGGCTGACGACACTCCCTATCGGGGGGTCCGCGGTGAACTGGTGAGGGCGATATTGCGCAAGTGAGCGGTCCCGGAGACTGCGTGCCTGAGGCATAGCAGGCGCCGGCGGCATCCGCCGAGCATCGCGGGCTGCAGTCGGGCGTACGAGACGATTACTTCGGGTTGGCGCAGTCGCCGCTACCGGTCATCACGTTTTGGCCGGCGCGGGTCTGGTGTTGCCCTTTTGTGCGGTAGAAGGTGCCGTTCGGTTGCCTGGTTGCGTTGCGGATCGCCGCTGGCAAGCGACCTGGAGTCCATTCAGGTGCTATCGCCTGCACTACCGCCGGGCACTCCTTCGGCGTCGCGGCAGCCCTCGACCGACGAGGGATCGCAGGTCCATTGCTGGGGGCCCGTGACCTCCTCGGCCCCCGCGCGGCCGGCCCGCCACCGGCCGGCAAAGCTCCACGCCGACAAAGGCATACGACATCAGAGCGCTGCGCGAGGAGGTCCGCCAGCGAGCCATCGCCGTGCGGATCGCACGCAAGGTGATCGACACCTCCGGGCCTCTCGGCCCGGCATCGCTGGGTCGTCGAAGCGTGCCTGGCCTGACTGCAACGCAACCGCCGAATCGTCCGTCGCTACGAACGCAAAGCCGAACATTTCCAAGCGTTCACGGACCTCGCCTGAGCCCCGCGTCAGTTTGTGGCCGAACCGGGGCGCCTGTCCCCCGACAGTTCCGGCTATGGTGTGTACGAGGCGGCCAACGAGACGAAGTACTGCCGCATCCAGATGAGGTTCAGCGGGTCCTACGCATCCTGCTCCGCGGTGTTGATCGCCGCGATGACGAGAGATCGCCCGCTTCAAACGCTGGGCCCAGGAGTCAAAGAGCACCTGGTCGTCGCACTGGCATATGTCCGCGAAACTTACCGACGGTCGCCGTCACACATCCGATCAGCGATTGCTGCGGCCGCACTCGGTATTGCGACCACACCTACCCCTCTCGCCCGCAGGGACAGGGCTGTTTCGCCGACCTCTGACGTCTCCCACCAGGTAAGGAGCTACCACGATGAGTCGTGCCCGCAAGACACGCCGTCGCGCAGTTCCCCGACAGCGCTCGAGCACCGCACGGGTGTGGAGCGTCGACGACGCCCTGCGCGAGTACGGCAAGTTGATCCAGTGGGCTGACAGCCTCGACGGAACACGCGGCCTGTACCGCTTCTACCGCGACTTCTACAAAGGCAACTGGCCGGACAGCCTCCCAGACGAGCCTGCCCGGTGGCGGCACGCCGAGCTGACCGCTACGGCCAGCGCTGACGCGTTCCGGCAGGTCGACCCGATCTGGTGCGACCCACCGATGATGGACCTTCTCGCCCCCGACGGTGTCGTCATCTTCGCGAAGCCGCTGCCGATTGTCTGGCACGACGCCGGATGGAATCCCACCGACCAGCGGCTCAGTGCCATCACCTGGGCAGAAACAGCCTCCACATCGGACGGGACGCCGCTCCTGGCAATTTCCGGCTGGGTGCGCGCCACGGGCATCCACTACTTCGACGAACCGAGGTTCGCCGTCCGCTACAACGGCCTGCGCCTGGCCATGAACGCGATCGGCCCATACGGCGCCACGCTTCCCGATTATTCGTCCGCGGGCCCGCACCGTCTGTTGCAGACGCTGACAGCGTTGTGCCGCGCCCCACTGGTCCGCGACGAGGTGGAGCCGGCGTCAAAGGCCGCCCGGAAGGAACTCTCGCGCACCGGGCAGGTCGACCGGCCGATCCGGCGCGTCTACCTGCGGCGCCCCGAACATGCCGGGGATGAACTCGACGCAGCACGAGCCGCGAGGGCAGGCGAACCGCCGCGCGGCCACTGGGTTCGCGGCCACTGGAAGAATCAGTGGCACGCAAGCATCGGCGAGCACCGCACGATCTGGATTGCCGGCTACCCCCGCGGCGACTTCACCGCAGGGCCGGTCGCCGGAACCAAGGTGCTCATCGCCTCCAACCGGAGCCCGAACGACTGAAAAGTGTTGACGGCGGCGACGATCAGAAGGTGGCGAGGAGTTCTCCGGCCGAGAAGTAGACAGCGATCCGAGGCACGGGCGGCGCAGCCGGGTTGCTGCAGCTGACTTTCCAGTACTTCCGCTCGGCCACCTTGATCTCGGTGGCGTCCTTTGACCCGTACTCGAGATGCGCCGGGGTCGACGTGCCGTCGTCGACGCAGGCGATCAGATCGGGTCCGAATTTCCATGTGCCGCCGAACACTTCGACGGTGATGTTGAAATCGACGGACTCTCGGCCCTCGTCTTGCGTGTCGTGTCGACCGATGTCCACCCATACCAGCGCGTCCACACCGTTGCGTTTCACATCAATGGGCACACCGACCTGGTGTCCTGGCCCGCTACTGTCGTCGGTTGACGATCCGGGCGATGCGCCGACGGCGCTGGCCGAAGGTTGCGGGTCCGGTGTGCCCTCGCACGCCGCGAGAGTCGTCGTCAGTAGTACGGCAATGAGGGCGAGCCGCAAGCGCGTCATTCTCTCAGAGTGCGCCGTGGCTGGCTGCCCTCCCAGGTCTGTCACCCGAACGCACTACCGTCGGGCGGCCGAACCCGTACCACCAGCCGTTCCCAGGACACATACACCCTGTTCGTCGATCTCTACCGATTCAGCGGGCGGGCAGCGGGGCCAGAGACGCGGGCTCTGCTCGCCGCCATCAACTCAATGACCAACCGGTTGTACGTCGAGGCGAGAGCAACGCTCACCTCAGCAAATAGTCGAAGTCTGTCGTGCTCACGGTTGTACCGACGCCGCACGCCATCGTGGATGTGGCCCCGCACCTGAGAAACGATGCCGGTGGGCATCATCTGAACGGTCAGTTGGTGCTCCTCCGGTCATCTCGTCACCCCGGTGCCCGGCCGCTGGTTGATTCGGGTAGTCCGCCGCTGCGGATCCCCGTGCCCGCGAGCGGAAGGACACCCGACATGAGCAACGGAACCGCCGGATGGGTCGACCTGACAGGCATCGGTGTCGTCACTGCCGGCGCGGTGGCGGCCGGCCGGGGTGGCGGGCACGTGTTCGTCGGACGCAGCCTGTCGACCCAGCGGCGGCGGCTGAACCTCGGGGTCATCGGCGTCGGACCGGAAGGTGGGCCAGCCGGCGCACCCGAATGGTTCCCCGACAGCGCGGTGCCGCTGCCGGCCGGCGGGCGCTCGTCGGTCGGCGTGGCCGTCACTCATCCAAGCGGCCGGCGGCTCTACCTCGGCGTACAGACTGACTATCCCGGGCTGCGCCAGCCGTGGCCGATCGAGCGCCGCTGCCTGACCGTCTGGAGCCTGGACGACGCCGGCCGACCGGTCGGCGCGCCACGCAGCTACGACGCCGGGAACGAGAAGGGTTCCCTACAGGCCGTGACGCTGCATCCCACGCTTCCCCTGCTTTACGTCAGCGGGTGGGGCGATCCACGGGTGTTCGTCCACGAACTCGACGCCGACGGCGAGCCGCTGCGACTTCGCGGCAGCCATCGGGTGGGCGGCGTCGGCAAGTACGACATCGCGTTCAGCCCGGCCGGCGACCTGATGTACCTGGGCACGCACCCTGACACGCTCGATGTCGTGCCGATGAGGTCCGACGGGACCCCGGCCGGGCCGGCGCGGCAGTTCTCCGCCCTCGGAAAGTGGGGCTCGCCGGCGCCGAGTTATCTGATGTTCCACTACACGCCGCAGGCGCTGTACCGGCGGGCGACGATGCCGACCGACGCGCCCGTCATCATGTGGCCCCTCGATTCGAGCGGCCATCCGGTCGGTGACCCGGTGTCCGACGGCGTGCCGGCCGGCCGGCTGGCCGCGGTCGACGGGTCGGGGAAGCGGCTCTGGCTGTGCCGGAACGCGACCTACCCGGACGCGTACACGGCCGCGTCGCGCCGGTGTGGGACCGAACTGGTGGCGGTCCCGTTGGACCCGTCCGGGCGTCCCGCCGGCCCGCCGGAGCAGGTCGGCGTGCGTCATGGTGCGGAGCCCAGGCTGATGACCGTGACCGCCGACGGCGACGTCACCGTGCTGGTGACCCCCGTAGCGGCCGAGGGCGGCAACGAGGTGCGGGGGCACCGGCTTCGGGTGACCGTCGGGTCGGTGACGCCGCCGCCGTCGGGCCCATTCGCGGTGTCCGTGGAGACTGCCGGGCGCGGAACCGTCGTGCGCAACGGGGTGGCCGTGGGGGTGCCGACGACGTTCGACCTCGACCCGTTGCTGCGCGACCAGGCCGGCGACGTCCTCGTCTTCGTCGCCGTCGGCAGCGCCGCGGCACCGCCGCAGACTGTCACCGTCAGCCTGGAGCCGCTCGACGACACGGGTGCTAGCCCCGCCGGCGTCCTGACCGACACCGTCGCCGGTGGCCGGGTCGGCATCCTGCTGCCCGGGTACGGCTTCGCCGTGCCCGGGACCCGACCGCGGCGGACCCGGCTGCTCAGCGCCTACGCCCAGGAACATCTGCGCCGGGCGGAGGCGGTCGCCGTCGCGGCGGCCGACCGGCCACGGCTGCTGACGGTGTCGAGTTCCCACCTAATCGGCCGGCAGGGGCACCGGGGGCAACTCCGCGCCGAGGCCGCGACGCTGGCCGCGCTGGGCGTCAACACGGTCAACGCGTACTCCTGGCCCGCGCTCGACCCCGCCGACGTCAACGCCGACCTGGACGCCGCCGGGCTGAACCGGCGGGCGGTCGCGGTCTACCACCCCCTGCAGGGCAGACCGACACACACGGCGCCACGGGCCTACTTCGACTTCCACCTCCGCCGGCACCCGAACGACGTGGCTGCCTGGGCGCAGGGCCTGGCCGCCGGCGTGCCCACGGCAAACGGAGGCACGCCGGGCGACGTCGTGGACATCAAACTGTCCGACGAGCCCGCCTGGTACTTTCCTTCCGTCGCCGACATGCTCGACGACGGGCAACTTGCGGAGTTCCGGGCGTTCCTGGCCCGTAACCACGTGGATGCTGCCGACGACGCAAGGCCCGTCACCAACGCGGCTGGCGCGTCGTTGGCGCAGCGCCGGTTGTACTACTGGACAACCCGGTTCTTCGCCGAGTCGGCCGCACGCGGCCACCGGCTCGTCACCGACGAGTTGGCGAAGGCGTTCAGCCCGGGCACCTCCGTGGACGTGAACTGGAACTCGTGGATCAACGCGTGGTACATCCCCGCGCCGAACCAGAAGGTGGCCAACAACCCCGACGTCAGCTCGCGGGCCGGCATGGGCGGCTTCGACTGGTACACCTCGGCGCGGCTCGGATCGCACAACCTCTGGTCGGCGGACTGGGTCCCGGACGACACCGCGGTGCTGTGGTCGGTGCGGGCCAGCGCCCTCGGCACCGCCGCCGCGCTCGGTACCCGGCCGTTCGGAGGCTATGTCGTCGGCAACATGCTCACCGGGCATCCGGCCGGGGCCAGTTACAAGGCGCTGTCGTTGGTCGGCCGGGGTGGCAAGGCCGTCGACTTCTACTGCTTCGGCCCGACCCGGCTGGTGGGCGACGGCTGGTCCGACAACCCGCTGGCGTACCCGTCGATCGCGGATGCGGCACGGGTCCTGGCCCGCGCCGAACACCTCATCCATCCGGGGCGGCCGAACCGTGGCAGCGTCGCGATCCTGACCACGGGCACCAGCCACCTCTGGAACGCCGGCCCGCAGCCCACCGTCTACATGTGGGAGACGATCCGGCTCAGCATCGCCCTTATCCACGCCGGCTACAGCATCGACCTGGTGGACGAGCAGAGCATCCGCGACGACATCGATCCGGACCGGCCTGGCAGTTGGCAGTACAGTGCCCTCTACCTCACCGGCCCGAACGTCGAGTCGGTGGCGCTGGAGCGGATTGTCGCGTGGGTGCGCGGGGGCGGGGTACTCGCGGTCGGGCCGGGCGCGGGCGTCGCCGACGAGTACGACACGGCGTCGCCGCTCCTGGAACAGGTACTCGGTATCGGCCCGCGCACGGCGGAGCGGACGGACGGCGTCGGCGTGCCGCTGTTCTACGATCACACCCTGCGCGTGCCGGCGGATCCGGTGTTCGGCACGCAGGAATTGGCGGTGCGTGGCCCCGGCACGCCCCTGGTGCCCGTGCCCGGCGGCGCGGAGGTGGTGGCATCATTCGCCTCCGGCGCGGCGGCGATCACCCGGCACCGCTTCGGCCACGGATCGGCCGTCGCGTACGGGTTCTATCCCGGCCTGCAGTACGTCGACACGCTCGACCACCCGCTCGGTGCCCGCACACCCCGCGACCGGTCCTCCGTGGTGCGTGGCTGGGAGGACACCCGACGCCGGCTCGCCGTCGCTCCGGCCGTGCTCGCCGGGGCAGCCAAACCGGCCCACCTGAGCCACGAACCTGTGGAGGTATGCCGACTCGACTCCGACCGCGGCACGGCACTGGTGTTGCTCAATTGGTCCGCCGAGCCGATCAGCGAGCTGTCTGTCGTGCTCTGCGAAGGGCGTCGGTGGAGAAACGTGCACAGCGCCCGCCGGGTACCGGTCGAGCTGTCCCGCTCCGGCAACCACCTGACCGTCCGGATGCCGCTCGAACACACCGACGTGCTGTTGCTCGAACACGACCCCCGCCCGCGCTGACGATGCCGTTGCCGGCCGTGCGCGGCAGCGTCATGAGCCCGTGCCCTTGGTAAGGCGGCTCCCCTGCGGCTTGACGCCCGCAACGACGCGGCCGAGGTCGTCGCCAAGAAATGCCGAGCGTTCCGCTCTTCCTTACCGGGCGGCCTGCGTCCCGGCCGAGCGGCACCGGAGCGAGGACTATCCCGACATCACCGTTAGCGAGATAGTCCCGGGGGAACTCAACCCGACACTGATCATTGCCGTTGGAGTTGCCCTGGCTGTGGCCGGCAGGCCGAAGGTGGTACCTGGCCGACAGTTTCGTCACAGTCGTCGAGCCGCCACCGACAGAACTACGACACGTCCTGCTCGGAGGCTGACCCGACGTCCGCCCCACGCGCGTGCAGGAACGCAGCGGGATACTAGGAGTTGCTCGGCGTCGGGGATGGAGCGGTGCGCGCGGCGCGGCTGCCGGTGACGCCTCCTGCGGTGCAGCTCGCCACGTTGGTGGTGGACAGGCGGGCGCTGAGTACCCAGTAGTCGCCGGCCGGCAGGTCGATTGGTATCCAGGTGTTTTGGGGTACGACGATCTTCGCCGTGGCACCGACGACGGAAGAGGACCGCTGGTCGTAGGCCGGTGGTGTGGCTGCCGGCCCGACGGAGATTGTCGTGCGGCGCAGCCGGTCGCTGTCGAAGAGGTCGTCGGTGGTGAAGTCGGTCGCGGTGAAGTAGATCGTTTCGCCGTTGGTGGTGATGTGTGCCGCTGCGGGCGCATCGCTGTCGCCGGGATATCCGATGTCGACGATCACGGCTGGGTTTCCTCCGCACGGCCGTTCGGTGTTGGTCCGAAGCTCGCCTGAGGGGCTGTTGTTGAGGCCGCATGCGGCGGTCGCCATGATGGCGACCGCCGCGATGCCGTACCGGGTCACGCTCGGCACTTGTTGTCGACCTCCACGCGTGTACCGGCGCCGACGACGGTGATGGTGTCGGCGACCACCCCACATCGGATCACATTGCGGGCGCCGGCGATGGTGACCTGGCCATTGACCGCATGGATCGCACCGAGGATGCGGTTGGACGCCCCGGTCAGCTGGACCGCGGACCCCTTGGTGCTGGAGACGATCGCCGGCCGGCCCGGCATGTCGGGACCGATGGCGAGGTCGGTGCCAGCGAGGTGGACTGAACCTTCTGCGGCGATCGTGGCGTTGATACGTCCCGAACCGGTCACTGTGACCGTGCAGGGCACGTACAGCACGCCTGCTGTGATGTCGCTCGGACGCGCGGTCCACGTTCCGCTCTTGCAGGCGCTCGCCGGAATGGCCCGGTACATGCTGCCGGCGGCCTTCGCAGCGGCTCCGCCGGGACGGTATGCGGCGATGTCGGCTACCGCTGGCGGGCTGCCGGCGGTGACCTTGCGAGGGGCGGTGACCTGGTGCCCGTTGCCGCGCACCGTGAGAGTGGTGACGTACTCGGCGCCGGCCGGGACCGTGGTGCGGGCACCCGTGACGGAGAGGCTCCCGTTGCTGTGGACCGGGCCGGTCACGGTGGTGTCGGCGCCGGTGACGGTCAGCGCGCCTTCCTTCGTGCTGTTGGCCCACAGGCCCGGTACGGCTGGTGTCGCGGTAGCCGTGGCGGTAGCCGTGGTGCCCTTGGTGCTGCGGGCGGTGACGGAGACCGGGCCGGTCGCGACGATCGGCACCTCGACGTACACGCCTCCACTGGAGTCCGGTGGCAGGGTGGCGATGGTTCGCCCGAGGTAGCTGATCTCAACTCGTTCCGTCGTGGTGCCGTCGGGCTGCTCCGGACCGCCGAACCCGGTCAGGTAGACACCGTAGGCCGGCCAGCGACTGCACGATCGCCTTTGCTCGACCAAAAGCCCGTTCACCGCGCGGATCGCGGGCGCCGCCGCCATCGGCGCGTCGATCACCACAGATCGGTGATGGCGTCGACCCCGTAGCCTCAGCGTCGGATCCAGCGTCACCCCAACGGGTGAAGCTGCGGGCTACAACGCGCGACATGTGCATCCAACTGTGCATCCACGCGCCGGGTTGCCGAGGCCGGTAGCGATCAACCACAGTGGACGGCCGCGGGCTCTGCATGCGGCTGACCTGCAACTCCCCGTTGGGGCATGCCAAGACCACGCCCGCCTCAGGGGCACTGACTGCATGAAGCATAGGTTCCGCAGGACGGAAAACAGGGTGAACATCCGCCGCTTGGTGTTTCGTTCGTTGCGATCCGTGACGGTGCGCGCAATGCTGATCATCTGGGGGTCGCGTGAATCCGCTCGGTTCGGGTGGGAGGTGTGATGACGGCGGCTTCTGCCCTGACCGGCCTCGCGGCGGGCGAACCACCGATCAACTTCGCGGCTCACCAGTTCCGCGCGGGCAACATGGCCGGTGCGCGGGACGATTTCGAGCAGATGCTGGCGATGCTGATCGGCGCGATCCATCCGGGCGCCCGGCTGATCGCGGCCAACCCCGGCGACTGGGGCATCGACGTCCTGCTCGGTGACCTGTCCGGTCTGGTGGTCATCTGGCAGTCCAAGTACTTCTGGCCGGCGGTGACGCGTTCCCGACAGGCGCAGATCCGGGAGTCGTTCGACTCGGCGGTGGCGGCCGCCGAACGCCACGGCTACGCGGTGAGCCGCTGGGTACTGTGCGTGCCGTCCAGCATGGACGCGCCGACCGCGCAGTGGTGGGACAACTGGCGGGCGCGCCGGCAGCGGGAGACCGGCGTCGAGATCGACCTGTGGCACGAGACGAACCTGCGCAACCTGCTGATCACCCCGGACGCGGCGCACGTGCGGCGGCACTACTACGACCCGTACGTGCCCGGTGAGGCGCCCCGCGCGCCGGTGCGTTCCCTCGCGTCCGACTCCGACGCCGTGCTTGACGCGTGCCTGTTCGTCCGGCAGCTGCGGGCCGCCGGGCACACCGAGGTCGGGGCCGCGAAGCGGGAGTTCTTCAACGCCGAGCTGATGGTGCGCGAGATCACGGACAAGGGCGTGCGGGCCGAACTGGCGGCGCTGGCCGAGTCGGACGGCCTGGTGCACGGCGTCTGGGAGGCCCGGTTCAACGAGATCGGCGAACGCCACCCGGCCAACCCGCGGCTGCCCGGCCTGCACGCGGCCGTCATGGGCGAACTGCGCGAGTCCGGCGCGTTCCCGTCGATGCTGCGGGCCGGGCCGGTGCACCGCTGCGGGCTCATGCACCGCGTGGTCGAGGACCGCCGCGCCGGCTGGGTCCGCCATTGGCGCACGGTCGCGGACGAGCACGGAGCGGTGGCGTGAACGCCGAGGACAGCCGGGAGTTCCGGCTCGCCCGCCTGACGCTGCTGCTCGCGATCGCCGCCGACGCCGAGCCCGACGGCATCGACGCGGAACGCCTCGGCATCTACGACTTCCTCGCCGCGCACCCGCTGCTGGTGGCCCGCGAGGAGGGCGACCCGGACCGCAGGGTGCTGCGCCTCGCCGGGTTCGACGACCGATCGCTCGCCTACGCGAGTCCGGCGCAGCGGTTCGTCACCGCGCAGCTGCGCCTGTCGGAGGATCTCGCCACGCTGGTGCGCTGGGAACTCGTCCGGGCGAGCGCCTCCGGCCGGGTGCGCTATCGACTGACCGACGCGGGTCGTGGCCTGGCCGGGCAGTTCACCGCCCGGTACGCTCAGATCTACGCCGACGCGGCACGCGTGGTCATCCGGCGGGCCCGGCGGATGAGCGGAAAGCGGCTGCGGGCACACCTGCGTCAATGGCTCACCGTCGTTCCCCCATCCCCTCCCCGAGATTCCCCTCCCTGGGACGTGACATGACCGGTGACTCCGTGCCCAACGGCATCCGACTCCGCCGCCTGCGGCTGCACAGCCCCGAGCGGACCTACGACGTGGACTTTCGCGGCCCGGACGACGCGCCGCGGCCGCTGTCGGTGATCGCGGGCGCGTTCAGCACGGGCAAGACGACGGTGCTGGAGTTCGTCGACTACTGCCTGGGCGCCTCGGACCATCCGCGGCACCCGGAGATCATGCCGAAGGTGCGCTCGGCGACGCTGGAGGTCGAGCTGTCCGGTTCGCCGTACGTGATCCAGCGCGCGGTGGGTGTGCCGTCGACGGTGGCGTACGTGAGCGCGGGCCGGCTGGACGAGCCGGGCGCCACGCCGCCGCAGCGCCGGCCGCTGCGCCCGGCCGGCCATCCGGACAGCCTGTCCAGCCTGCTGCTGTCGCACTGCAAGCTGGAGGGCGTGCGGCTGCGGGACGTCCCGGCGCGGCGCGACTCGGAGACCGACCCGCTGAGCTTCCGCGACGTGATGTGGCTGTGCTACCTGGCCAACGAGCGGCTGGACAACCGCAACCTGCTGTTCGAGGACAGCCCGATGAAGCAGTTGAAGCTGCGCCAGGTGGTCGACGTCGTCTTCGACGTGCACGACGACCGCGCGGTGGAGCTGGGCCGGCGGGTGCGCGAGGTGGAGCAGCGCCTGGCCGCGGCCCGGACGGCGTTGGAGGTGGCGCGGGCGTTCGTCGACGACCTGCGCTTCGGTCCGCGCGCCGAGCTGGAGGCGGAGCTGCTGCGGGCCAAGTCGACCCTCGCGGAGACCGAGGCCGGGGCCGCCGCCCTGGACACCGTCGCGCGCGCCTCGACCGACTTCGCCGAGGATCTGCGGGAACGTCACCGGCGCGCCACCCAGGACGCCGACACGGCCACCGCGCTGCTGCGTGACCGGGAGACGCAGGCGGAGCGGATGGTGCCGCTGCGGGCCAGCTACGCCGAGGACGTGGCCCAGTTGACCATGCTGACCGAGGCGCAGCGGCTGTTCGACCCGGTGCGGGCGCGCCATCCCGAGGCCGGGGACGACAAGGATCACGACGTCTCCGGCGAACTGCGCGCCGCGCGGGCCCGGCTGGCGGAGCTGACCGGCTACCTCGCCGACCTGGAGGGCGAACTGCCGGCGCTGCGCACCGCGGCGGCCCGCGCCCAGGAGGCCGAACGCCGCGCCGCGGCCGAGGTGGACACCGGTACCGCGCACGCGGTGACGCCGTTCCTGGCGGAGCGCGATGCGCTGGCGCGGCGCCGCGAGGAGGCGGCGGTCGCCATGCAGCGCGCCGTCGACGGGCTGCTGCTGGTCCAGGCGCTGGAACGCCGCGAGGCCGACGTCGCCGCGCTGGAGTCGAGCGCGGCGGCGCTGCGGGAGGAGTTCGAGGACGCCGTCGGGCCGGGCCCACGCGCCGACCGGTCGTCGCTGATCGGGCGGGTCGGCCGGCGGTTCCACGAGATCCTGGCCCTGTGGCGGTATCCGAAGCTGACGGACGCGCACGTGGCGGAGGACCTGACGCCGTTCGTGCGGGGCGAGAGTTACCGCGCGGCGTCCTCCGGCGGGCGCACCCTGATCGCGTTGGCGTGGCAGCTGGCCGTCTTCGAGGTGGCGTGGGAGACGCGCTCGTCGCATCCCGGTTTTCTCATGCTGGACAGCCCGCAGAAGAATCTGGGTCAGGCCGGCGATCGCGACACGGAGTTCGCCGACAGTGTGACCATCGAACGGATCTACCAGCACCTGCACGACTGGCTGGCGGGGCGCGGCGCCGGGGCGCAGGTGGTGGTCGCGGACAACGCGCCGCCGCCGGTGGCCGACGGGGACGTGATCGTGCGTTTCACCCGGCGGCCCGACCGGCCCCCGTACGGCCTGATCGACGACGAGACCGGCTGACTCCGCGAGGGTCAGCCGGCCGCCGCTCGGTCAGTTGGTGGGCGGGTCCGCCAGCGGCCACCCGCCGGCGGCGAGGTGGGCCGAGACCCGCACCACGTCCTCCGGGCTCGCCTCCTGGAACACCGACTCGTCGATCATGCGCTCGATGTCGTCGGTCGTGATCGGCTCCCCGTCGGAGGAGGCCGAGGCGTCGGCGAGGTTCTGCGCGATCTTGCGGATCTCCTCCTCGGTCAGCTTGCGCCGCAGCAGCCCGAGCAGCACCACGTAGTCCTGCCGCGGAACGCCCGCCGGATAGCCGGCGCGCAGCCACTCCACGGCGCGGGCGAGGAAGTGCGTACGGCCGTCACTCATCGATCCACCTCAGTGCTTGTCGACGACGGTCGGGTAGATGTGCGAGAAGTCCAACGTCTTGCCGAAGCCGCTCGCCACGATGAACGTGATCCCGAGAAGAACGGCCAGCACCACGATCGCGAAGCAGAGGTACCCCACCGGCCGGCCCCACGCCGCCGTCGACCCCGACCCGCCGCCCCCGAACGCCGTCGCCCGGATCCCGAGCGCGAACAGGGCCGGCAGCCCGGCGCCCAGCACCAGCCCGGCGAGGAGCACCTGCCACGCCCCTTCCAGGGCGAACCCGAAGTTGTGCATGCTCTCCTCCTAGGCGGCGACGGGCTCGGCGGGCGACGCGGGCGCGGCGGCGGCGGGCTCCCACTCGTCGTTGACGTTGCTGTGGTCGACCGGCTTCTGCCGCGAACGGATCCACATGGCGGCGGCCAGCGCGCACAGGATCGCGAAGATCACGATCGCACCGGGAACCCCGCCGATGAGGTCGCCGATCCACCACATCAGCGCGCCGACGACGGCCGCCGACGGCAGGGTGATCAGCCAGGCCGCGACCATCCGCGCCGCGACCCGCCAGCGCACCTGCGCACCCGGCTTGCCGACGCCCGAGCCGAGGATCGAACCGGTGGCCACGTGCGTGGTCGACAGCGCGAAGCCGAGGTGGCTGGAGGCGAGGATGACCGCCGCCGAGGAGCTTTCCGCCGCCATGCCCTGCGGCGAGGAGATCTCGACGAGTCCCTTGCCGAGCGTGCGGATGATCCGCCAGCCGCCGAGGTAGGTGCCGAGCGCGATCGCGAGGGCACACGCGACCTTCACCCAGAACGGGATGTTCTTGGTGTCGGTCCAGTCGCCGGTGGCGATGAGCGCGAGCGTGATGACACCCATCGTCTTCTGCGCGTCGTTCGTGCCGTGGGCGAGGGAGACCAGGGAGGCGCTGCCGATCTGGCCCCAGCGGAAGCCGTTCTCGGTGAAGCGCTGCGCCACGCCGGCCGTCACGCGGAACACCAGCCAGGTGCCGACGGCCGCCACGACACCGGCGATCACCGGCGAGATCAGGGCCGGCATGACGACCTTCCCGACGACGCCGTCGAGCTTGGAACCGTCGCCGTTCCAGTTGACGCCGCTGATGCCGAGGCCGGCGAGCGCGGCACCGACGAGGCCGCCGAACAGCGCGTGCGAGGAACTCGACGGGAGGCCGAGCAGCCAGGTGAAGAGGTTCCAGACGATGCCGCCGACGAGGCCGGCGAGCACGATGAGCAGCAGCGCGCTGCCGCCGTCCTGCACCAGTTCGGGCTTGGGGGCGCCGTTCGATCCCTGGATGCGCACGACGGCGTTGGTCACGGTCAGCGCGACCTCGACGGAGAGGAACGCGCCGATGAGGTTCAGCACGGCCGAGACCGTGACGGCCACCTTCGGTTTGAGGGCACCGGTGGCGATCGAGGTCGCCATCGCGTTGGCCGTGTCGTGGAAACCGTTGGTGAAGTCGAAGCCGAGCGCGGCCACGATCACCAGGGCGAGGATGACAGTCTCTGACGTCACGCGCCGATGCTGAACGCCCCAGGGAAACGGCAGGTGAACGGCGCCTTAGGCGGCGCTACGGCGAAGTGCCACGATCGCGATGTCGTCGTCGTTCGGCCCCGTGACGAAGCGTTCGAGGAGGCGGTCGCAGTACTCGTCGAGGTCGTCGCCGACCGTGGCGGCCGCCACGCGCAGCTCCTCGATGCTGTCGGTGATGTTCCGGCCGCGGCGTTCGACCAGGCCGTCGGTGACCAGCAGCAGCGTGTCGCCGGGCGCCAGCACGTCCCGCGTCTGCGTGTCGCGGGGCACGTCGATGCCGAGCAGCGGCACCGGTTCGGAGATCAGCGTGGCCGTCCCGTCCGGGCGCACGAGCACCGGTGGGAGGTGGCCGGCGTTCGCGACGGTGAGGGTGCCGTCGGCGAGGTCGAGCGTCAGCACGCAGAGGGTCGCCGTCTCGCTGGGCAGCAGCTGCAGCATCAGGTTGTTGAGCCGGCGGATCACCTCGGCCGGGCCGTGCCCCTCGGCGACGTAGGCGCGCAGGACGTGGCGCAGTTCGGCCATGACGGTGGCGGCGTGCAGGGAGTGGCCGGCGACGTCACCGATCGCGGCGATCAGTGTGCCGTTGATGACGAGCAGTTCGTAGAAGTCGCCGCCGATCTCGGCCCGGTCGCTGGCCGGCACGTAGCGCACCGCCAGGTCCAGGCCGTCCTGCGCGGGCAGTTCCCGCGGCAGGAGGCTGTGCTGCAGCGTGAGCGCGATCGAGCGTTCCTCGTCGTAGGAGCGCATCGCGTCGATGGCCAACGCCACGGTCTGGCCGAGCTGGGTCAGCACGTGCGCGTCGTCGGGGGTCAGCTCGGCGGCGGGCACGATCACGTAGGCGGGCGGGCGGTTGGCGCGCGGGCGGGCCAGGTTGACCCAGAGCGGGGTGCCGTCGGGCACCCGGTCCAGTTCGGGCCAGCGCACCGAGTCCTCGGTGTCGCGGGTGAGCCGGTCGGCGCGTTCGAGGCGGCCGTCGGTGCTGTGCCACGGCTGCACGGTCGCCTCGGCGCCCGCGCCGGCGCAGCGGGCGAGCAGCGGCCGGCCCGCCGGGGAGACGACGGCGATCGCGGCCGGCCGGTCGAAGACCGCCGCCGCGCCCGCCGCGGCGTTCGTGATCAGGTCGGCGAACGTGCCCGCGCGGTGCACCGCGATGGTCATCTCGGCGAGGGTGGCGAGCCGCGCGGCGAGGCGTTCGGCGCGCTGGCGGGCGCGGAAGTAGCGCAGCAGCGCGTGCACCGTCGCGAGCATCTCGTCGGGGTCGATGGGCTCGGCGAGGTAGGCGTCGGCGCCCTGGTTGAGCCCGCGGGTGCGGTCGGTGACGTCGACGGCAGTCGCCGAGATGTGCACCACCGGCACGGCGCTGGTGCGGGGGTCGGACTTGATCCTCTCGCAGACGGTGAAGCCGTCCATGTCAGGCAGCCGCACGTCGAGGACGACCAGGTCGCAGCTCTCCACCCGCAGGGTCTGCAGCGCCTCGCCGCCGGTGGCGGCCTCGATGATCGTGTGCCCGGCCCGGCGCAGCCAGCTCGAGATCACATACCGTTTGGTGGGATTGTCGTCGACTACTAAGACCACTCCGGAGTCATCGCTCATCGGACCCCGATCTCTGCGTGGGGATGTCGCGCCCGCGTCGCACCGCGGCCTCGTAGAGCGCGCCGACGAGTCCGTCGTCCGTCAGGGTCGCCTTGTCGAGAACGGCCTGAGCCCGCGCGGCGCGTTCCATCCCGATCTCGTCCAGCTCGGCCTCGGTCACCAGCACCACGGCGACGGCGTCGAGCCGCGGATCCTCGGCCAGCGCGCCGAGCACCTCCAGGCCACCCAGGTGCGGCATGCGCAGGTCGAGCACGATCGCGTCGGGGCGTTCGGCGCGGGCGGCGGCCAGTGCGGCCCGCCCGTCGGCGACGGCGGTGACGGTGATGCCGCGCTCCGTCAGCAGCCGCTGCACGTGCTCCCGGAACATCGTGTCGTCGTCGGCGACGAGCACCCGTTCCATCCGGCGGGCGGCGGCCGGGATGGGCTTCAGGTCGACGGTGGTGTGGATCGGGCTGGCGTCGCCCGGGCTGCGCGGCAGCGACACCGTGAACGTGCTGCCCCGCCCCGGCTCGCTCGACAGCGTCAGTTCCGCCCCGAGCACCTCGCAGAGCCGCCTCGCGTAGGGCAGGCCCAGCCCGGTCCCCGCCTTGGTGCCCGGCACCTGGTAGAACTCCTCGAAGATCCGTTCGTGCTGGGCGGGATCGATGCCGACGCCGGTGTCGGTCACGGTCAGCACCGCCCGGTGGGCCGCCTCGTCGTAGCGGGCCGACAGCGCCACCGACCCGCGCGCGGTGAACTTGAGGCCGTTGCTCAACAGGTTGCGCAGCACCTGCACCAGCATCACCTCGTCGGTGACGAGCACCGGCACGTCCGGGTCCTCGACGAGCAGGTCGACGTCCGGCCGGGCCAGGTGGCGCAGCGTGCCGCGCAGCTGGTCGAAGACGGCGCGCAGGTCGACCGAGCCCCAGCGCGGCTCCAGCCTGTTCGCCTCCGCCTTGGCCAGGTCGAGCAGCTGGTTGACCATGTCGAGCAGGTCCTGCGCGGAGGTGCTGGCGAGCGTGAGCTGGTGCGACTGCTCGCTGCTCAGCGGCTCCGAACGCGGGTCCAGCAGCAGCCGCAGCATGCCGAGCACGGCGGTGATCGGCGCGCGCAGTTCGTGGCTGACGTTGCGCAGGAACCGGCTCTTCGCCTCGCTCGCCTCACGCAGCTGCGCGGTGCGCTCGTCCAGTTCGGCGTAGAGCGCGACGACCCCGCGATTCGTCTGTTCCATCTCGTCGGAGAGCTGGGTGTACAGGGCCAACACGCCCCGGTTGGTCTCCTCCAGCTCGCCGTTCAGGCGCAGCAGTTCGTCCCGCTGGGTCTGCACCTCCTCCAGGGCGGAGATGAGTTGCGTGTTCTGCACACCCAGTTCGTCCAGAACGGAGGAGGCGCGCACGGCCTGCAACTCCGCGCGGATCCGGGCCAGCTCGGGGGCGGGTGGAACGGCGAAGTGCGACGGCAGGTGCCGGCGCAGCACGACGTCGACGGAGGAGGGGCGCTGGTGCACCTCCACGGCGTCCATCAGCCGGGCGGCGGCCCGCATCCCCTCGGTCAGCGGCGATCCCGGCTGCGCCGGCACGGCCCCCGGGACGGTCAGCGTCACCACGATCGAGGCGTCCACCAGCCGGAACGCCACAGTCGTCGGCCGCGCGGTCGGCAGCAGGTAGCGGCCGACCTCGCTCAACGCCGTGGCGAGGCGCACCTGGCTCGCCTGGTCCAGGCCGAGGGCGGCGGCCACCTCCCGCCCCCGCTGCCGCACCACGAACACGTCCCGCTCGCCGCGTGCGGTCAGCCGCAGCAGTTCCGCGCTCTCCGGCACACTGTCCACTGTGGACTCACTCGCCCGCGGCCACGACGAGCACACCCGCGTCGTCGCGGCGCACGCCGGCGTCGCGCAGCAGCAGCGCGGCGACCACCGTGGGATCCCGGTCGAGCAGCGGGTAGCCGTCCAGGTCCCACCGCTCGGTGAGCCCGTCGGAGTGCATGACGACCAGCCCGTCCGGCGGCAGTTCGTAGTCGAACTCCCGCACCGTGCGCCGGTTGTGCCCGGCGATCCCGGGCAGCGAGGCCATCGTCCTGCGCGGCGCGTCCCGGCTCACGACGTGCCCGGAGATGTTGCCCAGCCCGGCGAAGCGCACCGTGCCGAGCGCGCCCTCCACGGCCGCCACGGCGACCGCGACACCCCGGGTGTGGCCGATCCTGCGGTGGATCGTCTCCACCACCGCCGCCGGGCTCGACCCGTCCGCCGCGTGGAACGCGGCCACCGCCGCCTCCGTGGCCGCCGCCGCCAATGGCCCGTGGCCCAGTCCGTCGCACATCATCGCGAGCAGTCCGTACCCCGTGGCGCGCAACGCGAATCCGTCTCCGCACACCTTCTCGCCGGTGATCGGTCGGGTCAGGCCGGCGGCCGGCACCGGATCGGCGACGAACCCCTTCGGCCAGAACCGCGCGGCGAGCACCGTCCCGCGCCCCGGGTAGGAGTAGATGCGGCTGCTGGTGGCGAGGCGTTCGATGGCGCCGAGGCCCAACCCGAGCGTGCCGGCCGTCGAGTAGCCGTCGCGGCTCTTGGACACGTCCATGCCGGGGCCCGAGTCGACGGCCACGACCTCGAGCCCGCCCACGCCGTCCTGCACGACCGTCCGCAGCAGCAGCGAACCGTCATCGGCGTGCTTGTGCAGGTTGCCGGCGATCTCCTGGATCGCGATGGCGATCTCGCCCAGGCGTGCCTCGGGCAGGCCCAGCCGTTCGCCGGCCTCGGTGGCGGCACGGCGCACCGTACCGGCCGTGGCCGCCTCGTCGACCCGGAACCAGCCGATGACCTCCCCTACCGGGATCACCTGGCCCATTTGGTGACCGTGATCCGGGTGCCCCGGCCGGCGGCGGTGTCGATGTCGAACTCGTCGACCAGCCGGCGCGCGCCGCTGAGCCCGAGGCCCATGCCGTTGCCGCTGGTGTAGCCGTCGGTCATGGCGAGTTCGAGGTCGGCGATGCCCGGCCCTTCGTCGGCGAAGACGACGCGCACGCCGCGCTTGCGCCCGTTGTCGGCCTGTTCGATCTCGGCCCGCCCGCCGCCGCCGTAGATGAGCGTGTTGCGGGCCAGTTCGCTCGCGGCCGTCACGAGTTTGGTCTGGTCGACCAGCGACAGCTTCGCCGCCAATGCCGCCGTCCGAACGGCCTGCCGGACCCGCACCACGTCGTCGTCCCGCACGATCGGGACGAGGTTGACCTGCTGCGGCGCGGCAGCCGGGTACATCAGGCCACCGGCGAATCGTCGTCGAACACGTCGAGGCCGTCGCCCACGACGGAGAGCGACGACGCCCGTGCCGGCCGCGACAGCTCCAGCAGTTCCATCGCCCGTTCGACGTTGAGCGCGGTGCGCACGCCGGTCAGCGACAGGCCCAGCTCGACGAGGGTGATCGCGACGGCCGGCCGCATGCCGACCACCACGGTCTCGGCGTCCAGCACCCGCGACACCGACGCGATCGTCGACAGCATCCGCCCGATGAACGAGTCGACGATGTCCAGCGCGGTGATGTCGATGATCACGCCGTGCGCGCTGGTCTCCACGATGCGTTCGGTCAGCGTGTCCTGCAGCGCCAGCGCGGTGTTGTCGTCCATGTCGACCTGGATCGACACGAGCAGGATGTCGCCGATCTTGAGAACCGGAACCCGGTCCATCAGGCCTCCCCGCGCTGCGCGCGCCGCACCAGTTCGATGCCGCTGCGGCGCAGCGTGTGCACCAGCGCGTCGGCCAGGCTCGCCTTCGTCACGATGTCACCGAACTCGATGCCGAGCGACACGACCGTCTGGGCGATCTGCGGCCGGATGCCGGAGATGACGCACTCGGCGCCCATCAGCCGCGCCGCCATCACCGTCTTCAGCACGTGCTGCGCCACCTGGGTGTCGACCGCCGGCACGCCCGTGATGTCGATGATCGCGTACGCCGAACCGGTGTCGACCAGCGTCTGCAGCAGCTTCTCCATGACGACCTGCGCGCGGGCCGAGTCGAGCGTGCCCACCAGCGGAACGCCGACCACGCCGTCCCACAGCTTGATCACCGGCGTGGAGAGCTCCATCATCTGCTCGCCCTGCTCGACGATGAGCTCCTCGCGGGCCCGGCTGTACGTCTCGAACGTGAACAGCGCGAACTCGTCCACCAGCCGCGAGAACCACAGGAAGCTCGCCAGCAGGCCGGCGTCGGAGGTGTCGACCTGCGACTGCACCGCGTCCTTGAGCGCGAGCACCGCGATCGACGTCTCGCTCGGGCTGAACCCGCGCCGCGCCCGGCTGCGCGACAGTTCGGCCAGGACGGCACGCAGCTCCGCGGCCTCCGGCACCTGCAGGTCCCGCGAACCGCTGTCGACCAGCTTGGCCAGCGCCCCGTACATCTCCGAGACCTGTGACTGCACCTCGGCGACGGTCAGTCGACCCTTCGCGGCATAGGTCACCGCGTCGGCCCACTGCCGCACGATCTCGTCGTGCCGTTCGTGCAGCAGTCCGGCGATGCGGGCGCCCGCGGTCGACATATCGGTCACTGGTCCTCCACACGGCTCTACGGGGCACCGCCACGTTGACGGGCGCGACTGTACCAGTCAGTGGAGGTTCCGCATCCTGGCCGCTCAGCGGGCCTTCCACCGAGCGGCTGAGCCGGCACCGAAACGTGATCTGTGCAATAGTGCGGAAGGTGGCGACCCCGATCGAGATCCTCATGGTGGAGGACGATGCAGGCGACATCGCGTACACGCGGGAGATGTTCGCCGAGCATCGGCTGCGCAACACCATGACGGTGCTGTCCGACGGCCTCCAGGCGATCGGCTATCTGCGCCGCGAGCCGCCGTACCAGGACGCGAAGCGACCCGACCTGATCCTGCTCGATCTCAACCTGCCGATGGTCGACGGCCGCACGGTGCTGGAGTTCATCCGCAACGAGCCGGCGCTGCGCGAGATCGTCGTCGTCGTGCTCACTACCTCCGAGGTCGAGGAGCAGGTGCTGCGCGGGTTCGGCGTGCCCGCCGACCGCTACGTCCGCAAGCCGGTGGACTTCGACCGGCTCGTCGAGGTGGTCCGGACCGTCCAGGACTTCTACGTCCAGGTCGAGACCTACTGACCTTTCCTCATGGAACGGGGTGGAACGCCGCTCTTCTGTGCGGTGCGTATTCGTAGGGACACCCGGATTCCTCGGCCGGATCGACAGCGACACCCGGTGCGCGTTCTGGACGCGTGAGCCGGTCGACCACGGGTTCGACCCCGGACAGTTGATCGCGGTCGACCTCGCCCGCACCCCGTCCGCGGCCGCGGCGAAGGAGATCGGCTGGGACGAGGTCGAGGTCGACGACTGCTTCGCCGGCCCCAACGGGACGCTCTGCGGCACCACGCTCGGCCCCCGCTGGCCGGAACTCTCCCTCTCCGGCGCGGTGTACCTGGAGGAGTCCTTCGCCGCGCGGGTCGGGCTGCCCTGCCCGCCGGAGGGGATGGACTGCCACGACTACGAGTGCATGACGGTGGCGTACCACCCGGGCACCGCCGACGGGCGCGCCGGCAACCGGTACACCGGCCACCACGCCGAGATCCTCGACGAACGCGGCTCGCTGGCGAAGGTGGCCGTGTGGGCGCCGGGGCGTTCGCGGGAACCGCACACGCGGCCGGTGGTCATGTGGCTCGACCTCGACTCCCCCGAACAGTGCGACGCGGGGCCGGACAGCCTCACCACGCTGCGCACCGGCCCGGCGGGGTGCCGCACCGGTGCGCTCTTCCTGATCAGCGGAACCCTTTCCACCGAGGAGGAATCGTGATCGTCAGTTCCGTCGAGCGGTCGGCGCTCGGCCCGAAGCTCCCGCCCTGGTTGGGCGACCGGCCCCTGCTCCGGGAGGGGGTCGTCACCCACGACGCGCGCGTGGTCGAGACGAAGCTGCCGCCGTTCAAGGGCGGGTCGGGGCCGCGGCCGAGGCGGTACACGCCACCGGTGCTCGTGCCGCCGGCGCACCTCGGCGGCGGCTTCTGATGGCCGCGGTCGTCAGCACCGCGGAGTGGACCGCGTTGAGCCCGAAGCTGCCGCCGTACCAGGGCGCGCCGGAACGCCGCCGCCGCACGGCCGCCGCGCTCCTGCTCGTTCCGCCGGCCGCCGCCGTGCTCGCCCTGGGGCCGTCGTCGGCGGGGGCAGGGCCGGTGCGGTCCGGCCCGCCGGTGCTCGCGCCCCTGGTGGCCGTGGCGTTCCCGCCGGCCGACGTCAAGTGGCCGGAGTCCGGTGGGGACTGAACTGCTCAACGTCGCCTCGCCGGACTGCGCGGAGGGGTTCTTCGCGGGGGCCGCGGCCCGCTGCGTGCGGCTGCATCGCGCGGCGGGCCTCGGCGACCTGCGCGCCGTGCTGGAGCTCCGGGCCGCCGCGCGGGACGGTGGCGGGCCGGCGGTGACCCTGGACCTGCTCGGCCACTCGACGCGGGGCCATCACCTGTTGCGCCTCGGGACGACCGCGATCGACATGCTCCACCCGCCGGTCGCCCGCTTCTTCCGCGAACTGGCGGCGGAGGACGTTATGGGGCGGGCGGGGATCGTCCGGGTGCGGCTGCTGGGCTGCGAGACCGCCGTCACCGAGGCCGGTCGCCGGACGCTGCGGATGCTGGCGTACACGCTGCGGGTGCCGGTGTACGGGACGCTGGTGCCGCTGATGAAGAGCCACTCGGGGCCGGACGGGTTCGACCCGGTCTTCGGGCACGTTCTCGTCGAGGCCGCCTATCTCTGAAAATTTCAACACTCCGTTGACAACGTTCCGTTGAAATGATGGAGTGACCGCATGATCGACGAACGCTCCCGGTCCCGGCGCGAGTGGGACGCCCTGGCGCATGTCTCGCGGCGGCACGGCGACGAGACCCTGACCCCCTACGAGGCGGCGCGGCTCGTCATGATGCGCGCCGGCGGCTCCGCCCGGCCACGACCCGACGGGCCCGCCGTCGACCACGACGACCTCGCCGCCGCGCTCACCCTCGTCGGCCGCGCCCGCGCCGAGCTCGACGCGCTGGAGCTCGGCCTCCTGGAGACCGCCCGCCATCGCGGCATGACGTGGCAGGCGCTCGCGCACGGCGTCGGGCTGGGGAGCGCCCAGGCGGCCAAGCAGCGGCACGACCGGCTGGTCGAGCGGCGTCGCTCCGCCGAGGAGACCGACTGACCGTTCGGCCCTCCGACGTCGGCGACGAGCCGGGACCGACCGGCCGGTGGACCGGCAGACCGGGCGGCCCGCAGCCCGGATGCTGGTCCGTCGTGGGCCGACTGTATCCGCTGCTGTTCCTCATCCACCTCGCGCTGCTGCTGTTCGCGCTGATCGACTGCCTGTCCCGGGACGAGTACGAGCTGCGGGCCCTGCCGAAGGTGGTCTGGGTCCTGCTGATCCTGCTGTTCTCCCCGATCGGCGCGATCGCGTACCTGATCGCCGGCCGTCCCGAGCGGGCCGCCCGAGCCGTGCCGACCTGGGCCTCCGGGTCGGGCTTCCCCGAGCGGGAACGCCCCCGCCCGGTCGCGCCGGACGACGACCCCGAGTTCCTGCGCGGGCTGGCCGCGCAGCGCCGGGAGGACGAGGACCTGCTCCGCCGCTGGGAGGACGACCTGCGGCGGCGCGAGGAACGGCTGCGCGACCGGGAGACCCCGCCCGAGCAGTAGGAACCGCGCAGCAGGAACTCAGTACAGCCGCACCGGCATCCGGTCGACCCCGCGGAAGATCGTCCCCGGTGCGCGGAACGCCGGCGGCGCGGCGAGCGCCAACCGCGGGAAGCGGCGCAGCACGCGCGGGAAGAGCACCTCGCCCTGCAGGCGTCCGACGGCGGCGCCGAGGCAGTAGTGGATGCCGCCGCCGAACCCCAGGCCCGCGGGCTGGGTGCGCCGGATGTCGAACCGCTCCGGCGCGGCCACCACCGACGGGTCGCGGTTGGCCGCCGCGGTCACCAGCAGCACGAGGGTGCCCGGTGCGAGGCCGCGCTCACCCAGTTCCACCGGATCCGTGATGATCCGCGGGAGGACCTGGACGGGCGGATCGGCCCGGAGCACCTCCTCCGTCGCCGCGGCGCCCAGCGCCGGATCCTCCCGCAGCGCGGCGGCCTGGTCCGGATGCGCGAGCAGCAGCCGCAGCCCGAGCCCGGTCAGGCTGGCCGGCGAGTCGAACCCGGCCGCCATCAACAGCGCCAGTTCGCCGGCGAGGACCTCGTCGTCCGGCCCGTGGGCGGCGACGAGCGCGGACACCACGTCGTCGCCCGGCCGGGCCCGGCGCTGTGCGGCCAACCGGCGCAGCCGTTCCCCGGCGGCCGCGCCGGCGTCGAGCGCCCGCCGCCACTGCGTCTCCGTCAGGGCGAACTCGTACACCGCCGACATGTCCCGCATCAGCGGCGCCAGCGCGTCCGCCTCCTCGTCCGGCACGCCGAGCAGCCGGCACAGCACCCGCGCCGCGAACGGCATCGCCAGCTCCGCGTGCAGGTCCACGGCCCCGTCGGCGTCGGCGCGGGCGGCCATCCGGTCCAGCACCGGCTCCAGCATTTCGACCAGCCCGTCGCGCAGCCCGGCGACGCGGCGCGGCGTGAAGAACCGGGACACGACGCCCCGCCGCGCGGCGTGCAGCGCGCCGTCGCGCAGCAGCAGCGACCCGAACGCGGCCCGGCTGTACGGGTGCGCCCGCCACGCCGGATCGCGGGTGTCGTGGTAGTCCGGGCCGAGCGCCGCGAACCTGTTGTCGCGCAACGCCTTCGCGCACTCGGCGTAGCCGGTGACCACCGCCACCGGCGAATCCTCCCCGTCGAGCGCCACGACCGGCCCGGCGGCGCGCAGCTGTTCGTAGAGCGGATAGGGGTCGGCGACCGGGCGGGGCCGGCACAGGCGGGCGAGGAGGAGTTCGGGCGCGGCGAGCGCGAGAGCCGTGGTCACGCCGCCCCCGTTCCGGCGAAGAAGCGCACCAGTGCCTCGGTGGTGTCGGCGGGCTGTTCCATCGCCGGGTGGTGCGCGCTGTCGTGGACCATGTGCGACGGCGCGCCCAGCTGCCCGGCCATGTCGGCGAGGTCGCGGCGGGACCAGAGCCGGCCGCCGATGGAGCCGTACAGCACGAACATCGGCACGCCGGTCGCCTTCAGTTCGGCGGTGCGGTCCGGCTCGTCGCAGGCGGAGTGCGCCATCCCCCACAGGAAGCCGAACTTGGCGCGCTGCATCTTGTCGCGGGTGTGCGCGAACCAGGGGCCGGCGCCCTCGAGGATCATCTTCTCGATGCGGCGGCTGACCGTGTCGTGCGGGCCGCCGTTCTTGAGGTAGCCGCTGTAGCCGTGCAGCATCATCCGGTGCCGTCGGCCGTGCAGCGCCGGGCCGCAGGCGAGCAGGGTGAGGCTGGCGACGCGTTCCGGGGTGGCGAGGGTGAGCGTCCGGGCGATGAAGCCGCCGAGGCAGTGCCCGACCAGGTGCACCGGGCGGTCGCCGCCGACGTGGGCCAGCACCTCGTTCAGGTCGCGCGCGAGCAGGTCGACCGTGTAGTGCGCCGGGTCGTCCGGACCGCCCGAGTCGTACTGGCCCAGTTGGTCGAACGACCACGCGTCGTACCCGGCGGCCGCGAGCCCGGGAAACAGCGGCCAGAAGTCCTCCTTCGAGCCGAAGTAGCCGGGCACGATGACGACGGGATCGCCGCCGCCGTCGCATCTGGTGGCGGCGAGGTCCCCCCGGGACAGGCGCAGGACGCGCCGCTCCGCGCCGGGCGGCAGGCTCTCGTGCATCACCGGCGACCGGTAGCTCATGACGCCGCCTCGCTTCGCTCCCCGGCGCCCTGAGCCACGAGCACGCAGATTTCCATGATGAGCTCCCGCAAGCGTCCGCTCATGCGTTCACCCCGATCCCGGTCAGTTGTTCCAGGTGGGCGAGCGCGGCGCCGGTGCCGTCCTCGGCGCGCACCTTCTCCCCCAGTTCGCCGGCGCGCCGGCCGAACCCGTCGTCCTCGAGCACCAGCCGCAGCGCGGCCGACAGCGTGCGCACACCCAGCGCGTGCAGGGGCAGGGTGCCGCCGCTGACGCCGAGATCGCGCATCCGTTCGGCCCAGAACGGCTGGTCGAACCCGACCGGGCAGATCACCTGCGGCTTCCCCGCGACGACCGCGGCTCCCGTGGTGCCGGCGCCGCCGTGGTGCACGACGGCCGACGTGTGCGGCAGCAGCAGGTCGTGCGGCACGTCACGGACCACGAGCGCACGCGACACCGCCGGGAACTTGCGCGGCGGCACGTTCGCCGTGGCCACGATCGCGCGCAGACCGAGGCGTTCCAGCACGCGCGACAGGACGGCGGTGGTGCGCGCCGGCCGGTGCAGCGGCATGCTGCCGAAGCCGATGTACACCGGCGGCGGCCCGTCGTCGAGGAAGTCCCGCACCTGCTGCGGCAGCTCCCGTTCGACCGGCGCGGGCAGGAACCAGTAGCCGGTGATCCCGGTGTCGGCCGGCCAGTCGTGCGGGCGCGGCAGCACGTGCCGGCTGAACGGGTGCAGCGTGCGCTCGGGCATCCGTTCCCGCCCGGGGGCGAGTCCGAGGAGGTCGGCGCGCCACTCGTCGACGGCGGCGCGGCACCAGTGTGCGGTGGCGGCCGCGGTGGCGCGGTACGAGAGCCGGTTCAGCGCCGGGAACCGGTGCAGCGGCCGGGGCAGCCGCACGGACCACACCGGCGAGGCGAACTCCCCGGTCGGCACGAACGCCGGCAGCGGCGGGGCGAGCACGGCCGGGACGTCGAGGCGTTCGGCGAGGTGCTGGCCGAGCGGCAGAACGGGGTGGTGCACGACGACGTCGGGGCGGAAGGCCGCGGCCGCCTCCCAGAGCGGGCCGAGCGCGGGGCGCACGGCACCGCCCATAGCCCGCGCGAACGCCAGGAAGTGCAGCGGCCCGGGCGCGTCCGCACGCGTGCTGGCGGCTACCGCGCTCAGGTCCAGGTCGAGCGGGGCGAACGGCACCCGGTGCCCCACGGCCAGCGGCCCGAACACCCGCGGCGCGATCACCAGCGGCGTGTGGCCGGCGCGGAGCAACCGCTCGCCCAGGGCGACGAACGGCCGTACGTCCCCGTGCGAGCCGGCCGTCACGAGCAGTACTTTCATCCCACTCTGCGTGGCTGCTTCAACACTCACAGTGAACAGATATCACGACAAGTCGGCAAAAGGGCTGAGCAACGCCGTCCGTTCGACCGACAAGCGGCACCGCCTCGACGACAACCGGTACCGGTTCACGTCGGGCAAGCAGACGCAGCGCCGCCACGACGGTCGAGGCCACCAGGACTTCACCGTCGAACGATGCTCGTGAGGCGGTAGCCCGTCGACGGGCGGGGTCGGCGGAAAGCGGTTACGGTGCCTTGGACACCTTTGCCCGATCCTGACCGAGGAGGCCCGGTGGCACACGCGGCCGAGAACCCGTCGACCTCCGGTGCCCGGGCCGATTGGGAGAGCCGCGTCGCGCTGCGCACCGACCCGGCGGCCGCAACGCCGCCGCCGGACCTCGGCGCGCCGACCGGACTGAGCGCGCGGCCCGGGGTCGGCCACGTCACGCTCGCCTGGGACCCGGTGCAGGGCGCCGCCGGCTATCTCGTCCACCGCGCCGACATCTTCTCCGACGGCGCCGACGGCGGTCGGGGATTCGCGCCGGTCGACCACCTCGGCGGCGACGTGCTCGCCGTGCCCGACACCCGGTACGTCGACACCACCGGCGAGCCCGGCCGCGCCTACTCCTACGCCGTCGCCGCCGTGCCGGAGGTGACCGCGGTCGGGCCGCTGAGCGCGCCGGTCGTCGCCACCGCGAGGCCCTCGACCGGGCCACCGCCGACGGTCGGCGTCACCGTCGACGCGCACGCTTCGGGCGGGCCGCTGCACCGGCCGTGGCAGCCGATGATCGGCAGCGAACGCCTGTCGCACCTGCTGTGCCGCGACCTGACCGGCGGTCGCGAGATCGGCCGCGAACTGCTGGCGGCGCTGACCCGCGTCCGGGACGAGGTGGGCGTCCGGTCCGTGCGCGCGCACGCGATCCTGCACGACGACCTCGGCGTGTACCGGGAGGACACCGACGGTTCGCCGGTCCACGACTTCACCGGCGTCGACCGAGTCTACGACCTGGTGCTGGCGGCCGGCCTGCGCCCGGTGGTCGAGATCGGGTTCATGCCGCGCGCGCTGGCCCGCGACCCGGAGCGCACGGTGTTCGGGTACCGCGGCGTGATCTCCCCGCCGAAGGACTGGGACCGCTGGGCCGACCTGGTCCGCGCGCTGGTGCGCCACCTGCGCGAACGGTACGGCGAGCAGGTGCTCGGCTGGGACTTCGAGGTGTGGAACGAGGCCAACCTGGAGGTGTTCTGGTCCGGCACGCGTGCCGAGTGGATGCGGCTGTACGACGTGACGGCCCGGGCGGTCAAGGACGTCGACCCGCGCATCCCCGTCGGTGGACCCTCCTCGGCGGCCGCCGGCTGGGTCGACGCGCTGCTGGAGCACACCGCGCGCTCGGGTGCGCCGGTCGACTTCGTCAGCACGCACACCTACGGCAGCCCGCCGCTGGACCTGCGGCCGGCGCTGGCCCGGCACGGCCGGGCGGGGGCCCGGATCCTGTGGACCGAGTGGGGCGTGACACCCACCCATTTCAATCCCGTCAACGACGGGACGTTCGCGGGGACGTTCCTGCTCACCGGCATGCGCTCGGCCGCCGGCCGGGTGGACGCGCTGTCCCACTGGGTGGTCAGCGACCACTTCGAGGAACTCGGCCGCCCGCAGCGCCTGCTGCACGGCGGCTTCGGCCTGATCTCCGTCGGCGGCATCGCCAAGCCGCGCTACCACGCGCTGCGCATGTTGGCCGCCCTCGGTGACACCGAACTGCCGGTGCGCGCCCACGGCGACGGGGCCGACGGGCTGGTGCGGACCTGGGCGAGCCGGCACGCCGACGGCCGCCTGACGGTGCTGGTGTGGTCGTCCACATTGGACCAGTCCACAGTGGACGGTTCTGCGACGCTGGGTCGGCACGTGCGGTTGACGATCGCCGGTGCGGCCGGACGCGCGGCGACGCTCACCCGGCTGGACCGCGAACACGGCGATCTCAGCACGCTCGCGGCGGCGCTCGGCGTCGACGACTGGCCCACCGAGGAGCAGTGGGCGGCGCTGCGCCGGGTCGACGCGCTCGTCGCCGAGCCGGTGCCGGTCGCTGCGGACCACGGCGGCGCGGTGCTGGAGTTCGACCTGCCGCAGCCCGGGGCGGTCCTGGTCGAGGTCGCCTGAGTGGCCACCGTCTCGCTCGACGGCCGCCGGATCCTGATCGACGGCCGGCCGCGGCTGGTGCTCGCCGGCGAGGTGCACTACTTCCGCCTCGCCCCCGACGCCTGGGCGCACCGCCTCATCCTGCTGCGCGACGCGGGCTGCGACACCGTCGCCACCTACGTGCCGTGGCTGTGGCACGAACTGCCGGACGGCACCGTCGACCTGCACGGCCGCACCCATCCGCAGCGGGACCTGGCCGGGTTCCTCGACCTGGCGCACGCGCACGGGCTGCGCGCACTGGTGCGGCCCGGGCCGTTCGTCATGGCCGAACTCAAGAACGAGGGCATCCCGCACCGGCTGTACCGCGACAGCCCGCACCTGGTTCCGGTCACCTGGGACGGCGCCCCCGTGCCGAGCCGCACGCTGGACTACCTGGCCCCGGCGTTCCTGGACGCCGCCGAGCGCTGGTACGCCGCGGTCATGCCGCCGATCGCCGCCCGGCTGGCCACGAACGGCGGCCCGGTCGTCGCGGTCCAGTTGGACAACGAGATCGGCATGCTCTCGTGGATCACCAACTCCCCCGACCTGACCGACGAGGTCTGCGGGGATCTGCGCCGGTGGGCCGTCGCGCGGTACGGCCCGGCCGAGGCCGCCGCACGCGTCGGCGCGCCGGTCGACGACCCGCGGGCGTGGGCGGCGGCGCTGCGCCGGCCTGCCGAGGAGCGTTCGCTCGCCGTTCACGACGACATCGGGCGGTACATGCGCGACCGGTACCGCCGCTACGTCGCGTTCCTGCACGCGTCGGCGCGGCGCCACGGTGTCGTAGGGGTGCCGTTCCTGGTCAACGTGCACGGCACGAGCGAGGGCCGGGGCCGCACCTTTCCGATCGGGATCAGCCAGCTGTTCGAGTCCTATCGCGGGATCGCGCAGCTCACCTCCGGTTCGGACCTGTATCTCGGGGACCTGACCGTCACCAACGCGCCCGACCTGTACGTGGCGAACGCGTTCCTGGCCGCCGCGCACGACGCCGACCAGCCGCTGACGTCGCTGGAGTTCGAGGCGGGCAGCGGCGACTACGGCGAGGACCTGTCGACCCTGCACCCGCCGGAGGCGGTCGAGCTGAAGACCCGCCTGTGCGTGGCACAGGGCACCCGCCTGCTGAACCTGTACCTCTTCGCCGGCGGCCACAACCCGCCGCTGGAAACGCCGGTCGGCGACGGGAACGACCGCATCGCGTTCACCGGCGAGCGGCACGGCTTCGCCGCACCGGTCGGCCCCGAGGGCGCGCTCAACGCCGGCTACGGTGCCGTGCGGCGGGTGTTCGCCGCGGTGCGCGCCGCCGCCGCGATCCTCGCCGACTCCGACGAGGAGAACGACGGCTTCGCGCTCGCCTTCGTGCCCGATCACTACCTGACCGAGTACCGCCATCCGGCGTCGGCGGCACGCGCGGCACAGGTCGCCGACCTGGAACGCTTCCGCGGCACCGGCCCGCGCGACGTGCTGGCCCGGGCGCTGCTGCTGGCCGGCTTCTCGTTCCCGGCGGTCGACGTGCAGTCCGCCTCGGAGCTGCCACCCGTGCTCGTCCTGGCGAGCGCCGCGACCCTGCGCCGCAACGTGCAGGAACGGCTGGCCGCCTACGTGCGCGACGGCGGACGCCTGCTGCTGCACGGCCTGCTCCCCGAACGGGACGTCGACGGCACGCCGTGCACCGTGCTGGCCGACGCCCTCGGCCTGCGCGTCACCGGCCGCGTCGACGCCCGCAGCGACTACTTCCCGTCGGTGACGGCCGCCGGACGGCCCGAGGTGCGGGTCGGCCACGCGCAACTCCTCGCCGGCGGCACGCCGGTGCTGCGAACGGTGCACACCGGCGAGCCCTGCGCGGTCGACGTGACGGCCGGCGTCGGCCGCGCGATGGTGATCGCCGCCGACTACCCCTGCGACCTCGGCTTCTGGCGGGATGCGATGGCGGCCCTCGGCGTCACCCCCCGGCTGCGCCACGACGCCGACCCCGGGCTGCTCGTGACGTCCACAGTGGACGGAGCCGGCCAACGGCTGCTGCACCTGCTGAACGTCGCCCCGTCGGCGTCCCGCTGCACGCTCGCCTACCGGGACCGCCCGGTGCTCGGCGGCCGCCGGCTGCACCTGCCCGCCCGCGCCGGGCTGATGCTGCCGTACGGCATCCGGATCGGCCCCGCGACGCTGCGCGAGACCACCTGCGAACTGCTCCGGCTCACCGATGCCGAGGTGGTGCTGCGGCCGACCCAGGAGGTCGGCGCCGACGTGGCGGTCTTCGACACCCCGCCGACGCGCATCACGGGAGGCGAAACCGAAGGCGACGGCACCACGGTCATCCCGACCGGCACCGGGCCGCTGCACGTCACGTTCGACCGGGCGAACCGTTCCTGACGACGCCACCGCGAGTAGTCGTGCCGTGGGCGGGTTGGATACGGTCGTCGGATGGTGGACGCCGCGCGGCTGGGCATCGACTTCGGTACGTCGAACACGGTCGCGATGCTCGCCTCCGCCGACGGCACGGTGCGGCCGCTGCTGTTCGACGGGTCGCCGCTGCTGCCGTCCGCGGTGTTTGCCGAGGCGGACGGGCGGCTCCAGGTCGGGCGGGACGCCTGGCACTCGATGCGGATCGCGCCGGGGCGGTTCGAGCCGTATCCGAAGCAGCGCGTCGACGACGGCGCGGTCCTGCTCGGCGAGACCGCGGTACCGGTCGTCGACCTGATCGCGGCGGTGCTCCGGCGGGTCGCGGCCGAGGCCGCCCGGGTGACCGGCGACGCACTGGCGGAGATCGTGCTGACCTGTCCGTCCGGCTGGGGTTCGGCCCGCCGGCAGGTCCTGCGGGACGCGGCGGCGGCGGTCTTCCCGCGGGTACGGCTGGTCGCCGAGCCGGTCGCCGCGGCGCGGTACTTCGTCGTGTCGGCGGCCGGCCGGGTGCCGGTCGGCGGCGTCGCCGCCGTGTACGACTTCGGCGCCGGCACCTTCGACGCCTCCGTGGTGCGGCGCACCGCCGACGGGTTCGAGGTGCTTGCCGAACGGGGCCTGACCGGCACCGGCGGTCTCGACATCGACGCCGCGCTCGTCGAGCAGGTCGGCGAGACGTACGCCGCGCTCGACCCGGCGCGGTGGGCCAGGCTCACCACGCCCTCCGGTGCGGAGGAACAACGGCTGCGCCGGGCGTTCTGGGACGACATCCGCACGGCCAAGGAGATGCTGTCGCGGACCACGGCGACGATGGTGCACCTGCCGCTGTTCGACGTGGACGTGCCGATCGCGCGGGAACAGCTCGACGCCGCCGCCCTACCGATCGTGCGGCGCACCCTCGACACGACGCGGGAGGCGCTGGACGCGGCGGGGGTGCGCGCCACCGACCTGGCCGGCGTCTTTCTCGTCGGCGGCGCCAGCCGGCTCACCCTGGTCGCCACCCAGGTGCACCGCGAGTTCGGCATCCCCGCCACGGTCACCGACCAGCCCGAACTGGCTGTCGCCGAGGGCAGCCTGCACGTGTCCGCCGAAAGCGCGCCCGCCGGGCACGGCGGGGAGGTCGAAGCGGGGCCGGTCGACGGTTCCGGGTGGCCGGCGGCGGTGCCGGTCGCGGTGCCCGGCGACCCCGGCCGTCGCGCACGGATCCGGTGGCGGGTGGCCGCCGCCGTCGCGGCCGTGCTCGCGCTCCTGCTCGCCGTGGCGGGTGTCCGGGCACTCACCGGACCCGACCCGGGCGGCGCGCCACCCGACCCCCGGGCCCAGTCGCCGGCCCCGGCGTCGTCCAGCGGCGGAACGCAGTCGCCGTCACCGTCACCGACCCCGTCGTTGACCCCCGCGCAGTGCCTCATCGGCACCTGGCAGCAGACCGCGAACCGGTCCACCTGGGTGGTCGGCGGCCGCACCGTCCAACTCCAGAGCGCGGGCACGATCAACCGGTTCCGCCCCGACGGCACCGCGGTGGTGGAGTATCTCGGTGCCGGTGTGACCCGCGCGGGAACCGAGGGTGGCAACCGATACGAGATCACCAGCGTAGGAACCATCACGTTCGCCTACGAGGCGAGCGACACCACGATCTACCTGCGCGACCCGAAGGCCATCGGCACCCTCACCACCAGGGTCAACGGGCGGGTGGTCGAGAGCGGGGAGATGGTCGGCAGTGTCGAGCCCGAGCAGTTCACCTGCTCGGGCGACACGCTGAGATTCTGGAACAGCCGTTGGACCATCGACGCCGTGCGGTTGAGCACGTCCACGTGACGTCCGGACGGCCCGGGCCGCTATCCTCCCGTACCGAGCTGCGGCAGGCGCTGCGGCGGGACGTTGAAGCGTTCCGCGCCGATCAGCGGCCGGATCCGCCGTTCGAACTCCGCCGACACGAACGCCCGCTTGATGTCCTCGTTCGCGAGTTCGTTGCCGAGCGCACCCATGATCATCGCCTGGTCGAGCGACAGGTACCGCCTGGCGACGGTGCCGCTGCGCACCGCGACGGCGTCGTAGAAGCCGCCCGGCCCGTACGCGTCGAAGGCGGCGCGCAGGCGGGTCAGGTTGTCCACGACCGGGTTCCTGGCGTACGGCAGGGCCAGGAACGCCGCGTGCGGGGTCACCACGCCGTCGCCGTAGGTCGGCGCCGGACCGGGCGGGCGGCACCCCTCGAAGCCGGCGTCGTAGGTCGAGCGTTCCACGTCGGACGGGTAGCCGTTGGTGTCCATGCCCATCGCGTCGACGCCCCACTCCTGGTAGCCGCCGGAGGGCCGGGATGCGGGCGAGAACCCCCAGAAGCCGTAGCCGGCGTCGTTCAGGCCGTGCTCGATCTGACCGGCGACGGTGGCCGGATGGTTGCGGCCCCAGCTGAGCGGTGCCCAGCGCGCCTCGGGCACGAACAGGTCCGGCATCAGCGCCTCGAACATGTCCCCGCCCCAGCTCGGCACGAAGCGGATGTTCCGGTAGACGTAGGAGCCCTCGTACACCGGCCGGCCCAGGTGCGTGGTGTCGAAGCCCTCCGGACGCATCTCCTGCCAGGCGTAGTCGCAGTTCGCCGGCAGGGTGCGCATCGTGTCGTAGTACGCCGTCGGCGGGATCTGGCCGGCCGCGATGCCGATGTACAGAGCGATGCGCGGTTCGGTGACGGTGATGTCGTAGTGGTTGCAGGTGTACCAGACGTCGGGGCCGCGGCCGCGGTAGTTGCCCACGACCGAGCAGCCGGGCGGCGGGGTGTCCCAGAAGCCGCCGCGGATCAGCCCCCGCGTCCCGATCGGTGTGGAGGCGGCGGGGTTGAAGTAGAAGCCGAAGTCCATCCGCCGCAGGATCCGGTCCGCCTCGGCGCGCAGTTCCGGCACCGCGCCGCGGACGACCATCAGTGCCGCCGCCAGCCAGCCGTTGTCCACACTGGACAGGAACGGGGTGACCGGATTGCCGTCCTCCGGCCACACGGTGACGACCGAGCCGTCGCGCGGGTCGTACCAGTTGTAGAACATGCCGGAGGGTTCGTGGTGGTCGAGGCGGCCCAGGGTGCGCAGGGCCTTCGCGATGCGTTCGTGCGCCTCGCGGCGTGGGACGAGGCCGAGGTCGCGGGCCACGACCGCGGACCACATGGAGCCGCCGATGTTCGTCGGCGAGGTGTAGCGCGAGCGGCTCGCCGGGTCGAGGCCACCGGCGATGTTGTCCGCGACCAGTCCGGTCGTGGGGTCCGTCATGGCGACCATCGAGCGCCAGGTGTCTCGGGCGAACGTGCGCAGGGTGCGATCGGTGCCGTCCGGTGCGGCGGCGAGGGTGGGAGTGCCGGCGCCGAGAACCGTGACGGCGGCGAGGAGGGGGATCAGCAGGCGTCGCATGACTCTCCTAACGTGATCGGCGGCCGGGCTACTTGAGCCCGGTGGTGGCGATGCCGCGCAGGAAGCTGCGTTGGAGCACCAGGAACACGACGAGGGCGGGCACCACGACGACGACGGCGCCGGCGAGCAGCAGCCCGAAGTCGATGCGGTTCTGGCCCACGCTGTAGAGCGCCAGCGCCACCGGCAGCGTGTACTTGTCCTCGGTGGTCGCCACGACGAGCGGCCAGAGGAAGTTGTTCCAGGAGGCGAGGAACGTGAGGATGCCGAGCGTGGCCAGCGCCGGCCGGCACAGCGGCAGCACGATCCGCAGGAAGATGCGCCACTCGCCGGCGCCGTCCACGCGGGCCGCCTCGATGAGGTCGTCGGGGATGGACATCAGGTACTGCCGCATGAGGAACACGCCGAACGGCCCGGCCAGGAACGGCAGCACCAGACCGGCGTACGTGTTCGTCAGGCCCAGGTTGCTGACCAGGACGAACTGCGGCACGAACGTGACCATGCCGGGCACCATGAGCGTGCCGAGCACCAGCAGGAAGATCGCCCGCCGGCCGGGGAACGCGAGCTTCGCGAGCGCGTAGCCGAGCAACGAGCAGAAGGCGAGGTTCCCGGCGGTCACCAGGAGCGCGACGATCGCGGAGTTGACGAAGAAGGTCGGGAAGTCGAGCCGGTCGAACAGGTCGCGGTAGTTCTCCAGGGTCCAGGTCCGCGGCAGCCACGTCGCCTGCCGGATCTCCGCCTCCGGTTTGACCGAGGACAACAGCATCCAGAGGAACGGCCCGACGACGACCAGCAGACCGGTCAGCAGGATCGCGTAGAGCACCACGCGGGCGACGCGGTCCCGTCCACGCGGCGCGGTGCGGGTGTCCACAGTGGACATGACGGCATCAGTCCCTCTCGCCCAGCAGCCGGAACTGCAGCACCGACAGCGCGACGACGGCCACGAACAGCACGTAGCTCGCGGCGGCGGCGTAGCCGTAGTTGCCGAAGCCGAACTGGTTGTAGACGTGGTACGAGACGGACAGCGTCGAGGAGAGCGGCCCGCCCCGGGTCATGACGAGCGGCTCCTCGAAGAACTGCAGATAGCCGATGCCGGTGACCACCGCGCCGAACAACAGGGTGGGCCGCAGCGCCGGCAGCGTCACGTGCCGGAACTGGGCCCACCGTCCGGCGCCGTCGATGGTGGCCGCCTCGTACAGTTCGGCCGGGATCGTCTGCAGTCCGGCCAGGAAGATCACCATCAGGAAGCCGAAGTTGCGCCACGCGGCGATGACGACGAGCGCGGGCAGGGCCGTCGACGTGCTGCCCAGCCAGTCCGGCCCGGTCACCCCGACGACGCCCAGCAAACTGTTGACGAGGCCGGACTGCGGGTCGAGCACGAGGCGCCAGACCACGGCGATCGCCACGATGCTGGTGACCACGGGAAGGTAGAAGCCTACCCGGAACAGTCCCCGCAGCCGGATCAGGCCGGAGTTGAGCGCGTTCGCGGCGGCGAGGCCGAACACCGTCGTCAGCGGCACCCCGACGACGACGAAGACGAGGGTGTTCACCATCGAGCGCAGGAACAGCTCGTCGGAGAGGAGCCGGACGAAGTTGTCCACGCCCACGAAGTTGACCGCCAACGGGTTGCGCAGGTCCGTCGAACGCAGGTCGGTCAGGCTCATCACCAGCGACGCCAGCACCGGCAGGGCCAGGAACACGGCGAACAGGGTCATGAACGGGGCGGCGAACGCCCATCCGGTCAGGGCGCGGCGGGACACGTCAGGTTCCGGTGCCGATGCTGCTGGCCCGCTCCTGCATGGCCTTCGTCGCCGCGGCGGAGTCGGCGCCGGCCTTCGCGACCCGTTCGATCTCGGCGTCGACGGCCGAGGCGACCTGTTCCCAGGTGGTGATCGGGGGCGGCGCCTTGGCCGACTTCAGCTGCTCGCCGAACTCCGACAGGAACGGGTCGCCGGCCAGTGACGGGTCGTCCCAGCTCTTCTGCACCGCCGGCAGCGACGTGACGGTCCTGTACCACCGCACCTGCACCTCCGGCCGGCTCAGCCACTCGATGAACTTCCACGCGCCGTCGCGGTTGTGCCCGTCCTTGAACACGGCCAGGTTGCTCCCGCCGATGAACGACGTCGACGACTTGCGGGTGGGCATCCGCACCACGCCGAACTTCTCGGTGAAGCCGGCGCCGCCCTGTTCGCTCAGCAGCCCGATGTGCCACGGCCCCGAGATGAACGCCCCGGTCTTCCCGGTGACGAAGCTCTGCTCGAGCGAGCCCTGCACACCCAGATCGGTGGTGGTGGAGAGCTTCTCCTTGAAGAACGACCCGTAGTACTGCAGCGCCTCGCTCATCTGCGCGCTGTCCAGCGTGAACTTGTTGTCCTTCGTGAGTTCGGCGCCGTTGGACCAGGCGAACGGCAGGAACGACTGCCAGCTGCCGGTGCCGCCCGGCTGGAGGTAGAGGCCGGATTCCGCGCCGGCCTTCTCCTTGAGCGCCCGCGCCATGGCGGTCAGTTCCTCCCAGGTCTTCGGCGGGCTCGTGATCCCGGCCGCCTGCGCCAGATCCTTGCGATAGAAGATCAGCCTGGTCTCGACGTACCACGGCACCGCGTAGGCCGTTCCGCCGACGACGCCGGTCGCCCAGGCGCCGGGGAAGAAGTCGTCCTTCCTGATGAGGTCGGTCGGGGTCGGGTCGAGCGCGCCGGTCTTGGCGAACTCCCCCATCCACGTCGTCCCCAGCATCGACACGTCCGGGGTCTGCTTCGCCGCGATCGCGCTGGCGATCTTCTGGTGTGCGGCGTCCCACGGAACGGCCGTCACGGTGACCTTCGCGTCGGGGTTCTCGGCCGTGAACGCCTTGGCGAAATCGCTCAGCTTCTCGCCCTCCGTGCCCATGGCCCAGACGGTGATCTCGCCCTTCGCCTTGCCCGCGGCGACCGACCTCGCTTCGTCCTGGCCGCCGTCCGTGTCCCGCCCGCAGCCGGCAACCAACACCGTCGCGATCGCGAGCACGGCGGCGTACCGCCGGTGCCTTCTCATCTCAGCTACCTCCGGGGGTGCCGTGGTGGCCGCAGCTGCGCCGCACGACGAGCTGCGTGGGGAGGATCCGCCGCCGGGCCGGTGCCAGCGGCCGGTTGGGATCCGCGGTGCGTTCGGCGATGCGCCGGTGCACCCAGCGCGCAGCGGTGGCGCCGAGTTCGCGCATCGGTTGGCGGACCGTGGTGAGCCCGGCGAACCGGGCGGCGAGCACGTCGTCCCAGCCGGTGACGGCGAGGTCGTCCGGTACCCGCAGGCCGACCGCCGCCGCGGCGAGGAGCGCGCCGAGCGCCACCTCGTCGTTCGCTCCCACGATCGCGTCCGGCCGGTCGCCGTCCAGCAGAACGGCGGCGGCCGCCTCACCGGCCGCCGTTTCGAGGCCGCACGAAACCGGTTCGGGAGCGGGCAGGCCGGCCGCCCGCAGCCCGGCGGCGAGACCGGCGAAGCGGCCCGCGACGTCGGGCGAGCCGGCCGGGTCACCCAGGAACGCGATCCGCCGGTGGCCGTGCTCGACGAGGTGCGCCGCCAGCACTTTGGCGGAGGCGGCGTTGCGGGTGCGGATGGTGTCGATGCCGGCGAGCGGTTCGCGGGCCAGCAGGACGACCGGCACCCCGCCGGCGGCGATCCCGGCGGCCGTCGCGTCGTCGACGGTGTTGCCCATGATGACCAGACCGTCGACCCGGCCGGCGAGTTCGACGACCGCGGCGGCCGCGTCGCGCCGGCGTCCGGTGGCGAGGATGAGCACGCTGCTGCCGAGCTCGGAGGCGGCCTCCTCGTAGCCGAGCACGACCTCCGCGTAGTACGGGCCCACGAGGTCGGGAAAGACGATGCCGTTGGCCGCGTGGCGCCCCTCGGCCAGGGAACGCCCGAGGCGGTTCGGCGTGAAGTGCAGCGCCTGCGCCGCGGCCCGCACCCGGGCACTGGTCTGCTCGGCGACCGGCGCCGTGCCGCGCAGCACCCGGGAGACGGTCGCGATGGAGACGCCGGCGTGGCGCGCCACCTCGTAGATGGTCACCGGCTTCGATCGCGAAAGCGCTTTCATCGCCACGCGGCGGGGCTACCCGAACGCCTCCTTCCACAAACGTCGACCTTTGGGAACGTCGATGCCGGCGTCAGATCGCGGTCGCCGCCGTCACCTTCCAGTCGTCGCCGACCGGTACGAGCGTCAGCGCGACCCGGTTCTGGTCGACCTTCTCGCCCTCGATGTTGGCGTTGCGGCGGTACTGGTTGAGGAACAGGAGGAGTTCGACGCGGTCGGCGCGGGCCGTGACGACACCGGTCGCCGAGACGGTCGCGCGCACCACCGCCTTCTCCGCGACGGCCGTGCCCTTCAGGGCCGTGGTGGTGCGTTCGTACTCGGCGGCGAAATCGCCGGTCACGAACGCCTTGCCGTTGGCCACGCTGGTGTCGAAGCTGCGGTAGTCGTAGGAGAAGATTGCCTGGGCGGCCGCGGTCGCGGTGGCGAGGGCGGCGCGGGTGCCCGCGTCCCGCCGTTCGACCGAGTGGTGTTGCCAGTAGGTGGTGGCCGCGAACGCCGCGGCGACGGCGATCACCACGACCAGCACGATCCTGCGCATCTGCGACCCCCTCAGCCGACGAACTGGAGCTTGGACACGAGCCACCCGCCGGAGTCGCCGGCGCGGTCGACCTCGACCTGGATGCGGTAGTGCGACACCCGACCCTCGGGCGCCTTGCTGTTCTTCACGGTCGCGTCCATCGCGACGAGCACCACGGCGTGCGTCGTCGTCCCCGAAAGAAGAGCGGCCCGCAGGACGGTGCCGCGCGAGTCGACGTTGTTCTCCACGACCGCCGCCCGCACCTGCGCCTGCCCCCGGGTGAACTCCTCGTGGAAGTCGCCGGTGCTGCCGGCCACGATGCGCTGCAGGTCGCGGTCGACGCTGGCGGCGCTGACCGAGACGAAGTCGACGGTCACCTGCTTGGCGGCGGCCAACGCCTGCTGGTGCGCGCGTTCGAGGGCGTGGTCGGCGTACCAGCGCTGGCCGGTGAAGAGTGCCGCGCCGACGGCGACGGCGAGCAGGACGACGAGCGCGGCCGTGGCGCCGGAGACGGTGAAGCGGCGCCGCGGTGGCGCGATGCTCTTCTTCCGCCGCCTCCTCGCGGCTGGCTTTCGCTTCCTCGCGGCGGCCTCTCCGTCCACTGTGGACGGCTCCGAGACGGGCTCGGCGTCGAGGGTGCGCAACGCCTTCGTGAGGGCGTCGTTGTCGTCCTCGGGTGCCGCCGGCGGGGCGGTGCGGCCGGGCGTGCGGCGCTTGACCGTGCGCCTGGTGGAGCGGTGCCGGACCGTACGCCGGCCGGTGACGGTGTCGGTCTCCTCGGAAGCTGCGGCGGCGCCGCCCTTGATGAGCTTGAGCGGGGTGCCGGATTCGGTGGGCATCGCTGGTCCCTTCGGCTACGGGCTGACGCCGGCGAGCAGGAGTTGTTTCCACGACTGGTCCCCGGCAAGTTGCGCCTGCCCGCCGGTGCCGCCGAACTGCAGCGGCCGCCCGTCGGGCCCGAGCACGATGCCGGTGGCGGGGTCGAACCCGCTGATCCCGCCGGGGGCGTTCGCGGGGTCCGGGGGCGACGTGGTGGGCGGCGGCGGATCGCCCCCGGCGCGCGGGGCGTTCGCGGAACCGCGCACGCCCGAGCCGCGCGCCTCCTCCGCGGCGCTGCACTCCGTGCCGCCCTCGTAGCGGCACGGCGGCGGGTCGTCGACGTTCAGCACGAGGCCGAAGTGTGCGGTGCCGTCGCCCGGCGTCACGGTGAACGCGCCCGCGACGGCCAACGGGTACACGACGAGGATCTGTTCGACGCCGGGCAGGCGCCGGGCGGCGACGTCGTTCAGGGTGACGAGGTTGCCGAGCATGACGCCGATCGTCGGATCCAGCCCCTCCAGCAGGGCGGTCAACTCGCGGGCGGCCGGCGCCCCGTCGGCGATGACGCGCCGCAAGTCGGGGTCGGCGGTGCGCACCGTCGAGGCGAGCGTGGCGAGGCCGGCCGCCCAGCGCCGGATCTGGTCTGCCGACTCGATCTGGGTCTGCAGCACCGTGGCGCCGTCCCGGATCAGGGCCACCGTCTCGGGCAGCCTGGCGGTGGCGTCGGTCAGCAGGAGGTTGCCGGCGTCGAGGATGGTGCGCAGCGCGGTCTCGCTGCCCTCGAACGCCTTTCCCAGTTCGTCGATTACGACCGCGAGGTCCCGCGGGTCGATCGAACGCACCAGCGCGTCGAGGTTGGCGAGCAGCACCTCCGGGGCGAGCGGGCCGCCGGTGCGTTCGCGGCCGATGACGTCGCCGTCGCGCAGGTACGGGCCGCCGTCGGAGTCCGGCCGCAGGTCGACGTACTGCTCCCCGACGGCCGAACGCTGCGCCACCACGGCGTGCAGGTTCGCCGGGACGCGCACGTCGCCGTCGAGGCGCAGCCGCACGCGGGCCCCGCCGCCGGGCGCGATCGTCACCGCCGTGACCCGGCCGGACGGCACGCCCCGATAGGTGACGGCCGCGTTGGTGAAGATGCCGCCGCCGGAGGCGAAGTCGACGTGGACGACGTAGTTGCGGCCGAACAGCGAGTCGCCGAGCCCGACGTAACGCACCGACACGTACCCGATGCCGAGCAGGCTGACGAGCAGGAACGCCATCAGCTTCACACGTGTGGCCCGGGTGATCACGATTGCGGCCCTCCGGGGAGCAAATCGCTCAGCCCGCCCTGGCGGCCGTTCGTGGCGGCGGTCGCGGGCGGCAGCAGGCACTGCGGGGTGAGGATGGTGCCGGGCAGCAGCAGCGTCCCGGGCGGGAACACGGTCCCGGGCTGCACCACCCCGCCGGGCGGCCGGACGCTGCCGGGGGGCGCCTCGGCCAGCGGCGGCAGGAGTTGGCAGCCCTCCGGGAGCTTGCAGCCCTGCGGCGGGACCCAGCCGGGCAGCAGCGGGCCGACCACGGGCAGGCAGCCGAGCGGCAGGATCTCGGGAAGCGTGGGCAGGGTCGGCGGGGTCGGGGTACCCGGCCTGGTCGGCGGCGCGGGCTGTGCCGGCTTGTCACCGCCCGACGCGGGAGGCGGGGGCGAGGATCCCGACGGAGGCGTCGGGGGCGGGACGTTGTTCGGCTGGACGAGCAGGTTGCCGAGGATCGTGGTCACGTCGAGGTCGGCCGTCGCGCTGAGGTTGACGAAGTCGCCCACGATGGCGCCGCTGACGTTCGGGGGGAACGGGAAACTCAGCAGGAACTCCAGCGAGTTCGGCAGGCTCGAGCCGGCCTGTGCCAGCTGTTGCAGGATCGGCTGCAGCGCACGCAGGTCGGCGAGCAGGTCGTCGCGGCTCCGGTTCACCACGCGGGTGCCGACATCGCCGAGCTGGCCTAGCGCGAGCACCGCACCGGTGAGCTGTTCGCGCTGCTGCGCCAGCACGGTGATGCCGGGGGCCACCGCGTCCAGCGCCGTCCCGATGACCTGCCGCTGCTGCGCGAGGTGCGCGGTGAGCCGGTCGAGCGAGTCGATCGCCCGCACCAGGTCCTCCTTCTGCTTGTCCAGCCCGCCGATGAACAGGTCCAGCTGCCGCAGGGCGTCCTTCGCCGCGTCCTCGCGCCCCTCGAGCGCGGTGCCGAGTTCGCGGTTGATGACGCGCAGCTGTTCGAGGCCGCCGCCGTTGAGGATCAGCCCGAGGGCGGCGAGCACCTCCTCCACCTCGGCCGCGCGCCTGGTGCGCGCCAGCGGCACGACGGAACCGTCGGCGAGCGTCCCCTGTGGACTCTCGGTGGTCGGCGGGTCCAGCGCGACGTACTTCTCGCCGAGGAGGCTGGTCTGGCGCACGGCCGCGGTGGCGTTCGCGGGGAGCCGCACGTCGCGGCCGACCCGCAGCCGCACCCGGGCGGTCCAGCCGGCGAGGGAGATCTTCTCCACGCTGCCGACCGTCACGTCGTTGACCTTCACGCTCGCCTGCGGCACCAGGTCCAGCACGTCGGCGAACTCCACGGTGACCCGGTACGACGGACCGCTGGGCGCGCCGCCGGGCAGCGCCGTGCAGCCGCTCAGCAGCGCGGCGCCCACCACGATGAGTGCCCTCGCCCTCATGTCAGGCCCTCCAGGATCCCGCCGAGCGTGCGGTCCAGGACGCCGCCCGGGTCGACCGGCAGGCCCGGCACGGTCGGCGGCGTGACCGGCTTCTCCGCGCCTGCGCCCGGCGGCGTGGGCGGTGCCGCCCCGGGCAGGCCGAGCAGCCGCTTCAGCGGGTCGGGCAACGGCAGCCCCTTGAGGTTCAGCGTGTGCGCCAGCGCCACGCACTCCCGCGGCACCTGCGGGACCGGCACGTTCTCGGCGAGGAGCGCGCAGACGTAGGTCGCCGGGTCGTACGGCCCGAGCAGGTCGTCGCGCGTGTCGAGGGTGCCCGAACGCGAGTTGTACGCCAGGTTCAGGTTGGACAGCGCGAGCGGTGCCACGTCGAGGATCTGGACGATGGCCTGCTGCTGACGGGCGAGCACCGTCGTGATGTCGGCGAGCGCGGTCACGTTGTCCCGCAACGCCTGCCGGTTGTCCCGCACGAACGTCGTCACCTCCCCCAGCGCCTGCGCCAGGCCGCGCAGGGCCGCCGCGAGGTCGTCCCGTTCGGCGGCGAGCTGCTCCGACACGTCCGCGAGCTGCTGGTTGAACGCCCGCACGTAGCGGTCGCTCTGCGCCAGCGCGGTGGCGAGCCTCTGCAGGTTCGCCACGGTGCCGAAGAGGTCGTCGCGCGCACCGGACACAGTGGACAGTGCCTTGCTCACGCCGTCGAGCGTGGCGTTCAGGTCGGCGCCGTTGCCCTCCAGGTTGGCGCGGCCGGTGGCGAGCAGGTCGCTGAGCGCGCCGTCGGCGTTGGCACCCTCGGGCCCCAGCGCCCGGTTGAACTCGTCCAGCGCCCGGTAGATGTCGTCGATCTCCAGCGGTGCGGCGGTCCGTTCGACCGGCAGGTCCGCGCCGTCGGGCAGCGCCGCACCGCCGTTCCACGCCGGGGTCAGCTGCACGTAGCGGTCGCTGACGATGCTCGGCGGCACGATGACGGCCTGCGCGTCGGCGGGGAAGCGCTGCGCGCGGTCGTAGCGCAGGCTCACCCGCACGGTGCGACCCTCGGGGCGTACGCTCACCACCTCGCCGACCTTCACGCCCAGCACCCGCACGTCGGAGCCGGGGTAGATGCCGATCACCCGGGTGAAGTGCGCGACAAGTGTGCGTTGCGGCTCCTGCAGCCGCCACACCGGAATCGCCACGGCGACCGCGACGATGATGACCGTGAGGAGAGCGACCCTTCTTCTCATCGCGGGTCCCCCGGCACGTAGGGCTGGAGCAGACCGTCCAGATAGGAGTCGAACCAGCGGCCGTTGCCGACCACGTTGGCGAAGGCGGTCACGAACGGGCCCATCTTCTGGATGGTCTGTTCGAGGTTGGTGCGGTTGCGTTGCAGGATCGCCACGACGCCGCGCAGTTCGGCCAGCGCCGGCGCCAACTGCGCCCGGTTGTCGGCGATGAGCCCGCTGAGTTGGGTGGACAACGCGTCAGTTCCCACGAGAAGGTTGTGGATGGCGTCGCGACGGCGGCTCACCTCCGCGAGCAGCGCGCTCCCGTCGGAGACCAGTTTCTGGAACTCGGTGTCCCGCGCGGCCAGCACCCCCGTCACGGAATCCGCCCGGTGGAGCAGCTCGCGCAGCTGCGCGTCGCGGTCGGCGACGGTCTTCGACAGCCGCGACAGGCCCGACAGCGACGACCGCACACTGGCCGGCGTGTCCGCGAACGTCTGCGACAGCACCGTGAACGCCGACGCGAGCTGCTGCGAGTCGATCCCGTTGAGCGCACCGGCGAGCCCGCTCACGGCCTGGATCACGTCGAACGGCGCCGCCGTGCGCGAGAGCGGGATCTGCGCACCGTCGGCGAGCCTCCCGTCGCCGGCCGGCGCGACGGCGAGGTACTTCTGCCCGAGGATCGTCTTGATGCGGATGGTCGCCCCGGTGTCGCGCCCGAGCCGGATCCCCTCGTCGTCGAGCCGGAACTCCACCCGCACATAGGGACCGTCGGCGCCCCGGGCGAGGCCGATGCCGGTGACCTCACCGACCTTCACGCCGGCGACGCGCACCTCGTTGCCCGGCGCCAACCCGCTCGCGTCCCGGAACGCCGCCCGGTAGTTGCCGGCGGCGGTGAGCGTCGCCAGGTCGTCGAGGTGGAACGCGATCGCCACCAGTGCCACCAGCGTCAGCAGGCTCACCGCGCCGACGGCCTTCGGATCCCTTTCCCGGAAAGGCTTCCAATGCAGTTTCCTCATGCCGCGCACCTGGCTGCCGGTGAGTTGAAGGTCGGGGTGTCGATGACCGGCTGGCCGGCGAGGCCGATGCGGCCGTCGAAGTCGCACATGTAGAAGTTGAACCAGGAGCCGTGCGACGCCACGCGCGTCAGGTCCTCGTACCGGCCGGGCAGGCCGGCGAGCGTGCGGTCGATGGCGGCGGAGCCGGCGTTGAGATTGCCGGCGACGTCGCGCAGGCCGGCGACGTCGTTCGCGATCGCGGGACGGGCCTCGCCGAGGAGCGAACCGGTCGCCACGGTCAGCGCGCCCAGGTTGGTCAGCGCGGTGCCGATCGCCTCCCGGTCGGCCGACAGCCCGGAGACGAACTGCTGCAGCTGCGCGATCGTCTGATCCAGCGCACCCTCCCGACCGTCCAGTGTGGACAGGACGGCGTTCAGGTTGGTGATGACCCGTCCGATGACGGCGTCGCGGTCGGCCAGCGTGTGCGTCAGCGACGCGGTGCGCGCGAGGAGGCTCGACACCGTGCCGCTCTCCCCCTGCAGCACCTTGATGATCTCGTACGACAGCCGGTTGACCTCCTCCGGGGAGAGCGCGGTGAACAGCGGCCGGAAACCGTTGAACAGCACGGTCAGGTCCAGCGCCGGCGAGGTCTGCGCGAGCGGGATCAGCCCACCGGCGCGCAACGCCCCGCCGCCCGGCCCCTCGGACAGCGCCAGATACCGTTGCCCCACGAGGTTCCGGTAGCGGATCTTCGCGAGCACACCCGTGGACAGCGGCACATCGTCCCGCACCGTGAACGACACCTCCGCCGTGTCGCCGCCCACCACCCGGATGCCCCGCACGGCCCCGACGCGCACCCCGGCGATGCGCACGTCGTCGCCGTCGAGCAGCCCGGTGACGTCCGTGAACCGGGCCCGGTAGGTGGTTCCCCCGTCGGCGAACGCGCCGAGCGTGCGCGCCAGCAGGCCGGTGAGCACGATCGTGACGACCGCGAAGACGATGAGCTTCACGAGCGGCGCGGTGACGTTGCGGGTCATGTCGCGCTCACCACCGCTCCGCGCAGCAGCGGGCCCCACAGGATGAGGGCGATGTCGGGCACCTCGGCGGGCGGCACACCGGTGGCGGCGCCGACGATGGGCTTCACGACGCTGCTCTCCTCGGGTGTTCCGGCGGTGCCCATGGCGGGCGGCACGGGTGTGCCGGGAGCCGGGATCGGGCCGACCGGGATCGGCGGGGCCGGTGGGCGGTTCGCGCCGTAGTCGTAGCCGTCGTTGATCGGCACCTGCGGCGCGGGCGCCGGCGGGTTGGGCAGGCCGCGACAGTTCGGGCCGTCGTTCGCGCCGTAGACCGGGGCGTCCCGGCCGGGCACGTACTTGCCGTTGTCCCTGGTGATCTCCAACGTGATGTGCATGCGGCCGTTGACGAAGACCTGTTCGACCCGCGGCTGCAGCGTGACGAGGCCCTGCATCAGGCAGGGGAACTCGGGCGCGTAGGCAGCGAGGAGTTCGAGGACCGGGCGGCTGACGTCACCGAGCCGGATCAACTGCTCGCCGTGCCGGCCCAGGAAGCCGCTGCCCGTGTCGGCGGCCCGCGTCGCGTCGGCCCACAGCGCGGCCAACTGTCCACTGTGGTCGGTGACGGTGGTGGCCGTGACGGTGATGTCGTTCAGGATCGACAGGAGGTCGGGGAGCGCACCCTCGTAGGTGTCGAGCACCGTCGCCAGGCGCTGCACGTCGGCCATGAGCGTGGGCAGCTCCGGGTTGAGCGCCTTCAGGTAGGTGTCGAGCGCCTCGACGGTGGCGCCGAGCTGTTCGCCCCGGCCGTCCAACGCCGTCGCGACGGCCGCCAGCGTCGAGGCGAGCTTGTCCGGGTGGATCGACTGGAGCAGCGGCAGGGCGCCGTCGAGGACGCGTTCGAGTTCGATCGCGCTGCTGCTGTGGTCCTGGCCGATGCGGGCGCCGTCGCGGATCGGGATGCTCGCGGGTTCGGCCGGCGGGACGAGCGCCACGTAGCGCTCCCCGAAGAGCGTCTTCGGCAGCAGCCGGGCGGTCACGTTCGCGGGGATCCGGTCGGTCAGGTCGGGGTCGAGCGCGAGCCGCAGCCGGGCGCGCGAACCGTCGCTCGACACGGCACGCACGTCGCCGACGACCACCCCGTACAGCTTCACGTCGGCGCCCCTGCTCAGCTGCATGCCGGTGTGGTCGGCGTCCAGCGTCACCCAGTCGACCGGGGTGAAGGCCTTGCGGTACTGCAGCACGGACAGGGTCACCCCGGCCGCGAGCACGGCGACGAACGCGATCCCGAGCAGGCGGTTGCGCCACACGGCGTTCACCCCGCGATCCGCACGGTCGTGGTGGCGCCCCAGATGGCCAGCGACATGAAGAAGTCGACGACGTTGACCGTCACGATGGCGGTGCGCACCGCGCGCCCCACGGCGATCCCCACGCCGGCCGGCCCGCCCGAGGCGGTGTAGCCGTAGTAGCAGTGCACCAGCACGACGATGACGCTGAAGCCGAGCACCTTCCCGAACGACCACAGCACGTCGCCCGGCGGCAGGAACAGATGGAAGTAGTAGTCGTACGTGCCGGCCGACTGTCCGAAGTAGACGATCGCCATCGTGCGCGTCGCGAGGTAGCTGGCGAGCAGGCCCAGCACGTACAGCGGGACGACCGCGATGAAGCCGGCGATCATGCGCGTGGTGACGAGGAACGGCAACGACGGCACGCCCATCACCTCCAGGGCGTCCACCTCCTCGGAGATGCGCATCGCGCCGAGCTGCGCGGTGAACCCGCACCCGACCGTCGCCGACAGCGCCAGCGCCGCCACCAGCGGGGAGATCTCCCGGGTGTTGAAGTACGCCGAGATGAAGCCGGTGAAGGCGCTGCTGCCCAGCTGGTCCAACGCCTGGTAGCCCTGCAGGCCCACCTCCGTTCCCGTGAAGAAGGTGAGGAACGTGATCACGCCGACGGTCCCGCCGACGACGGCGAGCGCGCCGGTCCCGAACGTCACCTCGGCGAGCAGCCGCATGATCTCCCGCTTGTACCGCCGCACCGTCCGCGGCGCCCACGCGAAGGCCTTGACGTAGAAGGCGAGCTGCCCGCCCAGCTGATCAAGGATCATCAGGATCCCTTCTGGGGAACGACCTGGAAGTAGATCGCCGTGATGACGAAGTTCATCGCGAACAGCAGCATGAACGTGATGACCACGGTCTGGTTGACGGCGTCGCCCACGCCCTTCGGGCCGCCCTTCGCCGTCATTCCCTTGTAGGCGGCCACGAGCGCGGCGACCATGCCGAACAGCAGCGCCTTCACCTCCCCCACGAGCAGGTCGGGCAGCTGCCCCAGGGCCTGGAAGCTGGCCAGGTACGCGCCCGGGGTGCCGCCCTGCAGCACGACGTTGAAGAAGTAGCCGCCGGCGACCCCGACGACGGAGACGAGCCCGTTCAGCAGCACGGCGACGATCATCGCGGCGACCACGCGCGGCGTGACGAGGCGGCGCACCGGGTCGATCCCCAGCACCTGCATGGCGTCGAGTTCCTCGCGGATCTTCCGCGAACCGAGGTCGGCACAGATCGCCGACCCGCCGGCCCCGGCGATGATGAGCGCCGTGACGATCGGCCCCGCCTCCCGCACGACCGCCAGCACGGACGCCGCCCCGGTGAACGACTGCGCCCCGAGCTGGCGCACCAGGGAACCGAGCTGCAACGCGATGACCGCCCCGAACGGGATGGACACCAGCGCCGCCGGCAGGATCGACACGGAGCTGATGAACCACGCCTGCTGGATGAACTCCCGCACCTGCCAGGGCCGCTTCGCCAGCCCGAGGATGGTGTCGAGGCAGAACGCGAAGAAGTCCCCGGTCTCGGCGAGCGCCTTCCCACCTTTCATACGGGGACCTCTTCCCTGAAGGATCCCTCCGGCGGCGTGACGCCGTTCTCCGCGCACCACTGGCCGGCGGGGCGTTCGGCGGCGCGCGGCCGGCCGTCGGAGGGCTGCAACTGCAGGGGAATCGGCGGCAGCGGCGGCAGCGACACACCGGCGTCGGCCTCGGCCTTCAGCTCGTCGGCGTCCTTCTCCTCGGCCATGCCGATCGGCCCGACGCGCTGCGCGTTGAGGAACTGCCGCACGACCGGCTCGGTGCTCGACAGCAGCATCTCGCGCGGCCCGAACATCGCCAGCTGCCCGTGGTAGATGAGCCCGATGTTGTCCGGCACGGTGCGGGCGGTGTTGATGTCGTGCGTGACGATGAGGAACGTCGCACCGGTCTGCTGGTTCAGGTCGATGATGAGCTGGTTGAGATAGGCCGTGCGCACCGGATCCAGGCCGGAGTCCGGTTCGTCGAAGAGGATGATCTCCGGGTCGAGCACCAGCGCGCGGGCCAGTCCGGCGCGCTTGCGCATCCCGCCGGAGATCTCGCCGGGCAGCTTCCGTTCGGCGCCGACCAGGCCCACCATGTCGAGCTTCTCCGTGACGACGCGACGGATCTCGGCCTCGGTGCGGCGGGTGTGCTCGCGCAGCGGGAACGCCACGTTGTCGTAGATGTTCATCGAGCCGAAGAGCGCGCCGTCCTGGAACAGCACCCCGAAGAGGCGTCGGGTCTTGTAGAGCGCGCGCTCGTTCAGTTTGGGCAGGTTCTTCCCGTCGATCCAGATCTGCCCGCGATCGGGCTTGAGCAGGCCCACGAGCGTCTTGAGGAAGACCGACTTGCCGGTGCCGGAGGGGCCGAGCAGCACGGAGATCTCGCCGGCCGGCAGGGTGAGGGTCACGTTCGACCACACCGGCTGCCGCCCGAACGACTTCGTCAGTCCGACGACGCGTACCTCGACGCCCATGCATGAGACATCGCGGGCGGCGGCCGCCGCGTAACAACTTTTTTCTCCGGGTGGTGGCGCCGAGGGCGTGAGGTTACGCTCCGGTAACCCACCCCCACCCACCTCCCCAGTCCACTCACGCGCCGAGGACACCCCCTGACCCTCGTGATCGAGTCCGGCCTCGTGGTCCGGGCCGCCCGCCGCGACCCGGACGCGACGGCGACGCTGCTCGCCCAGGTCCGCCCCGGCCTGGTGCGCTACTGCCGTGCGCGCCTCGGCCGCATCGGCGGCGCCTACACGACCGCCGACGACGTCGCCCAGGAGGTGTGCCTGGCCCTGCTGCGCGCCCTGCCGACCTATCGCGACGTGGGCAAACCGTTCTCGGCGTTCGTGTACCGGATCGCCGCGCACAAGGTCGCCGACGCGCACCGCGCGGCCGTGCGCGACCTGGCCGTCACCGACACCGGCGAGGTGCCCGCCACCCCCTCCCCCGAGCCCGGTCCGGAGCAGCACGCGGTCAGCACCGACCTCGCCCGGCGCCTCTCCGGGCTGCTCGCCCGGCTGCCGGAAACCCAGCGGGAGATCATCCTGCTGCGGGTCGCGGTGGGGTTGGCCGCCGACGAGGTGGGCGAGGTGGTCGGCATGACGGCCGCCGCCGTCCGGGTCACCCAGGCGCGCGCGCTTGCGAAGCTCCGTATGCTTGCGGGCGACTCCTTGACCGACGAGGCAGCGGCATGAGCGGAGAAACCGACCATTCGTTGGACGAGATCGCGGCGATCGACGAGCTTCTCGACGCCGTGTCCCGTGGCGACGACCTCCCCGGCTCCGACACCCTCGCGGCGGCGCTGAAGGAGTGGCGCACCGACCTCGACGAGGACATTCCGGAGTCGGCGCCGATACCGGAGATACCGCCCGCGCCGGCCCGTACCTTCTGGCGGCGGGTGGCCGTCGGCGTCGCCGCCGCGTCGGTGCTCGCCGGCGGCCTGTCGATCGCGGCCCACGGCGCCGGCCCCGACAGTCCACTGTGGCCGGTCACGAAGGCCGTCTACGGCGAGACGGCCGACCTCAGGCTCGTCGAGCACACCATCGCCCGCGCGCGGACCGCCGTCGACGCGGGCCGTTACGACGAGGCCCGCCGGCTGTTGGACGACGCGTCGGAGGGCGTCGGGAAGATCCGGGACCGCGGGACGGCGCAACGGCTCCGTTCCGACATCGACGAGATCAGGGGCAGGTTGCCGGTCCCGGCGACCCCGCCCGCTCCGGCCGTCTCCCCGTCGGCTCCTTCCGGGGGAACGTCACCAGCACCACCCGCGCCCTCCCCGAGCGCCCCGGCCGGCGGAAGCGGCAGCGGCGGCGCGCCCGGCGGGGACAACAGCGGCGGCAGCGGAGACAACGGCGGCGGCGCCCAGCCGAGCCCGACGGCGCCCGGGGGCATCCTCCCCGGCCTGCCGCCCCTGCCCAGCCTGCCGGTGCCGGTTCCCACCCTGCCGGTACCGGTGCCGAGCATCAACGTCCCCGGGCTCCCGCCGGTCGGCGGCTGACGCCGTTCAGCAGCCCAGCCGGCGGGTGGAGAGGGCGATGTCGTCGATCCACAGGTCGAAGCGGCCCGGGGTCGTGCCGCCCTGGTACAACTGCCACCCGATCTTCACGGTGTCGACGCTCGGCAGCACGAACGGCACGTCGTTGCCGCCGTGGCTGTTGGTGGAGGCGGTCAGCTCCGGGTTCGCCACGCCGTCGAAGCGCACCTCGACCCGGTTGTCGGCGGCCTCGACGCGCCATTCGACGCACTGCCACACGTCCTCGCGGGTGGGTGCGGACTCGCGCCAGTTCGTCCAGTCGCCGGTGGGGCCGCCGTCGGCGCCGATCCCCCAGAGCGAACGGCCCAGGGTCGGCACCCACTGGCCGCCGACCGGGCGGACCACCTCGCTGCTGCCGCTGCCGGTCAGTTCGACCAGGGTGAAGTGCGCCCAGTCCGGTGCGGTCGGGAACGCGTCGACGCGCAGGCGCATCCGCCCGTAGAAGCTGTTGCCCGGGGCGGCGAAGTCGTCGACCCGCAGGAACGCCCGGCCGTTGTCCCGGGTGGAGACGTGCAGGAGCTTGTTGCCCCGCTGCCGTTCCACGGTCAGGGTGCCGTGCCTGGTGTCGATGCCCCAGTCCAGGCTGGACGCGCCGCCGGTGTCGAGGCGTTCGAAGTCCTCGCAGAAGAGCGCGCCGGTGCGGGCGCAGGTGCCCGTCGCGCCGCCGCTCGCCGGGGCGGCCGCCGCCGGCACCGCCAGCAGGGCGGCCATCCCCGCGGCGACGGTCGTGAACAGTCTGGCCATACGCATGGGTCGCCTCCGGATCGGCGTGGGAGCGCTTCCAACGACGCCCGGGAGTATGCCAGCCGAAATGACCCCCGTCGATCGAAACGGCGCTAATATCCCGACGCCCATGGACACGGCTGAACGGCTTGCACGGGCGGCAGCGCCCCGCGCGGCTCAGAACAGCGTGACCGCCCGCCCCGCCGCCTCCCGCACGACGTCGCCGTCGAGCGCCACGGTCGTCTCCGGGATGCCCCGCGCCGGCCATTCGCACACCACGTCGACGGGGCCGGACGGCGGCAACGGCCACACCCAGTAGCGCTGCTCGTGCCGCCGCTGACCGCCACTGCCGCCCTGCGGCAGGAGCCGCGGCCCCTCCTCGTCCGGGTCGGCCGGCCGGGGATCGAGGTTGGTCAGCACCGTCCCGTCGGCGAACCGCAGCCCGAAGCGCAGGAAGTCCGCCGGCAGCGGCCGGGCGTGGAAGTGTCGCAGGAACCGGCCGCCGCCCTCGCGCTGCGGCTCGCGCAGCACGACCGTGAGCGTGAACGCGAAGCCGTTCGGGTAGGCGTGCAGGTCACCGAGCGCCACGACGACGTCGTCGGTGCGGGCCAGCACGGTGGTCTCCGGGACGGCACCGGGCAGCACCGCCTCATCCGGCAGCCAGGCGGGGCGGGCGGGCTCCGGCGGGGGCGGCTGCGCCGGCCGTTGATCGAAGAATCCCATCCGCCCATGATGCCCCTACTCGCGGTGGGCGACGAAGACGTGTTCGAGGCCCGGCCGGTCGGGCGCGTCGCGCACGTCGACGACGGTGAACCCGTTGTCCCGCAACGACTCCGCCACCTCCGCCCGGGAGCGGAAGCGCAGCGTGGAGTCCGACGTCAGCGTCGACCCGTCCGCGGCGAACGTGTACGTGTAGCGGAACGAGACGTACGGGAGCGACACGTCGGTCACCTGCAGGTGTTGCGTCACCCCGTCGCGCACGTCGATGCCGCCCCACTCCGCCCAGGCGCGGCGTTCCGGGCGACGGGTCTCGAAGACGAGATGGCCGCCGTCGCGCAGGGCGGCACGGGCGCCGCGAAGGGTGGCGTGCCAGTCGTCGTCGCTCAGGAACACCTGGGCGACGTTCCCCGTCATCGTGGCGAGGTCGACCGACAGGTCGTCCGGCAGGGTGGTGGCGTCGCCGTGCAGCCACCGCACCGCCTCCGCACCCGGCTTGGCGCGGGCCACCTCGAGCGACGCCGCCGCCGGGTCCACACCCGTCACGCGCCGCCCGGTCGCCGCCAGCAGGAGCGCGAAACATCCGGTGCCGCAACCGATGTCGAGCACGTGGTGGGCGTTCAGCTCGTCGGCGAGGCGCAGGTACGCGTCGAGGTCCTCGCGGCCGCCGTCGAACGTGTCGTAGACGGCCGCGAGCCTCGGGTGCGCGAAAATGTTGTCGGACAAGGGGTTCAGTATCGGTAATGGTCCGGCTTGTACGGCCCCTCGACGTCGATGCCGAGGTACTCCGCCTGCTTCTTCGTCAGCGTCGTCAGCCGTGCGCCCAGGGCGTCGAGGTGCAGCCGGGCCACCTTCTCGTCCAGGTGCTTCGGCAGCACGTACACCTTGTTGGCGTACTCGCCGTGCCGGGTGAAGAGCTCGATCTGCGCGATCGTCTGGTTGGTGAACGAGTTCGACATGACGAAGCTCGGGTGGCCGGTGGCGTTGGCCAGGTTCATCAGGCGACCCTCGGCGAGCACGATGACGCTGTGGCCGTCCGGGAACCGCCACTCGTGCACCTGCGGCTTGATCTCGATCCGTTCGATGCCGGGGACCTTGGCGAGACCGGCCATGTCGATCTCGGTGTCGAAGTGGCCGACGTTGCCGACGATCGCGTTGTGCTTCATGCGTTCCAGGTGTGCGACGGTCACGATGTCGATGCCGCCGGTGGTGGTGATGACGACGTCGGCCCGTTCGACCACGTCCTCGAGGCGCGCGACCTCCATCCCGTCCATCACCGCCTGGAGCGCGCAGATCGGGTCGACCTCGGTGACGACGACCCGGGCGCCCTGTCCCCGCAACGACTCCGCCGCGCCCTTGCCCACGTCGCCGTAGCCGCAGACGACGGCGAGCTTGCCGCCGAGCATCACGTCGGTGGCGCGGTTGAGCCCGTCGGCGAGCGAGTGCCGGATGCCGTACTTGTTGTCGAACTTCGACTTCGTGACCGAGTCGTTCACGTTGATCGCCGGGAAGAGCAGCGCGCCGGCCTGTTCGAAGCGGTACAGCCGGTTGACGCCGGCGGTGGTCTCCTCGGTGACCCCGCGCAGCTGCGCGGCGATGCGGGTGAAGCGCTGGCCGTCCTGCGCGATGCTCTCGGCGAGCGTGGCGAGGATGACGCGGTACTCGGCGTGATCGTCCTCAGTGGACACCGGCACGGCGCCGGCCGTCTCGAACTCCACGCCCTTGTGCACCAGCAGGGTGGCGTCGCCGCCGTCGTCGACGAGCATGTTCGGGCCCACGCCGTCGCCGAAGTCGAACAGGCGCATCGTGCACCACCAGTACTCCTCCAACGTCTCGCCCTTCCAGGCGAACACCGGCGTGCCGGCCGGCGCGTCGACCGTCCCCTGTGGACCGACGACCACGGCGGCGGCCGCCTCGTCCTGCGTGGAGAAGATGTTGCAGGAGACCCAGCGCACCTCGGCCCCGAGCGCCACGAGCGTCTCGATGAGAACGGCCGTCTGCACCGTCATGTGCAGCGAACCGGCGACGCGGGCGCCCCGCAGCGGTTGCGCGGCACCGTATTCGCGGCGCAACGCCATGAGGCCGGGCATCTCGTGCTCGGCGAGCCGGATCTGGTGTCGCCCCGCCTCGGCGAGGGAGAGGTCCGCCACCGCGAACTCGAGACCGTTGACAGATTGCAGCTTCACGGCTGCCTCCTGAGAATCGGAGGCGCCCTTGGGTCAACTAGTGACTGGGCCGAGCGTGGCGGAAGAATCCGTCGCAGCGCCTCTCGACCCGCAGTCACCATAACACCACCCGATGGCAGCCTGGCAAGCTCTCCGTCATGTGAAACAGGGCCTAGAAAGGGGGTTCGTCGAAGGGTCCGTGCTGCGGCTCGTAGACCGGCGTCGCAAGCTCCCTCCAGGGAAGGTCCCGCTCACCCCAGTAACGCAGATTCGGCACCGCCGTTCCGAGGTGACACCAGTGAGGATCGGCGGCAACGGCGGCGCGGACGCGGTCGGACAGGGCAGCGCGGTGCGACATCAGCTCGGGCGCGGAGGCCAGGTTCACGGCGGCGATGAGGGCCGCGTCGCGTACGTACCCGTCAGGATCGTCGAGGAATGCGGCGACCACGGCATGGAGTTGCGGTCGCATCGGGCGCAGCGGACCGCCGATGTTCTCACCGCCAGGGGCGTCGTCACCGAACCACTCCCGCCACTGGACTCCCATCGCGTATCCGAGGCGGGCCAGCCAGTTCAGCAGGGCGGCACGCAGTGGCCCGTCGCCGTACTCGCGCGTGGGGCAGGGCTGAGCGCGGACCCGCGGGTCGCCGAGTGCCACGGCGACGAACCATGCCGCCGCGGGTGTCGCCTGGTAGATGGTGCCCTGGTGGAACAGTTCCTCCCACAGGTGGGACAGGGCCCGCCGCGCGTCGTCACGGTCACCGGTCAGCAGCCCGGCCAGGAGTCGCGGGGTCTCCGGCCAGGCCGGCCCGTGACTGTGTGCCAGGGCTCGCCAGTCGGTCTGTTCGAGAACGGTTTCCGGACGCACCAGGCGAGCCTAGACACCCTCCGGTCTCCGGGACGACGTGGAGGGCGCCCGGTAAACGGAGGGCAGACTCCGCCTTCAGATGGCCAAAAACAGGGCCCGTTCTGTCAGGCGCATGCACGAAAACGGAACCATGCGGCAAGCCCTGGAAACGGCGAGAAACGATGTGCGCGAGTGCGAGGGCCGCAACCTGCCCAGGATGCTGGGCGCCACCGGCAGAGGGTTCGGTCAACACCGAACATGCCGCCGCCATCGCCGACACCCTCGACGCCCTGACAGCCGGTCACCGATACGCCGCGCCGCCTCGGCCCCCATGGCCGTATGCCCCTGCGCCGACGCGATCCGATCACCGATCACCGCCATCTCGGCGCGCGCATCCTCAACAGGTCCCACCCGATCGCCTCCGCCGACAACACTATGGCGATCGATGGATGGCGCCTACCCAAAAGCAAGGCCGCCTTTGGAGGCAGAGACGGCCACGCCGCAACATCTACCATCGCACGCCGACCCGGTCCGCGTGACCGGCCGGGTCGGCACGCTCACGGCACTCGTGCGCCCGGAGATGACGAGGGTCGCGGTAGGCGTGGGGTCAGCCCGCGTCGTGGACGAGGATCGCGGCCTGGACACGGTTCGTGAGTCCCAGCTTCGCGAGCGAACGGCTCAGGTGCGACTTGACCGTCGCCTCGCGCATCGACAGTTCGCGGGCGATCTCGGCGTTGGACAGGCCCCGCGCGACGGCCCGCACCACCTCCTCCTCGCGCAAGGTCAGCGTGCCGAGCCGCTGGCGGGCCGACTCCGCGCGGGCCGGCGCACCGTCGGCGTAGGCGCTGATCAGCCGCCGGGTGACGGTCGGAGCGAGCATGGCGTTCCCGGCGGCGACGGTGCGCACGGCGGCCGCCAGGTCCTGCGGCGGGGTGTCCTTGAGCAGGAAGCCGACCGCTCCGGCGCGCAGCGCCGCGTGCACGTACTCGTCGAGGTCGAACGTCGTCAGCATCACCACCTTCGGCCCGTTCTCCCCGTGGAGGCGCCCGGCGGCGGTGAGCCCGTCCATGACCGGCATGCGCACGTCCATCAGCACCACGTCCGGCCGGTGGGTGGCGACCGCGCGGACGGCCGCGGCCCCGTCGGCGGCCTCGGCCACCACGGAGATGTCGCCGGCCGCCTCCAGGATCATCCGCAGGCCGGAGCGCACCAGCGCCTCGTCGTCGACGACCAGCACTCTGATCAACGTGCCTCCCCGTTCACACTGCTCCCAGTGGCAACAGTGCCCGTACCTTGAACCCGCCGTCGACCTGCGGCCCGGCGAAGAACTCGCCGCCGAGCAGTTCGACCCGCTCGCGCAGGCCGGCCAGGCCCATGCCGCTGCCGGGCAGCAGCGCCGCGCCGCCGTCGGAGGGGCCGTTGCGCACAGACACCTCCAACGCGTCGTCGCCGTAGCGCAGCTCGACGTCGGCCGCCGCCCGCCCGGCGTGCTTGTGCACATTGGTGAGCGCCTCCCGCACGATGCGGTACGTCGTGCGTTCGACCGAGGGGGAGACGGCACGCGGCGCGCCGCAATCCCGCCGGACCACGGTGACCCCGGCGGCGCGGGACTCGTCCAGCAGCGCGTCGAGGTCGGCGAGGGTCGGCTGCGGCGCGGCGCCGACCTCGGCGGGGCGCAGGACGCCGAGCACCGAACGCAGGTCGGCCAGCGCCTCCCGCCCCGTGGTGCGGATCAGCGCGGCGGCCTCGGCGGTGGCCGGATCGGACGTGTTGACCTCCAGCGCCCCCGCGTGCAGGACCATCAGCGACACCCGGTGCGCCACGACGTCGTGCATCTCCCGGGCGATGCGGGCGCGCTCCTCCGCGCGGGCCTGGTCGGTGCGGGCGGAGTGTTCGCGTTCGAGCTGGGCGGCCCGCTCCCGCGCGGCGGCGAGGACCTGGCGCCGGGCGGCCATCCACAGGCCGACGGCCGACGGCAGGGCGACCAGCATCGCGGCGGCGATGACCGCCCACAGCACGTACGCCCACCGGAAGTCGCGCTTGGTGTAGACGGCCCCGGCGACGTGCGCGACGAACACGACGCCGGCGAGCACGGCGGCCGGGACGCGCCGCCCGCGCACCACGGAGTGATACGTCGCGGCCATCATGCCCGGCCACGAGCCGAACGTCAGCCATGCCGCCAGCGCCGCCACGCACAGCGGCCACCACCACCGCCGGGCGAGCATCGTCGCGATGCCGCACGAGGCCGCGAGAACGCCGGCCAGGACCAGCGCCCCGGGCCCGTACACGGCGTCGAGGGCCGGCTCGTCGTAGAACGACGCGGGCTTGCCCGGCGCGAGGAACGACAGCGCGAAGACCGCCACCCCGGCGACCGCCACGGGGAGCATGCGGGCGAGGCGCTGTTCCACGACGGGAAGCCTAAGCGGTCTTGCGGACCGGCGCGTACGACGAAAGTCGCAGACGCGGGCGCCGGTCAGTGCACCCTGGCGATGTCGAGCCGGTCCTCCCGTTCGCTGCGGCCGAGCGCGAAGTGGCGCACCACGTCGGCCAGTACGGGCAGTTTGAGGGCGTGCGCCATCAGCTGCCGCAGGGCCATCTCGCGTTCGTCGCCCGGCATGAAGACCAGTGGCTCGCGCCCGCTCCTCTGATAGCCGGCGATGTGCGGGCGCAGGTGGTTCTCCCAGGCGCGCAGGGCGGTGCCGACGTCCTCCGGGTGGCGCTGCAGCATCGTGCCGAGCAGGTCCGCGCCGGCGAGCCCGGCGGAGACGCCCAGGCCGGCGAAGAGGGTCAGGCACCAGGCGGAGTCGCCGACCAGCACGACCCGGCCGCACGACCAGGTCTCCAGGTCGACCTGTTCGAGAGAGTCGAAGACGATTTCGTCGGCGGTGTCGAGGGCGGCGAGGGCCTCGCCGAGCAGCGGTCCCGGGGCCTGGGGCCCGAACGCCGCCCGGACCCGGTCGGCGGGCCGTCCGGTGAACTCGGCGTCCACGTCCGTGGTGCGGTAGAGGAAGAGTGCCGTCGGCGGATGGTCGACGAACGGGAAGGTCCACATGGCGCGTCCGGGCTCGAACAGGCCGGCGCTGTCGCGTTCGTATCCGCCGATCGGGGCGGGCAGCGTGAAGGTCGCGACCATGACGCCGAGGCGGCGCAGGTACCGCTGGTGCGGGCCGAAGGCGAGCCGGCGGACGGTGGAGCGCAACCCGTCGGCGCCCACGACGAGGTCGAAGCGTTCGGCCTGCTGGGCACCGGCCCGTTCGAGGGTGACGTCCACCCCCGACGCGTCCTGCTCGATGCGGGTGGGCGAGGTCCCGTACCGGATCTCGACGTCGGCGGGCAGCGCCTCGAAGGCGGCGCGTTCGACGTCGCTGCGCATCATGAAGCGGTTCTCTCCCGGCAGGTCCGGGACGCCGAGGCCGGCCCTGCGGCGGCCGGCCCGGTTGACCGTGTAGGTGACGCCGCCGGGCACCGAGCGGTCCGGCATGGCGTCGAGGAACCCGAGCCGTCGCGCGGCGGCCTGGCCCGGGCCGAACAGGCCGATGAACTGCCCGCCGGTGCGGCGGGAGCGCGCCCGTTCGACGATCGTCGGGCTCCAGCCCGCCTGGTGCAGGCGGATCGCGGTGGCCATGCCGCTGATACCGAGACCGACGACGAGTGCCTTCCTACCGTTCGAGTGACTCATGTTCACCCCTCCAATATGGTTGGAATTTCCAACTACTTCAAGAATGGTTGGAAATTCCATCGATGTCAAGCCGGGTGCGTCACGTACGCTGCGGACCATGGCTTTCGACACCCTCGAGGACGCTCTCGTGCAGTGCGCCTTCAGCGTCATCGGAACGGTCACGCACCTCGGTGCCGTGAACGACCTGTCGTTGACCCAGCTGAGAGTGATCGGCACGCTCCGCGACCGTCGATGCCACGTGACCGAACTGGCCGACCTCTGCGGCCTGGACAAGTCGACCATGTCCACCCTCGTCGACCGGGCCGCCAAGCGCGGGCTCGTGGCCACCGATCGCAACGCCGAGGACCGCCGGATGCTCGACGTCTTCCTCACCCCGGCGGGCCGCGAACTGGCGTGGCAACTCACTGAACAGGCCAACGAGATCCTCAAGCACACCACAAACGTGCTGGACGAAGCTCAACGCGAAGCGCTGCGCGCACTGCTCGAGGTCGTGTTCCGCCCGGCATCCGCGGTGGCCTAGCGGCTACGACGAAAGTCGCAGACGCGCTTCGCCCTCCGGCCGAGGCCTCATCCGCACCACCGGCCACATCGTGATGGCATGACAGCAGATACAGCCGTGCGCGCCAGCGGGCTGACGAAGGTGTTCGGCTCCGGCGGGGCGCGGGTCGTCGCGCTCGACGGCGTGGACGTGACGTTCGAGCGGGGCCGCTTCGCCGCCGTGATGGGGCCCTCCGGTTCCGGCAAGTCGACGCTGATGCACTGCGTCGCCGGCCTCGAACGTCCCACCGACGGCACCGTCCACATCGGAGGGACGGAGCTGACCGGCCTCTCCGAGCAGAAACTGACGGCGGTGCGGCGGGACCGGATCGGCTTCGTGTTCCAGGCGTTCAACCTGTTGCCGACGCTGAGCGCGTGGGAGAACATCACGCTCCCGCTCGACCTCGCCGGGAAGAAGCCCGACCAGACCTACTCCGACGCGGTGGTCGACGCCCTGGGGCTGCGGGACCGGTTGCACCACCGGCCGGCGCAGCTGTCCGGCGGGCAGCAGCAGCGGGTGGCGTGCGCACGGGCGCTGGTCACCCGGCCGGACGTGGTGTTCGCGGACGAGCCGACGGGGGCGCTCGACTCGCGGTCGTCGGCGGAGGTGCTGACGCTGCTGCGCCGGTGCGTGGACGAGTTCGGGGCGACGGTGGTGATGGTGACGCACGACCCGCGCGCCGCCGAACGCGCCGACCGCGTGGTCACCCTCGCCGACGGCAGGGTGGTGGCGTAATGCTTCGGGCCATGCTGCGCGATCTGCGCGCGCACAAGGGACGCCTGGCGATGATGCTCGCCGCGATCGTGCTCGGCGTCGGGTTCATGGTGGCGACGTGGGTGGTCTCCGACTCGACGGCGCGCACCGCCGGCGGTGGCGCGGCGCGCACCGACGTCGCGATCTGCGCGCAGGCGCTGGAGCCGGAGTCCGGGTTCACGCCGGCCGAACGGGACCGGCTCGCCGCGCTGCCGGGCGTCACCCGCACGAACGGCGTGCGCCTCGGCTACGCGGCCCTCGTCGCCGCCGACGGGAAGCTGGCGGGCGTGTGGCCGGACCGGGCCGGCACCGGCTGGGACGACTCGCAGCGCTTCGTACTGGCCGACGGCCGCGCGCCGCGCGCGGGCGAACTGGCGCTGGGCGAACAGGTCGCGGCCGCCGCCGGGTTGACGGTGGGCGACACCGCGCGGGTCATCCTCGCCGACGGTTCCTCCGTCCGGCCCGTCGTGGTCGGGCTGTTCACGTACCGCCCGCTGGGCGCGGAGCCGATCCCGTCGCTGGCGTTCGCCGGTGACGAGTCGGCCGTCCTTCTCGGCGACCGTTTCGATCGGGTCGAACTGGCAACCGCGTCAGCGGCCGACGAGACGCGGCTCGCGCTCCAGGTGAAGTCCATTGTGGACGGTGAACGGGAGGTGCGCACCGGTGCGGAGCTGACCGCCGAGCGCGAACGCATGGTCGCCGACAACGCCCGTTCGGTCCGCGAGGTGATGCTGGTCTTCGCGGCCGTCGCGCTCGTGGCGGGGATGTTCGTCATCGCCAACACGTTCACGATGCTGGTGGCGCAGCGGACGCGCCAGTTCGCGCTGCTGCGGGCCGTCGGGGCGAGCGCGCGTCAGGTCCGGGTCGCCGTGCTCACCGAGGCCGCCGTGATCGGTGTGCTCGGCTCGACCGTCGGTGCCGTGCTCGGCGTGCTGCTCGGCATCGGCGCGTTGGCCGCGTTCCGGCCGGAGGGCACCACCGTGGCGTACACGGTGAGCCCGTTCGGCATCGCGGCCGGGTATCTCGCCGGGGTGCTCGTGACGGTCGTGTCGGCGTACGGCTCGGCCCGCCGCGGTGCCGCCGTGGCGCCGGTGGCCGCGTTGCGCACCGACGCCGCGCTCCCCCGGCGGGCGCTGCTGTCCCGCGCGATCGTCGGCGGCGTGCTGGTGGTCGGCGGGGTCGCGGCGGTCGCCGCCACATCGGGCGTGGACCTCGACAACACCGGGCGCTTCGTCAGCATGGGCGGCGCCATCGCGGTGTGGCTGGGGCTCGTGGTGCTGGCGCCGTTCCTGGCCATGGCGGCCCTCCGTCCACTTGCGACACTCGTCGGGTGGCGCGGCGGCCCGACGGCGAAACTGGCCGTGCGCAACGCCCTGCGGGACCCGCGGCGCACGGCGGCCACCGCCTCGGCCCTCACCGTGGGGCTGGGACTGGTGTGCGGCTTCGCCGTCGTCGGCGAGTCGTTCGCGAACGTCGCCGGCGCCACCACCCGCGACCAGGTGCCTGCCGGCACGACGGTGGTGCAGCCCGCGCTCGACGGCTCCCGGCTCGGCCCCGAGGTGGTGACGAAGGTGCGCGCGACCCCGGGGGTGGCGGCCGCCGTCGCGTTGACCCGCGCGCCCGTGGAGTGGGCGGCCGGCGACCGTCCACTGGGGACGACCTCGATGAGTCCGGTCGACCCGGCCGCCTTCGAACGGGTCCTCACCATGCCGGTCGTCGAGGGCTCCGGCGACCTGCGCCGCGGCGCCGTCGTGCTGCGCGGCAACGCCGACCTCAACCGGCTCGACGTCGGCGACACGCTCACGCTCACCGTGGCGCCCGGGGTGACCCGGCGGGTCCCGATCGTCGGCCTCTACCGGGGCTGGGAGGGCCAGCCGGGCATCTTCCTCGACGAGGCGCTGGTGCCGGCCGAGCACCGGGGCGTCCTGGAGGCCGTGTACGCCGCGGGATCCGGCGCGCGGGCGGGCCTCGACGCGGCGTTCGCCGACCGGCCGGACATCCTCGTGACCGACCGCGACGGCCTGGTGGAACGCCTCGTCAAGGGCTTCGAACTGGTGCTGGCCGTCATCTACGCGATGTTCGGCGCGGCGCTCGTGATCGCCGTCTTCGGCGTCGTCAACACCCTCGCCCTCTCCGTCCTGGAACGCACCCGCGAGATCGGGGTCCTGCGGGCGCTGGGCGCGGGCCGGACGTTCGTGCGGCGCGTGGTCCGTCGGGAGAGCATCGTCATCACCTGCTACGGCGGCGCGCTGGGCCTGCTCGTCGGGATCGGCGTCGGAGCGGTCATGCAGCACGTGATGCTGCTGCAGCCGCTGTGGCCGGTCGGCGTTCCGGTGCCGATGGTGGCTATCGGCGTCGTCGGGATGGTGCTGGTGGGCGTGCTCGCCGCGGTGTGGCCCGCCCGCCGCGCGAGCCGCGCCGACATCCTGGCGGCGGTCGCTACCGAGTAGGTTCGTCCAGGAACGCCACCGAGTGCCGCGCCACCTGACGCATGAACCGCAGGCTGCGCCCGGCCTGGCCCAGGGTCTCCATGCCCCGCACGGTGATCAGCAGCAGCGCCGCGAGCGCCCCCGGATCGTGCCGGGGCGCGAGGTCGCCGTGCCGCTGCGCCTGGGCCAGGCAGCCGGCGAGAACGGTCTCGTAGGTGCCGTAGGTGCGCTCCGCGCGTTCGGCGACGGCGGGGTCGGTGGCGGCCAGCGCGGCGGTGGACTTGGCGAGGAAGCAGCCGCGCATGTTGCCGCCGCAGTTGTCCGCCACGTGCGCCATGTGGGCCACGATCCGTCGCGCGGCACCGGCGTCGTCCCCGTCGAGATCGGCGTGCACGGCGGCGACGGTGGCGTCGCAGTAGGAGTCCAGCGCCCGCAGGAAGAGACCCCGCTTGTCGCCGAACGCCCCGTACAGGCTGCCGCGGCTGAGGCCGGTGGCGGCGACGAGGTCGTGCACGGAGGTGGCCGCGTAGCCGGCCGTCCAGAAGACCTCGCGGGCCCTGGCGACGACCTCGTCCTCGTCGAACTCCCGCGGTCGCGCCATGGCCCCACACTACCCGTTCACGAACGACCATTCCAAAACATGCTAGGTTCTGGAACGATCAGTCGCGAACCTCCGTCGTCCAGCGCCCAGGAGCACCATGCCCGTCGCCGTCAACGCCTACTCCGTCGAATACGCCGGAGCACCGCTCACGCCGATCACGCTCGAACGCCGCGACCCCGGCCGCACCGAACTCCTCGTCGACGTCGCCTACGTCGGCGTCTGCCACTCCGACGTGCACTTCGCCCGCGACGACTGGGGCATCTCGCGGTTCCCGATGGTGCCCGGACACGAGATCACCGGCGTCGTCGCCGCGGTCGGCCCGGACGTCACCCGGTACGTGCCCGGCGACCGGGTCGGCATCGGCAACCTGCTCGACTCCTGCCGCACGTGTGCCAACTGCCGGGCCGGCCGCCAGCAGTACTGCCTCGGCGGGGCGGTGAGCACCTACAACTCGATCGACCGCACCGGCACACCGACCGCGGGCGGCTACAGCGAGAAGATCCTCGTCGAGCAGGACTACGCCCTGCGCGTCCCCGACGCCCTCGACCTCGCCGCCGCCGCGCCGCTGCTCTGCGCCGGCGTGACGATGTACTCCGCGCTGCGGCACTGGAACGCCGGCCCCGGCACCCGCGTGGCGATCGCCGGACTCGGCGGCCTCGGGCACCTCGGCGTCCGGTTCGCCGCCGCGATGGGCGCGGAGGTGAGCGTCCTGAGCAGGACGGCGGCGAAGGCGGCGGACAGTGCGCGGTTCGGCGCCGCGCACCACTACACCACGGCCGAGGCGGCCGGCCTCGGCGGCCGGTTCGACCTCATCGTCTCGACGCTGTCGACCGCGGCGGACACGGCGCCGTTCCTGGCGCTGCTGGCCACCGACGGCACGCTCGTCATGGCCGGGGCACCCGCGGCGCCGCTGACCGCACCCGTCGGGCTGCTGATCGGCGGGCGGCGCAGCGTCGCGGGCACCTCGATCGGCGGCATCGGCGAAACCCAGGAGATGCTGGACTTCTGCGTCGCGCACGGGATCGCCGCCGAGATCGAGGTGATCGGCGCGGACGCGCTGGACACGGCGTTCGGCCGCCTCGACGCGGCCGACGTGCGCTACCGGCTGGTGCTGGACGCAACGACGTTGCGGACCTGAGCCGCCGTCGCCGATCGCACAGCTTGTGCGGGGGCCCGGGCGCCACGGCTGGTACCTCATTCAAGGCAACGAATGGGGGCACACATGGCCGGACACCGGCGCGGCCGCACGTCGTCCGAGGAACGGATCATCGTCGACCTCCCGCGCAAGGGCGGGGGCAGCGTACGCGGCAAGCTCGCGCGGCTGCTCGCCGTGCCGCTCGTGGGGGTCCTGCTGCTGCTCGGCGACCTCGTGCTCAAGGAGGTCGAGGAGTACACGGTCGCCACCGCCTCGCTGCGTTCGGTCGAACTCGCCGAGGCCTCGCAGGCCCTGGTCGGCGAACTCCAGCGGGAACGCGCCATGACGGCCGGCGCCTCCTCCGGGGTGGCCGACCTGCGCGGCGACCTCGACAACCAACGCGCACTGGTCGACGCCACCCGGGCCGCGCTGGCCCGCCAGATGGGCGGCGCCGAGGAGGACGGCGGCGCGCGGGCCGCCCTGGCCCGGCTCGACGACCTGGTGGCCGTCCGCGCGCAGCACGACGCCGGCCGCATCGACGGCGCCGCCGCCTACCGCTACTACACCGAACGGATCGCCGCGCTCAACCGCGTCGACCTCGGCCTCGACATCCCCTCCCCCGACCCGGACACCGAACTGCGCCGGGGCCTCGCGGCGCTGCAGGCCCTGTACATCGCCGCCGAGGCCGTCTCCGCCGAGCAGGCCGTGCTGCTGCCCGACCAGGAGGCCGGCCGGCTCGACACCGACCGGTACGCCCGGTTCGTCGCCGCGTACTCGGAGCGGCAGCTCGCACTCGCCGAGTTCAACCGGTGGGCCAGCGACACCCAGCGCGGGCTGGTCGACGCCGCCCTGAGCAGCCCCGCCGGCGTCGAGATGGGCCGCATCGAGCTGCAGGCCCTGGACGCCGCCGGCCGCACCGCCGACGTCAACGTGACCGCGTGGTGGAACGCCACCGGCGCCGTCGTCGAGGCGCTGCGCCGGGTGCAGGAGGAGGTCGACGTGGCCGTCGACGCCCGGTTCGAGGACCTGCGCTCGGACGCGCGATGGGACCTCGCCGGCCTGATCCCGTTGGCGCTGCTGTGCGTCGTCGTGGCGGCGCTGCTGATCCGTTCGGCCAGCCGGTCGATCGTGCGTCCGCTCGCCGCACTCGTGAGCGAGGCCAACGACGTCGCCGGCCGCCGGCTCCCCGAGACGGTGGAACTGGCCCGCACCGGCGACCCCGACGTGCGCGCGCCGCAGGTGCGCCTGCCGGAACGCAGCAGCACCGAGATCCGTTCGGTGGCGCACGCGCTGGACCGGGTGCAGCTGGCGGCGTTCACGCTGGCGCGGCAGGAGGCGGTGCTGCGCCAGAACACCGTCGACTCGCTCGCCAACCTCGGCCGCCGCACCCAGAACCTGCTGCGCCGCCAGCTCGGCTTCATCAGCCAGCTCGAGCGCGAGGAGACCGACCCGACGGCGCTGGGCAACCTGTTCGAACTCGACCATCTCGCCACCCGCATGCGGCGCAACGCGGAGAGCCTGCTGGTGCTGGTGGGCGAGACGACGCCGCGCCGCTGGGCGACCCCGATGCCGATCACCGACGTGATCCGCGCGGCCGTCGCCGAGGTCGAGGAGTACCGGCGGGTCACCCTGCGCCGCGTGGACGACGCCAAGGTCGCCGGCCGGTTCGTCGCCGATCTCGCGCACATGCTGGCCGAGTTGATGGAGAACGCCCTGACGTTCTCGCCGCCCGACGTGGACGTCGAGGTGCACGGCCGGATCACCGGGGGCCGGTACCTGATCGCCATCGTCGACCACGGCATCGGCATGTCGCCGAGCGAGCTGAACGCCGCCAACGCCCGGCTGCGCGGCGAGGAGGACTTCACCGTCGCGCCGACCCGCTACCTGGGCCACTACGTGGTGGGCCACCTCGCCCGGCGGCTCGGCGTCGAGGTGCAGGTCGTGCAGTCCCCGGTGACCGGGGTGACGGCGCGCGTCCACGTTCCCGAGACGCTTGTCGTGATGCCGGAGGAGGTCGAACCGCCGACGCGCGGCGCGCCCGACCCCGGACCGGCGCGGCGCGAGATCGAGGCCGCACCGCTCGCGGCGACCGTAGTCCGCGGCCCGGCGACGGCGCCGGATGGCCCCCACAACGACGCACTCCGGCCCGCGAGCTTCGCCGGGCGGCCCGGAGCGGTCGCCGACTCCGCACCCGTGCCCGCACCCCGGGTCCCGGAACCGGTGGCCGCGCCCGCCGGGCCGCCCCCACAGAGCCGGCCGGGCGGCAGCGCGCCGAGCGTCGTGACGGCGCAGTTCCGCCCGATCAGCTCCCCACCGGAGTGGCCGCTCACCAACCCCGACGCGGCCGGCCGCACCGCGAACGGCCTGCCCAAGCGCGTACCCCGCGCCCGCAAGCCCACCGTCACTCCCGCGGCACCCGCGGAGCCGACCGTGGAACGCGATCCGGCCCAGACCCGCTCCATGCTGGCCTCCCTGCGGGCCGGCGTGCAGCGCGGCGAGTCAGCAGGACGTAAAGAGCTACAAGGAGATCCCCGATGACCGTCGACCAGGCCTCCCGCACCGGCCCCGACGAACTGAGCTGGATGCTCGTCAACTTCGTGCGCGGCACCGACGGCGTCCGCGACGCGGTCGTCGTCTCCTCCGACGGGCTGCTCGTCGCCATGTCCGCCGGCCTCGACCGGGCCGGCGCCGACCAGCTCGCCGCGATCGTCTCCAGCCTGACGGCCGTGGCGCGCAGCGCGTCGCGCAAGTACGAGTTCGACGGGCTGAAACTGGTGCTCATCGAGATGAAGCGCGGCTTCCTCGTCATCTCCTCGATGGAGGGCGGCAGCTGCATCGGCGCGCTCGCCGACGGGGACTGCGACGTCGGCCTGATCGGCTACGAGGTGGCGCTGCTCGCCGAACGCTTCGGCCGGCAGCTCTCCCCGGCGCTGATCTCCGAGTGCCGGCAGGCCCTGCCGAGGTGACCGACGCCTTTCGGGTCCCGGACGCGCGCATGCTCGACGATCCCGGACTCGTCCCAGGATCCCGGGCCGGACGGCACAGGCCCGGGGACGACCGCCCGGAACCGCCGGAGGACGACCTGGTGGTGCGGCCGTTCCTGATGACGGGCGGCCGCACCCGTCCCCTGGTCGACGGCCTCTACCCGGAGACGATGCTGAGCGTCATCCCGGCCGCGCTCTCCGCACCGCTGCGCTTCGAGCTGCGCCGCATCGCCGAGTACTGCCGGACGCCGCGTTCGGTGGCCGAGATCGCCGTGCGGCTGAAGGCGCCGCTCGGGGTGGCGAAGGTGCTCGTGGGCGACCTCGTCACCGGCGGCCACCTGACCGTTCTGGAACGCACCGAACTCACCATCGACGTCATAGAGAGGATCAGAGATCGTGTCCGGGCCCTCTGAGAACGGTGTTCCCGTCGCCGTGAAGATTGTGGTGAGCGGGGGCTTCGGGGTCGGCAAGACGACGTTCGTCGGCGCGATCTCCGAGATCGAACCGCTGGTGACCGAGGCCGCCATGACCCACCTGTCGGTGGGCGTCGACGACACCAGCGCCGTCGAGGGCAAGACCACGACCACCGTGGCCCTCGACTTCGGCCGCATCACGCTGGACGAGACCCTCCTGCTCTACCTGTTCGGAACGCCCGGGCAGGACCGGTTCGCGTTCCTGTGGGACGACCTCGTGGACGGTGCGCTCGGCGCGGTGGTGCTCATCGACACCCGGCGCGTGGAGGAGTGCTTCCCGGCCGTCGACTACTTCGAGGAGCACGGCATCCCGTTCCTGCTCGCCGTGAACGTCTTCGAGAACGCGCGGCGGTTCGCGCTGTCGGAGGTGCGCGAGGCGCTGTCGGTGTCGGACGACACGCCGGTGGTCGAGTGCGACGCCCGCGACCGCGAATCGGTGAAGGAGGTCCTGGTGTCGTTGATCGAACAGGTCCTGCTCGCCCGCCTCGCGGCGGTCCCCTGACGGTTCAGGCCGGCACCGTGCCGCGAACGGCCCACGCGCGGGCCGACAGCGCGATCGACCCGTCGTCGCCGAACGGCAGCCGCGCCCGCAGCGTCTCGCGCAGCGCCTCCCGCCGCGCGTCGGCGAGCGTGGCCACGTATCCCGGAGCGGGACCCGTCCCGCCGAGGAACGGCGTCCAGTAGTCGTCGAAGTCGGCGAACACCGTGGGCACGGAGATCCCGCGCGTCCGCACGTCCACGAGGCCCGCCGCCGCCCACAGCGACTCCAGCCGCGCGGGCGAGCACACCGTCGCGAAGCGCCGCCCCTCGTCGTGTTCCGCCGAGGCGGGGTCGACCGACGCGGCCGCGTCCCAGAAGTGGCGCATCAGTTCCATGCCGTCGCCGTAGTCCCACACGTACGCGGCGGCCGTCCCGCCGGGCGCCGTCACGCGGACGAACTCCGCGACCGCTTCGGCAGTCCGCGGAACGAAGTTCAGCATCAGCCCGCTGATCACCGTGTCGAAGGCGCCGCCCGGCAGCGGAAGCGCACGCGCGTCGCCGACCGCGAAGCGCAGCCGGGGGTCGTCGACCCGCGCACGCCCGTGCCCGACGAAGCCGGCCGACGGGTCGACGCCGAGCACGGAACCCGGCGCGGCGTGCGCCAGCACGGCACCGCTGAGCGCACCGGTGCCGCACCCGACGTCGAGCCACCGCAGCCCCGACGGCCGGCCCAGCCACGCCACGAACGACACCGCCACCCGGCGGCTCCACCGGCCCACGTACCGCTCGTAGGCGTCGCCGGCGGCCCAGATGTTCACCACCGCAGCCTAGGGCCGGAGCACCAGTTTGCCGCGGGTGTGTCCGGTCTCGGCCTGGGCGTGCGCCGCGGGCGCCTCGTCGAGCGCGAACACCCGCGCCACCTCGACCCGCAGCTTCCCCTCGACGGCGAGCCGGGCCAGTTCGGCCAGCCCGTCGACGCTCCGCTCGGCCTTGAACGAGGCGGTCACGCCCAGTTCCTCGGCGGCGGCGCCGTCGGCGATGGTGACGATGCGCTCCGTGCGGCCGCCGCGCAGCGCGATCGAATCCGGCAGCGCGCCCTTGCCCGCGGTGTCGAAGACCGCGTCGATTCCGTGCGGCGCGAGCGCGTGAACCCGTTCGACCAAATGGTCTCCGTAGGCGACCGGGACCACTCCGAGAGAACGCAGATAGTCGTGATTGGCCGGGGACGCCGTGCCGATGACGGTGGCCCCGCGGACGGCCGCGAGCTGGACGGCGACCCCGCCGACGGCGCCCGACGCGCCGTGCACGAGCAGCGTCTCACCCGCTTCGAGGCCGAGCAGGCCCAGCACGCGCTGCGCCGTCTCGCCGGCGTTGGGCAGCGCCACCGCCTCGTCCCAGCCGAGCCCGGCCGGCTTCGGCGCGACGACGGTGGCCAGCGCGTACTCCGCGTAGCCGCCGCTGTCGGCGAACCCGAACACCTCGTCCCCGACGGCGAGGCCGGTGACGCCGGCGCCGACCGCGTCGACCACTCCGGCGACCTCGAACCCCGGCGTCCTCGGCAGCGCCGCCCGGAACGCGCCGGCACGGACCTTGCAGTCGAACCGGTTGACCCCGGCCGCCCGCACCCGCAGCCGCACCTGCCCCGGCCCGGGCTCCGGGGTGTCCACATCCTCGACGCGCAGCACGTCCGGCGACCCGTACTCCCTGAAGACGACCGCCCGCATCGGGCCCACCTCCGCCAGTAGATGGACCCAGCTTTGCGCATCGCCGTCAGGCCTTGCGGGCGACCCCGCAGATCATCGTGTAGTAGCTGTCCTTCTGATCCGCCTGGGCCGTCCCGTCGGGCCGCCACTCCGCGAGCGGTACCAGCCCCGGCTCGACCAGCGCGAAGTCGCCGAAGTACGCCTCGATCTCGGTGCGTCGCCGCCACCGGCCGGTGCCCATCGTCTCGTTGAAGACCCGTTCGGCGTCGCGCACCTTGAGCGAGACGTCCGGGTGTTCCTCGGCGGGATCCCAGAAGTGGATCAGCGCGAGGTGGCTGCCGGACGGCAGCGCGGCGCGCAGGATCGCGGCGATCGCGGCCGGGTCCTCGGCGTCGTGCACGTGGTGCAGGATCGACAGCAACAGCAGCCCGACGGGTTCGTCGAAGTCGATCCGGTCGCGGACCTCCGGGTGTTCGAGGATCGATTCGGGGGAACGGATGTCGGCCTCGATCACCGTCGTGCTGCCGTTGTCGGCGAGCAGGGCGCGACCGTGCGCGATGACCATCGGGTCGTTGTCGACGTAGACGACCCGCGCGTCGGGGGTCACCTCGCGGGCGACCTGGTGCACGTTGGTGTCGGTGGGCAGACCCGAGCCGATGTCCAGGAACTGCCGGATGCCGGCCTCGGCGGCCAGGTACCGCACGGCCCGGCGCAGGAACGCACGGCACGCGCGGCCCGCTTCCCGCGCGTCCGGCACGATCTCCAGTGCGCGTTCGGCCGCCATCCGGTCGACCGCGAAATTGTCCTTGCCGCCGACGAAGTAGTCGTAGACCCGGGCGACACTGGGCCGGGTCGTATCGATGCCGCGCGGCGCCGCCTCGTCGTTCACGACGGCACCACCGCGCGCCCGGTCGTCGCCATGTGAGAACCTCCCCGTAGGGTCGGCGCCCGCCGACCTTTTCGAGCAGTTATACACGCCGATGGGTAACCGATGAAACGAATCGCGCGCACGGTCGGCTCGGAGCTGTTCTCCGCCGCGTGCGGGGGTGCCTGGATCGCCGCCCGCGAGTTCGACGCGAGGCCGTGGCGCCGGCGCGGCGTGCGGGCCGGGGTGGTCGCCGCCATCGCCGCGGCGGAGCTGCTGCGCCGCCACCGCGAGCCGCCCGCCGAGAAGACCCCGACGACGGTGCGCGGACTGGTCCTCGCGCCGGACACCGTGACGCTCGAGCCGACCCGCCACGGCCCGCGCGATCTGCCGTGGCGGCCGCTCGTCGCCGGAGCGGTCGTCGGCGCCGGGACCCTGTACGGCTGGCGGCAGCTGGAGAACCGCTGGATCGCCCGGCTGGCCGCCCGCGGGCACGCCCGCCCCGCGGTCGCCGTCGGTACCCGTGTCGCCCTGATCCAGCTGGCGGCCGTGGGCGCCCTACGCCTCGCCCGCCGACGCCGCGGCGACTAGCGCGTCCATCAGCACACCGATGCGGACCGCTCCCGTCCGCGCGCCGACCCCCTCCAGCAACGCCTCGCGGCTGCGCCGGTCGCCCAGGGCCGCGGCGAGGCGTTCGCCGCGCCCCTGCGGGAAGTGCCAGCCGACGTTGGTGCCGACGCGGGTGGCCAGCGCCCACAGTTCGCGGGCGGTGGCGGTGTCGCCCCGGAAGGCGGCCAGCTCGGCACCGCCCATCGCCCACGAACCGAGCAGGGGGCGGTCGTGGGCGTTCAGCACCTCGTCGCGGGAGTGCCGCAGCGCGTGCGCCGCCAGCGCGTCGGGGTCGGCCACCGCCTTGTCGGCCGACCGCACGTCAACGCCCGCACGCCGCAACCCATCGGCGGCGCGCGCGTCGGCGGCGATCCAGAGGTGGATGACGGCGGCGGCGACCCGGAACGCGGCTCGCCGCCGGCTCGGATCGGGCGGGCCGGCCGCCGCGACCACCCGCGCCACCTCGTCCGCGTGGGCCAGCGCCTCCTCGGGCCGCCCGCGGTGCCGGGCCAGCTGGGCGAGCGCTAGGTGCGCCTGGCACGCGTCGCTCTCGTCGAGCGGGTCGGCGCCGGCGATCCCCCGGAGCCGGCGTTCGGCCTCGACGTCGCCGACCAGCGCCGCCTGCGCGTCCAGCAGCACCCGCGTCGCCCGGGCGTCGCGCTCCGCGCCGAGGAGTTCCCGGTGCCGGGCGCTGCGGCGCAGCCACCCGTCGGTGCGCGGGTCGGCTCCGCCCGAGGCGCCGGCGGCCTGGGCGGCCATGCCCATCCCCCAGTGGTCCCCGACCGCCTCGAACCGGCGATAGGCCAGCTCGGCGTCGCCGCCCGGCTGCCGCGCCTCGGTCAGGACCGCCCGGATGAGATGACCCGTTCCCTGGAGGTACGGGTCGGGGCGGGCGATGAGACCGGCGGCGTCGCGCAGGCTCTCGGCCGGGTCCGCCCGTTCCAGCCCGGGCAGCACGGCCGCCAGCGCGGCGACCCGGGGCGACACCTCGTCGGGCCGCCCGCCGAACAGGCTCCGCAGCGCGCGGCGGACCAACGCGTGCAGCCGCGCCGAACCGGTGTCGCCCGCGTTGAATCCGATCAGCACGCACAGCCACGCGAGCCGGTCGGCGTGCGGCAGGGGACGGCCGCTCGCCGTGCCGCGCAGGATCGCCGAACGGCGCCGGGCGGCCGGATCGTCGAGGTGCAGCAGGCGACCCGCCCAGGTACCGGCCTCGCGGTGCCGGCCGCGCACCGTCCAGAGCGCGAACAGGGCGGCGGCGATGTCGACCGCGGCCGGTTCGTCGTCCTGATCGTGCGCCCGGCGCAGGGCGGCGACCAGGTTGTCGTGCTCGGCCGCGCACTCCCGCAGCGCCGCGAGCCGCGCGGGGCCGATCAGGTCGGCGCTCAGCGCCACCGCCCGGCGCACGGCCCAGCCGACCAGTCCCGCCGTCGCGGTGTCCCGGCCACCGGCCGCGTCGAGCCGGGCCGCGCCGTATTCGCGAACGGTCTCCAGCATCCGGTAGCGGGGTGTGCCGTCGCCCTCCTCCAGCCGCAGCAGGGAGTGTTCGACCAGGATCGCCAGGCCCCCGCGTGAGCCGCCGGACGTGGCGAGGGCGAGTTCCGCCGTGAACGGCGCCGGGATGACGGCCAGCCGTTCCAGCATGTCCCGCTCGCCGGGTGCCAGCAGTTCGCGGCTGTGGTCGACCATCGCCCACAGGCCGGCGTGCCGTTCGGGCAGCCCGCGCAGCGCGTCGTCGAGCAGCGCGAACCGGTCGTCGAGCCCGGCCAGCACGTCGTCGATCGGCATGTGGCGCAGCCGGGCGGCGGCAAGTTCGAGGGCGAGCGGCAGGTTGTCGAGGCGGCGGCAGAGGGTCAGCGCCCGTTCGCGGCGCCAGGCCGGCACCGCGCCGCCGGCCCGCGCGCGGCCCTCCAGCAGGGCGAGGGCCTCGTCGTCGGGCAGCGCCGGCAGCCGGTGCACCACCTCGCCGACCAGGCCCAGCGGCGCGCGGCTGGTGGCGAGCACCCCGAACTCGGGCGGCGCCACGGCCAGCAGGTCGTGCACCGCGCTCGCGGCCGCGTCGAGGAGGTGTTCGCAGTTGTCGAGCACCAGCAGGCCGTCGAGCCCGGGGCCGAGCGCCGGCGGGCGTTCCTCCGGATGTGCGCTCAGGACCGCGAGCACGGCGGGCAGCACCTCGTCCGGCGAACGCAGGCCGGCCAGCTCGACGACCCGCACCGGCCGGGAGGCGCGCACGGTGCGGGCGATCTCGGCGGCCAGCCGCGTCTTGCCCGCCCCGCCGGTCGCGACGACGGTCACCAGCGGCGCCTCCCGCAGGGCCTCGGCGACGGCGACGAGATCCCGCTCGCGGCCCACCAACGGGGTCGCGGCGCGCCGCCAGGAGGCGGGCAGGTCACCGGGCCGCCCGGCCGAAGCGGCCACCGGGTCACCGACCCGCCCGGGCGAAGCGGCCGCCGCAGCCGGGGCGGCGCCCACGGCACCAGCCGGCGAGCCGGCCGCCGCACCACCCGGCGAAGCCACCACCGCTCCAGCCGGCGAGACCGCCGCCGAAGCGACGGCCGCCGCACCAGCCATCGGCCCGGAAGCCGCCGCGCCAGCCACCGAACCACCCGCCGGCGAGGCCGCCGCCAGGCCGCCGCCAGGCGAGACGACCGCCCCGTCCGAGCGAGGGGCCAGTTCGCCGCGCAGCAGCGCGAGATGCGCCCCGGCGAGCACCGGCGACGGATCCGCCCCGTACCGGTCGGCGAGGTCGGCCCGCAGCCGTTCGACGAGATCCAACGCCTCGGCGTCGCGGCCCTGCGCCGCCAGCACCCGCACCAGCAGCGCGGCGGCCGGCTCGTCGGGCGGCACCCGCCCCACCAGCAGGCGCAGGTCGCCCTCGTCGAACGCCCCGCCGCCGGCCAGCGCCGCCTCCGCCCGCAGCGTCACCACGTCGCGGAAGAGCCGGGTGGGCGACAGGGGGTCGGGGCTCTCCGGGAAGAGCGCCCGCGCCTCGTCGGCACATTCGTGCGCCCGCACCGGGTCGCCGGAGGTCAACGCCCGGCGCCCGCGTTCGACCAGCGCGCGCACCACGACGGCGTCGGTCTCCACGCCGTCGGCCGGGATGCGGTAGCCGCCCGCCCCGGCGAGCACCGGAACGCCCAGCCGCCGCACCCGCGCCACCAGGGCCTGCACCGCGCCGGCGGCGTCCTCGGGCGGCGTGCCCCGCCAGACCGCCTCGACCAGGGCGCCGGTGGCGACGGTACGGCCGCGGGCGTCGAGGAGTTCGCGGATCACGGCGGCCAGTCGCTCGCCCCGCACCGGCCGGCCGTCCACGGCGAGGGGGCCGAACGTCGTGATCCGCACGGCTCCATCATCACCCGGCCCCGGTGAACACCTCGATCAGGTTCCCGGCCGCGTCGTCGCCGAGCAGCAGGTCGATGAAGGCGGCGCCGTCCTGCGCGGCGGCGGCGCTGCGCGGGAACATCGCCCGTTCGTAGGCGGTGAGCGCGGCCTCGACGTCGCCGGGGTGCGCGGCGATGGCGGTGCCGAGTTCCGCGCCGTCCTGCATGGCGAGGTTGGCGCCTTCGCCGTTCGGGGGTTGCAGGTGTGCGGCGTCGCCGAGCAGCGTCACCCCGGCCACCCGCTCCCACCGGTGCGCGATCGGCAGCGCGAAGTGTGGGCGCAGCACCGGGTCGGTGTCGCTGTCGGTGATCAACGCGGTCAGTTCGGGCGCCCAGCCGTCGAGTTCCCGCGCGATCCGGGCCCGCGCCGCGGCCGGGTCGGCGAAGTCGATGCCGGCGAAGCCGTCCAGTGGTCTCGACAGCCACAGGTAGGCGTGCAGGTTCCCGTCGCTCTCCCGGTGGGCGATGAGGATCTTCCCGCGCGTGCCCCGGTCGAACCCGAACAGCGACCCGCCCCCGACCGCCTTCGCCGTGGCCGGATGCCGGCTGTCGCCGTCGAACAGGAAGGTCTCGATCGACGCGCTGCCGCTGTATTCCGGCAGGACGTCGGTGAGCAGCGGCCGGACCCGCGACCAGGCGCCGTCCGCGCCGACGAGCAGGTCCGCGACCACGCTGTTCCCGCCGTCGAACGTCACCTCGTGCCGCCCGTCGCCGAGGGCGCGCACCGCGCTCACCCGGTGGCCCCACCGGACGGTGCCGGCCGGCAGCGAGTCGAGCAGCATCTGCCGCAGCGCGCCGCGCAGCACCTCCGGGCTGCCGCCGGAGCCGTCGTCGGGCCGGTCGAGCAGGACGGTGCCGTCCCGGTCCGCGATCCGGTACGACTCGCGCCCGGCAAGCACGATCCGGTGGAACTCCTCCGTCAGCCCCGCCGTCGCGAGCGCGGGCTGCCCGTTGTGGTGGTGAATGTCGATCATCCCGCCCTGGGTGCGCGCGGTCGGCGACGGGTCCGCCTCGTAGACCGTGGCCGGGATGCCGCGCACGTGCAGGACGCGGGCCAGGGTGAGGCCGCCGAGGCCGGCGCCGACGATCGCGATCGGTTCAGGTGTCATGCGTCGGAGCCTGCGCGGCCGCACCGACACGGGACCGACACGCCACCGACACGGCGGCCACGGGGCCGGAATACGGCGGCGGCGCGGGCGGGTTGCGACCGGCATGAGCCTCGATCTGCACGACCTGCTCGCCGGCGCCCGGCTCGGCATCCTCGCCACCATCAAGCGCGACGGCCGCCCGCAGCTGTCCCCCGTGATGCCGTACTACGACCGCGCGGCCGGGGTCGTCTACGTCTCGATGACCGAGGGGCGGGCGAAGACGGCCAACCTGCGCCGCGACCCGCGCGTGTCGTTGGAGGTGACCCGCGCGGACGGGCGGGCGTGGGTGACGGCCGAGGGCACGGCGACGCTGACCGGGCCCGGCACCGATCCGGCCGGGCCCGAGGTCGAGGCGCTGGTGAACTACTACCGCGCCGCCGCCGGCGAGCACCCCGACTGGACGGAGTACCGCGAGGTCATGGTCGCCGACCGGCGGGTGCTGATGGCGATGACGGTGGAACGGGTCTACGGCGAGCAGATCGGCTGACCGATCACACCACCGGCAGCCCGGCCGCCGCCGCCTTCAGGTCCTCCGGGGACAGTTCGCGGTCGGTCATCGTGCCGGCGAGGTAGCTGCCGTAGGCGGCCATGTCGAGGTGACCGTGACCGCACAGCGCCGTCAGGATGACCTTCGGCTCGCCGGTCTCCTTGCAGCGCAACGCCTCCTCGACGCACGCGGCGAGGGCATGCGTCGGCTCCGGCGCCGGCACGATGCCCTCGGTGCGGGCGAACCGCACCCCGGCGGCGAAGCACTCCGACTGCGACTTGGCGACCGCCTCGATGAGGCCCAGTTCGTAGACGTGGGAGATGAGGGGCGACATGCCGTGGTAGCGCAGGCCGCCCGCGTGGATCGGGTCCGGCACGAAGTCGTGCCCGAGCGTGTGCATCTTCATCAGCGGCGTCATGCCGGCGGTGTCGCCGAAGTCGTAGGCGTACACCCCCTTGGTCAGGGTCGGGCAGGCGGCCGGTTCGACGGCGCGGATCACCGGGTCCATCCGGCCGGCGAGCTTCTCGCGCAGGAACGGGAACGCCAGGCCGGCGAAGTTCGAGCCGCCGCCGGTGCAGCCGACGATGACGTCCGGCGTGTCACCGACCTTGGCCAGCTGGAGCAGCGCCTCCTCGCCGATGACCGTCTGGTGCAGCAGCACATGGTTCAGCACCGAACCGAGCGCGTACTTGGTGTCCTCGTGCTGAGCGGCGATCTCGACCGCCTCGCTGATGGCGATGCCCAGTGAGCCCGGCGAGTGCGGATCGGCCGCCAGGACGGCCCGGCCGGCGGCGGTCAGCTCCGACGGCGACGGGTGGATCACCCCGCCGAACGTCTCGATCATCAGCTTGCGGTACGGCTTCTGGTCGTAGCTGGCCCGCACCTGCCACACCTCGCAGGTCAGGTCGAACTGCGCACACGCGAACGCGAGCGCCGTCCCCCACTGCCCGGCGCCGGTCTCGGTGGTGAGCCGGCGCACCCCGGCGGCCGCGTTGTAGTAGGCCTGCGCCACGGCGGTGTTCGGCTTGTGCGAACCGGCCGGCGAGACGCCCTCGTACTTGTAGTAGATGCGGGCCGGCGTGCCGAGTGCGCGTTCGAGGCGGTGCGCGCGGAACAGCGGCGACGGGCGCCACAGCCGGTACACGTCGAGCACCTCGTCGGGGATGTCGACGTAGCGCTCGGTCGTCACCTCCTGCTCGATCAGCGCCATCGGGAACAGCGGCGCGAGATCCGCCGGCCCGACGGGCTGCAGCGTGCCGGGGTGCAGCACCGGCGGTGGCGGCGAGGGCAGGTCCGCGGCGACGTTGTACCAGCGTCGCGGGATCTCGGACTCGTCCAGTGTGATCTTGGTAATCCGCTCGCCACTCATGCCGGCCAGCAAACCACAGGCCCGTGCGCTCGGCCGCCCTACCGCGGAACGATCACCCGCGGGCGGCGTGGAACGCGACGGAACGCCTTCCCGGGCAAAGCCCCCGGGAGGTACCCGTGCGACGCATCGTCACGTCGGCCCTGATGAGCGCGGCTCTCGCGGTCGCCGCCGTCACCGTCCCGGCCACCCCGGCCGGCGCGCGCGACGGCGGCGGCGTCATCAGCTGTCCGCCGCCCGACACCCTGCAGGCGGGCGGGGGCAGCGGCCCGAAGTGTTAGGGAGCGATCGGGAGGGGTTCGCGGGAGGAGAGCCACGCGGCGGGGATCCCGGCGCGGCCCGTGTACGCCGCCACGACACCACCGGCGATCGCGGCGGTCGTGTCGACGTCTCCCCCGGCCGCCACGCAGGCCCGGATCGCCGCCGGATAGTCGTCGATCCGGGTCGCGGCCACCCACAGCGCGAACGGCACCGTGTCCTGGGCCAGCACCCGGGAGCCGTTGCCCAGCTCGTACGCGGCCTCGGCCACATCGGTGCCGAGCAGGCGCAGCGCCCGTTCCATCGAATCCTTCACCTGGCTGTCGACCAGGTAGTCGATGACCGACTCGAGGAAGGTGAACGGCTCCGGCCGGTGTCCGACGAGCCGCGACCAGCCGGCCTCGGCCGCCGCGACCGCGACCGCGGCGGCGCCGAGGATCCCCTCCGGGTGGGCGTGGGTGATCTCGGCCGACCGCATCGCCTCCAGCGCCGCGCGCTTGCTGTCGCCGGCGTAGTAGGCACCGAGCGGTGCGACCCGCATGGCGGCGCCGTTTCCCATCGAGCCCTTTCCGCCGAACGCCGCCGGGGCCAGCTCCCGCCAGTCCCCACCCTCCCGGATCGCGCGCAGCAGGACGACGGCCCCGCCGCCGTAGCCGCGGTACGGCTCGAACCTGCGGGCGAACGCGACGGCGAGCCGGTCCTGGTCGATCTCACGATGGTGCAGCAGCTCTTCGACGATCGAGACGGCCATCTCGGTGTCGTCCGTCCAGGGACACTGGTCGGGCAGCGGATCGAGGGAGGCACCGGGAACGAAGTGGTGTGCGCCGAGCGCGTCGCCGACGGAGAGGCCGTCCAGGCTGTCGAGGCAAAGGGTCAGATCTGTCATGTCGCCCGCCATTGTGCACCGTCGAACGGGTCGTCCGTTTCGCTCAGGTCGTCGGCCGTTCTGCCGACACGGCAGGCGTGATCGACGGCACCGCCTCGGAGGCCATTCACACCGCCGCCCTGAACCTCCTGGTGCAGGAGCGTCTGGTGATGGTGCTCAGTGCCAAGAACGGCACAATCTCGGCCATCAATCCGCGGGTCACGGAGACGACCAACCGCCCGGAGAACGAGATCGTCGGCCAGCGGCTCGAGGAACTGTGGCGGCTCCCGTCCCAGGTGGTGGACAACCTGATCGGGCAGGCCGCCAAGGGCGAGTACGTCGAGCAGGTCCAGCCGATGATCGACGGCAACGGCAAGCAGCGCTGGCTGCGGTTCAACTGCGGGCCGGTGCCGGGGGCGGGGCGGGTCGTCGAGCAGGTGCTGCTCACGGCGTACGACATCACGGCCGACCGGCGTCAGGTGGCGGAACTGCGCGGCAAGGTCGCGGCGGTGGACCGGGGGCAGGCGGTCATCGAGTTCGACCTGAACGGCGTGATCATCACCGCGAACGAGAACTTCCTGCAGCTCACCGGCTACTCGCTGGGCGACATCGTCGGTCAGCACCACCGGATGTTCATGGACGAGGCGCAGGCGGACAGCCCGGAGTACACGCGCTTCTGGGAACGCCTGGCGCAGGGGGAGTACGAGAGCGGCGAGTACAAGCGGTACGGCCGGGGCGGGCGGGAGGTGTGGCTGCGCGCCACCTACAACCCGATCCTGGATCTCGAGGGCCGGCCGGTGAAGGTGGTGAAGTACGCGCTCGACGTGACCTCCACCCGTCAGCGCAACGCCGAGTACGAGAGCAAGGTCAACGCGGTCGACCGGGCGCAGGCGGTGGTGGAGTTCGGGCTCGACGGCACGATCCTGAGCGCCAACAAGAACTTCCTGGAGCTCTTCGGCTACCAGTTCGACGAGGTGCGTGGCAAGCACCACCGGATGTTCGTCGGCGAGGAGGAGGCGCGCGGCAACGCGTACCGGGCGTTCTGGCAGCGGCTGGCGCGCGGCGAGTACGAGGCCGGCGAGTACAAGCGGATCGGCCGGGACGGCAAGGAGCTGTGGCTGCACGCCACGTACAACCCGATCCTGGACGTCAACGGGCGGCCGTTCAAGGTGGTCAAGTACGCCACCGACGTGACCCAGGCGCGGCTGCGCGCCGTCGAGGACCAGGGCAAGGTGAAGGCGATCGACCGGTCGCAGGCCGTCATCGAGTTCGACCTGAACGGCATGATCCTCGAGGCCAACCGCAACTTCCTCGATCTCATGGGCTACAACAACGCCGACGAGATCCGCGGGCGGCACCACCGGATGTTCGTGGATCCGGCGCACGCGGGCTCGGAGGAGTACCGCGCCTTCTGGGAACGGCTGGGCCGCGGCGAGTTCGAGACCGGCGAGTACATGCGGGTCGGCCGGGGCGGGCGGGAGGTGTGGCTGCAGGCCACCTACAACCCGATCTTCGACCTGGAGGGGAAGCCGTTCAAGGTGGTCAAGTACGCCACCGACGTGACCCAGGCGCGGCTGCGCAACGCGGAGTTCCAGGGCAAGGTGAACGCCATCGGGCGCTCGCAGGCGGTGGTGGAGTTCGACCTGAAGGGGCACGTGCTCGACGCGAACCGCAACTTCCTCGACCTGATGGGCTACACGATCGAGGAGGTGCGCGGCCGGCACCACCGGATGTTCGTCGAGGAGGAGCAGGCCCAGAGCGACGAGTACCACCTGTTCTGGGAACGGCTCTCGCGCGGCGAGTTCGAGAGCGCCGAGTACAAGCGGGTCGGCAAGGAGGGCCGCGAGGTCTGGATCCAGGCGAGCTACAACCCGATCTTCGACCTGGACGGCCGGCCGATCAAGGTGGTGAAGTACGCGCTCGACGTGACCCGCAGCAAGCAGCGCAACGCGGAGTTCGAGGGCAAGGTGAACGCCATCGACCGCTCGCAGGCGGTGGTCGAGTTCGACCTCGAGGGCAATGTGCTGACCGCCAACGAGAACTTCCTGCGCACGATGGGCTACTCGCTGCGGGAGATCGTCGGGCAGCACCACAGCATGTTCTGCACACCGGACTACGTGACGTCGGCGGAGTACCGGGACTTCTGGCTGCGGCTGGGGCGCGGCGAGTTCATCAGCGGGCAGTTCCAGCGGGTCGGCAAGTACGGGCGGGAGGTGCACCTGTCCGCCACCTACAACCCCACGTTCGACCTGCGCGGCGAACCGGTGAAGGTGGTCAAGTACGCCACCGAGGTGACCGACCAGGTGGCGTTGCAGCGGCGGCTGGCCGCCAAGACGACCGAGATGAACGACACCGTCACCGCGCTGACCATGTCGATCGACGACATCGTGGTGAGCGCCCAGCAGGCCAGCGGCCTGGCCACGCAGACCCAGCAGAACGCCGAACGCGGCTTCGAGGAGCTGCGCAAGTCCATCGAGGCGATCGACCTGATCGAACGTTCGGCCGACCAGATCGCCTCGATCGTGCAGGTCATCGGGGAGATCGCCGGCCAGACGAACCTGCTGGCGTTCAACGCCTCGATCGAGGCGGCCCGGGCCGGGGAGCACGGCATCGGCTTCTCCGTCGTCGCGGGCGAGGTGCGCAAGCTGGCCGAACGCTCCTCCGACGCGGCGCGCGAGATCAGCAAACTGATCACCGAGTCGGGTTCCCGGGTCAACCAGGGCTCGCAGGTGTCGCGCCGGGCGCAGGAGGCGTTCGGCGAGATCCTGAACAGCGTCGGGCGCACCGGCGAGTCGATCGAACGCATCGCCGCGCGGACCCAGGACCAGCAGGCCGTCTCCCGGACGGTGCGCATCCTGATCTCCGACCTGATCGGCCCCTGAGCCGGCCCATGAGCGGACGCTTGCGGAAGCGAATCATCAAGCACTGCGCATTCGAGCCTCATGGCGCCGGGGAGCGAAGCGAGTCGGCGCCATGAGCGGACGCTTGCGGAAGCGAATCATCAAGCACTGCGCATACGAGCCTCGTGGCGCCGGGGAGCGAAGCGAGTCGGCGCCATGAGCGGATACGGCGTCTTCGCCGTCGCGGACGTCTGTGTGGCGCTGCCCCTGGCGGAACTGCGCGAGGTGATCCCGGCGCCGTCCGGCTACGCGCCGCTGCTGGCCGAGTCGCCCGGGCTCGTCGGCGCGGTCAACCTGCGCAACCAGTTGATCCCGGTGCTCGACCTGGAACGCGCGCTCGGCCGCACGAGTCCCCGCCCGCTGGACGTGGTGGTGATCGTCTCGCACGAGGAGCACCTGTTCGGCGTGCTGGCCAGCGGGGTGCGCGACGTGGTCGAGATCGAGGAGGCGCGCACGTTCGACGTCGAGATCGGCGCGGCGGGGCTGGCGCTGTTCGCGCGCAGCTTCGAGTACGGCGACGACGTCGTGTGCGTGCTGGACACCGCGGCGGTGCGGGCGTTGCCGGGGTTGCCGGTGGTGCGCGCCGCGCCGATGGCGACGGTCGAGCACGCGGGGGCGGCCGGCGACCGTTCGATGATGATGCTGCTGCGCTGCGAACGCCTCGCCATGTGCATCGAGGTGGCCCACGTGCACTCGGTGATCCCGGAACTGATCCTGAAGTCCTCGCCGCTGGACGGGGACGTGGTGCGCGGCGTGGTGGTGGTCGACGACCACGAGGTGCCGGTGGCGGACCCGCTGATGTTTCTGGGGCTGGGCGCGTTGCCGGCGGACGCGAGCCGCGGCGTGGCCCTGCGCTGCGAACGCGGCGTGGTGGTGCTGGCCGTGTCGGACGTGGTGAGCATCGTGCCGGTGGACCGGTCGCAGCGGCTGCCGCTGCCACCGGGGATCACGCCGTCGTCGGAGATCGTGACGGGGGTGATCCCGTGGGAGGAGGGCGGCCCGTATCTCTTCATCGACGGGGCGGCGGCCTGCGCGGACCCGGATCTCGGCGGGCTGGCCGCGCTCGGCATCCCGATCGGTACGCCGTCGGCCCCGCCGGCGCCGGCCGCGGGTTCCGCCACGGACGACCTGACCGGGCGGGTGGTCGAGCCGAGCGACCGGAAGTTCCTGACCTACCGGGCGGGGGTGGAGGTGGCCACGCCGCTGGAGCAGATCGAGGAGATCGTCGCGTACCCGGAGGCGCTGGTGCCGATCGAGGGGGGCCGGGCGGGTGTGCTCGGCGTCTTCGTGCACCGCGGCGCGGCCGTTCCGCTGACCTGCCTGTCGACGCTGTTCGGGCTGCGGCCGGTGGCGGACCGGGCGTCCGGGCGGGTCCTGCTGGTCGGTGGCATCGGGTTCCTCGTCCCGCAGTTGCATGCCATCGAGAACGCCGTGTGGGAGGAGAAACCCCGCACCGCGCCGCCCGGCGGCACGCCGCTGTACGAGAGCGCACTGGTCGAGGTCGGCGCCGCCGGCGAACGGCGGATGCTGCCGCACATCGACCTGCGACGGATCTTCGCCTAGGCGTGTGCCCGCAGGAGCCCCTCGACCCCGTGCAGGAACGTCTCCGTGACGAGCGGCGGGTCGAGCAGGCAGCCGGCCGCCATCGCGCCGTCGCGCAGCATCACGTAGTGGCGGGCGGCGGGGTCGGCCGGCGCCACGCCGAGGCGTTCCAACTGGGCGGTGACGGTCTCCAGGAACCACTGCCGGTGGCCGAGGACGGCCCGGTGCACGGCGTGGGCCGGATCCGGGTACTCGGCCACGGCGTTGAGGAACGCGCAGCCGCGGAAGCCCGGTGACCGGATGCCGTCGGCGATCGAGCGGCTGATGGCCCGGATCGTCTCGGCCGGCGGCAGCCCGTCGGCGACGACGGCGTCGACCTGGTCGCGGATGGCCCGGTCGGCCGCCGTCAGGTAGGCGAGGATCAGGTCGTCCTTGCCCGGGAAGTGCCGGTACAGGGTCGCCCGGGTCACCTGCGCCTCGGCGATGATCCGGTCGATGCCCACGGAGTGGATGCCCTCGGCGTAGAAGATCCGGCTCGCGGTGCCGAGCAGGCGGGTGCGCGCCTCGGAGGGGCGTCCGGGTTCGCCTCGACTCATGACGGCCATCATACGAGATAGAACGTTCGGTCTTGACACGCAGGGCCGAAGCGGGCATCTTCACTCCGGTAGACAGAACGTTCTACCTCGTTCGGAGGGAACCATCATGACCACTGCACTGCGCCGGCTCTACCTCGTGCGCTTCGGCTTCGCCGTCGCCTGGGCCGCCCTGCTCTTCGCGACCGGCGCGGAACTCGGCGCGGCGGCCGTGGTCCTGCTCGTGCTGTACCCCGCGTTCGACGTGGCGGCGGCCGTCGTGGACGCCCGTTCCAGCCGGGTCGGGGGATCCCCGCGCCTCCTCTACGCGAACATCGCGATCAGCACGCTCGCCGCGATCGGGCTCGCCGTCGCGGCCGCCTCCGGCGTTCCCGCCGTGCTGCGGGTGTGGGGCGTCTGGGCGATCGTGGCCGGGCTGGTCCAGCTGTTCGTGGCGATCGGCCGGCGGGCGATGGGCGGCCAGTGGCCGATGATCCTCAGCGGCGGCATCTCCACGCTCGCCGGAACGTCGTTCATCCTGATGGCCGCCGGTGCCGATCCGAAGCCGAACGCCGTCGCCGGGTACGCGGTCGTCGGTGGGATCTTCTTCCTCGTGTCGGCGCTGCGCCTGCGCCGCACAGCCGTGGCGTGATCCCCCGGATTCGTGCCGTCACCGTGCTGACCTGGGAGTTCGTCGGTCGGCGGGCCGCATGCTCAAGCGGTCGAACCCGATCAGGCCTCTGGAGCACACACCATGAACATCCGTTCCCCGTTCCGTCGCGGCCTGGTCCTGGCCGCCCTCACCGCCGCCGGTCTCGTCGCCCTCTCCGGCTGCGACATCCCGATCCCGGACACGGGCGGCACCGCCGACCCCACGCCGTCCGCGACGACCTCCGCCGCCCCCACGCCCAGTGGGAACGCGGCCAAACCGAGCACGTCGGCGAAGGCGGCCGGCTTACCGGACGTCTGCGCGCTGCTGACCAAGGCGGAGGTGAGCGCGCTCGCCGGCGGCAAGCAGGTCACCCAGGTCGACCCGGACGGCGCGGCCCCGGACGCCGGCACCCGGCACTGCCAGTGGCAGCTGGCCGGCGCCCGGCTCGCGATCTTCCTGTCGCCGACGACGCCGTCGGAGTTCAAGCAGGCGCACCAGGGGCACACGGCGGTGCCGAACCTCGGTGACGAGGCGGTTCTCTTCTCCGGGCACCTGTACGTGCGCAAGGGGCGGATCGTCGCGGACGTCTACGCGACGAGCGGCGACGAGGCCGCCGGTGAGCGCTTCGCGAAGGCCGCCGCGCAGAAGATCCTCCCGAAGATCTGAGTCCTCCCCCTGGTGGGCGCCGTCGCGCGCGACGGCGCCCACCAGGGCATTATGGGTTCCCATGGACGCCACCGTGCTGATCACCGGAGCCACGTCGGGACTGGGTCGCTGGCTCGCCGTCGAGCTGTCGAACGCCGGCTGGACCGTCCTGGTCCACGGGCGCGACCCGGAGCGCACCCGCGCACTCGCGGCGGAGCTGGACGCGCGGGCGTTCGTGGCGGACCTCGGTGCGCTGGACGAGGTGCGCGGGCTGGCCGAACGGGTGGCCGACGCGACGCCCCGGCTCGACGTGCTGGTGAACAACGCCGGGGTCGGGTTCGGGCCGCCCGGCGGTGCGCGCGAGACGAGCCGCGACGGCCACGAACTGCGCCTCGCGATCGACTACCTGGCCCCGGTGGTGCTGACCAGGGCCCTGCTCCCCCTGCTGCGCGCCTCGACACCCGCCCGCATCGTGAACGTCGGCTCGGTCGGCCAGGCCCCGGTGGACCTCGACGACCTGGAGTTCACCCGGGGATACGACGGCGTCGTCGCGTACCGGCGGGCGAAGCTGGCCCTCGCGGCGTGGACGTTCGACCTCGCGGCGGAGCTCTCCGGCACCGGCGTGACGGCCAACGTGCTGCACCCCGCCAGCCTCATGCCGACAAACATGGTCCGCGAGGCGCGGCGCGGCGTGGTGTCCACAGTGGACGAGGGCGGCCGGGCGACGCTGCGCCTCATCACGGATCCGCAGCTGCGCACCACGAGCGGGGTGTACTTCGACGGCGCTCGGCCGGCCCGGGCGCACGCGGACGCGTACGACGCCGGGTTCCGCGCACGGCTGGCCGAGGCGACCGAGCGCCTCCTGGCCGAAGGGCCGCCCGCGCACCGCGGCAGCGCCTGAACCCCCGACGCGGGCAGCGCGCACGACCGCCGCAGTGCCCGGCCGCCGCGAGCGGTGGTCAGGGCAGGAGCGTCGCGTGCAGGTGGGCCGCGGCGTCGGTGCCGAGCAGCGGCCGCGCCGCCAGCCACGCGGCGGCCAGCGCGGGATCACCGGCGACGCGCGGTCGCACGTCGCGTCCGTCGAGGCGGGCGCACACCGCCGCGCGCACCGGGGTCTCCCGGGTCAGCAGGCTGCCCGCCAGCACCACCGGCCCGTCGACCGGCCCCAACGCGTCGAGCGTGGCGACCAGCCGGCCGGCCGCGTCGTCGACGATCCGCGCGGCGGCCGGTTCCCCGCCCCGCGCGAGGGCGCAGACCAGCGGCGCCAGCCCGGCCAGCGGCGGCGGTCCCGATCCAGCGGCGGAGACCGTCGCCCAGCGCACGAGTTCGTCCACTGTGGACGCTCCGGCGTGGGCGTGCACCCGGGCCCCGAGCGCGGACCCCGGATCGCGCACCGCCGCCCGCACCGCCCGCCGCCCGATCCAGAACCCGGACCCCTCGTCGCCGAGCAGCCAGCCCCACCCGTCGACCGTGCGCCCCACCGTCCACTGTGGAACGTGGGCCGCGATCGCGCCCGTTCCCGCGATGAGAACGGCGCCCGAGTCGCACGCCGAGCCCGCGGCGAACGCGGTGACCACGTCGCCCACCGGCGGCACGGGTACGGCGAGCCCGACGGCCGCGAACGCGGCACCGAACGCCGCGGACACCGTGGGATCCGCGAACACGCTCGTGCCCGCCACCCCGAGGACGGCACCGGCGACGCCGGCCGGTTCGTGGCCCGCGAGGGCCGCCCGCGCGGCACGCCCGACCTCGTGAGCGGCGTCCGGGGACGCCACGGGATTGCCCGGGCCGCCGCTCCCGCGCCCCACGACCTCCCCGTCGGGCACCCGTACCAGCACCGCCCGCGAACCGGTCCCGCCGGCATCGATCCCCAGCACCAGCATGGTGAGGATCGAAGCATAGAAAGTTTTTGTTGACTAGCTCACTCGGTGGTCGTAATTTTCATCGGCAACAGTGATCGATGAAAATCGGGGTACCCACATGACCGGTGAGAGCGGCGGGCTGCTCGGACGGCTGCGCATCGAGGGACCGGGCATGCCGGAGGCCCTCGCGCGGATCGCGGAGACCATCCTCAACGACCCCGAGACGGCCGCGCACGCCAGCATCGTCGACCTCGCCGAGCGTTCCGGGACTTCGACGGCGACGGTGACCCGGTTCAGCCGGACGCTGGGGTTCAAGGGGTACGCCAACCTGCGGGTGGCGGTCGCGACCGAGACCGGCCGGGCCGAGCAGGCCCGCTGGGAGACCGACATCAGCGGCGACATCGCGCCGGACGACCCGCTCGAGGACGTGCTCGGCGTGGTGACCGCGGCCGACACGCGGGCGATCCAGGCGACCGCCGCCGGACTGGACGTCGCCGCCATGGAACGGGTCGCCGCGGCCATCGCCGGTGCCGGCCGGGTGGAGGTGTTCGGGCTCGGCAGCAGCGGCACCGCCGCACGGGAGCTGGCGTTCCGCCTCGAACGCATCCGGGTGCCCGTGTGGCACCGCACCGACTCGCACACCGCGCTCACCAACGCCGCGCTGCTGCGCCCCGGCGACGTGGCGATCGGCCTGTCGCACTCGGGGCGCACGCGCGAGGTCATCGAGACGCTCGCCGAGGCCGCCGACCACGGCGCGCTCACCGTCGCCGTGACGAGCTTCGGCCGGTCGCCGCTGGCCGAGGTCGCCGACGTGGTCTTCACGACGTCGGTGCACGAGACCACGTTCCGCGTGGCCGCGCTGTCGGCCCTGCACTCGCAGCTGCTCGTCCTCGACCTCATCTACGTCGCGGTCGCGCAGCGCACCTACGAGCGCACGGCCGAGGCGCTGGAACTGACCGTCCGCGCCGTCGACGCGCACCGGCTGCCGGAGAAGATCCCCAGCCGCAAGCGCCTACCGAAGGGAAACCAGTGACCACCGCCGAAGAGTATCTGCGGATCGTACTGTCCACTGTGGAGCGTGTGGGTACCGGCCAGGCAGCGGGCGTCGCCCGGGCGGCCGACCTGCTCGCCACGTCGCTCCAGGCGGGCGGGGTGATCCAGGCGTTCGGCTGCGGGCACTCCGAGGCGCTCGCCATGGAGATCGCCGGGCGGGCCGGCGGCCTGGTGCCCACCAACAAGATCGCCCTGCGGGACATCGTGCTCTACGGCGGCGAGCCGGCCGAGATCCTCGCCGACCCGCGCCTCGAACGCGACCCCACCGTCGCCCGCCGGCTGTACGAACTGGCGCCCGTGAAGCCGGACGACGCGTTCGTGATCGCGTCCAACTCCGGCATCAACGGCGCGGTCGTCGAGATGGCCCACATCGTCAAGCAGAACGGCCACGCCCTGATCGCGGTCACCTCCGAGGTGCACTCGGCGGGTGTGGCATCCCGCCATCCCAGCGGGAAGAAGCTCGCCGAACTCGCCGACGTCGTGCTGGACAACGGCGCCCCGTACGGCGACGCGTCGCTGCCGCTGCCCGGCGGCGGTGCCGTCGGCGCGCTCTCCTCCGTCACCGGTGCGCTGCTGGCCCAGCAGGTCGTCACCGAGGTCGTCGCGCGGTTGATCGCCGCCGGGGAGACCCCGCCGGTGTACCTGTCCGACAACGTGCCCGGTGGACGGGAGCACAACGCCGAACTCGAAGCGCGCTACGCCGGCCGGATCCGGCGCACCGCCTAATCGTTTCCGAGATGAGGAATCCCCCATGAGCCCCTCCCCCACCCGGCGTTCCTTACTGCGCACGGCGTTCACCGCCGGTGTCGCCGCGCCGCTGCTGTCCGCGTGTGTCACCGCCGGCTCCGACGACGACCCGAAGTCGCAGAGCGGCGCTAAGTCGGCCGACAACCCGTTCGGGGTGAAGGACGACGTGCCGCTGGAGGTGGTCGCCTTCAAGGGCGGCTACGGCGACGAGTACACGAAGAAGGCGGCCACCGCCTACGAGCAGCGGTTCCCGGCCGCCAAGGTGGACCACAAGGGAATCCAGAAGGTCGGCGAGGCACTGCAGCCGCGCTTCGTCGCCAACACGCCGCCCGACGTGGTCGACAACACCGGTGCGGGCCGGTTGGACCTGGCCACGCTCGTCGGGGCCGGGCAGGTGTCGGATCTGGCGGAACTGCTCGACGCGCCGGCGCACGACGACCCGGCCGTGAAGGTGCGCGACACGCTGCTGCCCGGCGTTGTCGACGACGGCACGTTCGACGGCAAGTGCGTGACGCTCAACTTCACGTACACCGTGTGGGGGCTGTGGTACTCGAAGTCCCTGTTCGCCCAGCGGGGTTGGACGTACCCGCGCACCTGGGACGAGATGCTGACGCTCTGCGAGAGCATCAAGGCCGCCGGCATCGCGCCGTGGACCTACCAGGGCAAGTATCCCGAGTACATCAACGACCCGCTGCTGTCGATGGCGGCGAAGGTCGGCGGCCCGGACCTGGTGAAGGCCGTGGACAACCTCCAGCCGAACGCCTGGAAGGCCGACGGGCTGAAGGCGGCCGCCGAGGCGTTCGCGGAACTGGCCGGCAAGGGCTACCTGATGAGCGGCTCGGAGGCGTTGTCGCACACCGAGGCGCAGGCGGCCTGGTGCCAGCAGAAGGCGGCGTTCATCCCGTGCGGGTCGTGGCTGGAGAGCGAGCAGAAGGACGTCACGCCGGCGGGCTTCGACATGGTGATGGGGGCCGTTCCGGCGCGCACCGGCGCGGACAAGCTGCCCGTCGCGGCGGTGCTGGCGGCCAGCAGCGAGTCGTTCCTGGTGCCGTCGAAGGCGAAGAACCGCGCGGGCGGGCTGGAGTACCTGCGCATCCTGTTCGGGAAGAAGTCGGCGTCGGACTTCGCGAAGACGGCCAACACGCTGCCCTCCGTCGGGGGTGCGCTGGACGGGCTGACGCTCTCCAGTGGGCTCGGCTCGGTGCGCGACGCGGTGACGGCGGCCGGGCGCAACACGTTCACCTACCGCTTCCGCACCTGGTACGCGCCGCTGGCCAAGGCCGTCGACGACGCCACGGGCGAACTGGTGAACCGCCGCGCCACCCCCACGGAATGGGCCGACCGCATCCAGAAGGCGGCCGACGCCATCGCCAAGGACAGCTCCGTGAAGAAGTTCACCCGCTGATGCGCCACGGCCGGTACCGGTTCCTCGCCTGGGCGTTGCTCCCGGCGTTGGCGCTGCACGCGGTGTTCGTGCTGTCGCCGTACGCCCAGGCGTTCTACCTGTCGCTCACGGACTGGACCGGGGTGGCCGGCAACGCGCACTTCGTCGGGCTGTCGAACTACCGGCGGCTGGCGTCCGACTCGCTCTTCCTCGACGCGGTGCGCAACAACGCCACGATGCTGGTGGTCGTTCCGCTCGCGACGGTCGCGTTGGGGCTGTTCCTCGCGAGCATGCTGCACGTCGGCGGGCGCGACGGGCGTTCCGCCGTCCGGGGCGCGGGCGGGTACCAGATCGTGTACTTCTTCCCGCAGCTGCTGTCCCTGGTGGTCATCGCGGTGCTGTGGGGCTTCGTGTACAACCCCACCAACGGGCTGCTGAACGGCGCGCTGCGCGGGATCGGGCTGGACGGCCTCGCGCGCAGCTGGCTGGCGGAGCCGTCGGTGGCGCTGTGGGCCGTCATGGCCGTGCTGGTGTGGTCGTCGGTCGGGTTCTACCTGGTGCTGTTCAGCGCCGCGATCGACGGCATCCCGAAGGAACTGTACGAGGCCGCGCTGCTGGACGGGGCCGGCCCGTGGGCGACGTTCTGGCGGCTGACGCTGCCGCTGGTGCGCGACACGGTGCAGGTGGCGTTCGTGTACCTGGGCATCGTGGCGCTGGACGGGTTCGCCGTCGTGCAGGTGATGACGGTCGGCCCCGGCGGTCCGGACGGCGCGACCGAGGTGATCGGGCTGTCGCTGTACCGCACGGCGTTCACGTACGGGAAGTTCGGCTACGCGTCGGCGATGGGGGTGGCGCTGTTCTTCGCGACGCTCACGCTCGCCGTGCTGGCGCTGCGCGCCGGCCGCAAGGAACGGCTGGAACTGGCATGAGGATCTCCCGTGGCTTGGCGCACGCCGCCATGTTGGCGTGGGGCGTGGTGACCGCGCTTCCCCTGCTGTGGGCCGTGTTGAGCTCGTTCAAGAGTGACCACGAAATCCTCACCGCGCCTTGGTCGATACCGCAACATCCACAGTGGACGAACTGGTCCCGCGCGTGGAACGAGGCCGACATCGGCCGCTACTTCCTCAACTCCGCGATCGTCGTCGGCGGGGCGCTGGTGCTCACGATGCTGCTCGGCGCGCTGGTCGCCTACGCGCTCGCGCGGTACGAGTTCCCGGGCAACCGGCTCGTGTACCACACGTTCGTCGCCGCGATGTTCTTCCCGGTGTTCCTCGCACTGGTGCCGCTCTTCTTCGTCGTGAAGCAACTGCACCTGCTCGACACGTATGCCGGCCTGATCCTGGTGTACGCGGCGTACGCGGTGCCGTTCACCGTGTTCTTCCTGCACGCGTTCTTCCGCACGCTGCCGTCGTCGATCGCGGAGGCGGCCTTCCTCGACGGCTGCGGCCACGGGGCGGTCTTCTTCCGCATCATGCTCCCGATGGCCCGCCCCGGTCTGGTGGCCGTGGGCATCTTCAACTTCCTCGGGCTGTGGAACCAGTATCTGCTCCCGCTGGTCCTCAACTCCGATCCCGACCGGTACGTCCTGGCACAGGGGCTGGCCGCACTGTCGGTCAGCCAGGGCTACCGCAGCGACTGGAGCGGGCTCTTCGCCGGACTCACCATCGCGATGATTCCGGTGCTCGTCGCCTATGTCGCTTTCCAGCGGCACATCCGCGCCGGCATGACAACCGGCGCAGTTCGTTAAAGCTTCACCGTTCTCACCAAGGGAGGCCCTCGCCCGTGAACATCCGTAAGTATCGATGGATAGCGCCACTGTCGGCGGCGCTGGTCGCCGGCACGGCCGCGATCGTCGCCGCGAGCACCGGCAACGCGAACGCCGCCGCCGAGAACTGCGGCTACCTCTTCGACGACTTCTCCTACTCCTCCTCCAGCGACCCCAACCTCTCGGCCCACGGCTGGATCGCGCGCGCGAACGCGGGCGGCCCCGGCGTGCCCGGCGCGACCTGGTCGCCGAACAACATCACCTTCCCCACCAACGGCGGGCAGAAGGTGATGCAGCTGACCGCCTCCACGGACGGCACCGGCGCCGGCACCAACCACGCCGAACTGTTCAGCGCGCAGAAGCGCTACAAGGAGGGCACCTACGCCAGCCGGGTGCGCTTCACCGACACGCCGGTCGCAGGCTCCGACGGCGACCACATCAACGAGACGTTCTTCACCATCAGCCCGCTCGCCTACGACCTCGACCCGACGTACAGCGAACTCGACGTCTCCGAGTACCTGCCGAACGGCGGCTGGGGCGAGACCGGCCCGATCAACTACCAGACCACCTGGTACACCTACCGCAACGAGCCCTGGTTCGCCGACAACGTGCACTCCGAGCAGCGGCGCAGCCTCGACGGCTGGCACGACCTCGTGGTGCAGGTGGCCAACGGGCACGTCGTGTACTGGATCGACGGCGTGCAGGTCGGCGACCACTCCGGCAAGTACTACCCGCGCCAGACGATGACCATCAACTGGAACCTCTGGTTCATCGACCTGGCGACGCACAGCGGCGGCCTCAGCACCTACATCCAGCAGGTCGACTGGGTGCTGTTCGCCAAGAACTCCGTGCTCAGCCCGGCACAGATGACCGGCCAGGTCAGCTCCTACCGCGCCGCCGGGAACGCCTTCACCGACACCGTCGACTCGGCCGGCCCGTGCACCACGCCGACGAACCCGCCGGCGACCTCGACCCCGCCGTCGCCGTCCAACCCGCCGACGTCCCAGCCGCCGGCCACCGGATGCAACAACGCCCCCGAGTGGTCGATCAGCGCCCAGTACAACACCGGCGCGCTGGTGAAGCACGAGAAGAGCGCCAACGGCGACCCGAACGGCGCACCGTCGGGCCAGGGCAAGCACCTGTGGCGGGCCCGCTGGTGGACCCAGGGCTCCGAACCGGGCTGGACCCAGCAGTGGGAGGACCTCGGCCGCTGCTGACCGGACCCCCGGACCGGGAAAGTACGCACTGCTCCCGGTCCGGGGCGCCGCCCGTGTACGCGATGATGCAGCGGTGGCCGTTCAGAGTCCGCGCAGGGCGGCCGTCCGGCGCCGGCACGCGGCCAGCGTCGGATGATCCTCCGCGACCACACCCTCCAAGATGGACAGTGCGCGCCGCGTGTAACGCCGCGCGGCGCGCAGCCGCCCCTGTTCCTGCAGGCAGCGGGCCAGGTTGTAGAGCGTGACGCCGAGGTCCGGGTGGCGCCGGCCGAGCGCCGCACGCTTCATCCGCAGGGCGCGCCGCAGCGTGATCGCCGCGCCGGCCGCGTCCCCGGTGCGGAACTGCAGCGCGCCGAGGTTGTGCAGCGTCGCCGCGATCTCGTAGCGGTGCCGGCGCGGGTCCTGGCGGTACACGGCCAGCACGCCCCACAGGACGGCCCGCGCCTCCGCGGCCTTGCCGAGGTCCACCAGGATCGCCGCCAACGCCGCGTGGTCGGCCGCCACCAGCAGCGGGTCGACGGCGGTGGAGGTGCGCACGGCCAGGCCCCGCCGGGCCCACTCCTGCGCGGCCGCCGCGTCGCCCCGGGCGTGCGCGAGGCCGCCCAGGTTGTGCAGGATGCCGGCCGCCACGGCGGGGTCCGCGCCGCCGTGGCGTTCGTCGATGGACAGCGCCCGCAGGTAGGCGAACTCGGCCGCCTCGAAGTCGCCGGTGTACTTGCCGAGGATGCCGCACTCGTTCAGGGCCGGCACCAGCGCCGGATGGTCGGGGCCGAGCCGCGCCTCCGCCTCGGCGAGCGCGTGCCGCAGGAGGGCGCCCGCCTCGGGGTAGGCGCCCTCCCGGATCCGCCGGCGCGCCTGCGCCAGTCCGGCGCGCAGGCCCTCGTCGGACAACGTGCCCTCCAGCGACAACGTCACAGAAGAACCTGGTTGTGGTTGGTGGCGACGCGTTCCACGACCTCCGCCGACGCCGGTCCGGCGCCGCTCACCAGGGCCGCCGCCAGCGTCCCCAGGACGACGGCGATCCACCGCTTCACCCGCATGGCGTTCCCTCTCGACCACGGATCGTGCCGCGCCCGGTGCGCGACAGCCCCCGCCGACAGGGCGTTCCATCCCGTTCCATGAATCCCCCGCGACACGGCGCGTCAGCGCTGATACACCCGCACGTAGTCGACGACGAAGTCGGCCGGCAGGAGCGTCGTCGCGTCCGGGTCGCCGAGCCAGCCGCCGACGTGGAACGTCAGCCGCAGGTGGTAGCGCGCGTCGCCGTTGAACACGTCGCCGAACCAGGGGGTGTTCGTCGGGTCGACCGTCCACACCAGACGGTCGTCGACGTAGAAGCGGATGACGCCCGGCTCCCACTCGGCCGCGTACACGTGGAACCCGTCGCCGGGATAGGTGCCGGCCGGCCACGGCACCCGGTAGTCGTTCTTGACCTGGGGGCTGTACTTCTGGAACACGGCGGTGGTGCTCCTGTCGTAGTACTGCGCGCCGCCGGGCAGTTCCATCACGTCCAGCTCGCCGTTGCCGTCGTTCGGGTCGCCGCCGCCGGCCACCGACGAGCGCCGCAGCCAGAACGCCGGCCACAGGCCCTTCGAACCGGTCGGCGTGCCGGGTGACTTCGCACGGGTCTCGAAGCGGCCGTAGCCGAACGTCGCCTTGCCGATCGTGTCGAGGTACGCGGTCGTGTAGTCGTTCGTCTCGCTCCAGCAGGTGAGGCGCTCCCGCTGGGCGCGGAGGGTCAGGTTGCCGCCGCTGACGAAGACGTTCTGCGGGCGGTCGGTGATGCACGCCTTGTCGAAGTCGAGGTAGTCCAGCGGGCGGGCGGTCCACTTGGCGGTGTCCAGTGTGGGGCCGTCGAAGTTGTCCTCCCACACGAGCTGCCAGTCCCCGCCCGGCGCGCCGTAGGTGACGGTGAGCCGCGGGCGGATCGCGGCGCTCGCGTTCTCCTTCGACGCCCAGTACACCCGCGTGTTGTAGGTCTCCTGCAGCAGCGCGAACGTCTTCGTGCCGTTGCCGGTCACGGCCGCGGTCACGTCGAAGGCGTTGTACCCGGCGGTGACGGCCGTGCGGGTGGCCAGGGCGCCGCCGAGCGCGGGCCGGGCCGCCCAGGTGCCCGGGTCGGCCGCCGTGCCCGTGGCGGCGTAGGCGGTGACCGTTGCCGCGTAGGCGTTCCACGAGTACAGCTCCAGCACGGCCCGGGTGACCCGCGCGCCGGCGGGCACCCCCGTGACGCCGAACTCCAGCACCGCGTCGCGGCGGCCGTCCGCGTTGCCGTCGCACAGCTGCGGGCAGGTCGCCAGCGTCGTCTTCGTCGAGTTGTCCCCGTCGGCGCTCACCTGCGTGAACGTCGTGTCGGCGACGGGCGCCACCGGCCCGGTGTCGGCACCCGAGGCCGGCACCGCCGAGCCCAGCAGGCACGTCCCGACGACCGCGGCGGCGAGCCCGCGCGATCTCATCAACTTAAATCTCCCCGTGAACACCCGCCCGATGATAGGGCTCGATCCACCTGTGCAAGTGCCAGTCGCGCAACGGTTCGCACACTTCCACAGCGGACGCACAGCTTAAGATCAACCTTAGGAACGGCCCAAGTTTCGGTCTCGTTACGTCGCGTTGCGTCGATCCGTGCGTACCTCGTGGTGGCGAATTAGAGGGCTGACCCCCTGGAGGATTTCAGTGCCGCACGGATCGGTAGACACAAGCCTGTTGCGCTCGGGTTCACACAGCCCTTCGTACTTCGCGCTGGCGCGCAGCATGGGTGCCGACGCCAAGGACGCGAACCTGGTGGACTTCTGCATCCCCTGCAACCCGTACTTCCCCACCCCGGAGATGTTCGACAAGCTGGCCGACAGCCTGAAGGACATCCTCAAGTACTACCCGAGCGACTCCACCACCATCACCAAGCAGCTGTGCAGCGTCCTGGGGCTGCACCCGCAGACGGTGGCGATGTCCAACGGTTCGACCGAACTCATCACCTGGATCGACCACCTGCTCGTCAAGGAGAGCATCGCGGTGCCGATCCCGACGTTCGGCCGGTGGACGGATCAGCCGATGGAGACGGGCAAGCGGGTCGACATGTATCCGCTGCAGGAGGCCGACAACTACGCGCTCAACCTGGATCACTACGTGCGGTTCATCCGGGCCCGCGGTTCGCGCGTCGCGGTGCTGTGCAACGTCAACAACCCGGACGGCAATTTCGTGCCGCGCCGCGACGTGCTGCGCTTCTGCGACCAGCTGCTCGACCTGGATCTGGTGGTGATCGACGAGTCCTTCATCGACTTCGTGGACGCCGAGCGCTACCCGTCGGTGGGGCCGGACGCCACGATCCGCCCCAACGTGGTGGTGCTCAAGAGCCTCGGCAAGAACTTCGGGCTGCACGGCATCCGGTTCGGCTACATGATCGCCAACCCGTCGATCGCCGGCAAGATCGGCAAGGCGCTGCCAAAGTGGAACCTGAACTCCCTCGCCGAGGCCGTGGTCTACATGATCAAGGACTACGAGCAGGACTACCTGGAGAGCCTCCGCCTGCTGTCCCGCGACCGGATGATCATGTTCGAGAAGCTGCTGCGGGTGCCCGGCCTGACGGTCTTCCCCTCCCAGGGCAACTTCATCCTCATCAAGGTGCCCCCGGGCTGGCACGGCGTCGAGATGCGCGACCACCTCATCAGCCAGCACGGCGTGTACGTGCGCGAGTGCGGCAACAAGCTCGGGATGACCAGCCAGTACCTGCGGCTCGTGGTGCGCCCCGAACGCGACGTCGACCGCCTCATCGACGGCATGGCGAGCTACGCGCGGGAGATCAACGACCCGCTCGGCCCGCCGGCCCAGCTCCCCTCGCTGACCGCGTACCGCTCCCGGCGCCCGGCCAGCCACAGTCACGCGGCAGTGGCGGCGCGCTGATGAGCACGCCGGCGGTCCTGCACGCGACGCGGCCCCGTTTCCTCGGCACGTCCGATGTGGACGGTTGGCGGCTCAAGACGTACTGGGTGTCACCCGGGTTCCGGCCCCCGTCCGGGCTACTGGCACAGGCTCGGCGGCGGGCCGTGGAGGTGCTCCCCGAGCGACCCGACCGCGAGGGCGCGTACGGCGTGGGCTTCCTCGTGGTCGAGGTCTCCGCGTGCCGCCTGCTGGCCCAGGTCAACTGGTGGGTCCGCCCGGACGAGTTGTATCAGCGGTCGTTCGCGGCGCTTCCCGGGTTCCCCCAGAGTCTGGAACTGCTCGCGACCGCGACGATCGGCGGCACCTCGGAACTCGCGGTCACCGCCCACGAGGCGGCGGCCTGGCACCGGCGGGTGCTCGCCAACCCGGCCGGACCCGACATCGACGGCTACCTGGGCGACGTGCTGACCCAGTAGCGCAGCGTCCCCTCCCGCTCGTCCTCGAGCACGCCGCCGTTGGCCTCGATCACCCTGCGCGAGGCCACGTTGGTGACGTCGCACGTCACCAGCGCCGAGTCGATCCCGAGCCCTCGCGCGACGGGCAACGCGGCGCGCAGCATCGCGGTCGCGTGCCCGCGCCGGCGGGCCGACGGGCGCACGTCGTATCCGATGTGGCCGCCGACGAGGCGCAGCCGCTCGCTGAGGCGGTGCCGGATCGACACCCGCCCCAGATACACCACGCCGTCGACCCACCAGAGCGTGGTGTCCGGCACCATCCACTCCGGACGCGGCGTCTCCTCCAGGGCCTGCGCCCGCAGCCCCAGCACGTAGCCGCGGAACGCGTCCGGCGATGTCCACAGTGGAGCGTGCTCGCGGATCTCGTCGCCGATCATCGTCAGGTCGTCGGCCGACCCCCGGCCCTCCGCCTGGAACTCCGCCATCGCGCCCAGAAACGACGCGTGAAACTCCACAGCGGGCAGCACGAGAGCGGTCATCGCACCATTACCGCACAGGATCGGAAACCGTGGGTCTAAAGTGCTCCGGTGCACCTCGACGGTCTCGACCTCCCGCCCGGCAAGAGCACCCACCCGAAGCTGTGGCTCAGCACCGATCCCGTGCCGTTCGCCCTGTGGGCCCGGCTGCGCGCCGTCCAGCCCGACACGGGCCTGTGGCCGCTGCTCATCGCCGAGGACCCGCACCTCGACAACGACCCGTGGGCCGAGGAACTGAGACCCGGCGACCCCACCGACCCGGCCCGCCACGACCCCGCCGGCCTGCTGGCCGCGTGGTGGCACGACCACACCCGCGTCGACGAGGACGACATGCTCTCCCCCGACGCGCGGCGCGACGTGACGGCGCCGTTCGGGGCGGGGTGGCCCGGGCTCGCGGCGGCCCCGCCGGTCGGCCGGGACCCCGAGGCGCACGCCGCCGGGTACGCCGCGCGGCTGCTCGTCGAGGAACCATGGCGGCTGGCGCTGGTGCCGGCGGGCAGCGGCCCCGAGGCCCTGGTCGTGGCGGGCTGGACCGGCCCGGCGAACTACACGGACACCGGCGAGATCGCGGCCGTTCTGCGGGACTGGGAGCGGCGCTTCGGGATCCGGGTGCTCGGCGCCGGCGCGGCCACGCTGTACGTGAGCGTGGCGGAGCCGCCTCGGGACCGGGCGGCGGCGCTGCGGGTGGCGGCGGAGCACTTCGCGTTCTGCCCGGACAACGTGTGGCAGAGCGCGTCTCCGTACACCCTCGCCGCCTACGCCGACCGTCTGGTCGACGCGGACGGGTGGAGGTTCTGGTGGGACTGACCGTCCGGCCCGCCGCCGCTGAGCCACTATGGGGTGATGTCTCCGCGCCGCCGGTTCCTGATGATCTCCGCCGTGGTCGCCGTGGTCGCGCTGGCCGCGGTGATCGGCATCCAGTTCTTCCGGGGGAACGGGCACCGGCAGACCCCCGCCGCGCAGGGTGAGCCCGGCCGGGTGCTGCTGGTCCCCGGCTACGGCGGCGGCACCGGCGCGCTGACCCAGCTCGCCACCCGGCTCACCGCCGCCGGGCGCGCCGTCGCGGTGGTGACCCCGCCCGGGGACGGCACCGGCGACCTCAGGGCCCAGGCCGACACCCTGGAGAACGCCGTCCGGAAGGCCCTCGACGAGGGCGCCCCCAGCGTCGACGTCGTCGGCTACTCGGCCGGCGGCGTGGTGACCCGCGTGTGGCTCGACCGGCACGAGCGCGCGACGTCGACCCGCCGGGTGGTGTCCCTGGGTTCGCCGCTGCACGGCACGAAGCTCGCGGCCGCCGGCTCCGCGCTGGCGCCCGGTTCCTGCCCCACGGCGTGCCAGCAGCTCGTCCCCGGGAACGACTTCCTCGACGACCTCGACGACCTGCCGGTACCGGTGCCGTGGCTGTCCGTCTGGACCGAGAACGACGAGACCGTCCAGCCGCCGGACTCCGCCCGCCTCGACGGCGCCGTCAACGTCTCGCTGCAGAGCGTGTGTCCCGGGGTGAAGGTGGCGCACTCCCAGCTGCCCACCGACCCGCTCGTGCAGGCGCTGGTGCTGCTGGCCCTCGGCACCGACCCGATAGCCGTCCCGAAGGACTGCGACGCGTTGCGCGGCGTCGCCTGAGGCCGGCTACGAACCGATGTCCTTCGTCTTGAAGTTCGCCCACGCGGCGCCGAGCAGCACCGCCACGTAGACGAACTGGAGACCGGCGCCGCGTTCAATGTCGCGCCACAGGATCGGGTCGCGGAAGAAGTCGATCCAGGCGAGCCAGTACCGGGTGGGCAGGTACGGCTTGACCGACTCGGCGGCGTCCAGCGTCACGAGCACCTGGCTGGTGACGAGCGTGGCCAGCGCGCCCATGGCCGCTCCGAGCGCGGAGTCGGTGAGCGTGGAGAGGAACAGCGCGATCGCCGCCACGCCGAGCATCGAGATCGTGATGTAGCCGATCGTGCCGAGCAGGCGCAACGCCAGTTCGCCGGGGCTGATCAGGTCGCCGGAGAGCGAGGTGACGTCCGGTGGGAGCAGGACGACGCCGCCGGTGGTTGACTCGCCGGTGCCGAGCATCAGCACGCCGGTGAGGTAGGAGGTGACGACCACGGCCGCGATGGCGAACAGCACGAACGCCACCTGCGCGATCAGCTTCGCCACCAGCAGCCGGGTCCGCCCGACCGGCCGGATCAGCAGGTAGCGCAACGTGCCACCGGTCGCCTCGCCGGCGATGGAGTCCCCGGCGAGGACGGCGACGGCCACCGGCAGGAACACGGGCAGCACCAGCGCCAGCGCCGCCGCCGGATAGAGCGCGCCGTTGCTGAGCACCGCCGACAGGAACGCCCCGCCCTGGCCGGGTGGCGGCGGGATGCGCGTCGTCGCCAGGAAGATCGCGACGATGAACGGCAGCAGGCAGAGCAGCGCCACGATCACGTACATGCGCGGCCGCTTGAACAGCTTGGCCAGTTCGACGGTGATCACGTCGCGTCCACCCGGTCGGCGCTGGACGTGGTGGCCTCGAGCACGACCTCCTCCAGGGTGCGCTGCTGCGGGGCGATGCCGGCGACCCGGATGTCGCCGCCGACGAGCGTCGCGTTCAGGGCGGCCGCATCCGCGTGCCGCACGACGAGGCGGTCCCCCACGCGGGACTCGACCCGGCCGTCGAGCAGGGCGTGCGCCCGCTCCGCGTCGGGCGTGTCGACCAGGATGCGACCGGTGGGTGCGCGCAGGGTGTCGAGGTCGTCCTGGATCACCAGCCGGCCCCGGTCCATGACGCCGACCCGGGTGCAGAAGAGTTCGACCTCGCCGAGCAGGTGGCTGGAGAGGAAGACGGTGGTGCCGGCGGCGTTCAGCTCCGTCATCAGGTCGCGGATCTCCCGGATCCCCCGTGGGTCCAGGCCGTTGGTGGGCTCGTCCAGGATCAACAACGTGGGGGAACGGAGCAGCGCGCCCGCGAGCCCCAGCCGCTGCCGCATCCCGAGGGAGTAGGTCTTCACGGGGCGGCCGTCGATGCCGGACAGGCCCACCCGTTCGAGGGCCTCGTCGATGCGCGCCTTGCGGGTGCGCCGCCCGCCGCCCGGCCCGGCGGCGTCGAAGATCGACAGGTTGGTGCGCCCGGACAGGTGCCCGTAGGCGCCGGGGCTCTCCACCATCGCGCCGATCAGCGGCAGCACCTCGTGCGCCTTGCGCGGCACCGGTTTGCCCATGATCTCGATGGTGCCCGCCGTGGCGTACACCAGGGAGAGCAGCATGCGCACGAGGGTGGTCTTGCCGGAGCCGTTCGGGCCGAGGAGGCCGTAGCGGTCGCCCGCGCGCACGTCGAGGTCCACCCCGTCCACGGCGAGCGTGCGCCCGAACCGGCGGGTCAGCCCGTGGGTCGTGATCACCGGCGCAGCACCGCCAACTCCTTGCCGACCGCGTCCATGAACACCCCGTCCACCATTCCTGTCGCCAGATACGTCGGCCGCCCCCGCCCGCGCCCCTCGCCCTGCGCGACGACCACGGAGACGAGCGGCGTCGCGAGGATGACGGCCCGCCCGCTCGACACCTGCACGGGCTGCCCCCAGTCGGCCGCCGCGCGGTACACGTCGTTGCCGAACCGGTCCGGGATCGCCACCACCACGAACTGCGTGAGCCCCGTGCCGTACACGCGGAACGGCGAGAAGTCCGACCTCGTCCACCGCTGACCCGACGGGTCGGTGACGGTGGGCTGCTCCTTGGCGAACTTCCCGGCGATGGTGCCCGGCATCCCCTCGGGGTCCCAGTCGAAGAAGTCGGCCGGGTTGCCGCCGGCGCCCTCCAGGGCCACGTCGGCGGCGCGTTCGGGGCGGGCGAGCGCGCTGCCGGCCGGGGTGCGCAGCGCCAGGTCCAGGAACCGGGTCGCCAGGATCGGCCGTTCGGCGTTGCGCGCCGTCAGTTCGACCTGCAGGGGCAGGCCGGTGTCGGGATCGGCCCACACGTCGAGGTGCCCGACGGTGCTGTGCTCGTCGGCGGAGGTGATCCGCACGCCCGCGGCGTCGATGCCGGCGACGCGGCGGCCGTGCAGCGCCGCGAGGGGTTCGCCGGCCGCGAGGCCGAGCAGGCGGCGGCCGAGGTCGGACGGAAGAAGATCGGCGCCGCGCGGCAGCCGCCCGGGCGACTCCCCGGGGGTCGCCATGATGGTGATCTCCCGCCCGTCCGGTGTCAGGGCGACGTGCTCCTCCCCGGAGACCGGCACGTAGGTGATCTCGTCGCGCGCGAAGTCCCACGACCACACGCCGTCCGCGTCGCGGTACGTGCCGCGTTCGGTGCCCGCCTCGAGCACGTCGACCCGCCAGCGTTCCGGCCCGCCGAACCAGGCCCGCAGCCGCGTGTTGCTGCTCAGCAGCGACGTGACGGCGCCGAGCCGGGGCAGCTCCGGCAGGCCGAGCACGCCCACGCTCTCGGCGTAGCCCTCGAACGGCACGCGGCCGGAGCGCCTGACCCGTTCGACCAGATCGGCGGGACCGAGCGCGGAGGCCGGCTGCGGGCGGGCGGCGAGCACGGCGGGCACCGCGGCGAGGGCACTCACACCCGCCGCGACCAGGAACCACCGGCGCCCCGTCTCCCGCCGCGCCACACTCATCCGATCAACGATGCCACGCCTATCTGCGAGTCTTGCCAGGCGGCAGGTCGGCGGAGATGCCCGCGGCGGTCTCCAGGAGCGGCGGCACCAGGTCCCGCACGATGGAACCGGCGTCCCACCGGGTGGCGGCCCCGGAGACGTTGACGGCGGCGACGGTGCGCCCGGAACGGTCGCGCACGGGTGCCGCGACGGAGAGCAGCCCCTCCTCCAGCTCCTGGTCGACCAGCGCCCAGCCCTGCGCCCGCACCTGTCCGATCCGTTCCCGCAGGGAGGCCGGCGTGCGGACGGTCCGCGGCGTGAGCCCCTCCAGCGCGGCTCCGGCGAGGTAGGCCTCCAGGTCGCAGTCGTCGAGCCCGGCGAGCAGCACCCGCCCCATGGAGGTGGCGTACGCCGGGAACCTGGTCCCGACGCTGATCGCCACCGTCATGATCCGGGAGGTGGGCACGCGGGCGACGTAGACCACCTCCCCCGCGTCGAGCACGGAGACCGACGACGACTCGTTGACCCGCGCGACGAGTGCCTCCAGGTGCGGCTCCGCCACTTCCGGCAGGGACGCGCTGGAAAGGTAGGCGTAGCCGAGGTCGAGCACCCGGGGCGTGAGCGAGAACAGTCGCCCGTCGCTGCGCACGTACCCGAGCCCCACGAGCGTGCGCAGGAACCGTCGGGCGGCCGCCCGGGTGACCCCGGTGGCGACGGCGACCTCGCTGAGCGTCAGCTCCGGCCGGGCCGCGTCGAACGCCCGGATCACCGCCAGTCCGCGTTCGAGTGACTGCACGAAGTCGGGGCCGTGCTCGGCGCGTCCACCCACTCGGCACCTCCGCATTGACGTGAGCTGCGCCACATCATACGTTCTCATAGAGAACTTTCGTTCGGTATGCGAACGCCTGCCACTCCAACCGCCCCCTGGAGTTCAGATGCGAAAGGTGTTTCCCTGGGCGCTGCTCGCAGCCGCCACCCTCATCGGCCTCACCGCGTGCGGCGGAAATTCCGCCCCGCCGCAGACGCCCACGGCCCCCGGCCAGACCGTCGACATCAAGGTCGGCGTCATCGCCATCGTCGACGTCGCGCCCATCTACCTCGGCAAGGAGAAGGGCTTCTTCAGCTCCCGCGGGCTCAACCTGACGCTTTCGACCAGCCAGGGCGGCGCGGCGATCGTGCCCGCCGTCATGCAGAACCAGTACCAGTTCGGCTTCAGCAACGTGACCTCGCTGCTGCTGGCCCGTTCGCGCGGCATCGGCGTCAAGATGGTCAGCAACGGCGTCGCGTCGACCGGCGTGGTCGGCAAGGACTTCGGCGGCGTGGTCGTCAAGGGCGACAGTCCGATCAGGACGGCCGCCGACCTCGCCGGCAAATCCGTGGCGGTCAACACGCTCAAGAACATCGGCGACACCACGACCCGCGCCTCGGTGCGCAAGGCCGGCGGCAACCCCGACGCGGTGAAGTTCACCGAACTGGCGTTCCCGGACATGCCGGCCGCGCTGCAGGGCGGGCGGGTCGACGCGGCCTTCGTGGTGGAGCCGTTCCTGACGGCGACGCTGGATCAGGGCGCCCGGCTGGTCTCGTCCAACTACGCCGAACCGGCACCCGACCTCACCGTCGCCACCTACTTCACCTCGGACCAGACGATCGCCGCCAACAAGGACCTGGTGAGCCGCTTCCAGGAGGCGATGAAGGAGTCGTTGCGGTACGCCGACACGCACCCGGACGAGGTTCGGCGCATCATCACCACCTACACCAGCATCAAGGCCGACGTCGCCGCGAGGCTCACGCTGCCGCGCTGGCCGACCGAGGTCAACCGCGCATCCGTGCAGACCCTCGCCGACCTGGCCGTCGGCGACAAGCTGCTGGACAAGGCCCCGGACCTCGGGACGCTTCTCCCGTGATCCGTCGCCTCCTGCCGCTGTCGGGCCTGCTGGCGTTCGCGCTCCTGCTCGAGGTCGTGCCCTACACCGGTGTCGTGTCGGCGGTCTACCTGCCGCCGCTGCACCGGATCGCGGGCGCGCTCGGGCAGGAGTTCGGGCGCGACGCGTTCTGGACCGCGCTGCTGGACACCCTGCGGACGTGGCTCACCGGCCTGGCGATCGCGGTCGGCGCGGGCGTCGTCGTCGGCGTGGTGGTCGGGTCGGTGCCGCTGCTGCGCGCCGCGACAGCGTCCACAGTGGAGTTCCTCCGGCCGATCCCGTCGGTCGCGCTGATCCCGCTCGCCGTTCTGCTCTACGGCACGGGTCGCACGGCCACGCTGCTGCTCGTCGTGTACGCGTCGTTCTGGCAGGTGCTGGTGCAGGTGCTGCAGGGGGTCACCGACGTGGACCCGGTGGCCCGGGACACCGCGCGCAGTTACGGACTCGGGCGCCTCGCGCGGATCCGGTGGCTGGTGTGGCCGACGACGCTGCCGTACGCGGTCACCGGAGTCCGCCTGGCCGCCGCCGTCGCGCTCATTCTCACCGTCACGGGGGAACTGGTCATCGGCACACCCGGCCTCGGCAAGGAGATCGCGCTGGCGCAGTCGGGCGGTGCCGTCGCGCAGATGTACGCGCTCATCGTGGTGACCGGTCTCGTCGGCGTGGTGGCCAACGTCGTCACGCGCGACGCGGAGAAGCGCGTGCTGGCCTGGCATCCGGCGTTCCGCAAGGAGGCCGCGGCGTGACGATCCTGCGCCGGACCGCCCTGGTCTTCGGGCTGCCGTCGGTGCTGTTCGCGGCGTGGTGGGTGTTCAGCGCCGGCAGCGTGGACTTCTACCGGCCGCCGCTGTCGAGCATCCTGGCCGCGTTCGCGGAGACGTGGTTCGGGTCGCGGATCCGGGACGACGTTCTGCCGTCGCTGCTGCGGCTCGCCGCGGGCTACTCGCTGGCGCTGGTCCTCGGGATCGGGCTCGGTGTCCTCATCGGGCTCTCGCCCCGGCTGCGGATCGCCGTCGAGCCGGTGCTGGAGTTCCTGCGGGCCATCCCGCCGCCCGTGCTGGTGCCGATCCTCATCCTGTTCGCCGGCATCGGCGACCTGATGAAGGTGCTCGTCGTCGTCTCCGGCTGCGTGTGGCCGATCCTGCTCAACACCGTCGAGGGTGTGCGGGCCATCGACCCCGTGCTGGCGGACACCTGCAAGGCGTACGGGATCCGGGGCGCGGACCGGCTGCGGCACCTGGTGCTGCGTTCGGCCAGCCCGCAGATCGTCACCGGGGCGCGGCAGGCGCTGTCGGTGGGCATCATCCTGATGGTGATCAGCGAGATGTTCGCGGCGAGCAGCGGACTCGGCTTCACCGTCGTACAGTTCCAGCGCGGCTTCCAGATTCCCGAGATGTGGAGCGGCGTCCTGTTGCTCGGCCTGCTCGGCGTTCTCCTGTCCGGGCTCTTCCGGCTGGTCGAACGGCGGGTGCTCGCGTGGTACCACGGACAGCGTTGAGGAGGCGACCGTGCTGGACGTCAAGCACCTGCGGAAGGTCTACAGTGGACACGGCCGCACCGTGGAGGCGATCGGCGACCTGACGTTCCACGTCGCGGCGGGCGAGTTCGTCACCGTCGTCGGGCCGTCGGGCTGCGGCAAGACCACCCTCCTGCGCTGCATCGCCGGCCTGCTCCCGGCCACCGCCGGCGAGATCCGGGTCGACGGCCGGCCGGTGAGCGGCCCGCCGCCCGGCCTCGCCGTGGTGTTCCAGGAGTACGGGCGCAGCCTCTTCCCCTGGCTGCGCGTGGCGGACAACGTCGCCCTGCCGCTGCGCCGGCGGAAGCTGTCCACAGTGGAGCGTCGGAAGCGGGTGCACGACGCGTTGGCGGCGGTCGGGCTGCACGACTCGCTGGAGGCGTTCCCCTGGCAACTCTCCGGCGGGATGCAGCAGCGGGTCGCGATCGCGCGGGCCGTCGCGTACGAGCCCCGCGTGCTCCTGATGGACGAACCCTTCGCGGCCGTCGACGCCCAGACCCGCGCGGACCTGGAGGACCTGGTGCGCGACGTGTGGCGGCAGCTGCGCATCACGATGGTGTTCGTGACGCACGACATCGACGAGGCGGTGTACCTCGGCCAGCGGGTCGTCATGCTCAGCAGGTCGCCCACGCACGTGCTCGACGAGCTGACCGTCGACCTGCCGGACGAGCGCGACCAGCTCGGCACCCGGTCGGATCCCGGGTTCAGCAAGCTGCGGGCCCGGGTGTACTCCCAGATCCGCGCCGCGAAGGCGCCCGTCGACCTGGGAAAAACCGCCTCTTGATAGCGATCCTGCTCGTCGCCCTGAACCTGCGGGCGGCGATCGCGTCCGTGCCGCCGCTGACCGACGTGATCGCCGCCGACCTCGGCCTCTCCGCACCGGCCGTGGGGCTGCTGACCACGCTGCCGGTGCTGTGCATGGGCGCGTTCGCACCGGTCGGACCCCTTGCCACGCAACGCTTCCGGCTCGATCGCATGGTGGCCGTGTCGGTGGCGTTCATCCTCGCCGGCACCGCGATGCGGATCGTCGAGAACGTCCACGTCCTCTACGCCTCGACGCTCTTCGCGGGCGTCGGCATCGCCGTGGCGGGCGTGCTGCTGCCGCCGATCGTGCGCGCCCGCTTCCCTTCCCGCGTGGGACCGGTGACCGGCGCCTACACGTCGGTGCTGATCGGCGGCGCCCTGCTCGGCGCGTCGCTCACCGGGCCGCTCCACAGTGGACTCGGCCTGTCCTGGGGCGCGTCGCTCGCGGTGTGGTGCGTGCCGGCGGTTCTCGGCCTGACCGCCTGGCTGCTGCGCGCACCGCCCGCCCCGCCGACGAACGCCACGCGCACCCGCTGGCCGTGGCGCGACCGGCGGGCGTGGGCGGCGACGCTGTTCATGGGCACCCAGTCGCTGCTCTTCTACACCGAACTGGCCTGGCTCGCGCCCCGGTACACCGCGATCGGGTACGGCACCGCGACGGCCGGGCTGCTGCTCGGGCTGTTCAGCCTCACGCAGGTCTTCTCCGCGTTCGCGGTGCCCTGGATGGCGCACCGGCTCGGCCGCACCGGCCCGCTCGTCGCGCTGTGCCTGGTCCCGACGACGCCGGTGCTGCTCGGGCTCGCCTACGCGCCGCGCAGTCTGGCGTGGGTGTTCGTGGCGGTGCTCGGGTTCGGCGCGGGCGGCTTGCTGGCGCTGGCGTTGACGATCGTCAGCGGACTGGGCCGGGATCCGGGCTACACGGCCGCCGTGTCGGGGATGGCGTTCTTCGTGGGATACCTGATCTCGGCGACCGGGCCGGTGCTGGGCGGGGTGCTGCGCGCCGCGACGGGCGGGTACGAGGCGGTGTTCGCGTCGCTGGCGGCGCTGTCCGTCGTGGTGCTCGGCCTGGGCCTGCTGGCCGGCCGACCCGAGCGGGGTCACCCGAGCCGGCCGTGACCCGCGTCGTTCGGCCGACGGGCTCGCCGATCGACCTCGCACCGCCGCCGGCTACCTACGATGAGGCCGGTCCACCTCAACGCGGGAGATCGGTGCATGGCGTCAGCGGAAAGCCCCTGGACCAAGGTCGGCGTCATCGCCGGGATCCTCAGCACCGTGCTCGGCGTGGCCGGCGTGGCACTGGCGGCCGGTTGGAGCCCGCTTCCCGAGGAGAACACGCGTGTCGCGGCCCGGATCGTGCGTCCCGCCGCCGCTTCCGGGACTGCTCCATCCACAGTGGACGGACCCGCCGATCGCGCCGTGCCCGCGCCCGACCCTCAGCTCCCGGGCGCGCCGGGGCCGACCGCCACGGCCGGCGCGCCGCGTACCGAGCCGGGCGCACCCCGCCCGGAGTCCGGCACGGCGGCACCCGCCCCGGGCGCCACGACGGCCGGCGCTCCCGCCGCACCGCGCATCGCCTCCGACGAGACGCGCCTGGCGACGCTCCCCTGCGGCCAGGAGCCCGGGTTCGCATCGGCCCAGACGCACGCGGTGACGTCGATCCAGTTCTACAACCAGCTCGACGTGCCGGTGGACATCCACTGGCTCGACTTCGAGGGCAAGCGCCGGCCGTGGACCAGCCTGCCGGCGCGCGGGACGGTCAAGCTCCAGACGTACCTGTCGCACTACTGGGTCGCCACGGCGGCCGGCGGCTGCGTCGGCATCTACGCCGCACGCGAGTACCCCGGCGCGGCGATCATCCAGCGCTAGCCCGGCCCGGTTGGCCAACACGAGCACCGCGACGACCGAGCACGCTACCCCTATGTAGACATCCGGATATGACCCTATGTAGAGTTCCGGGCATGGGGATGAGGATGACCGTGCCGGTGGCGAAGGTGCTCGCCACGTTGCTGGCCGACCCGGACGACGAGCACTACGGGCTGGGCCTGATGCAGCGCACCGGCCTCGCCAGCGGCACGCTCTACCCCGTCCTGGCCAGGCTGCAGGCGGCCGGTTGGGTCGAGGCCCGGTGGGAGGACGAGGATCCGGTCGAGGCGGGCCGGCCGGTGCGCCGCTACTACCGGCTGACCGGCGAGGGGGTCGCCGAGGCCCGCACCGCGCTGGCCGCGCTGCGCAAGGACACCGCCGTGCACCGGATGCGGGAGGCGTGGTGATCAGGACCGTCGCCGAGTGGCTGCTGCGCGCCGCCGCCGGACGCTGGCCCGCGGAGAGCCGCGACGGCCTGCTGCGCGAGTGGTACGCCGAGATCGACACGATCGACCGCGAGCCGGAGTTCCGGCACCGGCGGATGCTCGCCTTCAGCGTCAGCCTCGCCGTGTCACGCCCGCACCGGGAGCCGTTGCCGTTCGGGTGGGGGCGGGGCGCGACGGTGGCGTGCGCGGTCGTGCTGTACCTGATGCTGCTCGCCGTCGCGAAGACCGTCTGGCTCAAGCACTTCTCGTATCAGGAGTTCGGCGATCCCGCGTCCGCCGCGGCCGAGCGGCTGGTGGTCGGTGCGGTGGCGCTGGTGCCGGCGCTGTGCACCGCGGCGCTCGGCTGGGTGCTCGGGCGCCGGCGCCCACCCGTCGACGCGGCACCGCTGGGCGGGATCCTGCTCGCCGTCGTGGCCGCCTGCGTGGGGGCGGGCTTCCTGCTCGAGGCGACCGGATACGCGACCGAGCTGGTGTGGCGGTACTCGACGCCGGCGCCCTCGACCATGCAGTACCAGTTCGGCCGGCAGCCCTATGGGATGATCACCAGCTGGGTGGTGTGGCTGGCGGCGTTCGCGCTGCTGGCGGGCGCGGTGCGGCGGTTCCGGGGGTGGTGGCGGGTGCCGGTCGGCGCCGGGCTGGCCGCGCTGGTCACCGCGATCGCGGTCACCGCCTCGACGCTGGTGCAGTTCGAGGCCGGCACCGCGCCGCGCGGGGAGATGTGGAAGTGGTTCGCCCAGTGGATGGTGCCGCGGGCGTTCGGTCCCCCGGTGCACGACGAGGGCGCGCACAGCTTCGCCTCGGCGCGCATGACGATCGGGTTCCTCGACTCGTACCCGCACGTGCTGCTGGCGCTGGCGGCGTTCGGCGTGGCGTACCTGGCGGCGTCCGGGGTGGCCACCTCGCGGCGGGCCACCCCGGACGATCTCTCCCCTGGATCTAGCTCGTCGTGACCGGGTCGGCCTCCTCGGCCTGGTCACGGAGGATCTCGCGGACCATGCGGTTGGCCCGGCGCACGTCGTCGGTCACCATCCGGATCTTGATGTCACCGCGCGGGCCGATCGTTCCTCCCACGTCGAACGTCGCCTGCTCCCCCGGCAGCGGCAGCCCCTGGCACGCCGTGTACCGGTCCCGGGGCAGCGACCCGCTCAGGAAGTACGCGTGCACCGGATCGTCCACACAGGACGTCAGGTACGGGTAGACGCCGTGGGTGCCCTCGTTGTCGACGCTCACGAGGCGCGCGCCGGGCAGCTTGTCGACGCCCGCCTTGCCGCCCTCGTACGGCGTCGCCGCGTCCATCTCCGCCTGGAGCACCAGCACCTTCGGGAACGTGCGCGGGTCGAACGCCGGCATCCGGTTCGACGTCGGCCAGTAGGCGCACGCCGGGGTGGCCGTCATGAACGGGTAGATGAACGGCGCGTTGCGCTCCAGGTCGCGCCGCCACAGCTCCCAGTACAGCCGGCTCTGGTGCCACTGCCCGTCCTGGCACCGGATCTGCTCGAACGTCGCGTCGACCTCCACGATCTCCGTGGTGGCCGTGCGGCCGACGACCACGCCGGAGATGCGCACCGGCTTCACCTCGCCGTTGGCGGCGCGCGCGTGCTCCTCGCGCACGGTGCCGCGCTGCTCCTCGGTGAGCCCCGGCCGGGAGAGCAGGAAGTCGGCGGCGCCGCTCAGCGTGGCGGCGCTGCCGTTCTCGATCACGTACTGCACCACGAACGCCGCGATCGGGTAGTCCGCCGTGTTGTAGAAGGCCGGGATCATGAAGAACGCCGTGAGGATCAGGCCGATCGGCGAACGGGTCCCGCCGGCCTCCTCCCACCTGCGCCGGATCTCCATCGGGTCGGTGCCGAGGCCGTACTCCTGCGGATGCCGCGCCACGTAGGGCAGCAACTGTTCCTGGAACGCCCGGTCGCGGCTGCGCGGCTGCAGGTCCCACAGCTTCTCGAGGGTGCGCTGGGAGACGTCGATCGAGGAGTCCAGCAGCATCCGGTGCACCTTCGACGGGAACGTCGCCGCGTACCACATGCCGAGCCAGGTGCCGTAGGAGTAGCCGACGTAGCTGGTCTTCCGTTCGCCGAGCAGCACCCGGATGAAGTCCATGTCGTAGGCGGTCTGCTCGGTCGTGATCAGGTCCGACAGCGGCGTGCTGCGGCAGCCGTCGACGACCAGCTTCGTCTCCTGGTCCACCGTGTACGTCTGCTCGGGGTCGTACTCGACGCGGCACGGCACGAGCGTGGAGGCGCCGACGCCGCGCGGGTCGAAGCCGACGAAGTCGTACTGCTGGGCCAGTTCGGGGGAACGGGTGGCCATCGCGGCGCCCCACACCAGGCCGCTCCCGCCCGGCCCGCCGGGGTTGACGAGTGCGATGCCCTGCCGACCCTGGCCGGCGGTGGCGGTCTTGGAGATGCGCACCTTCATCGTGCGGCCGTCCCGCGGGTGGTGCCAGTCGGCCGGCACGGTGATTGTGGCGCAGGCCAGCCCCGGCACGGTCTTGAACAGCTCCTTCGCCGCGTCGGAGATGCCCTCGAAGACGCACTCCTCCCAGGCGAGCGTCTGCCGCGTGAGAGGGCCGGCGAGCGCGGCGGTGTCCGGTTCGCGCGGCGCGGCGGCGGCCGGTGACTCGACCACGACGACGGTGCCGACCGTCGCGAGCGCGATCGCGAGGAGTGCTCTACGCATAGGTGTCCCTTCGACTACAGGTTGCTGAACACCTTGGTCGTTCACAGACATCAATGGGAGAGGTGTGTGATGACGAGAAGCCGCCATGACAGAAAGCGGACAGAAACCTGGTCAGAGCCAGCCGCGGCGGGCCGCCTGCAGCCCCAGTTGGAACCGGGTGCGCGCACCCAGCAGTTCCAACAGGCGGCTCACCCGGCGATGGACGGTCCGGTCGCTCACGCCCAGGTCCCGCGCGATGGCGTCGTCGGTGAACCCGGCGGCGAGCAGCGACAGCAACCGCCGCGTCTCCTCGCTCGGCTCGGCGGACCCGTCGCCCGGCCGGTCCGGCACCGGCTCCCCCAGCCGCCAGAACGCCTCGAAGACCTGCCCGAGCGCGTCGAACAGCGGCGACGGGTACACGATCAACGCGTCGGCGTCGCCGGTCAGCGGCCGCGGCAGCACGACCATCGCGCGCGCCGTGTCCGACATCAGCAGCCGCAGCGGAACGTCCGCGTAGACCCGCGCCTGCTCGCCCGCCGCGACGCCGGCCCGCAGGCTGCGCAGGACGGCCTCCCGACGCAACATGCCCGCCTCGTAGAGCACGCGGTACCGCACGCCCCGTTCGAGCGCGGCGAGCTGAACGCCCTCGGGCCGATCGGGCCACTCGTCCCGATCTGTGGGCTGACCCCCGCCTCCGCGGGGGTATGGAACGCGCTCCAGCGCGCGCACCTCGCGACGGGCCGCGGCCTGCAGGTCGTGCACCCGCCGGCGCACCTCGTCGTGGCCGGCGACCAGCTCGACCCAGCCGGAGCCGATGCCCTGCTCGGCGGTGTAGAGGCGGGTCAGCACCGACGCCGCGCGGCGGGCCCGGGCGGCCTCCAGTTCGCGTTCGGTGGCCCACGCCTCGATCACGTCGCGCGGCGGGTCGGCGTGCAGCCGCCCGTCGGGATCGGTGCGTATCAGGCCGAGATCGGCGAACCGGTCCAGCCAGCGGCGGCCGTCGTCGGGATCGTCGAGGTCGGCGAGGAACGCGTCCTCGTCGACCGGCGCCGTGCGCAACAGATCGCGGTAGACGCGTTGCGCCCGTGGTTCGACCGGAAAATCGTCCAGCATGTATGAAAGCCCCGGAGCGAAAGCCTACCCAGGCCGGCACGCCGTTCGTGACCCTCCGTCGCGCCTCCACGGGTTTCCCTACCTTGACCTTTCCATGGCTGTAACAGATCCTGTTGCAATGGCAGCCAACAGCCGGCTCACGATCGCCGTGCACGCACTGGCGTGGCTCGAACTGGCCCGCCGCCGCGGCCGCGGCGTGCTCACCTCCGACGAGGTCGCCGCCAGCGTCAACACCAACCCGGTGGTGATCCGGCGCAGCCTCGGCCGGCTCGCCGACGCCGGGCTCCTCACCGTGCGGCGCGGCACCGGCGCGGGCTGGTCACTCGCCCGCGGGGCCGAGGAGATCACGCTGCTCGAGGTCTACGACGCCGTCGACCCCGAACCGGTCTTCGCGCTGCACGCCACCGAGCCCAACCTGGAGTGCCCGGTGGGGTTCGGCATCCGGCCGGCGCTCGGCCACGTCTACGGCGCCGTCGAACTGGGCCTCCGCCGCGAACTCGCCCGCACCACCGTGGCGGATGTGCTCGCCGAGACGCTTCGAGTGAAACAACAGTAGTTACGACGAGAGGCACACACATGGGGGATGTTCGATACCCGGTCGTGGAGCTGCGGCAGTACGCGCTGCATCCGGGCCGCCGCGAGGACCTGATCGCGCTCTTCGACCGGGAATTCGTGGAGACGCAGGAGGCGTGCGGGATGGCCGTGGTGGGCCAGTTCCGCGACCTCGACCGGCCGGACCACTTCGTGTGGCTGCGCGGCTTCCCGGACATGGACTCGCGGGCGCGGTCGCTCGCGGAGTTCTACGGCGGACCGGTGTGGAACGAGCACCGCGACGCCGCCAACGCCACGATGATCGACTCCGACGACGTGCTGCTGTTGCGGCCCCTCTCGCCGGCACACGGCTTCCCCGAGCCCGCCGGGCGGGACGGCCCCGCCGAATCGGCCCTGCTCGTCGCGGTGAACCCGTCCACTGTGGACGGTGAGTTCCTGTTCGAGACCGAGCCGGCCGAGAACACCTTCCCCGCGCTGCCGGTCCGCACCGGCGAACCCGTCACCGTGAGCTTCCGCCGCTACCCGACCGTGGCGGCGATGACCGAGGCCGCGGCACACGTCCAGGCGGCCGAACTCCTACGCCTGACCCCCACGGAGCGCTCCGCCCTCCGCTGACGCTGGTGGCCGTGAAGCGGCCGGGCCGCCGGGAAGCGGGCGCCGCGGCGGGGCGGCCACAAAAGGCGCGCTACGGCGTGTAGGAGCAGCGCAGGCCGGTCGTCACCGAGTCCTGCAACGCGCGCCCGATCACCGGGTCCGCCTCGGCCACCCGGGCCAACGCGCGCCGGATCGCCTTGCCGACGGCGATGCGCGCCCGTTCCTCGCCGTCGGCGAAGTGCCGGCTCCGCCCGCCGAGCCCGGTCGCGGCGGCCAGCTCGGCGATGAGCCAGCTCCGCTCGGCCCGGGCGCGGGCGGCCCGCTCCAGGTCGTTCGCGAACTCCGCGTCGTCGATCTCGGCGGCCAGCCGGTCGAGGCGTTCGCGGTACTCGCGTTTGGCCGCGTCGTCGAGCAGCGGCTGCGCGGAACCCCGGTCCGGCAACGGTTCCGGCCCGGTGACGAGTTCGCTCGCCGCGATCTCCCGTCCCGGGTGGGCGAGCAGGACGGCCAGATGCCGCATGCCCACGCTGTTCTCCACCGTGGCGCGGTGGTGGCCGAGGCGCAGCTCCCACCGCCGGCCCGAACGGCGGCACGTCACCGGCTCCGCCGGCGCCGCCTGCGCGGGAACGGCCATGCCGATCGCCGAAGCCTCCCGGGCGGCCGTCGCCAGGGACAGCCGCGCCGCGGCCGGGTCGTCGGCGCCGCCGCGCAGCCGGTAGGCCTGGGCGAGGCGGGTGCGCGACTGCACGACCGCCGGCCAGTGGCCGAGGGCTAGGTTGTCGCGGACGGCGTTCTCGAAGTGGGCCACCGCGCTGTCGAGGGCACCGGTGGTCAGCGCGGCCACGCCGAGCGCGTGCTCCGCCGAGCCGAAGCACGCCACGCCCAGGCTCGCGATCACGGGCAGCCGCGCGAACGGCGTCAACAACTCGTACACCCGGGCCGACAGCGCACCGTCGCCCAGCAGGTGTGCCGCCTCGACGGCGCCGTACATGGCGACCAGCCAACTGCTCGAACGCGGCAGCGCGGACACATCCCGCCCGCACAGTCGGGCGAGGGCCCCCGCGGCCTCACGACGTTCCCCCGAAAGGGCCTCGGCGACGGCGAGGGCGCCGAAGAGCGAGTTGTCGACGGGACTCAGCGTGGAGTCGTGCACGAGGCGCCGCAGGAACGGCAGCACCTCCACCAGACGGCCCTGGTACCAACGGATCGCGACCATCTGCGCGCCGAACCACGCGTCCGCGTCGGCGTCCCCGGCGAGCCGGCCCCGCTCGGCGCAGCGCACCGCGAGCTGCTCCGCCCGCTCGAACTGCCCCGCCCGGATGCACAGCATCACCTCCATGACGCCGACGACGTAGCCGGTCGCCAGGTGCGGCTCCCCGGCGACGAGGTCGCGCAGCTGGCGCATGCAGCGCTCCGCGTGCGGGTCCGCGTCGAGGAACTGGTCGATCGTCTGCCACAGCAGCCCCATCAGCAGGTCGCTGCGGCGTCCCGTGGAGCCGGCGACGGCAATGAGGTCGGCGGCGAGGGCGCCGCGCAGGAGCCCCTGCCCGGGCGCCAGCACGCAGTGGTGCGCGGTGCTCAACGCCTCGGCCAGCGCCACCGGATCCCCGCCGCGGCGCACCTCCGCGAGGGCCGCGAGCACGTCGTCGTGGGTGCCGTCGCGGTAGTCGTCCTCGGCCGCCAGCCGCACCCGCAGGCGCTGGGCGAGCGGCGAGTCCGGGTCGAGCAGCGACAGCGCGTGCCGCTGGCGGGCGCGCACCTGCGAGGCGCTCGCGACGGTGCGGTGTTCGTGCACCCACAGGCCGCCTAGTCCGAGCGCGGCGCGGGCGGTCGCCTCGACGTCCCCCTCGCGCACCGCCGCCCGGTAGGCCGCGTCGAACCAGATGCGACCGTTGTGCAGGCTCCCGTAGTCGTAGAGGGCGCGTTCTCCCTCGGCCACGTAGTCCGCGGCGGAAAGCTCCGGGGTCATCGTGTCCACACTGCCGCGCATCGCCGTGCTCCCCTGGTCGAACGGAACCCGATTCTGATCGATCCGTATCCTGTGTACAGTCAACTATCCGCCCCACCAACTGTTGGACAACGCGATCAGAGTTTGTTCATAGGGCGATTTCCGGCCAGGACGGACCCGATCGCGGGCCGCCACCCTTGAAGAGCTTCATTTCCCGGGCCGTCGGGTGCGCGACCGTTGCCTCCCGGGCGGCACCGCTGGGCCCTGGCGGGCCTACGCTGCCACGCCCGCGTGCGGTCACGGCGCCTCCGGCGGCCGGATCCCACCTCGCGCACCGCCGACCGCCGCGAGCTCACACGGGTGTGAGTTCACTGTTGACGTGTGTGAGCTCAGGGAGGTCAACAAGCTAGTTGATATCCGTGAGCTCACACACGTCGGGCGGCCGGCACGCGGGAACCGCCCCGGGATGCGGTGCGTCGGAGACGATATGCGCATGCGGTTCGGTTCGGGAGTGGCGGTGGCGGTTTGCGGGGTGGTGGTCGCGGGGCTGGTCGGCGGCTGCACGTCGGGCGGCGGCGGCTCCCCGGCCGGCGACACGGCACCCTCGGTCTCCGCCCCGGTCTCGGCGGGTGCGCAGGCCGCCTCGACGGCGCCGGCCTCGCCTCCCGGATCGCCGGGCCCGGCCGCCTCCGGTGCGCCCGGCGGGCCGGCATCGGGGGATCCGCCGCCGCCGGCCGACGCGACGCTGGTGATCTTCCTGAGGCTCAGCCCTGCGGACGCGGGCGAGCCGCAGACCGAGGTGACGGATCCGACGAAGCTCGACGGGCTGCCCCTCCCCGCGGCGCAGCTCGACCGGGTGCGCACGGCGGTGCGCCCGTACCAGCGGCGCGGGCTGCGGCTGTTCGCGTTCACCCGCATCGGCTGTCAGGCCACCGGCGCCACCCTCAGCATCAATGTCGACGGCATGCTCGTCGTGCTGACCGGCGGCGAAAATACCGCCTGCTTCGCGGCCGAGTACTTCCTGGCCGTCTTCGCCGTGCCGAGCGGAAAGGTTCCACCGGGCACCCGGCCGTGACGTGAGCGTTCACAACGGCGGTCGTATCCATCGTTGACGGTCGATGGTGTTACCGCTAACATCGGCGCCCTCCAACCCCCGGGAGGAACGCGTGAAACGCCGCCAACTGCTCTCCGCCGCGGGCGCCTCGGCGGTCGCCGCCGGCACGGGCGCGCTCGCCGCCCCGCACCCCGCCGCCGCGGCCACCTACTCGGGATACGCCATGGGGTACTTCACCGAGTCGCCCACCATGGCCGCCGCCGACTACAACCTGCACCTGGCCGTCAGCGCCGACGGGCTGAACTGGACACCGCTCAACCAGAACAACCCGGTCGCCCGCCCCACGCTCGGCAGCACCGGTCTGCGTGACCCGTTCATCCTGCGCAAGCAGAACGGCGGATTCGTGGTGCTCGCCACCGACCTGAAGGGCACCGACTGGGCGTACCAGAGCCAGTATCTGCACGTGTGGGACTCGGCCGACCTCCGGTCGTTCACCGGATACCGCCTTTTGAAGGTGCACTCCCTGGCGACCCACGCCTGGGCGCCGGAGGCATTCTGGGACGCCTCGCGCGGCCGGTACGGCGTCGTCTACTCGGCGGTGACCGGCGGCCGCAACGTCCTGATGGTCAACTGGACCGGCGACTTCCGGACGGCGTCGGCGCCGCAGATCTTCTTCGACGCCGGCTACGACGCCATCGACGGCAGCTTCGTGACCGTCAACGGCGTCAACTACATGTACTACAAGAACAACACCAACAGCACCCTGCTGGGCACGCGCTCCGGCAGCTTCGACCCGGGCAGCTTCAGCGTCTACACCGGCGCGATCGGCCCCGGCCGCGGCGTCGAGGCCCCGAACATCGTCAAGCACAACACCGCCGACACCTGGTACATGTGGGGCGACACCTGGAGCCCGAACGGCCGGTTCTTCTGCTGGCAGAGCACCGACGTGGGCGGCGGCTCGTGGAGCCTGTTGGGCGACCGCGCCTACACCCAGCCGCTGAACTCCAAACACCCCGGCCTCACGCCGATCACCGGCGCAGAACTGTCGGCACTGACCGGCGCGTGGGGCACGCCGGCCTGGAACAGGCTCAAGTCGTACAACTTCCCCGACCGGTACGTGCGGCACGCCGACAACGTGGCCCGCATCGACGTGTACCCGTTCGATCCGTACCAGGATCAGCAGTGGCGGCTGGAGCCTGGGCTGGCCGACCCGGCGGGTGTGTCGTTCCGGTCGGTGAACTTCCCGAACATGTACCTGCGCCACGCCGACTACGCCCTCGTGCTCGCCACGAACGACGGCACGACGCAGTTCCGCGCGGATGCCACGTTCTACCGGACGGCGGGTTTCGCCGACTCGAGCTGGACGTCGTTCCGTTCGTACAACGTCGCCGACCGGTACATCCGGCACAGCGGGTACGTGCTGCGGATCGACCCGATCACGAGCGGCTCGACGGCGACCGACAGGCAGGACGCCACGTTCAAGGTCACCTACTGAGTGCGCGGCCGGCCGCACCGAACGGGGTGCGGCCGGCCCCTCACAGGAACGGCAGCAGCGTCCGCAGAACGTCGGCGGCATGGACCGCGGCGATCCGGTGCCGATCGTGGTCCTTGTCCCGATCGGCCCGATCGGAGATGCCCCGGATCACGAACCACCCCTTGAGGAAGGGCATCCGCTCCGCGTACTCCTGATAGGCGTGGGTGAAGCCCGCGGACTCGGTGTCGACGGCGAGCGTCTTCTCGTTGACGGACCGCAGAAACGCGCGAATCTCCGACTCCGCGTCCGTGACCACCGCGTCACCCGAGCCGATCCCGCCGTGGTGCAGCCGGAACATCGATCCGCCGGCGTGGTCGCGATCCGCGAACACCGCCTCCCACATGCTGCTGAGCAGATCCTGAACGATCCGGCCGGCGGTCGGCGTCACGGCGTGGACGACCGCTCGGCGGCACGGGCCGTCCGCGGTGACGCGGCGCGGCTCGTAGTGGATGACGCTGTCGGCGATGACGACGTCGCCGACGTCGACCCGGCGGTCGATGGAGCCGGCCACGTCCACCATCGCGACGAAGCGCGGCTCGAAGAGGCCGCACACATGCGCGAGCGCGAGCGCGGCCGCCAACTGGCCCCGGTCGGCCGTGCGCATGGTGACCACCCGCACCGGTGCCGATTCGGGCCCGACCAGGGCCTCCTCGACCCGCTCGCCGCTGTCCAGGCGGTAGGCGTCATATCTGCGCTCGTTGCGGAGCATCGCGCTCATTGCGCAGGCCGCCACGGGTAGTACCGTCGAGACGACGACGGTCGGGGGCTTCTTGGCGACGCGTGGCTTTCGTGGATTGGACATGGTGCGGCCCTTCTTCGAGGTGGGGTGGCGCACGATCCCGACGGGAGACATCGTGTCAGTCGTGACACCAATATCGCCATGCCAAGTGCGTCGGATGGCACAACCTTCTTGTCAGAGATGGCACAATGCCTAGGATCAATGCATGAGTGAGGATTCCGAGCGGGCCCGCTTCCCGGTCGCCGTCGACATCGTCGCGCTCACAATCAGGGATGACGCGCTGCGGGTCGTGGTCGTCAACCGCAGGAAGGCGCCGCGCAGGCTCGCACTGCCTGGCGGTTTCGTGTTCGCCCGGGAGAGCCTCGAGAAGGCCGCCGACCGCAAGTTCGCCGGGGAAACCGGTCTCGATCCGCTGCCCCTTCGACAGATCCGGGTGTACAGCAAACCCGATCGCGATCCACGCGAGCGGGTCATCACCGTCTCGTACCTCGGCATCGGGCACGACCTCCCCGACCCGCCCAGGGGCACCGCGGCCGGTCCGGCGAGGTGGATCCCGGCGTCGGGCGTCCTCGACGACAGCGTCCCGCTGGCGTTCGACCATCGCGACGTCCTGCGTGACGCGATCGCGCACCTGCGCGCCGCGGTGGAGGACTCCACGGCGGCGATGGACTTCTGCGCGGAGTCGTTCACGATCGGCGAGCTGCGCCGCGTCTACGAGCTGGTCTGGGACGTGACGCTCGACGCGCGCAACTTCTACCGCAAGATCCGCAATGTGCCCGGCTTCATCGAGCCGACCGGCACCTTCCGGCAGACCAGCACCGGCCGTCCCGCGCAGGAGTTCCGGCGCGGCGGCGCCGTGCGGCTGGAGACGCCGGTCCTGCGCCCCGCCTCCTGAGACGACGGGCGGGCGGGACGCCGCCATGGCCACGGTACGGCATCGGTGTCCGCACGTAGTCGGTCCGCAAGTACTGGGGCTGTACGCAGGTTACGAGCGGGCGATGAGATGTCCCCAGTACTTGCGAGGCCAAGGTCATGATCCGCGAGACGGCAGGTCCTACGGCAGGGTGTTCGCCGTGCGGGTGACGCCCTTGCCGGCGAGCGGTGTCAGCAGCGGCACCACCGACGCACCGTCCTCTTCGGACAGTCGCCGGTCGGCCGCGACGCCGGCCCGCAGGCGCGTGCCGTCGATCCCGGCCGTCGCCGGTCCCCGCCGGAGGCCCAGGGCCCTTTCCGGGTCGCCGCTCCCGGCGTGGTGCCGGAACGCGGCGGCGTCGAGCTGTGTGCGTTCCACCGAAAGGCGGTGACCCGGACCGTCGGTGACGGTCGGCGTGTCGGGCGGAACGACCCGGTCCGGCGCCAGTAGCAGCGCGGCGAGAACCCTCGCCTGCTGCGCTCCCCCGAGGACGACGCGGCCCGGGCCGTTCCAGACCTGAAGCGGACCCAGAATCCGAAACTCCACGCATCGACGGTAGGCAACCTGTCCCCGGCGGAACAGTTCCGCGCGGGATCGACCTCGAAGCGGCACCCAACCGCCGGCAAACCGCAACCGCCGGCCCGCAACCGAACGCCCGCCTCGCGGGTTGCCGATCCGGTGGCGCTATCCGCGTCGCCAGCGTTGGGTGTCGCTACCGTCGCACGTGTTGACCGAGACCCAATCGTCGTTCGCGGGTTTGGTCAGGCACAGGCCGCTGGAGACCTGGCGGATCGTGCCGTCGCCGGGTTCGGTCCACTGCTGGCCGGCGCTGCCGTCGCAGTCCCAGATCACCACCGCCGTCCCCGGCTTCGCCTCGCCGGGTGCGGTGGTCAGGCATTTGCCGAGAACGGTGTACCGGGTCCCGGCGACGGACCAGCGCTGCGCGCCGGTCTTGTTGCACCCGACCGCGTGTATCCGGTTGCCGTTGTCCGTGCGGCTGTTGTCGTCGTCCAGACAGTTGCCGCCCGCGTGCAGGATCTCGCCGAGGTGATCGAGGGCCGTCCACGGGAACGTCCTGGACGCGGTCCTGTTCTGGTCGTCGATCGCGGTGACGGTGACGGTGTAGGTGCCGCCCCTGGTCACCGTGCCGGAGATCAGGCCGCCCGCGCTGATGGTCAGGCCCGGCGGCAGTCCGGTGGCGGTGAACCGACCCGTGGCCCCGAGGGAGCTGCGCAGCTGGACCCGCACGCTGTCACCGGGAACGGTGTTCTGCGCCCCGGGGTCGTTGACGATCAGCGGACCGCAGCAGGCGGCGAACCGGACCTGCGGGAAAAGCTCCCGGGCCTGCTGGAACTGTTCCTCCCACTCCGGCGGCCAGCCGAACGCGTACGTGGCGAGGGGGCGCAGGTCGACGCCGGCCGCTCCGCTCCAGAAGTACACGAACTCGCCCCAGTTCAGGTCGCGCGAGTACTCGCCGTTGAACTGCGAGAAGTGCTCCGCCAGCAGCCGGAGGTAGCGCTGCAGGACCGCCGTCCGGCCGTGGTTGTCGTAAATGGGCTCCCACCAGTCGGTGAACCAGGCGGTACCCGCGCGCGGGAAGTCGTCGCGCTTCGCGGTCAGCGACGCGCGCCACCGCTCGGTGTCCGCGATCCGTCCGGTGTTCCGGAAGACGTCGTACATGAAGATGTCGGCCCATCTGCTGTCCTTCCAGATGGGGAACGACGGTGACTTCGCGACCCCGCCGAAGCTGAATTCCACGACATGGGCGATCTCGTGGGCGATGATGTCGCGCGGCTGGCTGTCCGACTCGGACCAGTTGTTGAGGCCGACGTCGATCACGCTGCGGTAGTCGTGGTTCTGGTCGAACACCGTCGCCGGGTGACCGCCGAAGTACTTGTCCTTGTGGTAGACGGCCGCCAACCGCGCGCCGTTGAGCCCGTCGTAGGTGGTGCGCACGTACCGCCACACGGCGTCGGTGTAGTCGAACAGCCAGGTCTGGGACGGTTCCATGTCGGCGTCGAAGTAGACGCCCAGCAGGTCGTTGTAGAAGACCCGGTTGACCTGCTGGGTGTGTTCGGCCCAGTGCTCCTTCCAGGTCTCCGGCAGGTCGCCGGGTCCGGTCGTGGCGGTCGCGGGGGCGGTGAACGTGCTGCCGCCGGTGGGGTTCTCGGCCCGCACGCGGTAGTGGTACGTCGTCGAGCCGGGCAGGCCGACGTCGTTGTAGCGCGTGCTGCCGGCGGGCAGGGTCCGGGCCCAGTCCCACCGCAGGCCGTCGGTGGACCGTTCGAGCCGGACCGCGGACTCCCATCGGGTGTTGTCCCGCCACGTGACCCGGATCTGATCGCCGGAGACAGCGGCGGCCGTCAACCGGTCCGGCGCGGCCGGCGGCGGCATCGGCGCGAAAGCCGCCGCGCCGAAGATCGCCAGTTCGGCGAGCTGGAAGTCGGGAGATCCGTTGTTGGCGGTCACCTCCAAGCGGTAGTGCCGGTAGGCGGCGGTGTTGGTGAGCGGGTAGGAGAGGGTCTGGAATCGGGTCGCGAAGACCTGGTCGGTGCGCGTGTCCAGAGTCGTCCACGAGGTGCCGTCCGGCGAGGCCAGCAGCGACCAGCTCCGCGGATCGCGATCCGGCGCGTCGTTCGCCGACGTGACCGTGTAGCGGGTGGCGGTCGCGTCCGCCTCGGTCGTGTACCCGAGCCAGGTCGTGGTCGTTCCGTAGACGAGGTACTTGGTGTACTGCGAGTGGTCGACAACGCTCTCGGCGCCGTCGGTCCCGGTCCGGTTGAACCGATCGGTCACCGTTCCGGGAAGGTCGGTGATGCGCCGTTCCCCGGGGGGATCGCTCGGCAGCACGTTGGTGTAGCCGGGGAATTCGGAGGGCGGCTTTCCGTCGCTCACCGCACGGATGCGGTAGGCGAGCGCGCCTGATCCGGGCCGGGGATCGGTGTACGACGTCACGTCGGCCCCGACGACGGTCACGGTCGCGAACTCGCCGCCGTCGACGGAACGCTGGATCTCGAACCCGGTTTCCGGGTAGCCGCTGTCCACGTCGGAGTTGTCGCGCCACGTCAGATCGACGGTGCCGCCCGCGCCGGCGACGGCGGTCAGCGCACTCGGCGCGGCCGGTTGACCGTCGCCGGTCCACAGGCCCCACTCGGCCCACTGCAACTCCGCGGAGCCGTTCGTCGCGCTGATCGTGAGGCGGTGGAACCGGTACTCGACGGTGTTGGTGACGAGGAATCCGCGTGTCACGCCACGGCCGCCGAACGTCTCGTCGCGGCGCACGTCGAGCGTGGTCCACGACGTGCCGTCGGGCGAGCCTTCCAACAGCCACGCACTCGGGTCCCGTCCGGGGTTGTCGTTCCCCGAGGTGATCGTGTAGCGGTTGACGGCCGCCGCGGTCCTGGACTCGTACTGCACCCAGCCCCGATCGCGTCCGGCGAAGTACTTCGTCCGCGGATTGTTGTCGATCAGCTTCGCGTAGCCCTCCGAGCCGTCCGGACGGCCGGACTGCGCGGTGAGCGTCCCGCCGTCGTCGGTGAGGTCGGCGGTCGCCGCGTGGGCCCACGGGGCGACCAGGTTGAACGTCGCGACGACGCCGATCACCGTCGCCACCCGCCACACCCGCGTCGACCCTCGCCGGGCAAGCCGTGTTGAGAACATCGTGATGACCACTCCCGGTTGGCGAAGGGTGACGTCGGACGCGGGGGAATGGTAAAGCCGCGACCTTCGCATAAACGCACTTACATCGGCAGATGTATTGGCACCCCTAGTTTCGGCGCCGTTCGGTCAGGACAGGAGGTGCCGGAGATAACGGTCGGGGTTGCCGAGGAACGCGCGGGTGAGCGCGACCGGTTCGGCCTCGTCGAACGACACCGGTCCGGCCGTGCCCGCGTCGTCGATGCCGATGATGCGCGCGTCCGGCACGGCCAGCAGCACCGGCGAGTGCGTCGCCACGACGAACTGCGCCCCCTGCCGCACGAGGTCGTGCATGCGCGCGATCAGCGTCATGCAGCTGCGCACCGACAGCGCCGCCTCGGGCTCGTCCATCAGGTACAACCCGCCCGGCCCGAACCTGTTCAGCACCACGTCGAGGAACGATTCGCCGTGCGAGCGTTCGTGCAGGGACCGGCCGCCGTACGAGCGCGCGACGCCCAGATTGTCGATCTCGGTGGCGACGTTGTAGAACGCCTCCGCGCGCAGGAAGAACCCGTCGCGCGGCTTGCCGGGGTTGCGCACCAGCCGTAGATGCCGGCCGAGCGGCGACTCCGTGGCGCGGGTGCTGAAGTTGAAGTTGCGGGTGCCGCCCTCGGCGTTGTAGCCCGCGGCGACCGCGATCGCCTCGATGAGCGTGGACTTGCCGGTGCCGTTCTCGCCGATGAGGAACGTGACGCCGGGATCCAGCTCGAGCCGGCCGGCCGCCCGCAGCCCCGCCACGACCGGCAGCGTGAACGGGTACGCGCCCACGTCGGCGCCGTCCTCGTCCAGTTCGATCCAGCGCAGGAAGCCACCCATGCGGCCAGCCTAGTGGCGGTTCAACAAGGTCAAGAACCCGATAGTGCTGAACCGCAAGGCATCCCGCCCCCGTGTCGTCGGTCGGAGCCAGCGAATGAGGTTCCATCCCCCTTGATAGAGAGTGAGCTTTGCCATGCGTTCATTCCGGACCCTGCGTCGCACCGGCCTGGCGTTCGCCGCGCTCGCGGCGGCCGCGTCGGTCACCGCGGTCTCGTTCGGCACGCCGGCCTCGGCGGCCCCACGCTACGAGTTCACGAAAGTGAGCGGCGCCGCCGCCGACGCGGCCGGCCTGCAGGCCACCGTCGACAACTACCGGGCGCTGCTCGGCGAGCCGAACAACGGCTCCAACCCGCCCGCGGCCGCCGGTCGCCGGGAAATCAACTGGGACGGCACCCCGGACGCGCAGTCGGACCCGAACCTGCTGCCGCCGGACTTCTTCAACACCACCGTGCCGCGGGGTGCGGAGTTCGCCACGAAGAAGGGCAACAAGTTCCTGGTCAGCGCCGACAATGACAACCCCACGAAGACGAAGCCGCTGTTCGGCAACGTGAACCCGCAGTACGACGACATCTTCGCGACGTTCAGCCCGCAGCGGCTGTTCACCCCGTTGAAGACGCCGGAGATGACGGTCAAGTTCTTCGTGCCGGGTACCAAGGACCGGGCCACCGTCAAGGGCTTCGGCGCGGTGTTCGTGGACGTCGACCGCAAGAACAGCTCGAAGATCGAACTGTTCGACCGCCACGGCAAGAAGCTGTACAGCGCCTACGTGCCGAAGGCCCCGGTGAAGAACAAGGGCCTGTCGTTCCTGGGCATCAAGACGAACGCCGACGTCTACGAGGTGCGCCTCACGGTCGGCACCGACCCGCTGAACAAGAACAACAAGGACGGCCGCTGGAAGGACATCGTCGCGATGGACGACTTCCTCTACGCCGAGCCGCAGAAGCTGCACTAGCTATCCTTCCGGCGTGACCTTCGCCGGATACGTCAGAGACAACGCGTTCCCACTGGGCGAACTCGACCCGGGTGTCTTCCGAGACGCCCGGGTCGTCGCCGTCGGGGAGAACGCCCACCTGGTGCGCGAGTTCTACACCGTGCGCCAGCGGCTGCTGCGCTTCCTCGTGCGGGAGTGCGGCTTCACCGTGCTGGCGTGGGAGTCCGGCTTCAGCGAGGGGCTCGCCGTCGACGCCTGGCTGCGCGGGGAGCCCGGCGACGTGAAAGAGCTGGCGGACAACGGCATCACGTACACCATGGGCCGCTGCGCGCAGATGCGCGACCTGCTCACCGAGGCGCGTGCGCTCGGGACCCGCTTCGTCGGGCTCGACGTTCCCGGCTCGACCGCGTCGACGCTTCCCGCGCTGCGCAACGTGCGGCGCTACCTGGAAAAGGCCGATCCCGCCGCGGTGTCCATCGTGGACGGTCTGGTCGAGCGGGCGAACGCCTGGGCCGGCGAGCACATGCTCCCGGCCTACTCCGCCTACAGCGCGCAGGATCCGGCCGCCCGGGACGCCGCCACGGCCGCGTACGCCGACCTCTGCGCGCGGTTCGACGGCTGCGAGTGGGAGTACCGCGACGCGGCCGGCGACGACGCCTACGCCACCGCCCGGCACGAACTGCGCCTCGCCGCGCTGCTCGACCAGACCCTGCGCGGGCACGCGGCACGGCTGGGCGGGCAGGCCGCGCTCTCGGCGTTCTCCTCGAGGGATCGCGCGATGGCGGAGACCGTGCGGTGGGTCCTCGACCGTGACCCCGACGCGCGCGTGGTCGTCATGGCCCACAACACCCACATCCAGCGCGTCCCGGTCGCGGCGCCCGGCTTCACCGTCTCCGGCCTCGGGCACCACCTGGCGCGCGCGTTCGGCGCGCAGTACCTCTCGGTCGCGGTGACCAACACCGGCGGCCGCACGGTCGGCCGTGCCCTCGACCCGGACAGCCCCGCCGGTTTCGCGATCGTCGGCGTCGACCTCGACCCGCCCGCCGAGGACAGCGTCGAGGCCGCGTTCGCCGGCTTCGCCGAGACGCGGATGCTCGACCTGCGCCCCGCCCGCGGGCGACTCACCGCCGTCCCCGAGCGGATGCGCCTCCAGGAGAACTACCTGAGCACCCCGCTCCTCGACGGACACGACCTGATCGTCACCCTGCCGGAGATCACGCCGGCCGAACAGCTCACGGCAACCTGACCGCACCTCTTCGGGCCCCGGGTGTGCAGGGGTGCGCGGCGACCGTTTGACGGGTCCGCAACCCCGCACCCCTGGAGGGCCCGGTGTCCCGCCGTACCCTGACCCGTCTGATCGCCACGGCCGCCGCCCTGTTCGCCGGTGCCTCCTTCGCGCCCGCACCGCCGGCCGGGGCGACCACCGCCGCCGCGTCCAGCGGGGTCGTGCAGGCCGCCTCGCTCGGCACCGTGGGCATCCGCGCCCGGGCCAACGGCCGCTACGCGGTCGCCGAGAACGGCGGCACCCAGTCGATGCTGACCAACCGCCAGACGATCGGCGCGTGGGAGAAGTTCACCGTGATCGGCAACGCCGACGGCACGGTGAGCCTGGCCGCCGGGGTGAACGGCCGCTACGTCGCCGCCGAGAACGCCGGCCGCGCCCCGCTCATCGCCAACCGCCCGGCGGTGGGCGCCTGGGAGAAGTTCACGATGCTGGACAACGGCGACGGCAGCGTGAGCTTCAAGGCGCAGGTCAACGGCATGTTCGTGGTCGCCGAGAACGCCGGCAACGGGGTGCTGGTCGCCAACCGCACGGCGGTGGGCCCGTGGGAGAAGTTCGAGATCGTGCCCGCCGACGAGCCCAACGGCAGCATGACGAACGCCGAGTTCATCGCGGCCGCCGCGATCGGCGCCCAGGACAGCCAGCGGGAGTTCGGCGTGCCGGCGTCGGTGACGATCGCGCAGGCGATCCTGGAGTCCGGCTGGGGCCGCAGCGCGCTGAGCCACTTCGACAAGAACTACTTCGGCATGAAGTGCTTCAACCAGGGCAAGTTCGCGAACGGCTGCCGCACGCACAACACCGACGAGTGCACGCCGCTCGGCCAGTGCTTCGCCACGTCGGCCTCGTTCCGCACGTACGCGACGGTCACGAACTCGTTCCGCGACCACGGCTACCTGCTGGCGACGGCGCCCCGGTACGCGCCGGCGTTCCAGTACGTGAAGCAGCCCGACCTGTTCGTCGCCGAGATGCACAAGGCCGGCTACGCGACGGATCCCCTGTACACCCAGAAGCTGACCGCCCTCATGGCGAAGTACAACCTGTACCGGTTCGACCTCAAGTAAGAAGTTCATCCGGCGGTAACCGGCGGTCGGCCCCGCGTATCCGGGCCGGCCGCCGGTGCTGTCGTTTCTGGTCATCGTGACGACTTCCACCGCATCCGTGCTCTCCACACGACCGCTGGTCATCGGCCACCGGGGCGCCTCGGGGTACCTGCCCGAGCACACCCTCGCCGCCTACGAACTGGCGGTCCGCCTCGGCGCCGACTGCATCGAACCGGACCTCGTGCCCACCATCGACGGACTCCTCGTCGCCCGGCACGACGCCGAACTCTCGCGCACCACCGACGTGGCCACCCGGGCCGAGTTCGCCGGCCGCTCCCGCGCGGGGGTGGTCGACGGGGAGCCGCACACCGGCTGGTTCGCCGAGGACTTCACCGCCGCCGAACTGGCCACGCTGCGCGCCGTGGAGCGGATGCCGGCCCTGCGCCCGGCGAACACCGCCTACAACGGCCGCTTCCCGGTGGCGACCTTCGACGAGGTGCTCGACCTGCGGGCCCGCCTGTCCGCCGAGACCGGCCGCACGATCGGGGTCTACCTGGAGGCGAAGCACCCGCACCACTACCGCGGCATCGGTGTGCCGGTCGAGGAACCGGTCGTCGCCGCGCTGCGCCGCCACGGGCTGGACGCGCCGGACGCGCCCGTCTTCGTGCAGTCGTTCTGCCCGGAGTCGCTGGTCCGGTTCCACGCGCTGGGGCTGACGGTGCCGCTGGTGTTCCTCGCCGAGTCGAGCGGAACGCCCGTCGGCGACCCGCGCACCTACGAACAGCACCTGAGCGCGGCGGGGCTGCGGGAACTGCGGGCGTTCGTGGCGGGGATCGGGCCGCAGAAGGACCTGGTGATCCCGCGCCGGCCGGACGGCACGCTGGGCGCGCCGACCGAACTGGTGGAGCGCGCGCACGCGCTGGGGATGTTCGTGCACGCCTGGACGTTCCGGGCGGAGAACCGGTTTCTCCCGGCCGACCTGCGGCTGGGCGCCGCTCCGCAGGGGCGCGGGCGGGCCGTGGACGAACTGCGGGCGTTCCTCGCGGCGGGCGTGGACGGGATCTTCACCGACCAGCCGGACGTGGGCGTGCTGGCCCGTGATCGACAGGACGGGGCGTAGAAGTTCATCTTCGCTTCGTGCCCCGCTGGCCGTCACGGATCGTTCGTGTTCCATACTTTCGCGCGTGATCGAACAGCAGAGCCGAACGGAGAATGGCCCGATTCAGCCCGTTCCGCCCGCTCCGAGCACGCCACCGCCCGTGCAGGTGTGGAGCCCGTTCCATCGGTGGGTGGTCACCGGGGCGGTCATGGCGCTCCTGCTCGCCGTCCCCGTCGGCGGGATCCTGTGGCTCTCCGTCGAGCCCAACAAACCGGACAAGCCCGGCCCTCCCGCACCCCCGGCGGAGGTCGTCTACCAGGAGACCCTGGCCGCGGTCGACTCCAACCTGGGCCCGCTGTTCGCCAAGCTCGGCCAGGCCGGCCAGCCGCTCGCCGTCAAGCAGTCCTCCCTGGCGGCCGCGGAGGCGACCCGCGCCGCGGGCGAGAAGCTGGCCGGCGTGACCCCACCGGGCCCGGTGGCCGAGGCGCACAAGCAGTTCACCGAGGGGCTGGCGCAGCTGGCCGGCGACCTGAGCACGGTGGCGACGAGTCCGATCTGCGCCAACTCGGCCGGGGTCGTCGCGTTGAGCCGGGCGGCGTCGGCCGAGCAGATCCGCACCGCGTCGGCGGCGCTGCGCACCGTCGACCCGTCCCGGGGCTACGTGGTCGGCGGGTTCCTGCCGGAGAAGGTGACGCCGCCGGCGGCGCGCCCCGCCAACGGGACCGTGCTGAAGCCGGCCGCGAAACCGGGCACGCGGGTGCTCGAGGTGCGCAACGGGGGCACCGAGGACCTCATGGTCCTGCTGGCCGCGGAAGACCCGAAGGTGGCGACGGCGGGCGTGTTCGTCCAGGCGGGCGCGAGCGCGAAGATCGAGAAGCTGCCGTTCGGGACGTACCGGATGTTCCTCGCATCCGGCACGGATTGGGACGAGGCCGGTGCGGGCTTCACGTCGAACTGCCGGCTGTGGAAGTTCGAGAAGGCGCAGGAGCTCACCGCCAACGGGGGCAACCGGTCGGTGCGCGTGCCCCCGACCGCGCAGCCCGGCACCGAGCTGGCAACGGTGGGCGTGGAGGACTTCCCGGTCCGCTAGCGCACACGCCCGACGGCGAGCGGCAGCAGGCCGTCCTCGATCGCCCGCAGCAGCAGGTCGGCCTTTGTCGGGGCCGGCCGGCCCACCCGGGCGTACTTGGCCCGGGCCCGCCGGATGTACATGTCCACGGTGTGCGTGGAGATGCCCATGCGGCGGGCCACCGAGGCCTTCGACATCGACGCCAACCACCACAACAGCGCCGCGCGCTCCCGTTCGGAGAGGCACGGCGCGTTCAGTCGTTCCATGGCCACATCAGAACGCGCGCGACGGCCGACGACCATGGAGCTGGCCGCAACCTGCCGCGGAAGATATTGATCCCCTTGACTTGATGACCGGAAAACCTCAGCCTGATCACCGTGACGATCGCACCGGCGCAGACGGCACCCGAGATCGTCGGCCGGTCGCCGTGGCGCATCGCGTGGCGGCGCCTGCGGCGCGACCGGATCGCCCTCGGCGGCGGGGTCGTGGTCGTGCTGCTCGTGCTGGTGTCGGCCGCCGCACCGCTGATCGTGGCGCTGCTGGGCCATCCGCCCAACGAGTTCCACCAGGACCGGATCGACTCGTCGTTACAGATCCCGACCGGCCGGTTCGGCGGGATGAGCGGCGACTTCCTCTTCGGGCTCGAGCCGGTCAACGGGCGGGACCTCTTCAGCCGCATCGTCTACGGGTCGCGGGTCTCGCTGGTGATCGCGTTCCTGGCCACCGGGCTCTCGGTGCTGATCGGCACCGTGCTCGGCGTCGTCTCCGGCTACTTCGGCGGGTGGATCGACGCCGTCGTCAGCCGGCTCATGGACGTGTTCCTCGCGTTCCCGTTGCTGCTGTTCGCCATCGCGCTCGCCGGCGTCATCCCGGACCGCGGCTTCGGCCTGCGCGGCAACGGTCTGCGGATCGCGGTGCTGGTCTTCATCATCGGCTTCTTCAGCTGGCCGTACATCGGCCGCATCGTCCGCGGCCAGACGCTTTCCTTACGGGAACGGGAGTTCGTCGACGCCGCCCGCAGTCTCGGCGCCGGCCACGCGCGCATCATCGTGACCGAGCTGCTGCCCAACCTCGTGGCGCCCGTCCTCGTCTACGCCACCCTGCTCATCCCGACGAACATCCTGTTCGAGGCGGCGCTGTCGTTCCTCGGCGTGGGCATCCGCGCGCCCACGCCCAGCTGGGGCGCGATGCTCTCGGACGCCACGCACTTCTACCAGATCGCACCGCACTTCATGCTCTTCCCCGGCCTGGCCATTTTCGTGACCGTGCTCGCCTTCAACCTCTTCGGTGACGGCCTGCGCGACGCGCTCGATCCACGTCTCAAGGGGTGAACGGTATGCGCAGGAAAGGTCTGCTGGCCGCCGGCATCGCGCTGGCGCTCGTGACGTCCGGCTGCGGCGCGGTAGATCCCGCCGACGGCACCGACTCCGTGGCCAACGGCGGCGTCGGCAAGGTGCACAACCCGTCCGACACCAAGGGCGGCACGCTGCGCATGGCGAACTCCGGGGACTGGTACTCCCTCGACCCCGGCGACACGTACTACGGCTACTCGTGGGACTTCGTGCGCTTCTACGGCCGGGCGCTCGTCATGTTCGACACGCAGCCGGGTGAGGCGGGCACGAAACTCGTGCCGGACCTGGCCGAGACGCTGGGTGTGCCGAGCGACGGCGCGAAGACGTGGACGTACAAGCTCAAGGCCGGCGTGAAGTTCGAGGACGGCACACCGGTCACGTCCAAGGACGTCAAGTACGCGGTCGAACGGTCGCTGGACAAGAAGACGTTCCCGAGCGGGCCGACGTACTTCGGCGACGTGCTCGACACCCAGGGATACACCAGCCCGTACCAGGACAGCGATCCGGAGAAGCTGGGCCTCAAGGCGATCGAGACACCGGACGAGCGCACGGTCGTGTTCAAGCTGAAGGTGCCGTTCTCCGCGTTCGACTATCTGGCGATGCAACCGGCGACGATCCCGGTGCCGCGCGCGAAGGACACCGGCACGAAGTACAAGGAACACCCGGTCTCCACCGGCCCGTACAAGTTCGAGACGAACGAGCTGGGCAAGCGGTTCACGTTGGTGCGCAACGACAACTGGAGCGCCGCGAACGACCCGCACCGCAAGGCGCTCCCCGATCGCATCGAGGTGTCGCTGAACGTCAGCGCCGACGACATCGACGCCCGGCTGCTCTCCGGCGACCTCGACATCGACGTGGCGAACACCGGCGTGCAGGCGGCCACCCAGGGGAAGGTGCTCGCCGATCCGGCGCAGAAGAAATACACCGACAGCGCCGCCCTCCCCCGGCTCTGGTACACGCACCTGAGCACGTCCGTGGCGCCGTTCGACAACATCCACTGCCGCAAGGCGGTCCTGCTCGCGGCCGACCATGACAGCTATCTGCGGGCCTACGGCGGCGACGCCGGAGGCGAGATCGCCACCTCGATCATGCCGCCGCAGGTACCCGGCGCGCCCAAGAACGACCCGTACAGCTTCAAGGCGAAGAAGAACGGCGACGTCGAGGCGGCCAAGAAGGAACTGGCCGAGTGCGGAAAACCGGGCGGCTTCGAGACGAACATGTCCTACCGCACCGAACGCCCGAAGGAGAAGGCGCTCGCGGAGGCGATGCAGCAGTCGCTCGGCAAGGTCGGCATCAAGCTGACGCTCAAGGGCTACCCCCAGGGCGACTACTTCAAGCTCTACGCCGGCAAGCCGGACTTCGTGAAGCAGGAGGGCCTCGGCCTGCTGGCCGGCGGCTGGCAGGCGGACTGGGTCGACGGCTTCGGCTTCCTGCAGCAGATCGTCGACAGCCGGGTGATCCGCGCGACGGGCGGCAACAACAACCTCGGCGTCGCGCTGCCGAAGGTCGACGCGCTGCTCGACCAGGCGCTGCTGGAGACCGACACCGCTAAGCGCAACGACCTGTGGGGCCAGATCGACCGGACGGTGATGGACGAGGCGCTGATCCTGCCCGGCGTGTGGGCCAAGGTGCTGCTGTACCGCCCGGCCCACCTGAAGAACATCTACGTCAACGAGGGCCTCGGCGGCTACTACGACTTCGTGCAGATCGGCGTGAAGTAGCCGTTGCTGGGATACCTGTTGCGTCGACTGGTCGCGGCCGTGCTGATGCTCGTCGTGGTGAGCATGGTGACGTTCGCGATCTTCTTCCTGGTTCCCCGTCTGGCCGGCGCGACACCGGAGGATCTCGCCTCCCGGTACGCCGGCCGGACGGCGGATCAGCAGCAGATCCGTGAGCTGACCGAGAAGCTGGGGTTCTACGACCCGCTGTACGTGCAGTACGGCCGCTTCGCCAAGGGGCTCGTGCTCGGTGCCGACTACAGCACCGGCCCCACGACGGAACACTGTCCGGCGCCGTGCTTCGGGTACTCGTTCATCACGCACAATCCGGTCTGGCCGGACCTCGTGGACCGGATGCAGGTGACCTTGTCGCTGGCGCTCGGCGCGGCGGTCATCTGGCTGGTCGGCGGGGTGGCCGTGGGCGTGCTGTCGGCGCTGCGGCGGGGCACGGTGTTCGACCGGGTGGCCATGGCGACGGCGTTGGCGGGCGTGTCGCTGCCGATCTTCTTCACCGGGCTGCTGTCGCTGTCGGTCTTCTCGTACACGCTGCACTGGTTCCCGCCGGGCGGTTCGTTCACGCCGTTCACCGAGAACCCGGCGACGTGGGCGTACGACCTGACGCTGCCGTGGATCACGTTGGCGTTCCTGTACGCGGCGGGATATGCGCGGCTGACCCGGGCCGGGATGCTGGAGACGATGAACGAGGACTTCATCCGCACCGCGCGGGCGAAGGGACTGCCGGAGCGCACGGTCGTCGTCACGCACGGGCTGCGCGCCACGATGACGCCGGTGCTGACGCTGTTCGGGCTGGATCTGGGGCTGTTGCTGGGCGGGGCCGTGCTGACGGAGAGCACGTACTCGCTGCCGGGCATCGGCAAGTACGCGATCGACGCCGTCACCAACAACGACCTGCCGAAGGTGCTCGGGGTGACGATGCTGGGCGCCTGCTTCATCATCGTCGCGAACCTGATCGTCGACGTGCTGTACGCGGTGACCGACCCGAGGGTGCGGCTGGGATGACCTTCCTCGACGTCAGAGATCTCCACGTGCACTTCCCCACCGACGACGGCGTGGTGAAGGCGGTCGACGGGCTGTCGTTCACCGTCCACAGGGGACGGACGCTCGGCATCGTGGGCGAGTCGGGCTCCGGCAAGAGCGTCACGAGCCTGTCGGTGATGGGGCTGCACCGGCGTTCCGCGGTGCGGCTGTCCGGCGAGGTCCTGCTCGACGGCACCGAACTGCTGCACGCCGATCCCGAGGAGGTGCGCCGGTTGCGCGGGCGCACCATGGCGATGATCTTCCAGGATCCGCTGTCGGCGATGCATCCGCTGTACACCGTCGGCCGGCAGATCGTGGAGGCGTACCGGGTGCACAATCCGGTATCCCGCAAGGCCGCCAGGGCGCACGCGATCGATCTCCTGGCACGGGTGGGCATTCCGCATCCGGCGAAGCGGGTGGACGACTATCCGCACCAGTTCTCCGGCGGGATGCGGCAGCGGGCGATGATCGCGATGGCGCTCGCCAACGACCCGCAGCTGCTCATCGCCGACGAACCCACCACCGCCCTGGACGTCACCGTGCAGGCGCAGATCCTGGACCTGATCCGCGACCTGCAGGAGGAGTTCCACACGGCGGTCGTGCTGATCACGCACGACCTCGGGGTGGTGGCCGAGATCGCCGACGACATCCTGGTCATGTACGCCGGCCGGGCGGTGGAGTACGGGGCCGCCGAGACGGTCTTCCGGAAACCGGAGCACCCCTACACCTGGGGACTGCTCGGCTCGATGCCCCGGCTGGACCGCGCGGTGCGCGACCGGCTGCAACCCATCAAGGGCACCCCGCCGAGCCTGATCCGGGTCCCGCCCGGCTGCGCGTTCCACCCGCGCTGCCCCTACAACGGGCGCGGCGGAATCCCGTGCGCCACAGAGGTCCCGTCCGGCACCATCGCGTGCCATCTGCCCCACCCGGAACGCGTCCGCCTCGCACCCACCCTGTAGGAGCGCCGTGGAACCCCTCCTGCGCGTCACCGGCCTGAAGAAACACTTCCGCGGAGTCAGAGCGGTCGACGGGCTCGACTTCACCATCGCGCCCGGCGAGACGCTGGGCCTGGTCGGCGAGTCCGGGTGCGGAAAGACCACGACGGGACGCCTCGTGGCGCGCCTCCTCGAACCCACCGACGGGCGCATCGAGTTCGAGGGGACGGACATCGGTCACCTGTCGACGCGTCGGCTCCGCCCGTACCGCCGCGACCTGGCCATGATCTTCCAGGACCCGTACTCGTCGCTGAACCCGCGCCACACCGTCGGCACCATCGTCGCCGCGCCGCTGCGCATCCAGAAGGAACCGACGCCCCACGGGCTGCGCCGCGCGGTGCAGGATCTGCTGGAACTGGTGGGTCTCAACCCGGAGCACTACAACCGCTACCCGCACGAGTTCTCCGGCGGGCAGCGGCAGCGCATCGGCATCGCCCGCGCCCTCGCGCTGCGCCCGCGCCTGGTCGTCGCCGACGAACCCGTCTCCGCCCTGGACGTGTCGATCCAGGCGCAGGTGGTGAATCTTCTCGACGACCTGCAGACCGAACTGAACCTGGCGTATCTGTTCATCGCGCACGACCTGTCGGTGGTGCGGCACATCAGCGACCGGGTCGCGGTGATGTATCTCGGCCGGATCGTGGAGATCGCCGACCGCGACACCCTCTACGCGAACCCCCGGCATCCGTACACGGTCGCGCTGATGTCGGCGGTGCCGGTCCCCGATCCCGGCCGGCGGGACCGGGCGCGGCGCGGCCGGGTGCTGCTGCGCGGCGACGTGCCGAGCCCGGTCGACCCGCCGTCGGGGTGCCGTTTCCGCACCCGCTGTTGGAAGGCCCGGGATCTGTGTGCCGAGAAGGAGCCGCCGTTGGCGGACGGCGTGGCGTGTCACTTCCCGGTGGAGGTCAACGAGCGGCCGGAATGACCCCCAGGCCGCGCAGCCGGCGCAGCCAGCCGGTCGCCGTGTGGCGCGGCACGCCGAAGTGCTCGGCGACCGCCGAGACCTTTCCGGTCTCGTTCCAGGCCGCGACGACCTCGTCCTGATCGGGCATCTTGCGGTAGGCGCGCCCCTTCTTCTCCGGAGCCTTGGTCGAACGTCGTGCGCGCCGCGGCGCGGCCTTCACCGGAGCCGGCTGCGGCGCGGGCAGTGCGGGAGTGCCGGCGGGGCCGAGCGCGGAGAGCAGCGCCACCAGATCCAACACCGGAAGCTGCTGTGCGCTGAGCCCGTCGGTGCCGGTGGCCCGGATCCGGACCTCGGTGACGCGGGGCTGTCCACCGGCGGTGTCCACCTCGATGGTGGTGTGTGCGCCGGAGGAACCTTCGTGCGGGGCGATCGTGACGGTGTATCCGCTCATGGCGCTTCCTCTATGGGGGAACGAAGATTGCTCGCAATCCGTAGAAGTCTGCCACAACCACGTGTGTGCGCTTTCCGGTTGAACCAGCCGATCGGGCGAACCTACGCACAGGAAGGGTTCACCCGCGCGGCGGACAACCAACACGGCGACCGGACGCCCGCACCCGGCCCGCAACAAAGTTGTTTTCCCAGGTCAGGCGTGTTTCGTGGGGTCCGGGAGGGCGCGCAACCGGTCGGCACCGCGACGGGTCCCGGACGTGCCACGGCCGGCCCGGATCTTTCTTGGCATGCGTACTGCTGCTGCACACCTCGCCGTCAAGTCCACCATCGTCGCCGGCACCGCCGCGATCGCCGCGCTCTTCCTGGGTGCCGGCGCCGCGCAGGCCGCCCCCGCCGAGGGCACGATCGCGGGTGCGAACGCAGCCGGCGCCATCACCGGTTCGTACATCGTGACGCTCAAGGACGGCGTGAACGGCAAGGCGCTCGCCGCCCGCTACGGCGGCACCGTCGACACCGAACTGACGACCGGGTTCACCGCAAAGCTGTCGGAGGCCGCCGCGAAGCGCCTCGCCGCCGACCCCACGGTCGCCGGTGTGGAGCAGGACCGGAAGGTGGCGCTCGCCGAGGGCACGCAGTCCGCAGCGGAGTGGGGCCTCGACCGGCTGGACCAGCCGGCCCTCCCGCTGAGCGGCGCCTACACCTACCCCAACACCGCCGCGAACGTCACCGCGTACATCCTCGACACCGGCGTGCGCCTGACCCACGGCGAGTTCGCCGGCCGGGCCACCAGCGGCTACGACTTCGTCGACAAGGACGCCGATGCCGGCGACTGCCAGGGCCACGGCACCCACGTCGCCGGAACGATCGGCGGCAAGACCTACGGTGTCGCGAAGGCCGCCAACCTCGTCTCGGTGCGCGTGCTCGGCTGCGACGGTTCGGGCTCGTACAGCGGCATCATCGCCGGCGTCGACTGGGTCACGAAGAACGCCGCGAAGCCCGCCGTCGTGAACATGTCCCTCGGCGGCACCACGTCGGCGGCGCTCGACGCGGCCGTGAAGAAGTCGATCGCGGCCGGCGTCACCTACGCCGTCGCGGCCGGCAACGAGAACAAGGACGCCTGCAACGTCTCGCCGGCCCGCACCGCGGAGGCGATCACCGTCGGCGCCACGGACAGCAAGGACGCCCGCGCGAGCTTCTCCAACTACGGCGCCTGCCTGGACATCTTCGCGCCCGGCGTGGGCATCCTCTCCTCGACCAAGAACTCCAACACCTCGACCGGCAAGATGTCCGGCACCTCGATGGCCACCCCGCACGTCGCCGGCGCGATCGCCCTGTACCTGTCGGCGAACCCGGCCGCCACCCCGGCCCAGGTGCGCGAAGCCTTCGTCGGCGGCGCCGTGGCGAACAAGGTGACCGACCCGAAGGGTTCGGCGAACAAGCTCCTCAACATCGGCTTCATCGGCGGCGCCCCGGCCCCGACCACGCCGGCTCCCACCACGCCGGCGCCCGCCCCCACCACGCCGACCACCCCGGCCCCGGCGGCGTGCACCACCACGAACTCCTACGCCCGCCCGGTCGCCGACAAGACCACCATCGAGTCGAAGCTGACCGTCGCCTGCACCGGCACCGCCTCGGCCACGAGCACCGTCGCCGTCAAGCTCACGCACGCCGACCGCGGTGACATCGCCCTGACCCTGGTCGCCCCGGACGGCACCACGTACCCGCTGCGCAAGGCCGTCACCGGTGACAACGTCGCCAACCTGAGCGCGACCTACACCGTGAACCTGTCGGCCGAGGCCCGCGCCGGCGTGTGGAAGCTCCAGGTCAGCGACGCCTACACCGGCGACACCGGCACGCTGAACTCCTGGACGCTGACCCTCTAGAGCACTCCTCACCTCCCCGGTGCGCGAAGGCGCCGGTACCCCTCGACCCAGGGGTACCGGCGCCGACGCCATTGCGGGGCACAGGCCCCGAACGGCGGCACTGCGGGACACCGGGAGGTGACCGCTCCATCGCCGGCAACGACGGCACTGTCGCCACCGGCACGTACCACTGTACGGTAGGCGGCGATGGAAAAGCTGCTGCGGATCGGTGAGGTCGCCACGAAGGCGGGCGTCAGCCCGCGCACCGTCGACTTCTACACATCGCTCGGCCTGATCGAGCCGGCCGGTCGCACCGCGGGCAACTTCCGCCTCTACTCCCCCGCGACGGTCGACCGCATCGCCCTGATCCGCCAGTTGGAGGCCCAGGGCGTCAGCCTCGACGAGATCGCCAAGGCGTTCGGCGACAAGGCCGCCCCCAGCCTGTCCACCCAGCTCGGCAAGCTCAACGAGGACCTCGCCGCCCTCCAGGAAGCGGCGGCCACGTCCTCCGGCGACGCCCACGGCCTGCTCGCCGCGATCACCGCGCGAGCCCACAACCTGATCACCACGGCCCTGGACATCGCCGCGACCCTCCCGCCTCCCGGCACCTGAGACCGGCACCTGAGAACTGCACGCGGACGCGGCAGCGCAGCGGTACGGCTGGGAACCAGCATCGACGTCTACGAAACGCGCCCTAGATCCGGTGAGTGAGGTTGAGCATGTTGCCGTCCGGGTCGAGGACGTGCGCCACCCGCTCCCCCCACGGCATGTCGTTGGGCCGGTCCGGGGCCTTGCCGCCGGCCGCCTCGACCACCGGGAGCAGCGCGTCGACGTCGTCGACGGCGGCGCTGAGGATGATCCGCACCGGCGCACCCACCTCCGTGTCCGCCCGATGCACGACACCGAGCGCCGTGTCGCCGATCCGTAGCTCGACGTAGAACTCCGGCCCCTCCGCGGGGACCCGCATGGTCTGCTCCGCGCCCAGCACCTGCGCGTAGAACGCCCGCAGGCGCGGCAGGTCCGGCGTGCTCACAATGGGTTGGATCGAGGTCATACCCGCTATGACCGGGCGGCCGGCCCGGACTCATCGGTGCGATCGCCCGGTACCGTGTCGGGCGAGCCGACCGGAGGACCAGGAACGATGACCCCGCCAGTAAGAACCCCGCCGTGGCTGCTCCTGCCCGGTATCGCCCTGCTGGTGGCGTCGGTCCTCTGCTACGCGCAGCTCGTCCACGCGCACGGCGGCGCCGTCCTCGGCGGCCTCGACCTGGAGGTGTACCAGGCCGGCGGCCGCGCCTGGCGGGACAACCAGGAGGTGTACCGCCTCACGTACACCTGGGCCTACCTGCAGTACACCTACCCGCCGGTGACCCTGCTGCCGATGGCGCTGCTGTCGCTGATCCCGCACGCGACGGCGACCCCGGTGTTCGCCGTGCTGATCGGCGCCGCGGTCGGCCTCACGGCGAACCTCTACCTCGGCATGCTCGGCTACCGCGGCCTCGCCGGGCGGGTCGGCCTGACGGCCGGCGTCACGGCCCTGGCCCTCTGGCTGGAGCCGGTCTACATGTCGATGAGCCTCGGCCAGGTGAACGCCTTCCTCATGCTCCTCGTCGTCACCGACATCGCGCTGCTGCGGCGCACCCGCTACGCCGGCGCGCTGATCGGGCTCGCCGCGGCGATCAAACTGGTGCCGGCGATCTTCGTGGTGTACCTGGTGCTGACGCGGCGGCTGCGGGCGGCGCTGACGGCGATCGCCGTGTTCGTGGCGCTGCTGGTGCTGGGGTGGATCGTCGACTTCGGCGGCTCGGTCGACTACTGGATCGACGGGATGTTCCTGCGCTCGGAGCGCGTGGGCGTCCCCACCTACATCTACAACCAGTCGTTGCACGGCCTGTCGGTGCGGCTCTTCTCCGACGGCGGGGCCGGCACCGCCCGCCTGCTGCTGACGGTGTGCGTGGCGGTCGGCGGGATGGCCCTGGCCCGCGCCGGCCACCGCCGCGGCGGCGACCCGTTGGGTCTGCTCCTGTGCGCGTGCACCGCCCTGTTGATCTCGCCGATCGCGTGGACCCACCACTGGGTGTGGTGCGTGCCGGCCCTGGTGTACGCCGGGGACCTGACCCGTCGGCACCGCGGGGCGCTGCAGGTGCTGGCCGCCGGGGTGCCGACCGCGCTGGTGGCGGTGTTCGTGGCGTGGCCGGTGACGTTCGTCGAGGGGGCGCCGCTGCTGCCGCGCGGGATCTTCCTCATCGGGCCGGACTTCGGCACGGTCAAGGCGGACCCGGCGGCGCGTTCGCTCGGGGAGAAGCTCGCCGGGGAGGTCTACTCGCTGACCGGCCTGACCGCACTGGTGACCGCGGCGGTGTGGCTGCTCCTGAGCCGCTATCTGGTCGTCTCGGCGACGTGGCCGGTGGCCGGCGGGGACGAGCCGATGCCCGACTTCCCGGCCGGGACGCTGCTGTGGCCGACCACGCTGATCGACGCCTCGCCGCCCTCCTCCGACTCCTCCTCCGACGAAGACCAAGACGAGGACAAGGACGAGGACAAGGCGGAGGATCCCGTTACCTCCGACGTAATCGACTCGCCTCCCCTGGAGCCCGCAGACTCGGGGACATGACCGCATACGGCATCGCCCACCTCAGGACCACCTCCGAGCACGACGACATCCTCGAGTACCTGGAGCGGATCCAGGCCACGCTCGATCCGTACGGCGGACGCTTCGTCATCCACGGCGGCCCCGTCACGGTGGTCGAGGGCAGCTGGCCCGGCACGCTCGTGGCGATCGCGTTCCCGTCGATGACACAGGTGCGCGAGTGGTACGACTCCCCCGCGTACCGGGCGATCCTGCCGCTGCGCACGAAGCACCTCGACGGCGACGTCATCATGATCGAGGGCGTCGATCCCGACACGCACGACTCGGCCGCGATGGCCGCCGCGCTGCGCGCCCGCCGGTAACGTTCGCGGGATGGAGCTGACCACGGCCGAGGCCCTGACCCTGCGGATGACGAGCCTGCTGCTGCGCGACCACCCCGCCGTGGACCGGCCCAAGGACGTGGCCGGGGTGGTCACCTGGCTCGGGGCCATGCAGGCCCAGGACAACGCCAGCGCCATGTGGTCCCTCGGCGTCCGCCTGCCCGACCTGACCGTCTCCGGCGTGCATGACTCGCTCGAACGCCGTGAGGCCCTGCGCACCTGGCCCATGCGCGGCACGGTGCACCTGGTGCCGTCCCGGGACGCGCACTGGATGCTGGCGTTCACCGGCGTGCGGGCCCTGGCCGGCGCGGCCAAACGCCGGGAGTACCTGGGCCTGTCCTCCGCCGACGCGGATCGCGCGGTCGATCTCCTGGGCAGCGCGCTGGCCGGCGGCAAGCGGCTCACCCGCACCGAGTGCGTGCGGGTGCTGGTCGACGGCGGCATTCCCGGCGCGGACAAGCTCGGCTACCACCTGCTCTGGTACTCCGCGCAGAAGAGCGTCACCTGCATCGCGCCGCTGATCGGCAAGGAACAGTCGTTCGTGCTGCTCGACGAGTGGGTGCCCGACCCGGTGCGACTCGAACCCGAGGAGGCGCTGGCGACGCTGACGCTGCGCTTCTTCCGCGGCCGGGGGCCGGCCACCCGCAAGGACTTCGCCGGCTGGGCGGGGCTCACCGCCGCGGAGGTCAAACGCGGCATCGCGGCCTGCGGGGACGCGTTGAGCACGGTTTCCGTGGACGGCACGGAGATGGTGGTGGCCGCCGCGCTGCTCTCCGACGTGGGGTCCGACGACTCCGTGCGCGCGTTGCCCGGCTTCGACGAGTTCCTGCTCGGGTTCAAGGACCGGTCGCTGATGGTGGCGCCGGAGCACAAGCAGGCGATCATCCCCGGCGGCAACGGCGTCTTCCAGTCCACGATCTCCCGTGGCGGCCGGGTGCTGGCGACCTGGAAGCGCGTCACCGGCGCCCGCCGCACCCGCATCGACGTCTTCCCGCTGGCGCCGGTGTCGGCGCGGGAGCGCGGGGCGGTCGAGGCGGCGTTCGAGGGTTACGCCCGCTTCGTCGAGGCGCCGCTGGAGTTCCGCTGGCCCTGACCGGCGGGTCAGCCGTCGAAGCCGGTCGCGCCGTCGGTGAGTTCGCGGAGGATGTCGGCGTGGCCGGCGTGGCGGGCCGTCTCCTCGATCAGGTGCACGTAGATCCAGCGCAGCGACACCCGGCCCAGCCGTTCCGACGGCACGGTGTCCTCGAGCGCGAACCGGGCCGCCACCGCACGCGACTGCGCGCACGCCGCCCGGTAGTCCGCCACGAGCGCGTCGAGACTCTCGTCGGCGCCCCACCCGCCGTCGGCGCGGGTACCCGGATCGGGGTCCCCGGCGAGCACCCCGGCGAACCACTCGCGTTCGACCGAGGCGAGGTGGGCGATCAGGCGCGCGAGGGTCGTGCGGGACGGCAACAGTTCCCGATGGGCCAGGCTCGCATCGAGGCCGGAGACTTTGCGTACGGCAATATCGCGGTACAGGTCCAGAAACGTCTCTAGAACATCCCGTTCACTCCCGTTGGCGACCATTTCGTCCGGTGCGAGCGGCGGCGTCATGCCATCAACCTACGTGCGCGCACCCACTATGTTTGAGGCGCCTCGATCGCCCCCGAAAGACGTAGGGACGTTGTGACCGATCCGAGTTCCCCGGCCCAGCAGCGGGCCGGCCGCAGCGCCGCCGTGGCGCGGGCCGTGCTCGACCTCGCCGAGGCGCGGCGCCTGAGCGGGCAGGCCGGCCGCATCGACCTGATGACCCGCATCGACGAGGCCACCGCCCGCCTGGGTTCCGACGACGTGCCGGTGGCCGTGGTGGGCGAGTTCAAGCAGGGCAAGAGCACTCTGGTCAACGCCCTGCTGCGCACCGAGGTCTGCCCCGTCGACTCGGACATCGTGACCGCCGTGCCGACCGTGGTGCGCTGGGGCAAGCCGCCGTCGGTGACCGCCCGGCTGGAAAACGACGACGAGGTCGCGGTGCCGTTCAAGCGGCTGCACGACTACGTGGCCGAACGCACCGGGGACGAGGTGCCCGTTCGGGCCGTCGAGGTGCGGCTCGACCGGCAGCTGCTGCGCGGTGGGCTGTCCTTTGTGGACACTCCCGGGGTCGGTGGGCTCGACTCGGCGCACGGCAATCTCACGCTCGGCGCGCTGACGCTGGCCCGCGCGGCGCTGTTCGTCACCGATGCCGCGCAGGAGCTGGCCGGGCCGGAGCTGGAGTTCCTCAACAAGACGGCGGCGCGCTGCGAGCACGTCATCATCGTGGTCACCAAGACCGACCTGTATCCGGAGTGGCGGCGCATCGTGCGCCTCAACCAGACCCACCTGGCGCAGGCGGGGTTGCAGGTGCCGATGGTGCCGGTGTCGTCGTTCCTGCGGCTGCGGGCCGCCGCGCGCAACAGTGACGCGCTCAACGCCGAGTCCGGGTTCCCCCGACTGCTGACCATGCTGCGCCGCGACATCCTCGCGGAGGCCGACACGCTCGCGGCCCGGGCGGCCGGCCAGGAGGTCGCCTTCGTCCTCAGCCAGCTGCGCGAGCAGGTGGGCGCCGCCCGCGCGGCCGGGCACGACCCGCGCACCGGCTGGGCGATCGCCGACCAGGTCGCCGAGAAGAGCCGCCGCAGCCAGGCCCTCGCCGCCTCCGGCGCCGGCTGGCAGACCGTCCTCAACGACGGGATCCAGGACCTGTCCGCCGACATCGACCACGATTTGCGGGAACGTCTCCGTGGGCTGCTGCGCCGCGGCGAAGCCCTGCTGGACGAGGACGACCCGAAGAACAACTGGCGCGACTTCTCGGCGTGGGTGACCCGCGAGGCGACGTCGGCGGCGGTCGACAACCTGTTCCAGCTGGTGCAGCGCACCGAGGAGCTGGCCCGCGACGTGGCCGAACGCTTCGACCTCGACTACGAGGGCCTCGACGTCGACCTGCCCGCGCCGGAGCTGGTGCTGGCGCGCATCCACGGGTTGGACGCCAAGTTCGACCGGCCGTCGATGCAGCAGTTCCTCAACGCGTTCACCGCCGCGCGGATGACCTTCGGTGGCCTCGTGATGTTCGGGGCGTTCGGGTCGCTGCTGGGGCTCACGCTCGCCGCGCCGATCGGGCTGGCGGTCGGGCTCGTGGTGGGCCGCAAGCTCGTCGGCACCGAACGCCAGCGGCAGGCCGAGTACCGCCGCAACCAGGCCAAGGCGGAGCTGCGGCGCTACATCGACGAGGTGGCGTTCGTGGTGGGCAAGGACTGCCGGGACGCGGTGCGGCGCACGCAGCGCTTCCTGCGCGACGAGTTCGCGGCGCGGGCGCAGCAGGTGGAGCGCTCGGCCAATCTCACCATCGCGGCGATCCGCGAGGCCGCCGAGGCGCCCGAGCACGAACGCCGCCAGCGCACCGCCGTGCTGGATCAGCAGTGGCAGGAGCTGGACCGGTTCGCGGCGCAGATGGCGGCCCGCCCGGAACGACGCAGCGCATGAGCGATCACATCCTGACCCAGGTGCGCCGGCTGCTCATGCGTGCGGTGTCCACTGTGGACGATCCCGCCCTGACGCTGGCGCTGGAGCGGTTGGACGAGCCGCTGCGCGTGGCCATCGCCGGCAAGGTGAAGGCCGGCAAGTCGACGCTGCTCAACGCGATGGTCGGCGAGGAGCTGGCCCCCACGGACGCCGGCGAGTGCACCCGCCTCGTCACCTGGTATCGGGACGGCCAGCGCTACGAGGCGCTGCTGCACCTCGAGGACGGCAACGTCGAGCCGCGGCCGTTCGACCGGGTGCAGGGTGCGCTGCGGATCACCCTCGGCCGTCCCGCGAAGGACGTCGACCACATCGAGGTGCGGGTGCCGAGCCGCCGGCTGCGCACCAGCACCCTGATCGACACCCCGGGAATCGGCTCCATCTCGGCCGACGTGTCGTTGCGCACGATGACGTTCCTGGAGGCGGCGCAGGACCGGGCCGCCCAGGCCGACGCCGTCATCTACCTGCTGCGGCACATGCACAGCGGCGACGTGCGGTTCCTGGAGGCGTTCCACGGGGACGACATCGTGCAGGGCTCGCCGGTCAACACCGTCGGGGTGCTCTCGCGCGCCGACGAGATCGGCAGCTGCCGGCCGGACTCGATGGAGACGGCCGCGCGGGTGGCCGCCCGCTACCAGTCCGACGAACGGATGCGCCGGCTCTGCCCGGTCGTCGTGCCGGTCGCCGGGCTGCTCGCCGTCGCCGGTGCCACGCTGCGCGAGGACGAGTACCGCACGCTGGCCGCCGTGGCCGCCGCGCCGACCGAGGACGCGATCGACCTGATGCTGACGGCCGACCGGTTCGGTTCGCCCGACGCCACGGTCAAGGTGCCGGTCGCCGCGCGGCGCGCGGTCCTCGCCCGCCTCGGGCTCTTCGGCGTGCGGCACAGCGTCCAGCTGATCCGTGGCAAGCAGGCGCCGAACGCGCAGGCGCTCGCCGCGGCGCTGACCGCCCACAGTGGACTCGACCGGCTCAACGAGGTGCTCACGGCGCAGTTCGTCTCGCGGGGGCAGGTGCTGAAGGCCCGTTCGGCACTGTCCACATTGGACCTCGTGGTGCGCTCCGGGAAGTACGGCGCCCTGACGGAGCTGGTGTCGTGGGCCGAGGAGATCCGTTCGGCGGCGCACGAGTTCGTCGAGGTGCGGCTGCTGCACCTGCTGCGTTCCGGCCGGATCCCGGGCAAGGCCGAGCACCTCGCCGACCTCGAACGCCTCCTCGGCGGCAGCGGCGCCGAACACTCCGCACGGCTGGGCCTGCCGCCGGACGCGCACCCGCACCGGTTGGCCGACGCGGCGCGGGAGGCGATCGCCCGGTGCAACCGCCTCGCCGAGCACCCGCTGTCGCAGCGCGAACTCCGCAACGCCGCGCGGGCGGCCGTCCGCAGCTGCGAAGCGATCGTCATCGCGCTCAGGTACTGACCCTCATGATCGTTGCTCCTCCCGTGACGGCCTGATCGGCGTGTCGCGTCACAGGAGAGGCACCGAACTTCACCGTGCCGGCGTGAAGGACTCCACCCGGCTGGAACCCGTGAAACCGGGGCCGTAGCCGCCGACCACGTACACCGTGTTGCCGACCCGCGCGGCGCCCAGGCCGGCCCGCGGCGGGTCGAGCTTCGGCAGCGCGGCCGCCGCACCGGGCCGTTCGCACCACCAGTCGCCGAACGCCCCGCCGTTGCGCTCGCCGCCGACCACGCACACGCCGATGCCGTCCAGCCGGACACCGCCGGCGCCGTGCACGGGCGGATCGACCACAGTGGACGTTCCGGAGGCGGCGGGTGCGGGTGCGCCGCCGGAGTAGCGGTCGATCTCACCGAACGCCGTGCCGGTCTGGTCCCGCCCGCCGAGGAACAGCACCCGGCCGGTCGGATCGGTCACCGACGCCATGCGTTCGCGCGCACGGGTCAGCGACTTCAGCGTCGTCCAACTGCTGCCGCGCAACGCCCACACGTCCGCCGACGCGGTGCCGTCCGGCCCGACGCCGCCGGCGTACACGACGCTGCTGCCGTCGTATCCCGCCGCGCCGCCGGCCCGTGGCGCGGGCAGCTGCGCCTCGCGGTGCCAGGCGCCGTTCTTCTCGTCGAGGCGCAACAGCTTCTGCGAGACCGTGTCGCCCTCCCGGCCGCCGATCAGGTACAGGCCCCACGGGGTGGGCACCAGCGCCGCATGGCTGACCGGTCCGGGCAGGTCCGGCCCCTTCGACCAGGTGCCGGCGACGGGATCCAGCACGTACACGGACTTCAACGTGGTGTGCTCGGCGTCGTTGGCCACCCCGCCGGCCACCCAGACCCGGTCGCGGTAGGCGGTGACGGCGGCACTTTCCAGTTCGACCGGAAGATCCGCGACCCGCGTCCAGGGCGAGGTCGCGGTCGCGGCCGCTCGGGTCGGTTCCGCACTGCCAAAGAGCTTGGATCCGGTCGAACTCTCATAGACGATCACCGCTGCCGCACCGACCACCATGAGAATGCCGGCGATCAGCAGCAGCCACACGAGCGTCTTCTTCACCCGCGACCGCTGCGGCGGCGCCCACGGGTCCGGCGGGAGAACGGCCCCGAACCGGGCCGGCTGCGGCTGGCTCTGCTGAAGGTTGGCGACCGGCCACACGAGCATCGGCGCACCTGAGGTGACGGACGGCCGGGGCGGACTCGCCGGCGCACTCGACACCGGAACGCCTTCCCACCGCCCGGGCGGATCGTTGCCCCGGCTCTCTCCATTGTGGACACTCGTGGCGCCGGACCGCCCGACCGGCGCGCTGCCCCGCACGCCGCTCGGCGGCGCGGCACTCTCAGAATCATTCCCGCGCTCGTCCCGAACCGGCGGCGGCGCGGGTCGCTCGCCGGGCAACGGAGACGCCGGACGCTCACCAGGGGGTGGCGGGGCCGGACGTTCGGCCCGGGGCGGCGGTCGCTCGCCGGGAGGCGGCGGTGCGGCCTGCTGCTGGGGCGGCGGCGGAAGCGGTCGCCCGGCCACCCGTTGCCCCGACACGAACTCCGTCGCGGCCTGCCCGCTCGGCGGGGCCGACGTCGGGAACTGCACCGTCGGCGGCTCCGTGACCCGGCCACCGCCCTGCGGCCCCGGCGGCGCCGACGTGGGGAACTGCACCGTCGGCACGTTCCCGTCGTTCGGCGGCCCGGAGGTCGGGTGTCGGCCCGTCGGAACGCCTGACGTCGGCCGGGATCCGGACACGTCCTGCGCCGGAGGCCGGGCGGCCGGCGGGGCGGAGATCGGGGCTGTCGCGGGTGGCGTCAGGAGTTGGGTCGGGAACTCCTCCGGCGGCGGTGGGGATCCGGCAGGGGTCTGCGGGGTGCGGGCCTGGACCGGCCCCGTCGGCGGCGCCGACTCCGATGCGCGGCCCTGCGATGCGGTGGGGACCTGCGGGGTGCGGGCCTGGACCGGCCCCGTCGGCGGCGCCGACTCCGATGCGCGGCCCTGCGCCGACGGCCCTTGGCCGGACGGCCCCTGCACGGACGGCGTATGGCCGGACGGACCTTGTGCAGCTGGCCCTTGGGCGGAAGGCGCCGGCGCGGCTGGCGCGTGGGCGGACGGCCCTGGTGCGGGCGGCGTGTGAGCGGACGGACCTTGTGTGGCCGGCGCTTGGGCGGCCGGCCCGTGCGCGGGCGGCGCTTGGGCGGGCGGCGCTTGGGCGGGCGGCGCTTGGGCGGGCGGCGCTTGCGGCGGTGTGCCCGGTGCGGGCGGGAGGGGCGCCGGCGGGGTGCCGGGAGTGGCCGGCCTGCCGGTGGGAAGCCACACGGGTGCGTCCTGCGCGTCCTGCGCACCGACGGGGAGCCAGGTCGGTGACGTCGGCGCCTCGGAGACGGGTGGGAGCCAGGTCGCGGACGGCTCGGGTGGCGTGCGCCCGGGTGGCGTAGGGCCGGCGGTCGGCAGCCAGGACGTCTGTTGTTCCTGCGCCCCCGGCTGTCCGAAGCCGGGCTGACCGGGCACCGGCGGCTGAAGGTCAGGCCGGCCCGGCACGGGCGGCTGCTGACCGGACCCGCCGGGCGCCTGCGAACGCGGGTCGCGCTGTCCCGGAGCAGGCGGCTGGAAGGCGGACCGGCCCGGGACGGGCGGCTGCTGGCCGCGCTGGTCCGGGACGGGTGGCTGCTGGCCGCGCTGGTCCGGGACGGGTGGCTGCTGGCCGCGCTGGTCC
>NZ_BOPF01000001.1 GCF_016863615.1 Virgisporangium aliadipatigenens | reverse complement strand
GGGACGGGCGGCTGCTGGCCGCGCTGGTCCGGGACGGGTGGCTGCTGGCCGCGCTGGTCCGGGACGGGTGGCTGCTGGCCGCGCTGGTCCGGAGCCGTTGGCTGGAAGGCGGACCGGCCCGGGACGGGCGGCTGCTGGCCGGGCGGGGCCTGGATCGGCGGCTGGTAGCCGGACGGGCCCGAGACGGGTGCGTGGAATCCGGACTGCGACGGACCGGGCCGCCCGAGGGTGGGCGGCCGAGGACCGGGCCGGGTGGGGGCCGGCGGCTGCGAGCCCGACGTCGGTGGCTCGAAACCCGGCTGCTGCGCGATGGGCGGGTACTGGCCGGGTGCGGCTGCTCCGCCCTGGGGCGGCGTGCCGTAGGGCTGCGGCCCGTGCGGCTGCGGACCCTGGTACTGCTGGCCCTGCGGCGGGACGCCGAAGGGTTGCTGACCCTGGGCGGGGCCGTAGGGCTGCGGTGCTTGCGGCGGACCCGAGGGCTGGGCACCCTGCTGCGACTGACGATCACCCGGCGGCACACCGTAGGCAGGCGGACCTGACGGCTGCGCACCCGGGGACTGACGGTCGCCCGAAGGCACACCGTAGGAATGCGGGCCCGACGACTGCGGACCCTGCTGCGGCTGACGATCACCCGGCGGCACGCCGTAAGCAGGCGGACCCGACGGCTGCGCGCCCTGCGGCCCGGCGCCGAATCGCTGCCCTGCCGAGGTCGGCGGCCCCTGAGCCGGCCCACCGTACGGCGCCTGCCCCTGAGGCGGCTGTCCGTACTGCGGCGCCCCGTACTGCGGCGGCGGCCCGGATCCGGCCGGCGGCACCGCCCCACGCGCTCCACTGGGACGCACCGGCCGACCCGGCCCGGGAGGCGGCGTGCCCGGGGTCCAGGTCGGCGCACCGGTCTGGTTCAGCGGTGCGGTAGGCGGCTCCGGTGCCCACGTCGGCGGTGCGGCGGGCTGCGGAGGCGGGCCTTGCTGCGGGGTGCCGGGCACCCAGGTCGGCGGCGGGCCGGCCGGGTTGATCGGCGCCGTGGGCGGCTCCGGGCTGGTGGCCGGCGCCCACGTCGGCGGCCCGGGCGGTGCCGACGGGACAGGCGGCGCGGATGTCGCCGAGGACGGTGGCACGGGAGGTGTCCAGGACTGCGGGTGCTGCGGGTGCTGCGGCGGTGTCCAGGACTGCGGGTGCCCCGGCTGCTGCGGGACGGGTGGCACGGCGGGCGGCCGGATCCCGGTCCACGTCGGCGGTCGGGGGCCGGGGCGCGTGGGCGGGGCATCCGGGGTGGTGGGCAGCGGCGTCAGCGCGGTGGGTTCGTCCGGAGCGGCCTGGATCGGTGTACCGCCGATGAGAGCGGTCGGCTCCTCACCCGGGACCGGTGCCCGCCCAGCCGTGGTCTCGCCGCGCAGGAACGTGGTCTGCTCGCTCGACGGGATCCGGTCGCCGGGTGGCGTGGCGGGCCGCGAATCCCCCGACGGCACAACGGATCCCGTGCGCGGATCGACGGCCGGCGCGACACCGCCGGGGACCGCGCCCGTGCGTGCATCCGCGGGCGCCACACGGCCGGAGGGCGTTCCGGTGCGCGGGTCGACCGGCGGCACACCACCGGAGGCCGCGCCCGTGCGCGGATCCGTGGGCACGGGCCGACCCGGGAACGGCTCCACCGGGGGCGCCACACCGGCGCGCCCGACCGGTCCCGGCGGCGGCACCGACGCGCGCCCCGGCCGCGCGACGAACCGGTCCGTCGGGTCCACCACGGGAAACCCGAACCGCTCGGTGGGTGCCTCGGCCGGTGGCGTCAGGCGTTCGGTGAGGGCGTCGGGGTCCTCGACGGGCGACCGCGTGGGCGCGGTACGCCCTACCGGCGGTGGAGCCGTCCCGGCGGGGCCCGCGACGGGTGCGCGCACGACCCACGTCGGATCCTCGTTCGGCGTAGGTGGGGGCTCGGCCGGACGCGGGAAACCCGCGGGCGCGGGGTCGACCGGCCGCTGGAAACCCGTCGGCGCGGGCTCGACCGGGCGCTGGAAACCCGTCGGCGCGGGCTCGACCGGGCGCGGGAAAGGCGTGGGGTCGATCGGGCGTTGGAAGGCCGCCGGCACGTCCTCGCCCCGCCGCACGAAGCGGGTCGTCTCGATGTCGCGCCGATCCGCGCCGAGCACCGACGGCGGCACGTCGTCCAGCGCCGGTGCGCTCTCGCCCTTGACCGGCAACGGTTCGCGGGGCGGCGGCGAGGGGAGGATGACCGGCGGCTCGGGCTCGGCCGGGGTCGCGGGCGGCGTGGCCGGTGGCGGCGTGGGCGGGTGCGACTCGCGCACCTGCTGACGCCGCAGCAACGCGGCCAGCCCCTTGCGGCGCGGCGGCGGTTGGGGTGCCTCGGGTTCCGCGGCCTCGGGCTCGGTGGGCGGCGGGTCGGCGGGAGGCGGCGGAGCGGGCGGCAGGGAGACGATCGCCGCGCCGATGGCGATGCTGTGTTCGGGCGACGGGTCGAGCACCGTCGGCACACCGAACTCCGCCCCGACGAGCTGGCTGATCAACGGAATCCGCGACGAGCCGCCGGCGAGGAGGATCCCCCGCAGGTCCGCCGGGCCCAGTTCCGCCGAGCGCAGTGCGCGTCGGAGGGCGCCGATCGTGTCGGCCAGCACGGGCGTGATCATCTGTTCGAACTCGGAGCGGTTCAGCCGGACGCGGGTGTGCAGGTCCGGCAGCGCGACCGGGATCATCACCTCGGTGTCGTAGGAGAGCGCCTCCTTGGCCTCCACGCAGTCGCGCCGCAGGCGGGCCAGGGCCGAGGTGGTGGCGTCGTCGTCGAAGTCGAGGCGCTCGGCGACGTCTCCGAGCGTGTTGAGCACGTGCGCGAAGACGGCCTCGTCGAAGTCGATGCCGCCGAGCTGCTCGATGCCCTCGGGCTGGCCCAGCAGGTTGAACCCGTCGTCGGTCTTGCGCAGCACCGCCGCGTCGAAGGTGCCGCCGCCCAGGTCGTAGACGGCGATGATCTCGCCGGCCTGAACGCGTTCGGTGGCGGCGAAGCGGAGTGCCGCGGCCTCGGGCTCGGAACGCAGCGTCACCGCCGAGACGTCGGCCAGCCGCACCGCCTGTTCCAACAACTCGCGCTTGAACGGCCCCCAGTTGGCGGGATGCGTGACCGTGACCGTCGACGGCGGCCCGTCCTGCAGTCCGGAAACGGTGTCCACCACGTGGGCGAGGAGCCGGGCCATGAGGGCGTGCGCGGAGTACGGGGACCCGCCGACGAGCACCGGCACCGGGTCGCCCACCCGCCGCTTGAACTCCCGCGCCAGCCGCGCGGGCTCGAGCAGTCCGCGCCGCTCGGCGGCCTCGCCGACCAGCACCGCCCCGTCGGGATGCACGTAGACCAGGGACGGGATCTCGGCACGGCGCGCCCCGAGCTGCGCGATCTCGACCGTTCCCGCCGACCGCACCGCGGCCGCGGTGTACGTCGTGCCGAGATCGACCCCCAGGCCGTAACCCACGAAGCCCCCATCCACACAGCTCGAACCACATACTGTATGACCAGGAGGGAAGACCCCTCCAGCCCGGTCAGGGCACAGCCTCGCACTTGGGTGCCACCGGCCGGAACTGGTCGCAGTAGCCCCGCGCCTCCTCGATGGACGCGAAGCCGTCCTGGAGGATCACCCACAGTTGTCCCTGCCGGCCGGCGATCACCACACCGCCCGACGCATCGATCAGCTTCGGCGACATGCCGGCCGCCTTGAGCGCGGCGAGCGCGGCGTCGGCCTCCGGCTTGCCACGGTCCGGGCCGGTCTGCGGGAACACGTCGATGAGCACATACGGTCTTCGAACCTGCGGCTCGACCGGCTTGGGGGCACTTGTCGGCGCGGTGGCGTTCCCGGAACCGCCGCCGAAGAACGACGGCAGCCGCGGCTTCCACTCGAAGAAGACCACCGCGCCGGCCGTCATCGCGACGATCAGCACGATCGCGAGAACGGTCGGTGTGCGCCGGCCGAGCCGGGACTTGTTCATCCGGTCGATCTCGGTGCTGACGACCGGCGGGGCGTCGTCCGCCTCGTCGGCGATGTCGCTGAGGTCGACGACGAGCGCGTACTTCGTCGCCGGCCCGCTGAGCTTGCGCTTCGGCCGCGCCTTGATCAGTGCCGTGGCGGGGGTGCCCGGCTGCACGTCGAGCACGGTCGGCTTGACGCTCACCTTGCCGGCGTCCGGGTCCAGGCGCGGCTCGACGAGCACGGTCATGGCGTTCTCGCCGCTGTTGGTGACCTCCAACGTGACCGGATTGCGCCAGCGCTTGCCGTTGGTGAGGGTGGCCGACAGGTGCTGCGGCGCGTTGACCGACAGCAGCCCGGTGGCCCGGCCGGCCACGGCCGCCGTACCACTCTCCTGCGCCAGCACCGTGAACGGCTGCAGCCCCCGGCTGATCGCGAGGGACTTCGGTGGGCTGAAGACCAGTTCGACCGAGGTGCGCTCACCGGAGGGCAGCTCGACGCGCTCGGGATCGGCCCGGACCCACGCGGAGGCGCGGCCGCGCGCGAGCGCGAGCCGCACCTCCACATCGTCGATGCCCTCGTTGGTGACCTCGACCGGCACCCGGGCCTCGGTCCCGGGCACCACGACCACGGGGGTGCGCGGCAGCCCCAGAACGATCGTCACCGTGTTGCCCGGGTTCGCGACAGCGGTGCTCGCAAGCTGCGCTCCTTGCTGCTCACGGCGTGGCGTCGGCGGTGGCGTCGTCCGCGTCGGCGTTCTGGGCGTCGGCGACGTCCATCGGCGTGGAGCGGATGTCGAGCGGGTTGGAGTGGGCCTTGATCTCCAGCGCGTCGCTGAAGCCGTCCTGGTCGGAGTCGCCGAGCTTCGGGTCGTAGCCCATGGCGATCTCGAGCTGGTCGTCGAGTCCGTCGCCGTCGGTGTCGACCTGGTCGCCGGCGAAGCTGCCGTCGAGGTGCCCGTCGCCGTCGGTGTCGGGCTTGGTCGGGTCGAGCCCGCGGGCCAGTTCGAAGGCGTCGTTGAGCTTGTCGCCGTCGGTGTCGGCCTGGTGGGCGTCGGTCTTCATGTCGACGATCTCCATGCCGTCGGGCAGGTTGTCGCCGTCGGTGTCGGCATTGAGCGGGTCGAGGCCGAGGCGGCGTTCGTTGGCGTCGGTGAGGCCGTCGCCGTCCGCGTCCGCGCCGCCGAGGAGCACCGGCGCCTGCACGGCCGGCGTGGCCGCGAGGTCGGTGGGCGGGACGGCCGCGGGGGGTGTGCCGCCGAGCGGCGTCGCCGTCCCGTCGGAGATGCCCGGGATGACGGCCGCGTACTGGAACCGGCTGCCGGCGTCGCGTTCGACCACGCCGACGCGGGAGTTGGCGGCCTCGACGGTCCGGCCGTCGCCGGTGGAGATCGCGACGTGCGCGCCCTTCACCTCGCCGCGGCTGCTGAACGGATCCACGTCGAAGTGGAACAGCAGCGCGCCCGGCGTCCGCTTGGCCTCCTCGACGGAGATGACCATCCCCTTCTCCTTGAGGAAGCGGTACTGCGCCGAGGCGCCGTCCGGGATCTCCCCACCGGCCTGGTGCGTGGCCCACTGGGTGAACTCGGAACAGTCGAAGGTGTTGGGGTCCGGGTTGTCGAGGTCGACCTCGGCGCCGAACACGTACCTGTCGCCCACCTGTGCCCGGGCGACCTCGAGGAACCGGGTGAGCGAGGCGTTGCCGCCCTGTCCCGTGGGGTTGGCGACCGGTGTCGTGGCGACGGCGGCACCCGCGTCGTCGCCGGCGTCCAGCCGGTGTCCGTAGCCGGGCGTACCGGTCCAGACCCCGTGTCCCGGCCCGTCGCCGTAGGCGACCGCCGCGGCTTCCGCCTCGTCGCGGTAGCGCAGATAGCGGGACTTGCCGAGCCCGTGCGTGACGGTCCACGGCGACACGTCCTCGCCGCCACGGGACACCTCGTACGCCGCCTTGGCGTTCTGCAGCGGGTCGTAGAGGTCGTACTTGGAGTTGAGTCCCGGGTGGGCTCGGCCGTTGATCTGCCACAGCCCCTTCGAGTCCTCACCGACCGGGTTGTGGGCACGGCTGTTGCCACCGGATTCCGCGAGCGCGATCGCGGTCATGGTCGCCGCCTCGTCGGGTGAAAAGCCCGCTTGGCGCGCGAAACCGTATATCTGTTCCGGCGAATACCTTGGCATGGCGCCAGGTTACCCTGCCTGTCATGCCCCCTTCCTGGATCGGTCTCGCGGACGCGTTACTGCAACGCGAAGCGTTGGTTTCGCGCGTCGCCGAGGGCCGGCCGCCCCGGGACTTCGCCGGACTCTTCGTCGGCGGCGAGGACGTCGAACGCATCCTGGGCGCGCTGCCCGGCCTCGACGGCCCGGACGCCGAGAAGGTCCGCGCAGTTCACGAGGCAGCCGCCGCGGGGATCGACGCCGCGCGTGCGCGGTTCACAGAGGGGTTGCGGGACACATCGCCGTTCGCGCGGCTGGTGCGCTCCGCCGGGCTGACGTCGACCGAGGCCGAACTTCTGGCCGTGCTCGCGGCCGTCGAGATGAGCCCGGCGCGGCAGCGGCTCGTTCAATACATGCAAGATTCTGTGCAACTGTCCCAACTGACGCTTGCTGTATTGGCGCGGTTCTTTCCCGAAGGGGACACACTCGTCGCCCCGGACGCCCCGTTGCGTCGGGCCCGACTCGTGGACGTCGCGGCGAGCGGCCCGTGGGGCACGCGGTTGTGTTCGGTTCCGCCACGCGTCGTGTGGCATCTGCGCGGCGACGGTTCCGCGGACCCGGACCTTCCGCCCGGTTCGACCCGCGCCGCCGGCGACGTCGAGGTGCCGCCCGCCGCCGGCCTTCTTCTCGTGAACGGCGGCGACCGGCTCAGCCGCCTCGGTGTGGTGGCCGGCGAGTGGGCCGGCCACGCGTGGTTGCGCTGCCCGTTACCGTCGAACGCGGCGGAATGGACAGCCGTGGTGCGGGAGGCGACGTGCGGGTCCGCTGTCGTCGTTCTCGAGACGGAAGGACCGTTGGACGCGCCCGGAAGCGACGCGGTGACCCGGGCCCCGCACCTGGCGTGGGTCCTGTCCACGCGTGGCGAACTGCCGCTGGAGAGCGTGCCCGACATACCGTGGCGGGAGATCCGGGTGTCGGACACCTTCGCCGACGCGCAGGACTGGAAGCGGTCGCTGGACCGCGAACCGGACCCCGCGTACCGGCTCACGCGCGACCAGTTGCGGCTGGTCACCGCGGCCGGCGCGGCACAGGCCCTGACGCCCGCCGTGCGCCGGCTGGCCGGCGGCCATCTCGACGGGGTGGCCGTGCGGATCCGCCCGCGGCGCACCTGGGAGGACCTGATCCTGCCGGCCGAGGACGCGGTGATGCTGCGCGAACTGGCCGCCCGGCACCGGCGCCGCGACACGGTCTATGGACAGTGGCGCTTCTCGCCGCTACCTTCCACCGGGGTCGTGGCGCTGTTCGCCGGCCCGTCGGGCACCGGAAAGACGCTCGCCGCGGAGGTCGTCGCGGGTGAGCTCGGGCTCGACCTGTACAAGGTCGACCTCTCCTCCGTGGTGAGCAAATACATCGGCGAGACGGAGAAGAACCTCGAACGCATCTTCGGGGCGGCCGCGGCCGGCGACCTCGTGCTCTTCTTCGACGAGGCGGACGCCTTGTTCGGCAAGCGTTCCGAGGTGAGCGACGCGCACGACCGGTACGCCAACATCGAGGTCGCGTACCTGCTGCAGCGGTTGGAGACCTACGACGGGCTGGTGGTTCTGGCCACCAACCTGCAACGCAACATCGACACGGCGTTCCTGCGGCGGATCGCGGTCGCCGTCGACTTCACGCTGCCCGAGGAGCCCGAAAGGCTGGCCATCTGGTCACGGTGTTTTCCCTCGGAGGCACCCATCGAGGATCTCGACCTCGGATTCCTGGCGCGTCAGTTCAAGGTGTCGGGTGGCATCATCAACAACGCGGCACTGGGTGCGGCGTTCCTGGCCGCCGAGGACGGGACCCCGATCACGATGCGCCACGCCGTGCTCGCGATGAAGCGGGAGTTCCAGAAGCTCGGCCGGCTGCGCACGGAGGCCGAGTTCGAACGCTACTTCGACCTGGTGAATAGAGAAGCCGATGCTGCACCTGCTCGATGAGTCGATGGAGACGTTCCTCCGCAAGATCGTCCCGCTGCCCGCACGCGACGTCGACATCGTCTTCGACGCACCGGACGGCACCTGGGCGGCCGCGGTCTCGCGCCCCACGGTGAACCTCTACTTGTGGGACGTGCGGCAGAACCTCACCGAACGGCACTTCGGCGAGGAGATGGTCAACCGGGCGGACGGCCGGCGGTTCCGCCGCGACCCGCTGCCGCGCATCGACTGCCGGTACCTCGTGACGGCGTGGACCTCCGAGGTGCGCGACGAACATTCACTCCTCGGCCATGTGCTGTCCGCGCTGCTGCTGCACCCGCAGATCGCCGAGGAGCACCTCGCGCCGCCGCTGGCCGGCATCCTGCCGCTGCCCACCGTGCGGCTGCGCGGCGGCGACGGCAACGAGACCTCGGACCTCTGGTCGGCCCTGGGCGGGCAGCTCAAGCCCGGGCTGGACCTGATGGTGACGGCCACCGTGGACCCGGCGGCACTGGTCGAGGCCGGTCCGCCCGTCTCCGAGGTCGTGGTGCGCGCCAACGAGTCCACTGTGGATGGTCCGGCGGGCCGGCCGGGCGTGGACGGCGCCTCGGTCACGTCGGTGCCGTTCCCGGACGTGACGGCTGCCCCGACGGAGGAGCCCCAGGATCAGCCGAACGGACGACCTCGCCGAAAGCGATAGGCCCGCATTAGCGCTGGATCGCGTTGCAGTGACCCGTTTTGGGCCTGATTTGCACGGTGTGAAATCCGGTAGTGGAAACCCTTGACCGGGCATGGCACACTCCGCCTCGCCCCGAACATCATCGATTCCTGCGGATCGCGCCGACGCCCCCTCCCGGTCGTCGACACGGTCCGGTGCAACGGTTCTGGACACACGGGGGCCTGTGTCCTGCACCGATGCCCGTGCAGGTCGACGGCGGCCGAGTTACATGGGCTTTTGCCCTTTCGGCTGCCCCGTCGGTCTGGCAGGGTCTTGACGTGCGGGGCCAGGATTCACGCTGTCAACCGTCCCTGCAGAACTGAACAGACCGAATCGAGAGGTGGTGCGCGTGGCCGCGTCTTACGGGGCACCGGGCGTCTACATCGAGGAACTGCCCAGCGGCTCCATGCCCGTCGAAGGAGTCGGCACCGCGGTCGCCGCGTTCGTCGGGTTCACCGAGAAGTACGACCGCCATGAGGGAGACCCCACAGATCCGGACGGCGTGAAGCCGCAGCTCGTCACGAGCTGGCCGCAGTACGAACGGATCTACGGTGGTTTCGTCGCCGGGGCCATGCTGCCCCACGCCGTCCGCGGTTTCTTCGAAAACGGCGGCGGTACCTGCTACATCGTTCGTATCCCGTCCGGTGACGGCGGCCCGTCCGACGGCAGGGCGAGCGGCACGCTCCCCTCGGCCAACCGGCCGGACCTGGAGAGCATCTCCGTCTCCGCGCTGAACGCCGGCCGGCGCCTCGAGATCGAGGTCGTTCCGCCCGCGCCGCCGGCCGAGGGACAGGAGCCGCCGGCCGACGGTGGCGACTACACCCTGCGGGTCTACGAGGACGGGGCCCTCCGCGAGGAGCTGGGCGGCCTGCAGTTCAGCGCCCGCACGCCGCGGACGCTCGAGAAGACCGTCAACGAGCGGTCCAAGTTCGTGCGCATCGACGTGCACCCGGTGCAGGGCGCGGCCCTCGCCGAGCGGGCACCGGCCGCCGGTCGGTACACGCTGAGCGTGCCGCCGCCGCAGACCAACGCCGTGACGCCGGCCGACTTCGCCGGTTCGGCCAGTGACCGCACCGGTTACCAGGGGCTGGCCATCGCGGAGAACGTCACCATGGTCGCCGTTCCGGACCTCGTGACGATCGCCACCCGCGAGGACGGCAGCCTCGACGAGGAGATGTACCTCGCGGTGCAGAAGCAGCTCGTCGACTGGGCCGAGCAGACCCGCACCGCCATGGCGATCCTGGACACGCCGCCCGGCCTCAACGCCCAGCGGGCGCTGGAGTGGCGGTCGCGGCTGGCCCGGGACTCGGCGTTCGGCGCGCTGTACTACCCCAACGTGGTGGTCACCAACCCGCTGTCGCGGCCGGGTTCCGGCAACGGCGACCAGTACCTCACGATCCCGCCGGTCGGGCACGTCGCCGGCGTGTGGGCCCGCACCGACGCGGCGCGTGGTGTCTGGAAGGCACCGGCCAACGAGGCCGTCCGCGGGATCGTCCGCCTCGAGAACGAGGTGACGGACGGCGAGCAGGGGCTGCTCAACCCGGAGGGCGTCAACTGCATCCGGTCGTTCGGCTCGTACGGCACGAAGATCTGGGGCGCCCGTACGCTCGCCAAGACCGACCCGTCGTGGCGCTACATCAACGTCCGACGCCTCTTCAACTTCGTCGAGGAGTCGGTGCGCCGGGGTACCCAGTGGGCGGTCTTCGAGCCCAACGACAGGGACCTCTGGGAGCGGGTCAAGCGGACGCTGAACTCGTTCCTGCGCGGGCTGTGGATGCAGGGCGCGCTCGTCGGCACCACCGCGGAGCAGGCGTTCTTCGTGGTCTGCGACGAGAGCAACAACCCGAGTTCCAGCATCGACGAGGGCAAGCTCATCGTCGAGGTGGGCATCGCGCCCGTGAAGCCGGCCGAGTTCATCATCTTCCGCGTCAGCCAGTGGCAGGGCGGCGGAGCCACCAGCGAGTAAGAGGGGTAGTTCGACATGCCTGACCTGATGACATCTTTCAGCTTCGTGCTGGAGATCGACGGCGTGGAGATGGCCAGCTTCCGTAAGTGCACCGGGGTCGAGTCCGAGACGGAGACCATCGAGTACAAGGAAGCCACCAAGGACGGCCGGATGGTCATCCGGAAGGTTCCGGGGGCCATGAAGTGGAGCGACATCACGCTCGAGCGTCGCGTGGACGAGTCCAAGGCGCTGTGGGAGTGGCGCAAGCAGGTGGAGACCGGTGACATCGACTCCGCCCGCCGCAACGGTTCCATCGTCATCAAGGACTCCATGAAGAAGGAGGTCGCCCGGTGGAGCTTCGACCGCGGCTGGCCGTCCAAGTGGACCGGTGCGGAGCTCGACGCCGGCGGTAACGAGATCGCGACCGAGAAGATCACGATCACCCACGAAGGTCTGTTCCGCGCATGAGCGGGCCCTGCGAGCGAATCATGGAGCGCTGCGTCCATGAGGCTCGTGGCGCCGGGGAGCGAAGCGAGTCGGCGGCATGAGTCTGAAGACCGAGTATTCGTTCACGCTGCCGAAGGGCTACGTGGACGACAGCGGGACGCTGCACCGCACGGGCATCATGCGGCTGGCCAGCGCCCGCGACGAGATCGAGCCGCTGCGCGACCCGCGGGTCAAGGAGAACGAGGCGTACGCGACGGTGATCGTGCTCGCCCGGGTCGTCACCGAGTTGGGCACCGTCCACCGCGTGACGACCAAGACGATCGAGTCGCTGTTCGTCAGTGACTTCGGTTATCTCCAGGACCTGTACCGGATCATCAACTTCCAGGACGCCAGCATCCTCGACAGCATGGAGCCCGGCACCCCTTTCCGGACGGAGTCCGTGGAGGTGGCCTAGGGCGCTACGCACACGACGAACTGTGGTCGGAGATCACCTATCTGGCGTACCACCTGCACTGGGACCTGGACCGCCTGCTCGATCTCGAACACGGAGACAGGATTCGCCTCCTGCAGGAGGTCGGGACGCTGAACGAGCGGGCGTGGCAGGGAGTGTCAGGTGCCTAGTAACGCACACACGGTCGATCCGGGGTTCGTCGGGAAGTTCATCTTCGCCGTCGACGGAATCACGATCGGCACCTTCACCGAGGTGTCCGGACTCGCGGTCTCCGTCGACGTGGAAGAGCTCGTCGAGGGCGGCCAGAACGCGTACACCCACAAGCTTCTGGGTCGTATGCGCTGGCCGAACCTCGTGCTGAAACAGGGGGTCACCGACTCCGACGCGCTCTTCGCCTGGTTGCAGGAGTCGTCGGGTGAGGGATTCACCAAGGGGGGCAACAGGGTGGTGCCCCGCGACGGAAAGGTCAGCGTCCTGCGCCCGAACGGCAAGCCGCTGCGCAGCTGGCACTTCACCGGGGCCAAGCCGGTGAAGTGGAGCGGGCCGCGGTTGGCTGCTTCGGGCCGGGAGCTGGCCCAGGAAACACTGGAGGTATGTCACAGTGGCTTCCGCTCCGGCGCCTGAACCGGCGCGGTCGCGTCGCGTGCGCCGGTGGGGCGGTGCGCGACTGGTGCGCCGGCTGATCGGCCGGCGCCTCCCGCTCGCCGCGCCACCGCCCGCCGACGCGGGCTTCGTCGCATCCACCCACCGGGCCTCCCGTCAGGTGGCCGCCGACGTGGTCGGTGGGTTGCCGACGTTGCTGCCCTTCCCTTTGCTGACCAGGCTCAGACGGGCCGAGCTGGGGCGGCGGGCGGCCACGGCGGCCCGTCGGTACACAGTGGACAGTGGGGCGGCGCCGGGTGGCGTCGCCCGCCGTCCGATCGGGCGCGCCGAGCCGACCGTCGCCGCGCTGATCTCCGCGCCGCCGGCCGGGCCGGTGATCAGACCCGACGCCGTCCCGGGCGTGCGACCCGCGTTCGTCGCGCTTGATCCTTCTCGCCGTTTTCCTTGGGGGAACGGGGATTCGCGCCCGACCGCCGCCGGCAACGCCCCGGCTCGTGGCGGCAAAGCCTCCGCCCGGCCGGCGCCGGCGAGCGGCGCGGCCGGCGTCACCTACGGCGGCTCGCGCTCGGGCTCGGGCGGCTCGGGCGCACCATCGACGCGCGGGACCTCGCCGGCGACGCGCACTTCTTCTTCGGCGGCCGGATCTCTCGCGGCGCGTGGTGCCTTCGTGGCGCCCGCCGCGCTGGTCGGTGCGCCGCCGGTCGGGCCCGAGGTGCGGCCGGGGGCCGTGCCGGGTGTGCTCGCGCCGCACGGACTCTTCGGCCTGGGGCGGGCCGCTCCCACCCTTCCGTCCTCCACAGTGGACGGTCACGGCGCCGGTCTCAGCTCCGGGCGGGCGCCGGGACAGACCGCGCGCGACGGGCTGGTCGCTCCCGGCGGGCGCGCCGGCGACGGCACACGCGGCTCCGGCCGCTCGGCGAACGACGCGCGCGGCTCCGGCAACGGCGGCTCGGCGGGCTCCATAGGGCGTGGCTCCGGCGGACGTGGCGCCGGCTCCGCGGGCTTCCGCGGCGCAGGCTCGGGCGGTTCCTACGGCTCCGGGCTATCGGCGGACGCGCGCGTCGGTGGTTTCGGCCCGCGCGGCTTCAACGGCGCACGGGGCAGCGGTGTCGGTACCTCCGGCTCCGGCGCGGCAGGCGGGTCGGGCTCCGGCTCCGGCGGCGCGCGCGGCTCGGGCTCGGGTGGCGCCGGCATGCGCGGCTCCGGCTCGGGCACCGACTTCAGCGGCTCGGGCTCCGGCGGCGCGCGCGGCTCCGGCGGCTCCGGGGTCGGTGGGGCCCGCGGCGCGGGTTCCGACGGCGGTTTCGGCGGATCCGGTGCGGCACGCGACGTGGCGTCCCGTGGCGCGCACGGCACGGGTCCAGGCGGCGCGCACGGCACGGGGCCCGGCGGGTTCGCCGCGGCGGGAGCCGGCTCGGGCGGGGCAGGTCTCGGCCGGGGTGGAGCGGGTCTCGGCGCGGGCGGTGTCGGTTCGCGGGGTGGCGTGCTGCCCACGAGTGGCGCGGCCGCGCCCGGCGCCAACGGCCCCGGTGCCGTCTCCGCCGACCGGGTCGGCATGCTGCGCACCATGGGCGCGGGCTCCCTCGCCGCCGCGCTGGCCGGTGGGATCGCCGCCGCGCGGTCGGCCGCCGGGCACGCGGCAGCCGGTTCGACAGCCGCCGCGCCGTCGACCGCCGGCCGCACCCACGCCGCCGGGAGCGGCGCCGCTAGCGGGTCCGCCTCGGCCGCGGGCCGGGGCGCGGCGGCAGGTACGGCTACGGGTGCCGGGGCGGGGACCGTCCACAGCGGACACTCGCCGGGGACGGTGGCGCGGCAGATCACGCGTTCGCGGGACGAGTACGCGCGGCCGACGGCCGATCCGCACCACGGACACGACCACGGTGCGCACGGGCACGAGAGCCTCGCGAAGCGGCCGGCCACCGGCCCCACCGTCTCCTCCCCCGTGGCGGCGGGCGACATGCGGGTTCTGGGTGGGGCGGCGATGCCGCCGGGGAACACACCCGATCCGGCCGGTGCGGTGCAGCGGACTCCCCCGCCGCCGAGCATCATCGGCACGCCGGTCCAGCGGTGGAGCGAGGCGGTCAAGCGGCGGCCGCTCGAGGCGCCCCGCGAGCTGCCGGCGGCGTTCCAGGCGATGGCGCGGTCGATCTCGGGACGCGCGTACGCGCCGCGGTACACCACCGGCCCGGCCACCCGTGCCGCGCTGTCGGCGGCCGGTGCCCTGGGTGCCACCAGCGGCGGCGTCGTCCACCTGCCCAGCCACCCGAACGCCCGCAACGCGAGCGTGCTCGCCCACGAGCTCACGCACACCCGGCAGTCCGTCCGCCGGCCGCGGTTCTTCCTGAGCAGGCTCACCGGCGCCGTGGACGACGACGAGCGCGCCGCGCTGCACGCGGGGCACAGCCACGCGCAGGGTCTGATCGGCAGCGCCACGCAGCAGGTTCAGGAGACGGGTGCGGGCATCGTCGGGCAGCTGCCGGTCGCCGGCGCGTCCATGGGGCGGGTCAACGAGGTCGCCACGAACGCCGCCAACCAGGCGATCGCCGACGCCAACGGCGCCGTCGACGGTGCACTGGGCAGCGCTCAGTCCGCTGTGGACGGTGCGGTCGGCGGCGCGCAGGACTGGTTCACCGGGGTCAGCGGCCAGGCGAGCGGATACGCGCAACAGGCGAGCGGCTACGCGCAGCAGGCGTTCGACAACACCAACAACGCGGTGAACGGAGCGCAAGGCGCCGTCGCGGGCGCGCTGCCATCCGTCCCGGGCGCGGCTCCGAACAACACCCCGGGGGGACAGGCCGAACCGGTCGACCCGGACCGGATCGTCGAGATGGTCGAGGAACGGCTGCTCCGCGAGCTTGAGCGGCGCGGCGGACGCTGGAACGGAGTGTTCTGATGGCGGGACCGGAGAAGGCGTATCTGCTCACCGAGAAGGGCGACCAGATCCGCTGCCTGTTCAACCCGGCGGAACTGACCATCACCAAGTCGAACACGTGGCAGGCGCCGGAGACCAAGGGTGGCAACACACCCGAGCTGCGCTTCCAGTCGGGACAGCCGGGCACGCTGACGCTCAGCCTCACGCTGGACACCACGGACACCGGCGAGGAGGTGACGGGTTACACCGACCGGCTGCTGGATCTGATGAAGGTGGACCCGGCGCTGAAGGGTTCGGACAAGCAACGCAACAAGGCGCGGCCGCCGTGGGTGGAGTTCCACTGGGGCAAGCTGCACTCGTTCAAGGCGATCGTCGAGAAGCTCACCATCAAGTTCACCTACTTCGCGTCGAGCGGGATGCCGTTGCGCGCCAAGGCGGACATGTCGCTGAAGCAGTGGAACGAGGAGGGCGTGTACCCGCTGCAGAACCCGACCTCGCACACGCCGACGCTGCACACCGTGCACCGTCTGGTGCCGGGCGAGACGTTGGACCGGGTCGCGGCGACGCACTACGCGGACTCGACCAGGTGGCGGCTCATCGCCGAGGCCAACAACATCATCGACCCGATCGCGGTGCCGGCCGGCACACTGCTGGTGATTCCCGAACTGCCGGTGCGCCACCGTGGCTGACCAACGGCGCCTCGACGGCGCGATCATCTCGGTCGACGGAAAACCGTTGGCGGCGGAGCTGTACGGCCAGCTGACGCTGGTGCGCGTCGAGGAATCGGTGCTGCTGCCCGACTATTTCGCGCTCCGCTTCGACGATCCGCACTTCGACGTCTTCGACAAGGGAACGTTCAATCTCGGCCAGCGGATCGAGATCGCGTTCCGCGCCGAGGCGGATCCGGTGGTGGTGACGGTCGGCGAGGTGACCGCCGTCGAGGTCTCCCCCGGGCCGAGCGGCCGCCACGAGCTGCACGTCTCCGGCATGGACGTGACCCATCGCCTGGCCCGGCAACGCAAGTCGCGCAGCTACCAGGGTGTGACGGACTCCGACATCGCGAGCCGGATCGCCGGCGAGTACGGGCTTTCCGTGGAGGTCGACAGCTCCGGCGAGGTGCACGAGTACGTGCTCCAGCGGGGCGAGACCGACTACGCGTTCCTGCGCCGGCGCGCGGCACGCATCGGGTTCCACTTCTGGATCGCCGACAAGACGTTCTATTTCAAGAAGTCGCCGCGGGCCGCGGGTTCGCCGCCGAAGCTCAAGTGGGGCGGCAACCTCAAGCGCTTCAGCGTGCGCTTCTCCGCGGGCGAGCGCGCCGACGAGGTGCAGATCGACGGCTGGGACTCCCTCGGCAAGAAGGCCGTCACGGGTCGTGCCTCGAACGCCGAACCGGGCACCGACGCGCCGGCCGCGAAGGAACTCTCCTCGGCCGCGAAGCGCGCGTTCGGCGCGGTGAAGCGCAACGCGGGACAGTTCCCGGTGACGGACCAGGCGGAGGCGGACGCGCTGGCGGAGGCGTTCCTGACGCGGGCCGCGGGCGAGGAAGTGGTGCTGCGCGGCGAGACGGCCGGGGACCCGATGCTGGGTGCCGGCGCCAAGGTGTCGCTGGAGCAGGTGGGCTCGCGCCTGTCGGGCAAGTACACCGTCACCACCGTCGAGCACCTGTACGCGGCGGGCAAGCCGTACGTCACGAAGTTCGTGTGCGGGGGGCGTGAGCCGTCCGGCCTCGCCGACCTGGTGGGTGGCGGCCACGCGGAGAAGCGCGGCTGGCAGGGGCTCGTCGTCGGCATCGTCACCAACAACGACGATCCGGAGAAGCTCGGCCGGGTGAAGGTGACGTTCCCGACACTGTCCAAAGAGGACGAGAGCACCTGGGCGCGGGTGGTGACGCCCGGCGGTGGACCCAAGCGCGGGATGCAGTGGCTGCCGGAGGTCGACGACGAGGTGCTCATCGGCTTCGAACTCGACGACGAGACCCGCCCGCTGGTCCTCGGCGGCCTGTGGAACCGCACCGACCAGCCGCCGCAGCCCGACGCCCCGAAGAACGGCGTGGTGCAGCAACGGATCCTGGCCAGCCGCAAGGACTCCCGGCTCGCCATCATCGACGATCCGACGCAGGCGATCGACCTGCTGCTCGGCGGCACCAAGGTGAAGCTCCACCTGGCGGTGGCGGAGTCGAACCTGACCGGCGACAAGAAGCTCGTCATCGACGCCACCGACATCGAGGTCAACGCGTCCAACTCGCTCAAACTCAACGGCAACACGGTCGACATCACGGCGAAGAGCGCGATGACGCTCTCCGGTAAGCCCATCAAGCTCAACTGACCATCCGACAAGCTCAAGGGGACGCGCATGTCTCAACCCGTCGCACGCCAGAACGATCCCGTGATGGGCACGGACATCCACATCCTCATCCCGCCGTCCGGCCCGCCGGTGCCCACTCCGCTGCCCTACGCGGGGAACCTCACGCAGGCGCTGTCGCCGGACGTGAAGGTCAACGGGTTGCCGGTGGCTACGCAGGACAGCATCTCGCAGCAGCCGCCGCACATTCCGCCGCCGCCGATGTCGTTCAGCAAGCCGCCGACGAACCTGGGCAAGGTGATCCCGCGCCCGTCGCAGGTGCTGGTCAACGGCAAGCCGATCGCGCGCATGGGCGACCTGGTGGCCACGTGCAACGATCCCGTCGACGCGCCCACGTCGTCCATCACCGCCGGCTCCCCGGACGTGATCAGCGCATGAGAGGGATGAAATGAGCGCACGCTTGCGGGAGCTCATCATGAAGCGCTGTGCTTTTGCGCCGCAAGGCGCCGGTGAGCGAAGCGAGGCGACGCCTTGAGCGCGCCAAACGGTGATTTCGTCGGCAGCGGGTGGGCCTTTCCGGCCTCCATCACCGGTGCCGGCACGGTGCGCCTCGTCAGCGGCACCGAGGAGATCGACGGCGCGATCCGGATGATCCTGTCGACCCGGCCGGGCGAACGCGTCATGCGGCCCGAGTTCGGCTGTGCGATCTGGACGCTCGTCTTCGCGCCGCTGACCTCCGGCACGCTCGGCCTGATGGAGCAGTACGTGCGCGAGGCGCTCGCCCGTTGGGAGCCCCGCATCGAGTTGCAGCGCGTCGTCGCCGTGCCCGACCACGAGAGCGGTTCGGTCGCCATCGAGGTCGATTATCAGGTCCGTTCCACGAACGACACCCGAAACCTCGTCTTTCCGTTCTACGCCATCCCGATCGAGGACAGCCCATGAGTTTGCCGGCACCGAACCTGGACGACCGCCGGTTCCAGGACATCGTCGACGAGGCGAAGCGCCGCATCAACCGGCTGGTGCCGGAGTGGACGGATCACAACGTCTCCGACCCCGGCGTGGCGATGATCGAGCTGTTCGCCTGGATGACGGAGATGACGCTGTACCGGCTCAACCAGGTGCCGGACCGGCTCTACGTCAAGTTCCTCGAACTGGTCGGCGTGGAGCTGTTCTCCTCCGTGCCGGCGCGGGCGGATCTGCTGTTCACGTTGACGGCGCCGCGCGAGGATCCGGTGCGCGTGCCGGCCGGTACCCAGGTCTCCACGGACCGCGCGGGCGATCAGGACGCGGTCGTCTTCCTCACCGACGAGGACCTCACCATCGTGCCGCCGAAGCTCATCGCGTGCCTGACGCACACGGCGGACCAGTTCACCGACCACTACGAGGATCTGCGCCGGGAGGCGTCGTCGGTGCAGCTGTTCCCGACGCTGCGCCCGGACGAGGCGGTGTACTTCGGCTTCGAGGAGCCCTCCGCCGGCAACCTGATCCGCATGGAGGTCACCACCGGGCCCGAGGGCGCGGGTGTCGACCCCCGGCGGCCGCCGCGCGTGTGGGAGGCGTGGGACGGGCGCGAGTGGCGTTCGGTGCGCATCATCGAGGACACCAGCGCCGGCTTCAACATCACCGGCGAGGTGACGCTGCTGCTGCCGAACCGGCACCGCCCGCTGACCCTCGGCACCCGCCGCGCGCACTGGATCCGCTGCCGGCTCGTCGCCCCGGAACGCGGCCAGCCCTCGTACCGCAACCCGCCGGTGCTGGAGTCGTTGTCGGCGCTGGCGTTGGGCGGGGCGGTGGCCGCGCACCACGCCGAACCGGCCCCGGCCGAGCTGCTCGGCACCAGCGACGGCCGTCCCGGACAGGTGTTCGGGGTGCGGCGGGTGCCGGTGCTGCCGCGCCGTCCCGACGAGACGGTGCGGGTGGTGCTGCCCCGGCCGGACCGCGGGGGCGAGCCGGAGGAGCAGCTGTGGAACGAGGTCGCCGACCTGTCCGACGCGACGGAGGAGGACCGCGTGTACACGTGGTCCGGTGCCACGGGGCAGATCCAGTTCGGGCCCAGAATCCTTGACCGGCAAGGGAAGGGGCAGCAGCACGGGGCCGTCCCGCCGACCGACGCGCAGATCTGGGTGACCGGGTATCGGTACGGGGGCGGCCGGCGCGGCAACGTTCCCCCGAACCGGTTGACGATCCTGCGGACGTCGATCCCGTTTGTCGCCGGGGTGACCAACCTCGACGCGGCGACCGGCGGGGTCGACGCGGAAAGCGTCGACAACGCCAAGCAGCGCGGACCGATGCTGTTGCGCGGCGCCCGGCGCGCGGTCACCGCCGAGGACGTCGAGCGACTCACCCTCGACGCCGCGCAGGGGGTCGCGCGCGCCAAATGCCTTCCGCCGGAACGCCCCGGCGAGCCCGCGCGCCTCCTCGTGGTGCCGCGCATCGAAAGCACACCGCAGGGCCTGCGCCTCGACGACCTCGCCATTCCGGAGGAGTTGGAGGAGCGCATCAAGGCATATCTGGAGCCGCGCCGGCTGCTGACGATGCGGCTGCGCATCGAACCCCCGAGGTATCAGGGCGTCAAGGTGGTCGCGGAGGTGCGGGCCGGATCCGGTGTGCGTCCCGAGACTGTCCGGGAACGGGCCGAGGAGGCGCTGTACGAGTACCTCAACCCGTTGACGGGTGGACCGGGTGGGCAGGGCTGGCCGTTCGGGGCCGACCTGCGCCTCGGTGACGTGTACGGCGTATTGCACGGTGCTTTCGGCGTGTTGGGTGTGGAGGCGGTGCACTTCTTCCCCGCGGACCTGCGCCGCGAGGAGACCCTCGACCAGGTGGACCAGCGGCTGCGCCTGCTGCCGGACGCGCTGTTCATGTCGTTCCAGCACCGGGTGGTCGTGCAACAGTGAGTGTCGACAAGGATTGGCTCATCTCGCAGCTGCCCCGCGCCATGGCGCAGGATCCGGTGCTGAACCGGTTCGTGACGGCGTTCCAGGAAGTCGCCGACACCGTGCGCGACCGGGTGGACGGCATCGAACATCAGGTGGACACGGGCCTCGCCAGTCCGGAGATGTTGGCGTATCTGGCCTCCTGGCTCGGCCTGCAGCTCGAACCGACGGACTCGGCGGAGTATCAGCGGGACCTGTTGCGCCAGGCGGGAAAGCTGCTCGGCTGGCGCGGCACCCGGCACGGTGTCGAGGGTCTGCTCGGCGCGGCGACCGGTGCGCGCGTCGAGGTGAGCGACAGCGGCGGCGTGTTCGGTCAGAAGGACACCATCCCGCCGCCGGACAACACGGTCACCGTTCAGCTCGACCACACCGGTCACCTGAGCGAACGGCAGGTGCGCGCGATCCTCGAGCAGGAGGTCCCGCTCGGCGCGAACATCGTGCTGGACGTGCGCTACCCGAGCGACGGCACGGGTGGGGGACGCCGTGGTCGATGAGCCGTCCCGTCGACGGCCGCCGTCGTGCCCGGACTGCGGGGGCCCGGTCCGCATCGGCGAGGACCGGCTCTGCCCGCGCTGCGGCTACCCGCTGATGTACCTGCGGCTGCCCGAGGAGGAGCGCACGAGCGTCACGCCTCCGGCGCGCCTGCCGGGTGAGCAGGACAGCGGCCCCGCGCCGCCCGCTCCGGCGCTGGCCCTCGCCGAGGAGCCACCGTCCACACCGGACACGATCTCCTGCCCGAACTGCCGCTACGTCAACCACGCCGACCGCACCTGGTGCGAGCGGTGCGGCTACCGCCTGAAGGCACTGCCGCCACCGCCGGTGGTGCTGCCGCCGCCGGCGCCGTCGAACCGCTGGCGCATCTGGGTGTTCGCGGCCGTCGTCGTGCTCGCGATCGCCTCCGTGGCAACGGCTTTCGTGCTCCTGCGCGATGACGACCCGGCTTCACCGCCACCCGTCGCGAAGTCCTCCGCGCCGACCGCGATCGTGCGGGTGCCGCCCAACACCATCAAGGTGACCGCCACGACGGCCATCCCCGGCGACCGCTACCGCCCGGAGAACACCCTCGACGGCGCGAACGACACCGCGTGGCACAGCAACGGCCCCGCCCTGCCCAACAACAACGGGCAGACGCTGACGTTCACGTTCGACAAGCCGGTGCGGCTGGTGCGGGTGACCATCAACAACGGGTTCAACCGGAGCCCGACCGACTACACCAACAACGAACGCATCGCTTCGGCCGAGATCGTCACGGATGCCGGCACGAAGCAGTGGCAGCCGAAGGACACCGGCGACCCGCAGACGCTCGAACTCGACGGGGCGCCCACGACGAAGGTCCAGATCGTGGTGCGGGGCGTCTACCCCGGCACGAAATACCGGGACGTGACGGTCAGCGAGGCGGCGTTCGACGAACTTCGTTGACCGGTCCTCGCAAGTGGCGGGGACCTACGCAGGTCATCGGCGACTCTTGATCGGTACAGGTCCCCACCACTTCAGCTCCAGTCGTACTGCGCGCGCAGCACACCGGCGACACGGTCGAACTGCGGCCGCCCGAGCACGGCACCCTCGCGGCGGATGCTGTCCTCGGCCAGCTCCAGCACCCGGTCCAGCCGCACGAAGCTCGGCCGCTCCTCGCGGTCCCACGCACCGGGGCCGAGGGAGTACCAGTGGCGTTGGCCGGCCCGTTCGGACTGGCTCGACAGCATCAGGCCGTACACCGTGGAGCCGCGCCGGCCGACGACGAGCACGGGCCGGTCCTTGCCCTGGGACGGGTCGTCCTCGTAGGCGACCCAGGTCCAGACGACCTCACCGGGATCGGCCTCCCCGTCGAGGTTCGGCGAGTAGGAGAGTGTGCGCCCAAGATCCCGAACGATGCTCATGGTCGCCCATTATGGAGGTACGCCGCTCCCGCGTTCCACACCCGGTCGAAGGTGCCCGGGCGCAGCAGTTCCCGGGAGTACTCCCCCGTCGAACAGGAACACGAGCCCGTCGTCCCAGGGGCCGTGCGGCGCCACCCAGTCCACCGTCAGCAGCGGCCCGCCGGGCCAGTCGACGGCCAGTTCCTCGCGCACCTCGCGGCGGGCGGCGTCCAGCGGCGACTCGTTGGCCTCCGCCATGCCGCCCGGCAGGTCCCAGTCGGGTTTGTAGCGCGGGTCGACCAGCAGGATCCGGCCGGTCTCGTCCCGGAACAGCACGTCGGCACTGACCCGCTTGCGCGCCTGCGTCCGGTTCCCCTCGGCGAGGTAGGCGCGATACGCCTCGGGATCCCGCAGGTACAGGGGCTCGTCACCACTCACCCGCCTCATCCTGCACGGTCCGGGCGCAAAGCCCGCCAGACGCGGGGCGCTGGCTAAGGTGAGGATCATGTCGATGCGTGTGGAGTCGGACCGGCCGCTGCCGCCCCCGGGCGCCAACACCTACGGCCACTTCACCGCGATGCAGGTCCGCGCCGGCGCGGTCCGCGGCCTCGCCCTGCACCTGGCGAGGCTCGAGGGCGCCACCCGCGAACTCTTCGACACGACGCTCGACGCCGAACGGGTCCGCGGCGCACTGTGGCACGCCGTGCGCGACACCCCGGACGCCTCGGCGGGCGTGTACGTCTACGGCCCCGGCCCGGACGACGACGAGCCCACCGTCGCCGTGGTGGTACGCCCGCCGGTCGGCAGCCCCGGGATGCGCCAACGTCTGCAGTCCGTGGCGTATCAGCGCCCGGTCGCACACCTCAAGCACCTCGGCGGCTTCGCGCAGGTCTACTTCGGCCGGCGGGCCGCGCGGAACGGGTTCGACGACGCGCTGCTGACCGGCCCCGACGGCGTCATCAGCGAGGCCGCCATCGCGAACATCGCGTTCCTGCGCGGCGACGAGGTCGTCTGGCCGGACGCGCCGCACCTGCCGGGGATCACGATGCAGTTGATCGCGCCGCGCCTGCGTTCCCGGAACGAAGCCGTGCGCCTGGCGGACCTGCCGACGTTCGACGGTGCAGTCGTCACCAATTCCCTGGGTGTCGGCGGCGTGGCGAGGATCGACGACGTACGGTTCCCGGTGGACGACGTACGACTGAAGGCCCTGGCGGCCGAGTACGAGGCCATCCCGTGGGACGTACTCTGAACGCACTCGTATGAATCCGGGCCGCACGCACATGGTGGGCGGGCCGGAACCCGTGGTTCAGTCGAGCGGGTGACCGACAACAACCTCATGCGGCTGCTCGGCGGCCTGGTCGAACCCCTGCTCGCCCCGCTGTCCCCGCTGCCCGCGCGGGCGCACGTCGTTCAGCTCGCCTGCGGCACCGGCACGCTGAGCCTCGCACTGGCGCGCCGCCGGCCGGACCTGCGGATCACCGCGATCGACATCGACCCGGCGGTGCTGGATGCCGGCCGCGTCGAGGCCGCTCGGGACGGGCTGGCGGTCGAGTTCCGCACGATGTCCATCACCGCGCTCGCGTTCGAGGACAAGAGCGTCGACGCCGTCATCTCGCGCATGGGGCTGCTGATGCCCGGGATCGCGCCGTTCGACGTCTCGGCGCGGGAGGCGGCCCGGGTCCTGCGCCCCGACGGGATCCTGAGCATCGCCGCCTGGGCCGATCTGGAGTCGAGCCCGTACACCGGCTTCGGCCTGCGGGTCCTGCGGCAGGTCCTGCCGAAGGGGACCGTCCCCGACTTCGAGGCCGCCTTCGGCCGGCACGAACGGCTCGAGGAGCATCTCGAGGGGTTCTACAGCATCGACGCGTCCTGGTACCGCTGGGAGACGGAGTATCCGGACTTCGACACCTGGTGGGCGTTCGTCGCCGAGTTCGGGCCGCTGAAGCCGCTCTTCGACGGCCTCGACGAGGAAGCGCGCCACGAGGCCCGCCGGGTGATGGCCGACGAGCTCCGCGCGTTCCGCACGGAGTCCGGCGGCTACCGCCTACCGGCGACCTGTCGCCGCATCACCGGCCACCGCTAGGAGCCCCGGCCGGCGGGGGCGGACCTACTTCGACGGGGTGAACTTCACGCCCTTCAGCGCCGCCGGCGGCTTCGTCGCCGTCAGGTCGGCCCCCAGTCCCCGGATCACCACGTAGTCGATGCCCTGCCGCTTCCCGTCGTCGGAGATCGTCAGTTCGCCACCCGGCGCCGGGCCGACGATCTGCGTCGACAGGTCGCGGAAGTGCACCTCCATGCGGCGGTTGTTGCCGCCGACCAGTTGCACCGCCACCTGGGTCGCCGGGACCAGGAACCGGATCTGCACCGGCACGTCCACGCACTGCGTCGGCGCGTCCGGACGGGCCGCCGTCAGCGACTTGCCGGCCGGGTCGGCGTTGCCGACGGCCACCCCGGTCGCGTCCTTGCACTGGGCCGGGCCGCCCTGATCGGGCAGGCCGCTCAGCAGGATTCCCTTGTCGCGGAAGGCGTCGCTGGGCACGATGCCGTTTGCCGGCGTGGTCAGGTCGACCTCGCGCGGCCCGGGAGCGGCACCACCCGGGGCCGTCGCTCCGGAGGCACCGGCCGAGGGACCCGCCGAGGCACCGGCGGCGGCAGCGCCGGAGGCCGACGCGCCACCCCCGGGCGCCGCCGGCGGAGACGGAGCGGGAGCGGGCGTGTTGGCGCCCACCGGGGCCTGCGAGGCGGCGGCCGCGTTGGCGGCGGCCTGATCCGCGGCGCGTTCGCGCATGATGTACGCCCCGCCGACGATCGCCCCGGCGAGGATCGCCACCGCGCCGACCATGCCGGCGACCCGCGCCAGCTTGGACGCCACCCGGGGCCGCTGCACGAACGTCGCCGTCGTGCCGCCCTCGGCGCCGTCACCGGTCGCGCCGATGGTCAGCGCGCGGATCTTCTCCTGGCTCCACGGCACCGACGCCTTCACCTTGAGGTCGGTGCGCGCCGAGGTGCCCGGGGCCAGCGTGACGAACGCCGGCTTGAACGTCGAGCGGACCCGGTTCTCCTTGTCGGTCGCGGTGAGGCTGAGCCGCAGCGGCGTGTTGCCCTCGTTGATCAGGTCGACGGCGTACTTCGCGGAACGCTTGCCGGTGAACACCTCCGGCTGCACCCGCACCGCGACCTGCTGCGTGGGCGGCACGGTCAGGGCCAGTTCGGCGCAGCGCGACACCTCGTCCCGGTAACGGGACTGGGCCAGCACACCGACGACGTACTCGCCCGCGGGCGGCGGCGGCGTGGAGGGCAGCGTCAGCTTGATGGTCGCGGGAGCCGTCTCACCGGGCCGCAGCTTGGTGATCTCGGGCTCGACCGCGACGGTGGCGCCGGCGGGCAGCCCGCGCAGGTCGAACACGTAGTGCTCGACGACATCACTGGTGTTGCGGACGCTCACCTGCAACGGCAACGTGTCACCGGCCGTCGCGCTCGCGCGCTCGGGCGTGATGCCCACTTTCAGTGGCAGGGCTACCATGCCGCTCCTCCCCAGGTGCGTCCCGACGGGTGTCCGCCGGCATCGACGGTACTCAGCCGCGCAAGTCCGGACGGTGCCCGTAAAGGCAAAGCCGAGGCCAGGGCGCGCAACGGTGTCATCAAACCCCGCCACCAATATGTTGATCAATGTCGCACATCGGGTCCGATCGGACGTGCAGAATGATCCTTAGGGTCGCCGCCGGCACATCGTGCACCGGCCACGGAAGGCGTTTCGCATATGAGGATCCTGCTGCTCGCGTCGGCGTTCAACGGGCTGACCCAACGGGTCTGGTGCCGGCTGCGCGCGGGCGGGCACCGGGTGTCGGTCCAGTTGTCGACCAGCCCCGAGGCGATGCTGCACGGCGTGCGTGCTTTCGGACCGGAACTGGTGGTGTGCCCGTTCCTCAAGGAAAAGGTCCCGGAGGAGATCTGGCGGCACTGGCGCACGGTCATCATCCACCCCGGACCGGTCGGCGACCGCGGACCGTCCTCTTTGGACCATGCCATCACCGACGGCGCGCGGATCTGGGGCGTCACGGCGCTGCAGGCGATCGAGGAGATGGACGCCGGACCGGTCTGGGCGACGCGCATCTTCACGATCCCCGAGGACCCGCCGCGTAAGTCCGCGCTCTACAACGGCCCGGTCGCGGACGCGGCGGTGGAGTGTGTCGAGGAGGTCGTCGCCAAGGCGTCCGACCCCTCTTTTCAACCCATTCCGTTGGAACGGGCACCTAGAGCGGTGCCGGGTACCGGACTCCGGCCCCTGGTGCGCCAGTCGGACCGCGCGTTCGCGTGGGACGACGACCCGGAGCGGATCGTGCGCCACATCCGCGCCGCGGACGGCTTCCCCGGTGTGCGCACCCGGATCGGCGGGCTGGAGGTGCGGGCGTTCGACGCGTCGGTCGGCGGGATCGCGGGTCCCCCGGGCGAGATCCTGGGGCGCCGGTACGGCGCGGTGCTCGTGGGCACCGGGCACGGCAGCGTCTGGATCGGACAGCTCAACAGGGTGCGCGAGGACGGCGGGCCGTCGCTGAAGCTGTTCGCCACGGCGGTACTGCGCCGGTCCGTGCCGGAGGCCCCTGCGCAGGCCGGTGGCGAACGCTACGCCCCCGTGCACTACCACCGCGACGGTCCGGTGGGCACGCTGACGTTCCGGGCGTACAACGGGGCGATGAGCACGCGCCAGTGCCGGATGGTGGCGGCCGGGCTGCGCGCGGCGCTGCGCGACGACACGCGGGTGCTCGTGGTGCGCGGGACGCATGAGTCGTTCTCCAACGGGATCCACCTCGGGGTGATCGAGGCGGCGCCGGAGCCCGCGGCCGAGGCCTGGGCGAACATCCGGGCCATCAACGCGATCTGCCGTCGGCTCTGCGCGGCGACCGGCAAGGTGCTCGTCTCGGCCTACACGGCCGGTGCCGGCGCGGGCGGGGCGATGCTGGGGCTCGGCGCCGACGTGGTGGTGGCGCGGGCGGGCGTGGTGCTGAACCCGTTCTACGACATGGGTCTGTACGGGTCGGAACTGCACACCTACGCGCTGCCGGCCCGGGTCGGCCCCGAACAGGCGACCGCCCTGCTGCACAACAAACTGCCCGTCGACGCCGACCGGGCACGCTCGCTCGGGCTGGTGGACGCGGTGGGGCCGCGGGAGCCGCAGGAGTTCGACGGGTGGCTCGGCGAGGTGGCGGCCGGGTGGGCGGATCCGGCGCGTTGGCGCTCCACTGTGGACGCCCGGCGGGCCCGGGCGGCCAAGCAGCGCTGGCCGTTGTCCTACCACGAGACCGTCGAACTGGGCGAGATGGCGCGCGACCTGTTCGACGACCGGCAGCGCTTCGACCGGGCGCGAAAGGCCTTCATTTACAAGGAACCGCCGTGCGCCACACCCGCCAGGCTCATCGCTGATTGAGGCTGTGGCGGACCCAGACGTTCGGCTCGACGTAGACCGCCGAATCCTGATCCGGGTCGCAGTGCACGGGGGCGAGCGCGCGGGGCACCCGCACCGGGCCCGGCCGGTCGAACGGCAGCCCGGTCCACTCCCGCCACTCCGCGAGCGTGCCGGCGATCAGCATCGAACGCGGCGCCACCGCCTCGATCCGCGCGCCGGCCCGCACGTGCACGCGCAGCCACGGGTCGACCGGCAGCCCGTCCTCCCGCGTCCGAAACGCGTAGGTCGACATGGGCTCGAACGGGTCGCTCTTGCCGTTGGGCCGCACCGGTGCCACGAGCGTGTCGTGCCCGAGCCGCGCGGCGTTGCGCCGCATGGCGTCCAGCACGACGGCGGCGAGGCCCCTCCCCCGCAGGTCCGGTTGCACCATGATCTCCAGGGCGGAGACCTGCGTCCCGCGCCGCCCCGCCGCCCGGTCCGAGATCGCCGCGACGACCACGGCGTCCCACCCGCCCACGGGCAGCACCGGCGGCGGCGTGTACGGAACGCTGTACGCCGCCGCCGCGGCCCGGGTGGGCTCGTCGGGATCGGGCGCCACGAGCACGTACTGCGCGAACGCCGTCTGCGCGATGTCGTAGTACAGCGGGGCGACCCGGTCCCCGTACATGAACTCGGGCCAGCCGCCGTGAAAGGTGCCCAGCAGCGGCGCCAGGTCCGGCCGCTCGGCCAGCGGGAACATCTCCACGGGCACACGATACGAGGTTCGATGCCGCCCGCCGGGGTATCCGACGGGCATGGGTACCGATGACAAGATCGACAACGCCGCCGAGAAGGCCGCCGGCAAGGTCAAGGAGGGCGTCGGCGACGCCACCGACGACCGCGACCTGCAGGCCGAAGGCAAGGCAGACCAGTCGAAGGCCGACCTGAAGCAGGCCGGCGAGAAGATCAAGGACGCGTTCAAGGGCTGAGCGCGCCCGGTGGCGCTCTACGGTTTGCGACCCACGCCGCCGTAGAGCGCCACCTGCGCGTCGGTGAACTCCGGCGGCGTGTCCGGCCGCCACGACAGGATCGGCACGACGCCGGGGTGCTCGAGCTGGAGCCCCTCGAAGAAGGCCTCCACCTCCTTCTGCGAGCGGAACTGCGTGTCGATCCCCTGCGCCCGGAAGATCTGCTGGAACTTCGCCCACGCCGGCTTGTCGTAGTCGTCGGTGATGTGCGAGATCACCAGGTAGCTGCCGGAGGGCAGGGCGTCCACGAGCCGCCGCACGATGCCGTACGGGTCGGTGGCGTCGGGGAAGAAGTGCAGAATCGCGTAGAGCAGCAGCGCGACCGGCTGCCCGCTGTCGAGCATGTGCCGCACCGGCTCCGCGCCCAGGATGCGGTCCACGTCGGAGAGGTCGGCGTCGACGTAGCTGGTGCGCCCCTCGGGGGTGCTGGTCAGCAGTGCCCGCGCGTGCGTGAGCACGATCGGGTCGTTGTCGATGTACGCCACCTCGGTCGAGGGCTGCAGGCCCTGGGCGATCTCGTGGATGTTCGGGCTGGTGGGGAGGCCGGTGCCGACGTCGATGAACCGGCGCACGCCCGCGTCGACGAGGAAGCGGACGGTGCGCATCAGGTACGCCCGGTTTTCCCGGGGGGCGGTGCGGGCGTTGGGATTGACCTTCAGCCCCTGCTCGGCGGCGGCACGGTCGGCGGCGAAGTTGTCCTTGCCGCCCAGCAGGTAGTCGTACACCCGTGCGGGATGCGGCCGGTCGGTCTGCAGGTCGGCGTGGTAGTGGTCCGGATCCGGGGAGGTCACGGTCCACAGTGAACACGAAGTCTGGGCGGCCCGCGTTCCTGGGGGGAGATCGCGGGCCGAACACACCATAGACGAACATCTCAGGCAAAGGAACTCGCATCGCGTCCTCGATTGCGTAGTTCTACCGATGTTGCATCGAATCCGGCCGCCCACCATGGGAGCCGTGAACGCACGCGAGTACACCATCGCCGAACTGGCCCGCGAGGTCGGCATGTCGCCCCGGAACATCCGGGCCCATCAGGCGCGCGGCCTCATCGCCCGGCCCGTCCGCCGGGGGCGCGTCGCCTACTACGACTTCGGGCACCGCGACCGCCTGGAGTCGGTGAAGGCGCTGCAGCGCCAGGGGTTCAACCTCGCGGCCATCGAGGCCATGCTCGGCACCGGCCAGACCAGGGCGCACAACGAACAGCTGAACCGGCTCGTCGGGCGGCTGGCGGAGGAGCAGCCGGCGCTGGCGTTCCGGCTCGAGCGGCACGGCATCACGGCCCGCGGCGACAACGGCACGCCCCACGTGCTGCGCCCCCAACTGCTGCGCCGCGCCCTCGAACTGCGCAAGGTCGGGCTGCCTACGCTGGCGGCGCTGCACATCCTCATCGCGATCCTGGACCGGCTGGGCGCGGTCGCCGACGATCTGGCCCGGATGACCGGCGGGCGGATCCGCACACTGACCCGGGATCCGGACTCGGCACGGGCACTGGAGCCGGTCGAGCGGATCGCCGCCGGACTGCCGGACGGCCTGGCCGAACTGCTGAACGAGGCATTCCGCGCGGCGGTGGAGAACCTGGCCGCGCGCCCGGACCCGGTAGCGACCCGCCGCGCCCCGGTCCACCCCACCCGCCGCGCCAGCTGACCCCAGCCCGCGGCGTCGAAGGGGTTCACGTCAGGGTGAAGACGTATATGCCGGGGTCGGCCGTCACGCACAGCGCGCCGTCCGGCAGCCAGCACACCGTGTTCACCCACGTCGCGTCGACCCGCATCGCCGCCACCGGCCGGTCGGCCCCGATCTCGTGGACGCGCAGTTCGTTGGTCCAGCCGGCCATTGCCAGTAGCGAGCCGTCCGGGGAGACCGCCATCGCGTGCACCCGCCCGACCCCCGAACGGGCGACCCGACCCCGCACCGCACCCGACTCCGCGTCCCAGTGGCGCACACCGTCGGCACCGGCCGTCACCAGCAGGTCCGTGCATGGGTCCACCGTGACGGCGGAGGTGCCGGTGGTGTCGAGCGTGTGCCGGAGCGCCCCCGTCGTCCCGTCCACGATGGATATCCGGTCCTCGTGGACCAGCGCGCACCACGTCCCGTCGCGGCCGATCGCCGTTCCTTGTACCCGGGTGGGCGGGGTGATCCGCCAGCGGAGTTCGCCGGCGGTCAGGTCGTGCGCCTCCGCCCAGCCGTCCGAGTGGCCGCCGGCCACCAGGAGCCACGTGCCGTCGGGAGCGGCGGCGAGCGCGGCGGCGCGACCACCGGCCGTCGGGTTGTGCAACAGGCGGCCGTCGTGTGGGTCGTGCACACGGATCGTGCGGTCGGTGTGGGCGGCGGCGAGCCAGGCGCCGTTCCGGGCCGCCGCGAGTATGAGGGCGGACGCGTCGTGGCGCAGCGTGCGGAGTCGCTGCGCGGTGGCGGCGTCGCGCAGTTCGACCGCGTCGTCGCGGATCGCCGCGATCCACGTGCCGTCCGCGGCGGCCACCGCCCCGCCCCAGCGGGAGCGTCGGGCCGTCCCACCGGGGCGCACCGAGCGGTCCTCGACCGTCCACAGTCGAACGTCACCGGCGTCGCACCCGCTCGCCACCCATTCGCCGGAGGGGCCGAACGCGAGTCCCCACACGGCGCGGTGGTTGCCGCGGAACGTGCGCACCCGGGCGCCGGAGCGCGCGTCCCACACCCGGACCGGGCCGTCGCCGGCCGTCGCGACGAGCCGGCCGTCCGGCGAGAACGCCACCGCGTGCACGTCCGCGCCGTGCTCCAGCGTCGCCACCCGCCGGCCGGTGCGCGGGTCCCACACGATGCCGCTCCGGTCGCCTCCGCTGGCCAGAAGTGCGCCGTCCGGCGAGGCGGCCAGCGCGTACACCACGTCGGAGTGTCCATCGTGGACGGTGCTCACGCCGTTCCACAGATGAATGTCGTAGTCGAAACCGGCGGCCGCGACCCACGTCCCGTCGGGTGACACGGCAACCGCCTGGGGCAGTGTCCCCGCCGCGAACCGCTCCCGGACCTCCCCCGTCGCGGCGTCCAGCAGCCACACCTCGCCCCGGTTGATCGACGCGGCGACCAGCGAACCGTCGGCGGTGACGGCCACGTCGGTGCAGACCGCCTCGACGACCGGCACCTCCCGCAGCAGTGCGCCGGTGCGCAGGTCGGACAGGCGCACCGACTCCCCCGAGGTCGACGCGACGAGCCCGGTCGCCGAGACGGCCACGCCGGCCACCCGGTCCGGATGCCGCGCGAGCCGCCCCAGGACGTGCCCGTACGAACAGCCCGCCACCAGCTCGCCGTCCGGCGTCACCGCGAGCGAGCGCACGGCCGCGGGCGCCCGGATCACGCGCCGCAAGCCGGGGAACACGTCCGGCAACGGCCACCGGTTGACCAGCCGGCGGGCCGGCGGCAACCCGCCCGGCGCCACGCCCAGCCGGCTGCACGCGATGTCGACCAGTGCCGACGCCGGCTCCACCGGCCCCAACAGCTGCGCGAACGCCGCCACCTCGGGTACGCCCGCCGGGCCCCGTTCGCGCAGTGCGTCGTCGAGCCATCGCCATCCGTCCGCCACGGGACACAGCATCACATCGCGGGACAAGTACCGTAGTGCGCGTGACGAGTGTCGTGGCGAACGCCGAAGTCGATACCCTGCTGGACGAGCTGACCCGCATGGTCGGCCGCGAGGACCCCTACCCGCGCTACGCACGGCTGCGCGAGATCTCGCCGGTGCTGCGGGCCCAGGACGGCGCGCTCGTGCTCACCCACTACGCCGACATCACGACGATGTTCCGGGACCAGCGCCTCGGCCACCCGCCGCAGGAGGCGCTCGGCCTGATCGGGCTGGCGGACTGGGCCGATCACCCCGCGCTGTACAACCTCTTCACGAGCATGCTGCAGCAGAACCCGCCGGATCACACCCGGCTGCGGCGGCTGGTCAGCGGGGCGTTCACGGCGCGGCGGGTGCAGGCGCTGCGGCCGCGGATCGAGGAGATGGTCGACGAGCTGCTGGAGCGGATGGACGGGCCGGTCGAGTTCGTGTCGGCGTTCGCGTTCCCGTTGCCGGTCAACGTGATCGGCGAGCTGCTCGGTATCCCCGAGCCGGACCGGGCGCAGTTCCAGACGCTGACCCGGGACTGGACGCAGGTCTTCGAGATCATCACACCGGAGGTGCTGGCCACCGCCGACAAGGCCGCCGCCACCGTCCGCGAGTATCTCTCCGGGCTGGTCGAGGAGCGCCGCCGCGCACCCGGTGACGACCTGCTCAGCGCGCTCGTCGCGCACGAGGAGGCCGGCGACCGCCTGAGCACCGACGAGCTGCTGGTGATGGCGGGCCTGCTGTTCATCGCCGGGTTCGAGACGACCACCAACCTGCTCGCCAACGGCCTGGTCGCGCTCCTCACCCACCCCGACCAGGCGGCCCTTCTGCGGGAACGCCCGGAGCTGGCCCCGAGCGCCGTCGAGGAGCTGCTGCGCTGGGACACGCCGGTGCAGCTCTCCAGCCGCCTCGTGTTCCAGCCGGTGACGCTCGGCGGCGTGGAGCACGAGCCCGGTTCGCGGATGGTGGCGTACCTCGGCGCGGGCAACCGGGACCCGCGGCGCTTCGAGGATCCGGAGACGCTGCGCCTCGACCGCAGCGACAACGGGCCGCTGTCGTTCGGCGGCGGGATCCACTACTGCCTGGGTGCGCCGCTCGCCCGGCTGGAGGCGCAGGTGGCGTTCCCGGCCCTGCTGCGTCGCTTTCCCGACCTGGCGCTCGACGGCAAGCCCACGCAGCGCGACAGCCTCAGCATCCGCGGCCTCACGCAGCTGCCCGTCACCACCACCTGATCCCCGCCGGCTGTCAACGGACGGCGCGTCCCGGCGCGTGCGTTATCCGTGACGTTCGACGATTACGTGCGAGTGCGCGGGCCGGCCCTCGTCCGGCTGGCCCGCCTCATCGCCGGCGACCGGCACCTCGGCGAGGATCTGGTGCAGGAGGTGCTGACGAAGGCGTTCCCCCGGTGGGGGCGCATCGTCGCCGGCGGCCGGCCGGACGTGTACCTGCGCCAGATGCTGGTCAACGCGCACATCTCGTGGCGCCGCAAGCGTTCCAGCGCGGAACTCGTCGACGGGGACACCCGCGTCGAACGGGCCGACCGGGCCGACATCGGCGCGGAGACGGCCGCCCGGGACGCGATCTGGCGCCAGATCCGGCTGCTGCCGACGAACCAGCGCGTCGCGGTCGTCCTGCGCTACTACGAGGACCTCGACGACGTCGCGATAGCCGAGATCCTGAACTGCTCCCCGGTCACGGTGCGCACCCACATCATGCGTGGGCTCGCCGCCCTGCGCGCCCGCGAAGGGAGCCTCCGATGAACGACGTGATCGTTGCCGCCCTGCGGGAGAACGCCGAGGGCGACGAGCGCATCGAGCAGCTGCTGACCGCCGTCCACGCCGGTGCCCGGCACCGCCAGAACCGCCGGGTCGGCGCCGCCCTGCTGAGCGTGCTCGCGGCGACGACGCTGCTGATCGGCTCCTCCGCCTGGTGGCCCGGCAACCGCGGCACCGTCCCGATCCCGGAGACGGCGGCGGCCCGACCACCGGCCACCGGCGGGATGAACGCGATCGAGGCGCCCGAGGTCGTCGGCAGCGACCCGACGCTCTTCCACCTCGACGTCGCCGACCTGCGCGGCTGGAGCAGCGTCGCCTGGAGCAGCGGCCGCAACGGCCACGAGGAACTGGTCGCGGAGACGTCCGAAGGCGGCGAGGTGCGCATCGAGCTCTCCCGCGACCCGCAGACGCTGGCGCAGCGCGGCGGCGTGACCGGTTCGGCCATGGTGTGGGGGAACACCGCCGAGACGACCGACTACGGCGACCGGCACATGGTGCGCTGGCAACCCGCGCCCGGCCTGTGGGCCCAGGTGCGTTCCGGGGTCGACGCCGCCGACGCGCTGCGGATCGCCGAGTCCGTGCGGCTGGACCGGGTGTTCCGGTGCGCGGTGCCGTTCCGGCTGGTCGGCTTCGAGGCGACGACGCTCGTCAAGTGCGCCACCCACTTCACCGTCCTGTACGCGCGCGGTTCACCGAAGCCGACGGTGCTGCCGATCGCGTTGGGGCCGTGGGGCGAGGTGTGGCTGTCGATCGGCGGGGACCCGCAGACGGAGTACCAGGTGGCGATGACGCAGGCGCAGGTCGCCGCGTCGGGTATGCCGGCCCAGCGGATCACCCGCGTTCCGGCCCGGATGACGCCGCCGCCGAGCCCGGCGAAGGCCGGCTGGGAGGTGCCGGCCGGCGAGGCGACGGCGTACGTGTGGGGGTTCGGCGCGCCGGACGAGGCCGTCATGACGGCGCTGGTGGGCGCGATCCGACCGGTCGACGACGTGCTCGACATGGAGTCGTGGCCGACGGGTCCGTTCGGCTGAGCGGCGGGGGTCAGAGCTCTGCGGTGCCGGCGACCAGGGCGAGGCGCACCCGGTTGGGGCTGTCGGTCTTGGCCATCAGCGCGGTGATGTGGGTCTTCACCGTCGTGATGCCGATGTGCAGGCGTTCGGCGATCTCCGCGTTGGTGAACCCCTCGCCGACCAGGCGCAGCACGTCGCGTTCCCGGGCGGTCAGGCCGCGCACCGGCGCCGGCGTCACCTCACGGGCCTGCACCGCGCGGCGCACCAGCCGCTGCAGCACCGCCTGGCTGAACGGGCTCTCGCCGGCAGCCGCCTTCCGGATGCCGTCGAGCAACTCCGTCGGGGCGGCGTCCTTGAGCAGGAAGCCGCACGCGCCGGCCGTCAACGCCGGGTACAGGTGATCGTCGTCCCCGAACGTCGTCAGCACCAGCACCCGGGTCGACGGCCGCTGCGCGAGGATCCGCCCGGTGGCGCTGATCCCGTCGACGCCCGGCATGTTCAGGTCCATCACCACCACGTCGGGGTGCACCTGTTCGGCCAGCCGCTCCGCCTCGCGGCCGTTCTCGGCCTCGCCGACGACCTCCATGTCGGGCGCGGAGTCGCACAGCATCCGCAGGCCGGCGCGCACCAGGTGCTGGTCGTCCGCCAGCAGAATTCTGATCATGACTCTGAGCCCGGCGGGTGCAGCACCGTCTTGACGCGCCAGCCGGTCGCGTGCGGGCCGGCGTCGAGGCGGCCGCCGAGGACCTCCACGCGTTCGCGCATGCCGGTGATGCCGTGGCCGCCGCCGACCGGCTTCGCCGTGGATGCCGTGCCCGTGCCGCCGTCGTCCTGGACCTCCCAGTGCAGCGCGTCGGCGTCGAGGGTCACGCGCAGGCGGACGTTCGCCTGCGCACCGGCGTGCTTGGCCACGTTGGTCAGCGCCTCCTGGGTCAACCGCAGCACGGCCATGCCGCGCACCGCGTCGAGGGTACCGACCTCCGGGGCGATGTCGGCGTCGACGACGATGCCGGTGCCGCGGGCCCGTTCGACGGCGGCGCCGAGCGCGGCCGGCAGCGAACCGGGCTCGATCGCGGTCAGCGCGGCGTCCTTGCGCGGCCCGTCGGGGTTGCGCAGCACGGCCACCAGCCGGCGCAGGTCGGCGAGGGCGGCGGTGCCGGTCCCGTGCACGTCGTCGAAGACCTCGGTGACCCGCGGGTCGACGTCGGGCAGCACGTGTCGGGCCACGCCGACGCGCAGCACCATCGAGGCGACGTGGTGGGCGACGACGTCGTGGAGTTCGCGGGCGACGGTGCTGCGCTCGTCGGCCCGGGTGGCGCGGCTCTCCGACTCCAGGCGGCGGCGCTCCTCCTCGACCTGTTCGCGGGCGCGGCGGGCCAGCTCGCGGGAGTTGCGGATGTTGAGGCCGAACAGGATCGGCAGGGCGACGATCGGCGCGATGCCCATGAGCGAACCGGCGATCTCCAGCGGGGAGTCGCCGATCACGTCGACCACGTAGGCGGCGAAGACGGTGAGCCCGCCGGCCGTGACGTGCCACGGGCGGCGGGCCCGCATCGCCAGTTCCAGGAGGGCCCAGGTGGAACCGACCCGGCTGATCGTCGGGTCGATGTCGGCCACGTGCGACAGGAGGAGCAGGAAGCTCTGCACCAGCGAACCGGCGAACGGCATCCGGTAGGTGATCAGCGCGCCGGCGAAGGCGACGCCACCCACGGCCCACTCCCGCCAGCCGGGCGCGTGGGTCAGCGGGTGCAGCGTCAGGTACGCGACGCCGCTGAGGTCGAGGAGCAGGAGCCGCAGCCACGCGTACCGTTCCTCGAAGAACCTGCTCCCCCAGCTCACGTGTGCACTCTAGGCCAGCGCCGACATATGCCCAGGTACAACAGCAGGCCCAACGGGGCGAGCATGATCACCAGTACCAGCAGCGGCGAGACGATCCACCACGGGACGTTCCGCTCGCGGGCGTCGAGCCAGATCCAGCGCCCGACGAACAGGTCGAACGCGATCACGTGCGCCCACACCGCCGCGGCACCGGTCGCACCGGCGAACAGTTCGCGGATGCCGGGCAGCGACGGATTTGCCACCGCCGGCAGGATGTCGCCGACGGCCGGCAGCACCAGCACCGCGTAGACGAGCACCGGCGGCAGCACGATCAGCGGCGAGCGGACGATCCTGGCGGTCCACGCCCACCCGGGCAGCACGATCATCAGTGCCCAGAACGGCGCGGCCACCAGGAACGTCAGTTCGAACAGAAACTCGGTCACCGGGGGACCCCCGCGAGCGACGGGGTGCACGCCCGGCGGGAAGCGGCGGTGAGGGTGACGGCCACGCCGCCCACCACGGCCGCCGCCAGCGCCGTGAAGCCCAGCGCGGTCGCCGCGTCCGGCCGCAGCAGCGGCTGCCCGCGCAGCGCCTGCACGCTCAGCAGCACCGTCAGCACCATGTACCCGGCCCCGCCGATGCGCACCAGCGCCAGCCGGGCGGCGTCGTCCAGGACCGGGAACCGCCGCGCCAGCAGCGTCAGCGCCAGGGCCAGCAGCGGCAACGCCTGCAGCGCGTGCAGCCCCACGAAGTGGCCGATCCGCAGGTCCCCGCCGATCGTGCTCCAGCCCACGACGGGCAGTCCGGGACCGCCGTCGGCGGTGCCGACCGCGTGCGCGCCGCCGAGGCCGACCATGCCGGGGCGCGGGATCGTCATCGGGATGGCCGCGAGCATGCCGAGCAGCGAACCGGCCAGCCCGAGCCGCACGCCGGACGACGCGGCCCGGTCCCCGAGGGTCTGCCGCGCCAGTATCACGGCGATCGCCAGGTGCGCGAACCACAGGATCATGATCGAGGCGCCCATGACCCTGAACAGCATGGCGTCCAGCGGCGTACCTTCGTTGAAGTGGCTCGCCCGGCCGCGCAGCACCTGCCCCACGATGATCACCATCTCGACGACGAACGCGGCGACGATGACCACGACGGCCCGGTCGGCCCAGCGACTGCGGCGCGGGAGCAGGGACAGCATCCACGCCAGCGTCACCGAGTAGATCGCGATCGACACGGCGAACTTCCACGACTTGAGCCAGATCGGCGCGCCCAGCAGGATGCGGGAGTCGGCGAAGATCGCCACCGTGGCGACGATCGACAGCAGGGCCATCGCCGCGGCGAGGACCATCAGCGGGCGGTTCCACGTGGCCGCCCGGCGCAACGGGGTAGTCATGCCGACAGCCTCTGATCGCGAACGATCGAAATCGCCCGACCGCGGGCCGGTCCGGTGGCCGCCGGTACGGCCCGCCCCTCCTACCGTGGTAGGAGAAACCCTAGGGGAACGCGGCGGGGATGCGTTCGATCAGCCCGCCCGCGAACACGTCGCGCAGCCCGAGCGGTTTCAGGTGCACGTATCCGATGTGGCAGTCGCAGGTGGCGTTGACGCAGGTGCGCGGCTTCAGGCCGGCCCGCCAACTGCCGTCGTAGAGATTGCCGATCGGCTCGTCGATGAAATGGCAGCGGCGCACGGTCCCGTCGCCGCGCACCGAAATGGCGTCCTCCCCGGCGAAACAGGGCCGCCCGAGGGAAATGTGCGGCCGCACGCTGTGACCGAAGAGCGGGTCGATCGCCGTCCACTCCCTCTCCTCGGCCGGCGAATAGGTGTGCCCGTCGGCGGCGTTGATCCACACATAGACGTCCTTCGGCAGCGCCGCGCGCAGGGCCCGGGCGTCCGCCAGCTGCGCCGGCAGGCCCACCACCCCGACGGAATAACGGACGCCGGAATCCGACAGCTCGCCGCAGCGGGCGAGAAAGCGTTCCATCGAGATCTGGGTGGGATGGAAGGTGGTCCAGAGCGCGACGCGGGTGCGGTCGGCGGCGGCCAGCCAACCGACGCGGGCGGCGAGGTTGGTCTGGATGGCGACCCGGTCCAGGTGCGGGAGGTGGGACATCCGGACGATCGCGTCGCGGTACCAGCGGCGCGTCAGTCCCTCGCCCCACGGCGTGAAGAGAATGCGCATGGGGATGCGGTTTTCCTCGACCCAATCGACAAAACGAGATAGTGCCGCCCGGTCCGCGCGCAGCAGCGCGGGCGGGTCACGGCGTTTCGCGAATGGGCAGTAGGCGCAGTCGTAATTGCAACTCGCGAGCGGGCCGCGATACAAAATCGTCAATACTTCAATTGCTTCGTGTCGCGCGTCCGCCGGGGGCGCGACCGCAGTTCCCAGCCGCACCGCTTCGCTGCCACGTCCGCGGACAGTCATCGGGGCGCGTTCTCCGCCATGGCGTGGCGGACCGCGTCCGAGACGAGCCAGGGGCCGATCGCGTCGGAGTGGGCCAGCCCTTGCGGGGTGAGCCGCGTGCCGTCGCCGGTGGCCCAGCCGCGCTCCACCAGTTCGGGAAGCGCCGGCGGATCCTCCCGGAACCGCCTCCGGTACGCGTCGGCGTCCACGCCCTCCGCGCGGAGCAACGACTTCAGGAGCCAGCGGCGGCGCTGCTCACCGGCGTCCAGCGCGAACCCGTACTCGGCGAACGCGAACTCCTCCGGCCGGCGGTTCAGATAGTCGTCGAGCACACCGCGCACCTCCCGCACACTCACCGCGTAGTCGAACGAGTAGTGCAGGGCCCGCGTGTACGAACGGGCACCGCAGCCGAGTCCCACCATCCCGTCGTCCTGACAGGAGTACTCGTCCTCGGCGTCCGGCACACCGGCCAGGCGGAACTGCCGCATCGAGCGCTGTTCGTAGCCGGCGTCGGTCAACGTCTCCACCGCCTGCCAATACAGCGTCAGGCGCTGGGTGTCCCAGTCCGCCGGGGTGTGCGCGCGGCGGCCCAGTCCGGTCAACGGGCGCACGTACAGCGGGTACAGGTACAGCTCCTCGGGGCGCCACTTCAGGGCGGCGTCGAGGCTCTCCGCCCAGGTGTCCGGCGTCTGGCCGTCGATGCCGTAGATCAGGTCGACGTTGAGGATCGGGAAGTCGTGTGCCCGAACGGCCGAAAGCGCCGCCTCGACCTCGGTGCGGCGCTGCGGGCGACCCGCCGCACGGGCCTCGACGTCGAGGAAGCTCTGCACGCCCATGCTCACCCGCGTGGTGCCGTGCGCGGCGAGGACGGCCAGCCGGTCCGGGGTGGCCGTCGCCGGTGACGTCTCCACGGAGAGCGGAACCCCGGCCACGCCCGCGATCCCGAACAGCTCCTCCAGCTCGGCCGCGGTGAGATAGGTGGGCGTGCCGCCGCCGAACGCCGCGCGCGCGTACCGGGCGCCGTCGCCGAGCGCATCGGTCACCCGTGCCGCCTGACTGCGCAGCTGCGCCAGGTACGCACTCACCTGCGCGGCCGGCGGGCGGGCCCGCGTGAAGAGGTTGCAGAACCCGCAGCGCATCTCGCAGAACGGCACGTGCACGTACAGGAACAGCGCGTCCGTCGGTTCGTCGCGCCACACGTCACGCAGCGCGGGGCGCGGCACCAGCGGCCGGTACGCGCTCTTGTGCGGATACGCGTACAGGTATCCGGCGTAGGGCGTGCCGTCGAGAATGTTCATGCGGGCACCACGAAGTCGGCGTACGGCACGGTCCAGACGACCTCGTGCCCGACGCGGTGCCCCTCGTGCCCGTCCTCGCCGTAGGCGGTGCCGTGGTCGGAGCAGACGATGACGAGGACCGGCCGTCCTCTGTGGACGGTCGCGAGGAGCCGATCGAACCGGCTGTCGACGTACTCCAGCGCGGCGGCGTGACTGTCCACCGTGTCCTGCGGGGCGTCCGGCAGGTAGTGGCGGTTGGGCTGGTGCAGCGCGGCGACGTTCAGGAACGTGAAGAGCGGCCGCTGCCCCGGCACCCGCGCGACGACCTCGGCCAGGCGGTCGAGCTGGGCGTCCAGACAGTCCGGTGCCGTCACCCCGAACGCCGGCTCCCAGTGCGCCTCCGCGAAGAGGCCCGGCAGGACGGAGCCGAGCGCGCCCCGGCCGTTGAAGAAGCCGACGCCGCCGACGCACACGGTGTGGTACCCGGCCTCGGCGAGCGCGGTGGGCAGGTCGGCGGCCGCGAAGACCCAGGTGTCCTCGCCCGACGTCGCGCTGCCGGGGAAGGCCGCCGCGTAACGGCGCTGGTGCGGGCCAGGTGCGACCGGCGTCGGCAGGAAGCCGGCGAAGAACGCGTGATGGGCCGCGTAGGTGAAGCTGGCCGGGGTGTGGCGGCGTTCCCAGCGCAGCACGCGGGCGAACGCCGGGGTGCGCCCGCGCTCCCACAGGTCGACGGCAACGTCGTAGCGCAGCGTGTCGAGGGTGACGAACAGCAGGTCGTGGCTCGGGATCAGGCGGCGCATGCCATCGCGCTCCGCTCGGCGAAGGCCCGGTACCGGCCGGTGGCCAGCGCGTGCAACTCCTCGGTGTAGGTGTCCCGCCCGTCGGCGAGCAGGCCCGGCAGCAGGTCCCCGAACGCGTTTACCTCGGCGACCGCGTGCGCCCGCCAGTCCACCGAGAACATCAGGTCCACGCCGACGTGCAGGCTGCGCGGGAAGCACGCGGCGACCCGTTCGCAGGTCTGCATGGCCGCCGCCCAACCGGCCGGGCCGGTGGCGTGCCTGACGGCGTCGAGATCGCCGCGGGCGTTGCCGAGGTGCAGGTTGGTCATCGGGCCGGGTCCGGTGCGCACCACGGCGTGGGTCGCGCGGCCGGCGATCACGACGACGCGCAGGTCGAGCACGCCGGTGTCGAGCCCCGCCTTGGGGAACCAGCGTTCGACGTGCAACCCGTCCGGCGCCAGCCGGTCCACTATGGAGGCGACGTCGGCCTCCCGGGTGTACCGCCGCACCCGCAGCGAGTTGAACATCGCACCACCGGCCGTCTCGACCGGCGTGACGGCGGCGATCCGGGTCCCGGTGACCTGCAACGCGACGACCCCGGCCGCCGACGACCCGTACGCCGGCTTGACGAACACCCGCGACCAGCCGGCGTCGCGCATGGCGGCCCGCAGCGCCGGATAACCGTCCACCGTGGACGGAAGCGCCGCCGGGACGGGAACGCCCGCCGCCCGCAGCACCGCGTGGCAGCGCCGCTTGTCGCACAGCACCGCGATGTCGTCGGCCGGATTGAGCACGGTCCCGGCCGCGGCCTCCAGCGCCCGCGCGGCGCGCACCAGCCCGCGGTACGCGGCGGCCGTCCCGATAAGCTCCCCGTGTCTCGCCGGCGTCGCGGCGCCGCGCAGCAACCGGTCGACCTCAGGGTCCTCGCCGGGCGAGTCGATGCGCAGGAGCGCACCGCGCGCGGGCCGGGCGCCGGCGAGCACGTCCCGCCAGGGCAGCACCTCGGGCGCGGGCAGCCGGCGCCGCCGCGCCGCCGCCAGGAACAGGGTCACCCGCCGGTTGTCCGGGTTGCCCACGACGGTGAGGTCCACGTTCACTCCGTCACGGCGGGGTAGCGGTACTCCTCGCCGTCACCGTCGTCGTCGGGCTCCTGCTGCTCGGACACGTCGACCCGCACGCCCGGCAGCGCGCGGACGAGCTGCGCCGCGGCCGCGTCGGAGAGGTAGTGGTGGTGCAGGTCCAACTCCTCCAGGTGCTCCAGCGGCTGCCCGGCGAGCAGCACCTGTGCCCCCTTGTCCCCGAGCGTGCCGAGCGACAGGTCGAGCCGGGTCAGCCGCTGAACGACCGGCGCCACGGCCAGCGCGCCGGCGAGGCGGTCCGCGTGCTCGGCGTTGCGCAGCCCCAGCGAGCGCAGCCCGCGGAACTTCTCCCCGGACAGCAGCGGCGCGAGGTCGTCCACGGTGACGTCGCCGCCGTAGTCGTCGACGCCGAGCCACAGTTCGAGGTCGGTGAGGGCGGGGAGGCGGCTGCGCAGGACGGCGCCGACCACGTCCCGGGACAGTCCCCCGCTCTCGAACGCCAGCGACCGCAGCCGCGCGTGCGTCACCGGCCGGAACTCCAGCTCCTCGCCGCAGCCGCGCACGCGCAGCACCTCAAGGTCGGGGTAGGCGTCGAGCAGGAGACTGACGTCGCCCACCTTCATCCAGGAGACCTCGCACTCCTCGCTGGTCATGTCGCCGAGGAAGAGCGCCGTCAGCCGGTGCAGGCGGGGCGCCACCCGGCACAGCTGCGGGATCGGCGCCGGGTTGAACGCCGCGTACCCCCACGCGCCGATCACCAGCGCCTCGACGCGCGGCCCGACCGCGTCCACGAACGCCTCGAAGCCGTCCCGGAACCCGTCGGAGAAGCGGTCGTTGTCGTCGAAGTCCCAGAACGAGTAGCGCCAGGCGACCGGACCGTCCACAGTGGGCGGTCGCTCGCCCGGCCGGTACTCCACGACGGGCAGCCCCGCGAACTCCGTCGCATGCCGGTGAAAAGTCATGGTGCGCTCTATTCCGATACGGCCGTGTAGCGGCGGTCTTTGCGTTCGTACAGCCCCGGCCGGATGAACTCGGACAGGTCCACCTCGACGCCGGGCAGCGCCGCGACCAGTCGGGCCCGCGCCTCCGGCGTGATCCAGTGGTGGTGCAGGTCGAGCCGCTGCAGGTGGGCGAGCTTCGCCCGGCCGGCGATGAGCGCCTCGGCGCCCGTGTCGCCGAGCGTGCCCAGCGACAGGTCCAGCACGTCCAGCTGGGCGGTGATCGGGGCGTCCACCGCGGCGGCCGCCAGCGCGTCGCTGACCGGCGAGTTGCACAGCCCGAGGTTTTCCAACGCCGGCAGCAGCCCGCCCTCGAGCACCCCGGCCAGGTCGTCGACCTCGGTGTCGCCCCCGTACTCGGGCACACCGAGCCACAGCTCCAGGTGGCGCAGCGCGGGCAGGTCGCAGTCGCCGAGCGCGCGGACGGTCTCCGACGGCAGGCCGCCCGACTCGAACGCCAGCTCGGTCAGCGCGGGGTGCGCCACGGGCGACAGCAGCACCGAACCGCGCACCCGCAGCGCCTCCAGCGCAGGGAACGCGGCGAACAGCGGCGTGATGTCGTCGTGCTCGATCCAGGAGATCTCCGACTCCTCCGGCGTCAGGTCGGCGAGGAACAGCGCGCGCAGCCCGGTGAGCCGCGGCGCCACGTCGAGCAGCGCCTCGAGCGGGAACGCGTTGCCGTCCGCGAAGCCCCACGTGCCCAGCACCAGGGAGCGCACCGCGTCGCCGCCCCGCTCGGCCAGCGCGGCCAGCTTCCCCTCGAACCCACCGACCGGGGCCGGATAGCCGGCCTCCTCGACCCGCCAGGCGAACGCCGACGGCTCCCCGAGCTCCTCGTCGTCCGGCGCGAAGACCCGCACCGGCAGGCCGCCGAAGCTCTCGCAGTGCCTGTACACCCTGACCGCCACGCGGGCGCCCCCCGTCTCGCTCGTTCGGACGCCGGCACGCTAGCAGCCCCCTCGGACATTTTTCTCAGGACGCGTGCCCGAACGGGAGGAAAACCGGATCAGGACAAACCGAATCGCCACCAATCAACGTCTATATATATGCACCGACGTAGAAGTCGTAGACAGGAGAGGCGATGGGTCTGAGACGAAGGATCACCGCGGGAGCCGCCGTCGGCACGCTCGTCACGGCGCTGGCCGTCGTGCCGCAGCAGGCGTTCGCCGCGCCCGGGTCGGCGCTGGAAGAGGCCGCCTCCACCGGAGACACGCGCAGCGTAACCCTGATCACCGGCGACCGGGTGCGGTTCACCGGCACCGACCGGTTCGGCATCCAGCGCGCCAAGGGTCGGGAGAAGGTGCCGTTCAGCGTGCGGCGGGTGGACGGGCACCTGCACGTCGTGCCGGCCGACGCAATGCCGATGATCCGCGCGGGCAAGCTCGACGCGCGGCTCTTCGACGTGACCTCCCTGGTCGAGTGGGGCTACGACGACCGGCGTCCCGACGTGCCGCTCATCGTCACCGGCGCCGGCCAGGGCAACTCCGGAGTGGCGGCCGCGCGCGCGGGCGTTCCCGCGAAGATGAAGGTGACCCGGGAACTGCCCGGGGCGCGCGGGGCGGCCGTGAGCGCCGACCGGGCCGCGCTCGCCGACACGTGGAACACGATCAAGGCGGCCGGGACCCGTGCGGAGGCCCCGACCTTCCGGATCGACGCACTGCTCCACCCCACGCTCGACGTGAGCGTGCCGCTGACCGGCGCGCCGACGGCGTGGGCGGCCGGGTTCACCGGCACCGGCGTCACCGTCGCGGTCGTCGACAGCGGCATCGACGGCAACCACCCCGACCTCGCCGGCAAGGTGGTCGCGGCGCAGGACTTCACCGGCGCGGAGGACCTGCGCGACGTCGTCGGCCACGGCACGCACGTGGCGTCCACGATCGCCGGCACCGGTGCCGCCTCCGGCGGCAAGTACAAGGGCGTGGCACCCGGGGCGAACCTGGTCAACGCCAAGGTCTGCCTGCCGTTCGGTTGCCCCGAGTCGGCGATCGTCGCCGGCATGCAGTGGGCCGTCGCCGAGCAGCACGCCAAGGTCGTCAACATGAGCCTCGGCGGCGGCGACACCCCGGGCACCGACCCGCTCGAGCAGGCCGTCGCCGACCTCACGGAACAGTACGGCGCGCTGTTCGTCATCGCCGCCGGCAACGCCGGCAGCGAGCGCAGCATCGGCTCGCCCGGCAGCGCCGACGCGGCGTTGACCGTGGGCGCCGTCGACAAGCAGGGCAAGCTGGCGCCGTTCTCCAGTCGCGGTCCGCGCACCGGCGACAGCGCCGTCAAGCCCGACATCACCGCCCCCGGCGTGGGGATCGTGGCCGCGCGCAGTGGCGACAGTTCCGGTTCGGGCTCCTATGTCTCCTTCTCGGGAACGTCCATGGCCACCCCGCACGTCGCCGGTGGCGCCGCGATCCTGGCCCAGCAGCGGCCCGACCTGAAAGCCGCCGGCCTCAAGTCGACCCTGATGGCGGCCGCCCGACCCGACCCCGCGGTGAGCGTCTACGCCCAGGGCGCCGGCATGCTCGACCTGGCGCGCACCATCGACCAGCGGGTCACCGCCACGCCGCCGAGCGCCAGCTTCGGCCGGGCGCTGTGGCCGCACGGCGACGACACCCCGGTCACGCGCACCGTCACGCTCGCCAACGGCGGCAGCACCGCGGTCACGCTCGACCTGGCCGTGCAGGCGACCAGCGGCGCGGGCGTCTTCACCGCCGACCGCTCCAGCGTCACCATCCCGGCCGGCGGCACGGCGCCGGTCACGCTCACCGCCGACACCCGGGCGAACGTGCCCGACGGGCTGCACGGCGGCTTCCTCGTGGCCAGTTCCGGCGGCGCCGTGGTGACCCGGGTGCCGTTCGGGGTGGAGAAGGAGGTCGAGAGCTACGACGTCACGGTCAGGACGATCAGCCGCGCCGGCGGTGTGCCGGAGGACTCGTTCACGCTGCTGATCGGCCTCGACGCGCCGGTGGTCGTCGACGCGTACGACCCCGACGGGACCGCCGAGACACGGGTGCCCAAGGGGCGTTACTCGGTCTTCTCGCAGATCCTCGACGAGGCCGACAGCGAGAACCCGAAGATCTCGTTCGTGGTGCAGACGGTGCTCGACGTGAGCGCCGCCCGCACGGTCACGCTCGACGCACGGGCCGCCAAGCCGGTGAAGGTGCCGGCGCCCGAGGCCGGCGCGAAGGAGTTCCACGTGCTGGCCGTCGCCGGGCTCGACGATCCCGAGACGGGATTCGCGCTCGGGGCGGCGACGGCGACGTTCGACAGCCTCTACCTGGGGGCCGCGGGCGGCAACCCCTCCCTCGACCACTTCGTGACGAAGGTGTCGGTGCAGTTCGGCAAACCCGCCGCGGACGGCTCCTTCGCCGACAGCCCGTACCAGTACAACGGCGCCTGGGCGGTGCGCGGGAAGTTCCCCGTCGGCCTGTCCCGCACGCTGCGCCAGCGCGACCTCGCCAAGGTCAAGGTCGACTACCGGGCCTCGATGACCGGCACGCCGGTCTCCACCCGGGGCGTCTACGCGGCCGTGCCGGACCTGCCGTTCGGCGGGTCGGCGTTCCCGGAGTTCCACCCGCCGGTGGTGCGCACCGAGTACTTCGGCGGTGACCCGGACGTCACCTGGAGCACCGACATGGACGAGTACGACGGCGCCGAGGCCTACACGCTCATCGTGTCCGACACGCTCACCTACCGGCCCGGCCGCACCTACTCCGAGGTGTGGAACCAGCCGGTCTCCGGCCCGATGGTCGGCAAGGAGGGCTTCTACGTCGCCCGGCTCGGCAACGAACTCCTCGTCAGCGTGCCGATGGTCGCCGACGGTTCGGGGCACTACGGTTCGGGCACCGCGTCGCAGATGCGCGTGGCGCTGTACAAGGACGGCGTGCTCATCGGCGAGTCCACCCAGACCGACTCGATGATCTTCGACGTGCCGGCCGAACCGGGCCGCTACCGCGCCGAGGTCACCGACGTGCGGGGCGCACCGTACAAGTACTCGACGACCACGAGCGGCGTGTGGGAGTTCACCTCCGGCTTCGTCTCCGACGAGGTGATCACGCCGCTGGCCGTGTCGACGATCGGCTTCTCGCCGGCGGTCGACGGGTCCGGTGCGGCGCCGGCGGGACGGCCGTTCGTCCTCCCGGTGAACGTGCGCGCCCAGGCCGACTCGGGCGCCGGCAAGGCGAAGTCGCTCACGGTCGAGGCCTCCTACGACAGCGGCAAGACGTGGAAGGCGGCGCCGGTGTTCCGGGTGCCGGGCGGCGGCTGGATCGCGATCCTGTCCCACCCGGCCGCACCGGGAACGGTGTCCCTGCGCGCCAGGTCCACCGACACGGCCGGCAACACGGTCAGTGAAACGGTGCTCGACGCGTACGCGATCAAGTAGGTGAGCGCTGCGGCGGGTGTTCGGCCGTCCGGCTACTCGGGCCCGAACACCTGCCGCAGGTCACCCTCGCCGTCGCCGACGATCGCCCAGAACCGCCGGCTCACCTCGATCGCCTCCTCCTTCGTGCGCACGTCGAGCAGCGCGAAGGAGACGATCGTCTCGGGGGACGTGGTGTAGGGCCCGTGCGCGTAGGCGACCGCGCCGCCGCGGGCCGTCATGTGCGTACCGGTCATCCCCAGCCCACCCGTCGCGACGAGAACGCCCGCCCGGCTCAGTTCGTCCACGAAGCGGGCCATCTCGGCGTACAGGCGCGCGTCGGGGGCGGGGCCGCCGCCGTTCATCGTCATCAGGAACCGCATGCCGCCCATGGAAGCACGCGTGGGGTGCCGCTCCGGAAGCCCGCCGATGTCATTGACACGACCGCGCCGTACGGGTGTTCCCGCACCGAAGCGCACCCGGGCACCGGCGCCGCGTGATAGACCATGGCCGTGACCGGGCCCCTACCGTCCTCCGACACCTGGACCGTGCCGATGCAGGCCGGCCAGGGCTACGCCGCCGGTCAGCACATCACCCAGTACAACACCTGGATGTACACCGCGGCCGTGCGGGCGCCGCAGGACGTTCCGCCGCCCGAGGGCGCGCACAATCTGCCGCTGGCGTCGACCGAGTTCGTCGGGCGCGATCTCGATCAGCTGGACGCGTTGCTGGGCCGGACCCGTTCGGGGGTGGTGGGCCAGTCCGCCGCCCACAGCCAGGTCGCCGTCCACGGGCTGGGCGGCATCGGCAAGACCGAACTCGTCCTCCACTACGCACGCGACTATCGCCGGCGGTTCCCGCTGGTGTGGTGGATCAACGCCGACAATGCGGACAACATCTCAGAAGGACTCACCGGAATTACCACCCGACTACAGTGCGCCGTCGCGGCGACGCACGCCCAGCAGTGGGCGATCGGCTGGTTGCAAGCGCACCCCGGCTGGCTGCTGGTGCTGGACAACGTGGAGGAGGTCGCGCACATCTCGCCGCTGCTCAGCCAGGTGGCGGGACACGGCCACATCCTGGTGACCACGCGCCGCGACCCGTCCGCCGGTGAATGGGCTGCTCTCGGCATGGAGCCGCTCCGCCTGGCGCAGTTGGACCGAAAGGCCAGCGTGGACCTTCTGATCAGGCTCACCGGCAACGCCGACCGCAGCGGCGCGGACGCGGTGGCCGAGGAACTCGGCGACCTCCCGTTGGCACTGGAACAGGCCGCCACGTACATCACCCGCCGGCCCGGCATGGACTACCGCAGCTACCAGGTCGCCCTCGCCGAACGGTTCGGGAAGGTTTCCCGACACGGCGGGCGCGACGGGCGCACGACGCGAACCTTCGCCGAAGTGTGGCAGGTGACGATGGCAACGATCACCGAGCAGTCCCCGCTGGCGCGCCGCATTCTCGACGTGGTGGCGTGGCTCGGCCCCGAACGCCTCCCCCAGGACGTCCTGTACCCGCTCGCGGACGACCCCGACAGAGTCATCGACGCGATCGAACTGCTGGCCGCGCACAACATGGTCCGGCGGCGCGAGGACCACACGATCAGCACGCACCGTCTGGTCCAGGCGGTGACTCGCGATCTCCAACCCGCGACCACCGAATGGCCCGCCTTGGCAGTCAACCTTCTCGCGTCGGCGGCACCCACCCAATACCTGCGGGACGTCGACACCGACCGGCCACGCTGGAAGAGCTTCCTCCCGCACATCGACGCGTGCTGGAACGCGATGCCCGCGCAGCGCCGCAACCAGGCACTGCTCTTGCTCGTCCACAACGCCGCGTTGTACCGAATGAATCTGGAGCAGACCGGTGCCGAGGAGGCCGTGGCTCTGCTGGAAGAGGTCGCCGCCTGCTACGAGCGGTCACTGGGTCGCACACACCGCAGCACCATCAGGGCTCGGCGTCACCTCGGGGAGGCCCTGATTCGTATCCGGCGGTCGACGGAGGCCGCTGCACGACTGGAGGAAGTCGTCGCCGACTACCGGCGAACGTTCGGCGACGATCACTGGGAGACGCTGGTCAGCCGGCTTCACCTCGCCAAGACCTACCGCGCTTCGCACCAGGTCGGCACAGCCGTCGACCTCATAGAACGGGTTTTCGACGACTGCCGCCGGGCACTCGGCGACGAGCACCTGATCACGCTTTGGGCCGGCCGCGAGTTGGCCAGCGTCTATCGCACGGCCGGACGCGCGGCGGATGCACTCCGCTACCGTCGGGCTGCCGTCTCTCAGGTCCGAAAATGGTACGGCAAGGAGCACCTGGAGACTCTTCGTATCCGCCGCCGCCTCGCCGGTGATCATGTCGCGATGGGAAAGGTCGAGGAGGCCGTCCTCCAGTACAAACACGTTGTCGCCGATTGTCGGCGCGTCCTCGGGAAGGACCACCCGGAGACCCTGAAGGCGGTCGAGGAGTTGAAGGACGCCTCGTCACAGCGGTCGTGGTGGCGGCGGTGGATGGGGTGACGGGGCGGCCGTGCTCCCCCGCACCACCAGATGCGGCGTCGTGTCCTGGAAGTCGCTGACCGGCTCCCCACCGATGGCCGCCAGCAACCGCTGCGCCGCATGCGCCCCGTACGCCGGTATGTCCCGGCTGATCGCCGTGAGCGCCGGATGCACCAACCGGCACAGCGGCGAGTCGTCCCACGCCACGAGAGACACGTCCCGAGGCACGGACAGCCCGAGTTCCTGCGCCACACCCAATCCGGCCACGGCCATCACGTCGTTGTCGTACACCAGGGCGGTGGGCGGCGCGGCCGACGACAGCAGCGCACGCGTCACGGACGCGCTCGACTCACCGGTGTAGTCCGCGGCGACCAGCCGGAAGTCGGAGACCCCCGCGGAGGAACACGCCGCCGTGAAAGCTTCATCGCGGATCCGCGTGTGCAGGAGTTCGGGGAGGCCGGTGACGCGGGCGATGCGGGTGTGCCCCAGTCCCACCAGGTGGTCCACCACCTCCACCAGCGCGGCCGCGTCGTCGGACCAGACGCCCGCCATCCGGCCGGCGCCGCGCGGGTTTCCGATGACGATCGCGGGCAGGCCGAGATGTTCCAGGACCGGGACGCGGGGGTCGTCGACGCGCAGGTCGACGAGGATGACGCCGTCGACGCGGCGTTCGGCCCACCAGCGGTGGTACACCTCGATCTCGGCCTCGAGGGAGGCGACGACCTGCAGCGTGAGTCCGTAGGAGCGGGCCGACAGCGCGGTCTCGAACCCGGAGATGAGCTGCATGAAGAACGGTTCCACGCCGAGGATCCGGGCCGGGCGGCAGACCACGAGTCCGACCGCGTAGGCGCTCGCGCCGGAGAGCGCGCGGGCGGCCGTGTTGGGGCTCCAGCCGAGTTCGTCGGCGATGGCGCGGATGCGCCGCCGGGTCGCCTCGGAGACGCCGGCCTGTCCGTTGAGGGCGTACGAGACAGCCACCTTGGACACTCCGGCGCGGCGGGCGATGTCCGCGATGGTCGGCCGTTTCACAGGCATACCCTACCGGCAGGAGAACTTGACCGGTTAAGCTCCGGCACATGCGCCTGCTGCACGACGGCTGGACCGTTCGCCCATCGACCGATGACGAAGCTGTGCCGGCCGAGATCCCGGGCTGTGTGCACACCGACCTCCTGCGCGCGGGCCGCATTCCGGACCCGTTCCACGACGATAACGAGACCCGCCTGCACTGGATCGGGCACACCGAGTGGGTGTACGAGACGACGTTCGACGCCCCGGAAGAGGCTGACCGGGTGGACCTGGTCGCGCTGGGACTCGACACCGTGGCGACCGTCTCCGTCAACGGGACCGAGGTGGGCAGCACCGCGAATCAGCATCGCTCGTACCGGTTCGACGTCAAGAAGCTGTTGCGGCGCAAGGGAAACACGCTGACCGTCCACTTCGGATCCGCGTACGCGTACGCCGAGGCGGTCCGCGCGGCCGTGGGTGAGCGGCCCAACGCGTACGACGAGCCGTTCCAGTACATCCGCAAGATGGCCTGCAACTTCGGCTGGGACTGGGGGCCGACCGTCGTCACCGCCGGCATCTGGCGCCCGATCGGCCTGCACGCCTGGTCCGTCGCGCGCCTGGCCGAGGTCCGCCCGCTGGTCACCGTCGACGGCGACACCGGCTACGTCGAGGTCTTCGTGACCCTCGACCGCGCCGCGCCCGCCGACCTCGTTCTCACACTTCAAATCTCCGGGGGAACGGCCACCACGCGCATCGGTGCCGATGAGGACTCCGCGACGGTGGCCATCGACGTGGCGGACGCGCGCCGCTGGTGGCCGCGCGGCTACGGGGATGCGCACCGCTACGACGTCACGCTGACCCTGTCCACAGTGGACGGCGCCACGCTGGACACCTGGCACCACAAGGTGGGCTTCCGCAGCGTCGACCTGGACACCACGCCCGACGCCGACGGCTCGCGCTTCGTGCTGCGGGTCAACGACACCCCGATCGCGGTGCGCGGCGTCAACTGGATCCCGGACGACGCGTTCCCGACGCGGGTCGACCGGGAGCGCTACCGCACGCGCTTCACGCAGGCGACCGACGCGGGCGTCAACTTCCTGCGCGTCTGGGGCGGCGGCCGCTACGAGAGCGCGGAGTTCTACGACCTCGCCGACGAACTGGGCCTGCTCGTCGGGCAGGACTTCCTCTTCGCCTGCGCCGCCTACCCGGAGGAGGAGCCGCTCGCCGCCGAGATCGCCGCCGAGGCCCACGAACAGGTGGTGCGCCTGATGCCGCACCCGAGCCTGGTGATGTGGGTCGGCAACAACGAGAACATCTGGGGCTTCCACGACTGGGACTGGCAGCAGCCGCTCGACGGGCGTTCGTGGGGCGGGGGGTACTACTTCGACCTGCTGCCCCGCACGGTCGCGCGGCTGGACCCGACCCGGCCGTACTGGCCCGGCAGCCCGTACTCCGGCACCCCGGACCTGCATCCCAACGACCCCGCGCACGGAACCACGCACATCTGGGACGTGTGGAACACCCACGACTACACGCGCTACCGCGAATGGCGGCCGCGGTTCGTGGCGGAGTTCGGGTTCCAGGCGCCGCCGGCGTGGGCGACGCTGCGGGCGGCCGTCTCGGACGACCCGTTGACGCCGGACTCCCCCGGGATCGCCCATCACCAGAAGGCCCGGGAGGGCAACGACAAGCTGCTGCGCGGCCTCGCCGGACACCTGCCCGCACCGGCGGACTTCGACGACTGGCACTGGGCCACCCAGCTCAACCAGGCGCGGGCGATCCGGTTCGGGATCGAGCACTTCCGCGCGCTCCGTCCACTGTGTACCGGCACGATTCTCTGGCAGCTGAACGACTGCTGGCCCGTCACGAGCTGGTCCGCGGTCGACGGGGACGGCCGGCGCAAGCCGCTGTGGTACGCGCTGCGCCGCGCCTACGCCGACCGGCTCCTGACGTTCCAGCCCGACGGCGAGGATCTGGTGCTCGTGGCGGTCAACGACGGCCCGGCCCCGTGGCGCGAGAGCGTCGAGGTGGTGCGCCACTCGTTCGCGGGCGACGCCCTCGCCGGTGTCACGCTCGACGTGGACGTCCCCCCGGGCGGGGCGGCGCGGCTCACCCTGCCGGCGCGCGTGGCCACCCCGGGCGACCCCGCCGCCGAACTGATGACCGCCGGCGACGCGACGTGGTTCTTCGCCGAGGACGTCGATCTCCGGTATCCGGAGCCGGCGTGGGAGGCGACCGTCGAGGGCGACACCGTCCGGATAACGGCGCACACCTTGCTGCGCGACCTGGCGCTCTTCCCCGACCGCCTGGACCCGACCGCGAGCGTCGACGACCTGCTCGTCACGCTGCTTCCCGGGCGCAGCCACACCTTCCGGGTCCGCGCCGGGGGCACACCCGACCCGGCGGCACTGACGTCGCGGCCGGTGCTGCGCTGCGCCAACGACCTCGCTCACTTGGTCGCACCCAGCGTCAACCCGTTGTAGATCCAGCGCTGCAACGCCAGGAACGCCAGCAGCGTCGGCACGATCACGATGACCACACCGGCGGAGATGACCTCCCACCGCGCCCCGAACGGCCCCTTGAACCGGAACAGCGACGTGGAGATGACGCCGAGATCGCGGTCCGGCATGTACAGGAACGGGATGTAGAACTCGTTGTAGATGGCGATGCCCTTGACGATGACGACCGTCGCGATGGCCGGCTTCAGCAGCGGCAGGATGACGCGCCGGTAGATGGTGAACGCGTCGGCGCCGTCGATGGCCGCCGCCTCGTCCAGCTCACGGGGCACCCCGCGGAGGAACTGCTGGAAGATGTAGATGGAGATGATGTCGGTGCCGAGGAACAGCGCGATCGCCGACCACCGCGTGTTGAACAGGCCGAGCCGGTTGACCACCTGGAACGTGGCCACCTGCGTGGTGACGCCCGGCACCAGCGTCGCGAGGAGGAACATCGCGATGACAAGCCCGCGCAGCCGGAACGTGAACCGGTCCAACGCGTACGCCGCCATCGACCCGATGAGCACGGAGCCGACGAGCGAGAACGCCAGAATGATGCCCGTGTTGACGAACCCGGTCAGCATTCCCCCGTCGTTGAACGCCGTCACGTAGTTGTCCACATTGGACCAGTCGCCCGGCAGGTCGAACGGCCCCGAGTGGAGGTACTCGTCGTTGGTCTTCGCCGCCGCGATGACGATGACGACCAGCGGCAGCAGCATGACGACCGCCGCGCCGACGAGCGAGGCGTACTTGAGCACCGTGGCGATGCGACTCATGTGAGGTCCACCCGTTCCTCCGGTACCACGCGGCGCTGGATCCAGGTCACCACCAGCACCAGCAGGAGCAGCACGACGGCCATGGCCGAGGCGAGCCCGAGCTTGTAGTACTTGAATGCCATGTTGACGGCCGAGATGACGAACGTCTCGCTGCCGTTGGCCCCGCCGGTCATGATGTACGGGATCTCGAAGACCGACAGGGAGCCGGAGACGGCGAGGATCACCATCAGCCCGATGACGGGTTTGATGCCCGGCAGGATGATGTACCGCGCCTGGTGCCAACGGTTCGCGCCGTCCAGCTCCGCCGCCTCGTACACCTGCGCCGGGATCGACTGCACCGCCCCGAGGAACAGCACGAAGTTGAGGCCGAGGTAGCGCCAGATCGACGTGCCGGCGAGCGACCAGTTGACCGTGTCGGGGTCGCCGAGCCACTGGTGCGTCAGGCTCTCCAGTCCGATGAGGCGCAGCGTGGTGTCCAACGTTCCACCGGGTTGGAAGAAGTAGAGGAAGACCATCCCGATGGCGACCCCGTTGATGAGGTACGGGAAGAAGAGGATCCCCTTGAAGAGGTTGCGGAACCGGACGTCGAAGCTGAGCACGATCGCGAAGTACAGCGCCAGCACGGTCTGCGCGGCCGAGGCGACGATGTAGTAGAGGCTCACCTTCAGCACGCCGAACAGCTCCGGCCGGGTGGCGATCTCGACGTAGTTGTCGCCGCCGACGAACTCCTTCGTGGGGCTCAGCCCGTCCCACGCCGTCACGCTGTAGCCGAACATGCTCACCACGGGCAGGTAGGTGAAGACGATCAGCAGGGCCAGCGGGACGGCGAGGAACAGATAGGGCGTGAGCCTGATGCGCTTCTTCTTCACTTGACGGTGGCCCTGGCCTGCTTCCACCGCTTGTTCAGGTCGGCGAAGATGTCCTCCTTGGACTCCTTCTTGGCGCCGCGCGCCGCGTCCACGATGCGCTGGCGGTACTTGCCGTCGAAGAGCGCGATCTCGGCGGCGTTACCGATCTTCCCGTCCAGCCCCTCCTGGCCCTTCGGCGCCGGGTTGAACTCCAGGTACTGCACGTCGGCCGCGGCGAGGTCGGCGAGCGTCGCGGGCATCTGCTGGCCGAGCACCACCGGCACGCCGCCCTGGTCGACCGCGTAGTTGGACTCGTCGGCGAACCACTCGACCCAGGCCCGCGCGGCGGCCTTGTGCTTGCTGTTGCGGTTGACGGCGTTCTTGTAGTCACCGGAGACGACGGTGTGGAACTTCCCGTTGGTCTGCGTCGGGAACGGCAGGTAGCCGATGTCGGCCTTGTCCGGCGCGGCCGCCTGCATCTGCACGACCGACCACGAACCGAGCGCCATCGTGGCGACCTTGCCGGTGCCGAGGAGGCCCTTCGACTGCTCCCAGTTGGTGGTCGTCGGGTCGGGCTCGGTCAGCCCCTGCTTCACCACGTCGAACAGCAGCGAGTCGATGACGTGGTGCTCCTTGCCGGCGGTCCACGGGGCGTCGTCCTGGGCGAGCTTGGTGACGGCGTCCGGGTCGCCGGTGATGGTGCCCCGCAGCCCCTCCCACTGCCCGAGCGGCCAGGTCTCCTTGTAGTTGGTGTAGAGCGGGATGGCGCCGGTCTTCTCCTTGACGGCCTTGAGCGCCGCGAGGAACTCCTCCGGGGTCTTCGGCGGCGCGGTGATGCCGGCCTGCGCCCACACCTTCTTGTTGTAGACGAACCCCTGCGCGTTGCCGGTGATCGCCAGCCCGTACACCTTGCCGTCGAACGTCTGCTCGGTGCGCACGAAGCGGTACCTGTCCTTCAGCTCGTCGACGGTGCCGAGCGGCTCGAAGAACGCGGGCAACTGGTCGGCGTTGACGGAGTTCGGAATGAGCAGGACGTCGCCGTAGTCCTTGGTGCCCATCCGGATCCGGACCTCACCCTCGTAGTCCGTGATGGCCTCGAACTTCACCTTCACGTCGGGGTATTTGGCCTCGAAGCGTTTCTTGTATTCCTGGAACACCGTGTTGACGATGTCTGTCCGCTGGGTGAGAACGGTGATCTCACCCTCGACCTTTCCGCTGTCGGCGTCGTCGCCGCCGCTGCAGCCGGTCGCCAGCACTCCGACCGCGAGCAGCCCGGCCGCTATTGCCTTACGCATAACCGCATTTCCGCCTCTCGATGAGCAGGGAGCGATCGCGTGGCCCGACCGTACACGCGGTCAACAGGGCGGTCAACGCCGTCGAGGAGCCTTTCGCCGAACTCCAGTAACCGGTTAAGTTAAATCGCACCATAACCGGTTAAGTGTTGCCTGCACATTGGTGTGCGCCGCTGAAATGATCAGGTGGGATCGCCCACCGGAGCGCTGCCGGCGGGGTGTGCCGTACCGTGCCCGCATGGCGAGGCGCGGCCCGGCCGGCGTTCAGCGGACCGGCGAGTACGGCACGATCGAGCTGGTTCCCGACCGGGACCGGCCCGGGTCGTGGATCCTGCTCACCGACGGGCGGCAGCAGTCCTACGTGGACACCGACGACCCGCGGCAGCTGCGCTTCGGGTACGTCCGGCGGTTCCGCGCGGTCGTCGACGCGGCCGCCCCGGCCGGGCGGCCACTGACCGTGCTGCACCTGGGCGGCGGCGCCCTCACGCTGCCGCGCTACGTAGCGGCGACCCGTCCCGGCTCTACCCAGCGGGTGGTGGAGCACGACGCCGTTCTCATCGACATGGTCCGCGAACATCTGCCGCTGCCGCGCGGCGCCGACGTGCGGGTGCGCGCCGCGGACGCCCGCGCGGTCGTCGAGTCGACCCGGGACGGCCGCTTCGACCTCGTCGTGTCGGACGTCTTCGACGGCGGGCGCATGCCGCGCAGCGTGGCGAGCACGGAGTTCTACGGGCACGTCGCCCGGATCCTGCGCCCCGGCGGGCTCTTCGTCGCCAACGTGACCGACGGGCCGCCGATGACGTACACCCGCACCCAGGCCGCCACGCTCGCCGGGGCCTTCGGCGGCGGCGACACCTGCCTGCTGACCGAACGCAGCCTGTACGCCGGCAACCGGCACGGCAACTCGGTCCTGATCGCCGCGGCCGGGCCGCTGCCGGTCGCGGAATACGCGCGGGACGCGAGCCGCGACCCCGAGCCGTGGCTGATCCTGCACGGCAACGAGCTGACCCGCTTCACGGCCGGCGCCAGGGCGATGACGGACGCGACGGCGACGGACTCCCCACCGGACTGAACACGCGAAGGCGCCGCCGGCGAATCACCGGCGGCGCCGTATCGGCACGGCTCAGACGTACCCGGTGGTGCCGAGGTCCAGGCCGCCGGCCACGCCGTGGGAGTCCACCAGCTCCTGCTCCGTCTCGGTCGATCCGAAACAGACCGACCAGGAGTGCGCCGCCACGCCGGACGACGGGCACGTCCAGTAACCGATCGTGTCGCCGGTGACCGGGGGAGACTTGACCAGGTCCGCCGACGCCGAGATCGAGTACAGGGAGGACCGGTTGTTGCGCACGATCACCGCCGCCTGCACGGCGCCGCCGCCGACCGATCGGATCGCGCAGACCTGCGCGAGAACGTTGCTGTTCACCGTCTTGGTCGAGGCACAGCGCCACGTCGCGTCGCTGCTGGTGATCGGATTCGTGTTGCCGTAGGGGCGCCACGTGCCCTGCGAAGCGGCCTGTGCCGGGCCGCCGGTGATGACGTTCAGCCCCAGGACGGCCATGACGACCGCGGTCGCTCCCACTGCCCACTTCTTGAGTCGCACTCGTTCTCCCCTGTGTCGGCGACATCGATGCGATGACCGTATGGGGGGCCGCTCTCGTCCCGCTCTCCCCGACGCAGCGGCTCCGACCTGCGTCGGCCGTGCGGGTACCGGCCCGAAACCGCCCCTCGAACTGCCGCTCAGGACAATGCGGCGAGCACTTTCCGGCAGCGCCGCAGCAGTTCCTCGTCCTCGTCCGGCTGGGTCCAGTGGTCGCGGCGCCGCTCCGCCAACTCCTGCCGGATCCGCGGCACGGCCGGCGCCGCGAGACTTCCCATCCGCTCCAGGCAACCGATGGAGACCCGGGCCGTCACGGGATTGGCCTCCCAGCCGCGCAGCAGCGCGTCGAGCACCGGCGCGGCCGCCGGCTCACCGGTGATCTCCCAGATCGCGGCGGCCCCGTGCACCGGCTTCCAGCCGAACCGGTCCTCGCGGCCCAGCCACTCTCGCAGCCGGGGCAGCGCGACGGCGGCCGGCGCTCCGATCCGGCCGAGCGCCTCGGCCGCGTCCGTCATGCCCTCGTCCAGGAGCGCGAGCAGCGGCGGCAGAGCCTCGTCCGCGTCGCGCCCGATCTCCCACAGCGCCGACGCCGCCGCCGAACGCACCCGGATCTCCTGCGCCGGGATGAGTCGCCGCACCTGCGGAAGCACGGCCGAGGCCACGGGTCCGAACCGCGCGAGCGCCCTCAGGGTCCACCCCACCGCGTCCCACGCCTCGTGCCGCACCGCCGCGGTGAGGTGGTCGGCGAGGGCCGGCAGCGCCCGCGGGTCGCCGAGCACCCCGAGGGCGTACACCGGCGAGCCGAAGCCCCGTTCGAGGTCGTCGCGGGTGAGATCCTGCCGGGCCAGCAGGGCGCACAGCGGCGGCACGAACAGGTCGGCCGCGTCCGGCAGGCAGCCCGCCACCTGCACGGCGCGCCACTCGTCGACCCCGCGGTCGAACGCCACCAGCAGGCTCGGCACCGCGCGGACGTCACCGAGCCGGGCCAGCGCCCGCACGGTCGTCTGGTGCGCCCGGCGCAGGTGCGGGTCGTCGGCCGCCCACGCCGCCGGTCCGGCGGTGACCGCGCGCGCCGCGAGCGAGGCGCGCGCGGGCTCCGCCAGGGCCCCGCACGAGTCCAGCGCGCCGGCCGCCTCGGCGGTCACCTCGTGGTCCGCGCCGAGCTGCGCGCCGATCGCGGCGATGAGCACGCCGTGGTCGCCTCGCCACTGCCGCACGAGGTCGGCGCCCATCCGGATCGCGTCCACCCGGGCGCCGGGGTCCGGATGGGCCAGTTGTGCCTCCAGCAGCGCCGTGCGTTGCGGCACCCGCGAGTCGAGCACCCGGTGGAACGTCGTCAGCAGCCCGGTGGTGTGCGCGTGGACGCGCCCGTGGCGTTCGAGGTCGGCGAAGGCCTCCACCACGTGCGGCGGCACGCCCTCCTGGGTCACCGGCTCGGGCTGCGGCAGCGGCCACGGCAACCGGTCGCCGTCGACCGTCCACAGGAGACCGACGACGGTCGGCACGAGGTCGTCGTCGATGCGCTCGGGCACGCACCGCGCCCGGTGCACGAGGGCCGCGATCCGGACCTCCGGCTCCCGCTCCGCATCGGCGGCCAGCCGGTCGAACCAGGCAACCGCACCGTCCACGCAGGACCGGTCGCGCAGCGCCAGGTCGGCCATCGCCGCCACCAGCAGCAGGCGCTCGTCCACGCCGTACTCCGCGGCGAACCGCGCACGGATCACCGCCGTCGTCCCGGCCGGATCGCCGTCCAGGAAGAGTCCCAGCGCGGGGACGGCCGCCCTGCGGACCATGCGGTCGGCGTCGGCGGCCAGCCCGACGAACTCCGCGCCCCGGCCGCACACCAGCCGCGCGGCGGCGTTGTGATCGACGTACTCACGCGTCTCGGGGTCGTGCTCGTCGATGTCGCGGAAGTACTCGCTGTCGCGGCGCTCCACCGCCTCGCGACCGATGTCGACGAGCAGCCGCAGCACCGACGCGCGATCCGGGGTATCCGGGTCGTGCACCAGGTCGAACAGGAACGGCAGGCTCGCCGTCGTGCACCGGCTGATGTCCCCCTGGTGATGCACGGCACCGTAGAAGCGGTCGAGCGCCTTGCGCCGTTCTCCCGGATCGGGCGAGCGCAGGGCCGTCAACAGCGACGGGACCTCCTCGGCCGACCCGTACGCATGCTGCATGGACGCCCAGTCGACGTCGTGAAGTCCGTCAAGCACGGACCGCACTATGCCCTTGGGGTACGACAAAAACGTCCCTGGGTAAGACGGGATGCGGGGCGGGAGCCACCCACCGGCGCCCGCCCCGCACGTATCACTCCCCTGCGTGAATCACTCCGCTACTCGAAGACCAGCCGGAACGTCGTCGTCGTGTTGCGGACGTTCTCGGCGTTGTTGCTGTAGCGCACATTGCGGAACGTGGCCTGCCCGACGGCCGGCCCCTGGTCCGGCTCCGGCAGCTCGTTGGCCCAGATGCCGATGCCGGACTTCGCGTCGTACCGGTCGCCGCTGCGGCGCGCCCCGCTGATGGAGACGTTCGTGAGGATCGTGTCCGTCACCGCGAACTCCGGCGAGCCGGGGCTGCTGTACTTGGTCTGGAACATCACGCCGACGTAGGTCGGGTCGACGATGTCCACATCGGACACCCGGATCCCCTGGAACTCCTTGGACGCCGAGAAGCACCAGATCGCCGGGAACACCTGATCGCCCCAGAAGTGGCCGCCGGCGCGGAGAATCGTCGCGTTCTCCACCCGGGTGGGCGGGCTGGCGCCGAAGCCGTTGAACGGATAGCCGAAGTTGAGCGAGCTGATGGTGATGCCGGAGTACACGAGCGTGTCGGCGATGTAGAGATTGCGGAACACGTTGTCGAAGCCGCCGTAGACCGCCAGTCCGGCCGCGCGCCAGGTGAGGATCGACGTCAGGTTCTCGAACACGTTGCCGCGGTTGTCCCCGCCGCCGCCGTCCTGGGCGTTGAACAACGCGAAGCTGTCGTCGCCGGAGGAGCGGGATTCGTTGTTGGCGACCAGGTTCCCGGTGCTGCCGTTGGTCATGTTGATCGCGTCGGCGAACGTGTCGCGGATGCGGTTGTCGCGGATCGTCATGTTGTCGGTGTTGGCGCCCCAGAAGAAGACCACCTGATGCTCCACCCAGATGTCCTGGAACGTCATGCCGGAGGCGTTCGCCACGTTGAACACCTTGCCCGAGGAGTCGCTGCGCTCGACGAAGTTGCCGAAGACGGCCAGGTGCGCGAAGGTCGCGCCGTTGGCCCCGCTGCCCACCTCGAATCCGATGTCGGTGTTCTGCTGACCCGGCGGTGCGGTGATGCGGGTGAACCACGGGCCGGCCCCGACGATGCGCAGCGCCTTTCCGTACACCTGGTACTTCTGCTGGGCGGGATACGTGCCGGCCGGCAGGTAAACGCCGACGAGGTTCGCGTCCTGACGGGCCCGGTCGATCGCGGCCTGCACGTCCTGCTGCCCGAACCCGGTCGGCACCGCGTAGCGCGCCGGGTCGGGATTGGCGAGCGCGGTCGCCTGTTCGAGGCTGACGAAGTCGACCGTGTACGTGAGGCCGTTCGCCGGATCCTTCTGCAGCTTGATCCTGCTGCCGGCGTTGACGGTGCGGTCGAGGACGACGTTCGCCTCGTCGTAGATGTGCCTCGGCGCGCCGGCGCCCGGCGAGTTGCCCGGCCCGGACTCCGCGCCGTACAGCCAGGCGTACTTCGACGTCAGGTCGATCGCCTTGTGGAACACGCCGTCGACGTAGAGGTTCAGCGTCGAGGTGAGGCCGCCGCCGCCCGCCGCGTCCGGCATGGTGAAGCGCACCACGAGGGTGTTCGCCTGGGCCCGCGTCGTCCACTCCACGCTCGCGCCGGCGTTGGCGAGGGTCACCGCGCGGCGGCCGGACGCCTCACCCGCGGGGTCGCCGACCGTCCTGTTCGGACCGATGGCCGCCGCGCCGCCGCCGAGCACGCCGTCCTCCGCCTCGTAGGTGTCGAACGGCAGGTTCGCGCCGCGGCCGACGAACAGCGGGCGTTCGCTGGTGTTGTTGGCGCGCTTGACCGGCACCTCGTTGGCGTCGTCGGCGATGACGACCCGCACGGTGAACCGGCCGGCGGCCGAGGTCCAGGTGCCCAGCGACACCGGTGCGGTGGTGGCACCGGCGGCGATCGTTCCACTGTGGACACCGGTGAGCGTGCGCACGACCGTGCCGTTGCCGTCCAGGACGGTGAGCGTGATGCCGTGCGCCCCGGCGGCCGAGGCCAGCGTGCCGTCGTTGCGCAGCGCCACCGCGAACGTGAGCGTCGCGCCCGGCGCCGGTGCGGCCGGCGTCCAGGCGACCGAGGCGGCCACCAGGTCGGAACTGCTCACCGGCCGCACCACCAGCGGGTTCGGCGCGGTGTAGGTGTTGTTGGTGTCGCTCTGCTCGATGACGGTGTTGTCCGGGTCGACCTGCGCGGTGACGGTGTAGCTGCCGGCGGCGCGGGTGCCGATGGGCACGTTGACCGTCGCCGAGGCGCCGGCGGCCAGGGCGGGCACGGTCCCGGTGCCCTCCGGCGTCACCTTCAGCGTCGTGGCGGCGGCCGGTGCGGTGCCGGCGTTGCGCACCGTCGCGGCGACCGTGACCGCGTCGCTCTCCACCGGGTCGGCCGGGTTCCAGGAGAGTCCGGTGACGGTCAGGTCCGGGTTGGGTGCCGGGGTGCCGATCACCTCGAACTCGGCGAGCTGGCCGCCGGGCGCGCCGCTGTTGGCGGTGAGGCGCAGCTCGACGTCGGCGGCCGTGGCCGTCAGCGCGATCCGCACGACGTTGCCCGACGCCGGGTCGAACGTGTAGTCGGCCGCCGCCCGGAGGGTCGTCAGGCCGGTCGCGTCCTGCGCGCGGCCCAGGATCTCGATCCGCTGCACCCGCCGGCCCCACGCCGGGTCCGGGTTGAGACGCAGGTTGATCCCCGTGATGCTCGCGTTGGCGCCGAGCTTCACGGTCAGCGACGCCGGATAGGCGCCGCCGGCGCTCTCCCAGTACGTGGCGGGGTCGTTGTCGTTGGCGTTCGTGGCGACGTAGGTGTGCACCGTCGACGAGGCGCTGATGGGCTTGCCGACGGCGAGGTTCGCGCCGGTGCCGGTGCCCGTGCGGGTGACGGCGTTGCTGTCCGGCGACGCGTTGCCGGCGGCGTCCCGGGCCCGCACGGTGTACGTGACGGTGGCGCTCGCCGGCTGCTCGTCGGTGTAGGTGAGCACGGCGCCGGCGACGGAGAACCGCAGCGCGCCGTTCGCGTACACGTCGTAGGCCGTCACGCCGACGTTGTCGGTGCCGGCGTTCCAGGTGAGGCGGATCTGGGTGCCGGAGGGCTGGGTGTACGCCAGGTTCGTCGGCGCCGTCGGCGGTTGGGTGTCTCCGCCGGCGCCGGTGCGGGTGACGCTGTTGCTGTCCGGCGAGACGTTGCCGGCGGCGTCCCGGGCGCGCACGGTGTACGTGACGGTGGCGCTCGCCGGCTGCTCGTCGGTGTAGGTGAGCACGGTGCCGGCGACGGTGGTGCGCAGGGCGCCGTTGGCGTAGACGTCGTAGCCGGTCACGCCGACGTTGTCCGTGGCGGCGTTCCAGGTGAGGCGGATCTGGGTGCTCGACGGTTGGCTGAACGCCAGGGCGCCCGGCGCGGACGGCGCCTGGGTGTCCCCTGTGGACGGTCCGTACACCTCGAACTCCGCCAGCTGCGCCGCCGGCCAGCCGGTGTTGCCCGTGACGTGCAGCCGCACGTAGCGCACGGAGGTCGCGCCGAACGTGACCGTGACGGTGTTGTCCGTCGACGGCGCGAAGACGTATCCGGCCGACGCCACGATGTCGTGGAACGCGCTGCCGTCGTTGCTGCCGCGCACCGTCAGGGTCTGCGTGCGCGCACCCCAGTCGGTGAGCGGCAGGCGCAGCACCAGCCGGTCGACGGCCACGGTCGCGCCGAGATCCACCTGGATCCACTGCGGGAACGCGCTGTTGGCGCTCTCCCAGTACGTGGCCCGGTTGCCGTCACCGGCGTTGCCCGCGCCGAGCGAACCGTTGGCGCTGCTGGCGGTGAACGTCTTACCGGCGGCGAGATTCGGACTGCCGCCGGACGGGCCGTACGCCTCCACTGTGGACAGTTGCGCGGCCGGCCAGCCGGTGTTGGCGCTCACCACCAGCCGCAGGTAGCGCAGCTGCGCGCTCGGGAACGTCACCCGTACCGTGTTCTGCGCCGACGGGTCGAACGTGTAGCCGGCGGCGGCCCGCACCGTGGCGAACGTCGACCCGTCGGTGCCGCCCTGCACGGCGATGGTCTGGGTGCGCGCCGCCCAGCCGGAGGGCAGGCGCAGCACCAGTTCGGCCACGGCCCGCGGCTGGCCCAGGTCGACCTGTGCCCACTGCGGAAGGGCGGCGCCGCCGGCGCTCTCCCAGTAGCTGGCCTGGTTCCCGTCGGTGATGTTCGCTGCGGGGAACCCGCTGACGGTGCTGCTGGCGGCGGTGGCCCGCCCCGAGGCGAGGTCGGGGCCGTCGGCCGCCGCGAACGCGAACGGGGCGTTGAGCCCTGCGGCTATCAGGGCGAGGATGATCAAGAACCAAGGTCTGCGCGTCATGGCGTTCCCTCTCTCGGGGACCGGACGCGATCGGCCCACGTGTCATCGCCGGCAGGGGGCGCTGCCGGTGGGACACGTCGATGGGAGGCCTGTCGGGGGTCGCGGCCGGGTCGAAGGCGGTCGATCCTGCCGAAGGATAGACACACGGGAATCAAGAAGTCCATGCATGGCTGCAAGACTTCTTCAGGCGGAAGTCAAAATCTTTCAGTCGCCTCGCAAGAACTCGACAGACTCAGCAGGGCGTCGTGTACTCGATGGTCGGGAAGTACCGCTTCCACTCTGCTTTGTCCACGACGTTCTGCCACCCGCCGCACATGCGCTCGTAGACCCGTTTCGGCTCCAGGTCCCACAGCTGGACGCCGACCGGCGGACCGAAGATCTGGTAGCCGCTCGCCGACGTCTCCGCGGCCAGGATCCGGCTGTCGTCGGTGAACGCGGCCGCGCTGCTCTGGAGCCGGTCGGCGCGCGACGGCACGGCCGCCACCAGTGTCGGGTCGCCGTCCACCCGCCAGAGCAACAGCCGCCGGTCCACCCCCGAGGAGGAGTAGCCGACGAGCATCTTGCTGTCCGGACGGGCCGTCAGCAGCCCCACACCCTTCTCCACGGTCAACGCCCCGCGGATGACCGGCCGGCGCGGGTCGCTGATGTCCCACAGCTCGAGCGTGTCCTGCGAGATCACACCCAGCATGCGGTTGTCCGGGGACGCGAAGAGCTCCCGGCCCTCGGATCGGACGATCCCGGCCTTCTCCACCTTGTCCGGTGCGGTGCGCACCCACAGCTGCGCGAAGAACACGTCGCCTTGCCGTCCCCGGGTGATGTACACCTTGCTCGTGACGTCGTTGTTGACGCTGCCGCCCTCCACGGCCCCGTCGAGCGTGCCGGACCGGCCGGGCCTGGCCGGATCCGAGACGTTCCACAGAGTGATGTCTGTCTTGCCCCACACCGTCAGCTCGCGCCCGCCGGCGAACCACACGTAGTCCACCGGCGACGGTGCGGTGACGGTGCCGACCCGGACCGGGCGCAACGGGTCGCGCAGATCCCACAACTGGATCTCGGTGCTGCCCTCCGACGCGATCGCCAGCAGTTGCCCGTCCTCGGTAATGGTGACCTGGGCGCCGTTGTCGCTCAGCGAACGGGCCGGCAGAATCTCGCCGCCGACCGGGTTGGCCGGGTCCGCGACGTCCCAGAAGCGCAGCTTCGTGCGCGCCTTGTCCCGCGAGACGAGGAACGGCCGCCCGCCCGGCATGAAGGCGGCGGCCCGCCACTCCACCGGAAGCTGGACCACCTGGCGCGGCGTACCCGCGCTGACGTCCCACACCGTGGCGCCGATGTCCGGGCCCATCTGCTCGTAGCTTCTGTCGTACTCCGTCACGTCGGTGACCAGGTACTTGTGGTCCGCCGAGAACGGACTGCCCGGCACGACCGACCCGGTGTTGGGCATCCGTCCCGGGACCGGCCGCGCGGTCGGGCTCCACAGGGCGATCGTGCCGTCCGCGCCCCCGCTCGCCAGCGCCTCCCCGTCGGGCCGGAAGACCACCTGGTCGTGCTCGCCCGGCCCGACCAGGCCGGTGCCCGACCCGAACCGGATCTCTCCCTGGTCGAACCGCCACACCGAGACCCCGGCCTGGTCGTCGGCGGCCGCCAGCACCTTCCCGTCCGCCCGCCACGACAGCGAGTTCGCCAGCCCGCCCCCGGCCATGCTCAGGTCCTTGAACGCACCCGGCTTGTCGGGGTTGGTCACGTCCCACACCCGGGGGCCGAGCGGCCCCGAGGAAGCCAGCCGGGTGCCGTCCGGGCTCCACGCCACGACCACCGCGGTCGGTGTTTCCAGGGGAACGCCCCGCAGCGTCGGCTTGCGCCGGTCCGTCACGTTCCAGATGCGCACCCACGGGACCTTGTCCGCACCGATCGCGTTGGCACTCGCGAGGCTGCGCCCGTCCGGACTGAACGCCACCGAGAAGACGATGTCGTTGTCCGGCTTCCACGACGTGGCGATCGTCGGCTTGCGCGGGTCGGACAGGTCCCACAGCCGGATCTCCGTGCCGGAACCCGTCGCCACCCAACGCCCGTCCGGCGCGAACGCCACCGAGTACGGATCCGCCTCCGCCGACGGCACGGTCGCCTGCAGCGCCGGATTGCGCGGATCGGAGATGTCCCACACCGACAGCGACTCATGGGCCGCGCCGACCAGCGTCTTCCCGTCCGCGCTCAGCGCGATCGTGCGCGCCGGCGTCTTGATCCGCGACAGCGCCTTCGGATGGCGCGCGTCGGCCACGTCCCACAGCGCGATCGACCCGTCCCGGCTGGAACTGACCAGCGTCCGGCCGTCCGGCGTGAACCGCAGGTTGTGGATCAGGTCCTTGTGCGCCGGGATGTTCGTCGGGAACGGCTGGGTGTACGCGCCGAACAGCGCCTCCCGGGCCTGCGGGGTCGGCGAGATCTTGTACGCCGTCAGCGCCAGCTGGAGCGCGGTCGCCGGATCGGTGGCGCGCAGCGCCGACGCCTGGGCGGCAACCTGTCGGGAGGCCGTCAGCTCCCGTTCCTCGCGCGCGGCGCCGTACTGGGTGAACGCCACCGCGCCCGCCGCACCGGCCACCAGCACCAGGATCGTCGCGATCGCCGTCACCGCGCGCCGCACCCGCTTGCGCCGCGACGCCGCCCGGATGCTGGTCTCCAGGAACTCCTTCTCCAGCGTGCTCAGCGGCGGCCCGGTCCGGTGCGCGGCCAGCGGGCGGGCCGTCTCGAGGCGCACGCCGGCGTAGAGGCCACCGGGGTCGCGATCCTCCCGCGCCCACGAACGGGCCGCCTCGGACAGCCGCTGCCGCACGATCAGGTCCGCGCGGTCCTCGTCGAGCCAGCTCCGCAGCCGGGGCCACGCGCGGATCAGCGCCTCGTGGGCCACCTCGGCGGTGTCCGCGCCGACCGTGACGAGGCGCGCCTGCGCCAGCCTGTTCAGGACGCGGGCGACCGTGGCGTCGGGGCCGGGGTCGTCGGTGATCAGGTCGGCGAGGTCGACCCGGCGGCGGGTGTCCTCGGCCTGTTCGCGGATCTCCACCATGCGCGGCAGCAACCGGCGCAGCGCGGCCCGTTCCTCGTCGCCGAGCTGCTGGTAGACCGTCTCGGCGCTGGCCGCCACGGCACCGCCCACGCCGCCGGTGGCGCGATAGCCCTCGAGGCCGAGCGTCGAGTCGGTGCGCTGCTGCCAGGTCGCGTAGAGCGCGTGCGACAGCAGGGGCAGCACGCCGGGGTTGCCCGCGCCGACGTCGAGCAGCAGCACCTCCACGAGGCCCGGCTCCAACGTCAGGCCGGCCTGCCGCGCCGGTTCCTCGATGGCGCGGCGCAGCTGCTCCGGGCCCATCGGGCCGACGGTGACGTTCTCCTCCAGGATCGGCACCAGCTCCGGGTAGGCGGCGCAGCGGGAGTAGAAGTCGGCGCGGATGCCGAGCACCACGATCGCGGCCTGGTCGTCGGCGCCGCTGCCGGCGGCCGCGCGCAGCGCGGCGATGAACGCCCGCCGTTCGGCCTCGTCGGCGCAGAGCGTGAAGACCTCCTCGAACTGGTCGACGACCAGCACCAGCCGGGGCCGCACCGACCCGCGCGGGATGCGAGCGGCGCGCAGGGCCTGCAACACGTGCACCGCGAACGTCTTCGGGTCGCGGCTGATCTCCTCGTGCAGCGCACCGCCGGGCACCCGGGCGAGGGCGGCGACGGCGGAGGCCAGTTCGCGCAGCGGATGCGCCCCGGGGGTCAGCGCGACGCGCGGCCAGTCCTTGACGCCGTCCACGGTCACGGTGGCCGCCGCCGCCCCGGTCACCAGGTCGCCGCGTTCCAGGGACGCGAGCAGCCCCGCGCGCAGCACGGAGGACTTGCCGGAGCCGGACGGCCCGAGCACGGCCAGCAGCCCGCTGCCGGACAGCCGGGCGGCGAACCGCTTGAGCAGGCTCGCCGTCAGCTCCTCCCGGCCGAAGAACCGGTCCGCGTCGTCCTCCTGGTAGGAGGCCAGGCCGAGATACGGACTCTCCACTGTGGACGGTGTGGCGGTCAGCCGGTCCAGCAGTTCCCGCGCGGTGGGCCGGTCCCGCGGGTCCTTCGACAGCGCGGCGGCCACCAGGTCGCGCAGCGGGCCGGCGAGCGTGCCGAGGTCCGGCGGGTCGTTCAGGATGGCCTGCGCGATCGCCAGCGCGGAGCCGCCCTCCCCGAACGGGATCCGCCCCGTGCCGGCGAACGCGATCACCGCGCCCCAGCCGAAGATGTCGACGGCCTGCGTGGCGATGCGCGTGGCGGACGGCCCGAACCGTTCCGGGGCCATGTACGGCACGGTGCCGACGACGTTCTTCTCGCCCGTGAAATTGCCGGCGTCCACCGGCTGCGCGAGGCCGAAGTCGATCACCTTGGGGCTGCCCGGTGCGAGCAGCACGTTGCTCGGCTTGAGGTCCCGGTGGATGACCGACGCGCCGTGGATCGCGGTGAGCGCGGCCGCGGTGCCGACGGCCAGCGCGTAGAGGTTGGCGGGGCTCAGCGGGCCGTCGCGTTCGACCACGTCACCGAGGCTCGGCCCGTCCACGTACTCGATCGCCAGGAACGGCGGGTCGTGCTCCAGGTCGGCGTCGAGCACCTCGGCCGTGCAGTACGGCGGCACCTGCTGGGCCCGCGCCACCTCGCTGCGGAACCGGCGGGCGTGCGCCGGGTCGCCGGCCAGCGCCGCCTTGACCACCTTGACCGCCACCGCCCGCCCGGCCGGCGAACTGCCCAGGTACACCGTGCCCATGCCGCCCTCGCCGAGCCGGCCGAGGATCTCGTACTGGCCGAGCCGGCGCGGGTCGCCGGGCAGCAGCGGCTGCGTCCGGTGCCGCGGCGTCACCCCGGCGAACGCGTCCGGTGACAGGCCGTTGAGTACCGCAGAAGTCATGATTCTCCCCGCACGGTGCGGTCTTGCCCCGTCGACGGGCCACGCCGGGCGGGCGGCGGGACGGCACGGCACACGCTCAACGGGAAAGCCTCTCGCTCAACCACTCGGCCTCGGGCACGCCGATGCCGCGATAGATCTCCAACGCCGCCCGCCAGTAGCGGCGGGCGAGGGCCGGGTTGCCGACGGCGTCGCGGGTGTGCCCGATGCCCTCGAGCGCCCGCGCCGTCGCGTACCGGTCGCCGGTCAGCTCCGCCAGCACCAGGCCCGCGCCGTGCTGCTCGCGCGCCTCCCGGTACCGGCCGAGCTTGTGCAGCACGGTACCGAGCGCGTTGCGCGCGTCGGACTCGCGGCTGCGGCTGCCGATCTCCTCGGCGATCGCGATGACGCCGCGGAACGTCTCCGCCGCCGCGATGAAGTCGCCCTGCCGCGCCTCGATCGCGCCCAGGTGCCGCAGCGCCTGCGACTCGCCGGCCCGGTCGCCGATCTCGCGCAGGATCACCAGCGCGTCCCGGTGCCGTTCGGCGGCGGCCTTCCAGTCCCCCTGCCGCTGGAAGACCGCGCCGAGGTTGTCGAGCGCGCGCGCCTCGCCGGCCCGGTCGCCGATCTCCCGCAGGATGTCCAGCGCCGCCGAGTGGACGGCCGCGGCCTCCGCCCAGCGCCCCTGCCTGCGCAGCACCGCGCCGAGGTTGTCCGACGCCCGCGCCTCACCGCGCCGGTCGCCGATCTCCCGGAAGACCTGGACCGCCTGACGGGAGTCCTCGACCGCGTCGTCGTAGCGCCCGAGCTGGTAGTGGACCGCCCCGAGGTTCGTCAGGACGCGGGCCTGACCGGCCGCATCCCCGATCTCGCGGAACGCCGTCAGCGCCCGCACGTAGTCGTCGGTGGCCCGGTCGTAGCGCCCCCAGCGCCACCACACGGTGCCGAGGTTGGTGCGCGCCGTGCTCTCGGCCCGGACGTCGCCGAGCACGCGGGCCGCTTCGAGGGCAGCCGTGTGCACCCGAACGGCGTCGGTGTGGTGAGCGCCGTTCTGCAGGTAGCGCCACAGCACCTCGGCGAGCCGGCCCGCGTGCGAGGGCCACCCCTGCCGCGCCGCGAACCCGGCCGCGTCGACCAGCGTCTCGTGTTCCTCCTCCAGCCAGCGCCGGGCCTGCTCGGGACCGTCGAACGCCCGCGCCGGCACGTCGAGCGTGGGCCGGTTGTGGCGTTCGGCGGGGAACGCGGCGTCCATCGCGCCCGCCGCGCTGCCGAGCAGGTGATCGAGGAGCCGGTCGACGGCGGCGCGCCGGTCCTCGTCGGACTCCTCGCGCACGGCCACGTCGCGGGCGTACGCCCGGAGCAGGTCGTGCATCGTGTACCGCCCGCTGCCGGAACGCTGCACCAGGTGCGCGCGGGCGAGCGTGTCCAGCGGCCGCCGCACGGCCGCGGCACCGACACCGGCGAGCGCGGCCGCCGCCTCGACGCCGACCTCGGAGGAGGGCCCGAGCCCGAGCAGCCGGAACAGCCGCCCCGCGTCGTCCGGCAGGTGCCGGTAGGACCAGGAGAAGACGGCGCGCACACCGGTGCGTTCGTCTGCGCCGGCGTCGAGGAGGTCGAGCCGGCTGTGCTCGTCGCCGAGTTCGGAGACCAGCTTGGCCAGCGGGTCCTCGGGCCGTTCGATGACCATCTCGGCGGCGACGCGCAGCGCGAGCGGCAGGCCGGTGCAGAGTTCGACCAGGGTGGTCACCGCTTCGGGCTCGGCGGCGGCGCGTTCGCCGAGCAGCGTGTGCAGCAGCCGTTCGGCGTCGGCGCCGTCGAGCAGGCCCAGGTCGAGGCGGCGCGCGCCGTGGCGGGCGATGAGGCCGGCGAGGCTGTCCCGGCTGGTGACGAGCACGAAGCAGGTGGATGTCCCGGGCAGGAGCGGGCGCACCTGCTCGGTGTTGATGGCGTTGTCGAGCAGGACCAGCATCCGGCGCCCGGACAGCAGCGAACGGTACCGGGCCGCGCGTTCGCCGACGTCGTACGGCACCTCGCCGGTGGGTACGCCGAGCGTGCGCAGGATGCGGGCCAGCGCCTCGGCGGGCTGCATCGGCATGTCCGGGTCGTAGCCGCGCAGGTCGAGGTAGAGCTGCCCGTCCGGGAACCGGTCGGCGACCAGGTGCGCCCAGTGCACGGCGAGGGCGGTCTTGCCCACTCCGGCCGTTCCACTGACTGCCGAGATGACGACGGCGGTCCGCTCGGGTGCGGCATCGAGCAGGTCGTGCATCGCCGCGATCGTCGTGTCACGCCCGGTGAACGCCGCGACGTCCGGCGGAAGCTCGCGCGGAACGGCTCCCCGTGACGGCTCTTCGACAGGTACGATCGCGGAAACTTCATTGACAGGGGTCGACCCGGCCCCTACAGGCGGGCCCCCGAGGGGACCCATGGAGGCCTCCCGGGCCTCCTCCCACAGCCGCTCGATCTCCCCGACGTCCCCCTCCAGCGCCTCGGCGACCGCCCGCACCACTTCCCAGCGGGACAGCCTCGGCGCGCTGAAGACGTCATGGATCGTGGTCGGGTTGATCCCCCGGGGCCGGGTCGGGTTGCGCGTGGCACGCTGCAACGTCCGCATGCTGGGTTGCCCGGCGGCCCGGTGCAGCCCGTGCATCCGCTCGAAGAGCGCCCGCATCGGGCCGTCCTGGACCAGAGGCATGCTGACATGCCCCATTTCGCCTCCCCGTCGCACTCCGCCCGCTGAACTAGCAACAATGCCAGTCGCACACAGCTTTTGTCAGCTTGGTTCGACTGACTGTCAGCGATGGCTCGGTCCTTTCGGGCGCACACCGGACACGGCATGCTCACATCCATGGTTGTGAAGCGAGTGGACGACGGGGACACGGTCGACCCGTCCGCCGAGGTCAAAGAGTTGATCACCGACTGGGAGGACCCCGAGGGGACCATCCACCCGGCCGGAACGAAGTTGGAGCTCGACGCGGAGACCGCCGCGGAACTCGAGCAGCTGGGCCTTCTCGGGCCGACAGCGATCTGATCTGCCAACGCAGTGCGGGACGGCACCGCCGATTCATTGGACGGGGGAAACGATGGGCGACGGTGCCGTCAACTCTGCATTGGCACGGCTCGCGCGCCGGGAACGGGCGCGCGCCGACCTGACGCAGGAGGAGGTCGCGGAGTACGCGCAGATCAGTGTGCGCACCATCCGCGATCTCGAACGGGGGGCGGTCGGCCGGCCGCGAAGGGACACGTTGGAGCGCCTGGCTCGGGGGTTGGGGCTCGCGGGTCGGGCTGCGGACGAGTTCGTGGCGGCCGGTCGATCGTTGACGGACGACGAAGTGGAAGAAACCACCATAAGCGAGGGGACGCCTCTCGCGCAGCTGCCGCTGGACACACGGGGATTCAGCGGCCGACGCGCGGAGCTCGCCCACCTCGACGCGGTCGCGGCCGACCCGGAGCTGGCCACCCGGGCGGCCCTGACCGTGATCACCGGCCCACCGGGCGTCGGCAAGACCGCCCTGGCCGTGCACTGGGCGCACCGGGTGCAGCGCCGGTTCCCGGACGGCCAGCTGTTCATCTCGCTCGACGGGCCCGATCCGATGGCCGGTGTGCTGGCGGCGCTGGACGTCGCACCGGACCGCGTCCCGGACGGCACGCCCGCCCGCGCCGCGCTCTACCGCAGCCGCCTCGCCGGGCGGCGGATGGTGATCGTTCTCGACGGGGCGCAGGAGGCCGACGCCGTGCGGCCGCTGCTGCCGGCGTCCCCGAGCTGCGCGGTCGTCGTCACCGCCCGGCCACGACTGGTGGACCTGGTGGCGGTGGACGGCGCGCGACCGCTGCCGCTACGCCGGCTCTCCGACGCGGACGCGCGGGACCTGCTGGCCGCCCGCCTCGGTCCGGAACGCCTCGCCGCCGAACCGCAGGCGGCCGCCGTCCTGCTGGCCCGCTGCGCCGGCCTGCCCTCGGCGCTGACCCGGGTGGCCGCGGAGGCGGAGTTCGATCCGGACTGTCCGCTCTCCCACCTGACCGGACGGGTGCCGGGACAGGCCCGCGCCGGGTAACGTCGAAGCACTCACCCGTCCGGCGGGAGGAGACGCCGATGCGCCCGATGGCCACGACTCCGTCCGACCTGCCGGAATGCCGGGTGCACGTGGCCCGCCATCCCAGTCGCACCGTCGTGACGGACCGGGTCGACCCGTCGATCTTTCAGGGCCAGCTCACCCACTGGCTGCTCGGCGCGGTGCTGACCGACGAGCGCGGCCTGTACCGCACCCATCCGAGCCGGCACCCCCAGGTGCACGAGCGCGCCGATCGCCCGACCCGGGCGATCGTCATTTTCATCATGTTCTTCGTCGGCGTCTGGACCACCTGGTTCATCGGCATGGCGCTGGGCGTCCTGGCCCTGGTGGCGATCACGCACCTGCGCGACCGGATACCGCGGCGCAGCGAACCGCCGCAGGAGGATCCGCGCCGCATCACGCTCTTCCGCCAGCAGGACCGCGAGGCCTACGACGAGGCGTTGGAGTCCGCGCGGCGGTTCAGCGCGGGATGGCCGTCGCTGGCGCAGCTCATCGACCCGGACGAGGCCCGCGACACGCTGGCCCGCACGCTGTGGGACGTGGCCGAGGTGCTGGCCCACCGGCAGGCCGTGCACAGCTTCGTCGCCGAGTTGCTCGCCTACGACGTGACCGGCCTGCCGCCGGAGAGCCCGGTGCACGCCCGCATCCGCGAGGAGGAGAAGGTCGCGCGCGACAGCCTGCCGGCCATCGAGGAGGAGCTGCGCGCGCACCTGTCCAACCTGCGCACGATGGCCGACTCGGCCGAGGAGTTCGCCCGGGAGATGGAGCTGCGCGAGCGGGAGCGGGCGATCGGCGAGGCGATCGACTCCGCCCGCCGCAAGCTGGACACGACCGCGGCCGGCCGGGTCGCTCCGGCGACCGCCAGCCGGGAGCTCGCCGACCGCACCGCCGCGGTGCTCGCCGCCTACCGGGACCTCACGTCCCGATACGCGTCGTAGGCAGGGCTGGCCCGTGTCCGGCGGAGTGGGCGCGGGTTCGGGCCGGCTTGAGCAGGCGCATCAGGCGGTGACGGTGACGCCCCGTGCCCGGAGTCGGTCCAACAACCGTGCGTTGTCGGGTGTGACGGTCCGCTCGGGGTAGGAGCACCGCGGGGTGTAGGAGAGCGCGCGCAATGCGGGCATGTCGGCCAACGGAGCCAGATCGTCGGCCTTGTCCCGGTCGAGACCATTGTTGCGAATCGTGAGTTCCTCGATCCGGGTAGCGGCCAGCGGCCTGAGGTCGTTGACGTTCTGGGAATCCAGGGACAGCACCCGCAACGACGGGATCCGGGCGAGCGGCCCGATGTCAGCCACCGGGAAGCCGCCACGGATGTGTAGCTCGTGAAGCTTGGTCAGGCCGGTCAGGGGAGACAGGTCGCTCGCCTTGGTGAAGTAGTCGACCACCAGTTTGCGCAGGTTTGGCAGCGTCTCGGCGATGCCGTCGAACGATCGGATGTCGAACTCGTCGCCTCCCCCGTCATTCTGGGCGTATATCGCGAACATTGTCAGGTCGCTGCTGTCGCTCCAGGTCAGCTCTTCGGTCGCGGCGAGCTGGTCCTGGCTGATCGGGATGGCCAGGAGCGCATCGACCACCTCTTGACGGTATCGAAAGTCTCGGTCATCGGGGCTTTCGCCGTCCTTCAGCGCGCCTTCGGGCGTTTCGTTGAACGCGTCGACATCGAAGCGTGGCAGCACGCCGGCCCTGGTGAGCGTGTCGACGATGGCCAGGCGCAGGTTGACGTCCACGGCGGTGACTGTAGTCCCGCACATCAATCGCGCTTCGACGACTTGCGTCGGAGTGAGCCGGCACGGCCGTCGAGCCCGCGTGCCGTCCCCTGATCGCTACGCATGCTCCGCGAGACGGGAGCTAGTAGGAGGCGCGGAGATCCTTCGCCTGGGCGTCGAGGCGTTCGGCGAGCGAGCGGGCCTCGACGATGGCGCCCTCGTTCTTCTGGCGGGCCTCCGAGATGTGGGCCATCGTGCGGGAGATCTCCCCCGCGCGGGAGACCGCGGCTCCGATGTTGCGCCCCATCTCCACCGTCGTGGCGTCCTGTTCCTCGACCGCGCCGGCGATGGTGGTCTGCAGGTCGTTGACGCGTTCGATGACGTCGGTGATGCGGCGGATCGCGGTGACGGCGCCGCCCGTGTCGGCCTGGATCGCGGCGATGCGGCGGACGATGTCCTCCGTGGCGCGCGCGGTCTCCTGGGCCAGTTCCTTGACCTCGCCGGCGACGACGGCGAAGCCCTTACCGGCGGCGCCGGCCCGGGCGGCCTCGATGGTGGCGTTCAGGGCGAGCAGGTTGGTCTGCTCGGCGATCGAGGTGATCACGCGCACGACGTCGCCGATCTCCGACGATGACGTGCCCAGGCGGGAGACGGTGTCGCTGGTCTCGGCGCTGACCGTCATGGCCTCGGCCGCCACGGACACCGCCTCGGCGGCGCTGCGGGAGATCTCGCGGATGCTGGCGCCCATCTGTTCGGCACCGGCGGCCGCGGACGAGACGTTGTTGAAGATCTCGTCGACCGTGCCGCCGACGCCGGCCGACGCGGTGGAGAGGCTGTTCGCCGTGTTCGCCGCATCGTTGATCAGCGAGAGCAGCCGGCGGGTCTGCTCGGCGAGCGCGTCCGCCGAGGCGTTCGACTGGCCGGTCACCACCCGCGGCAGTTCCTGCGTGACGGCTTCGGCGGGCGGACTGACGTTCGACAGCATCGAACCGGCACCGGCGGCGGCGAGAAGCCCCACGACCGTGACGACGGCGAGCGTCCATCCCGGCCCGGCACCCAGGACGAGCGCGATCAGCCCGGCCACTACGGCCGCGCCTACCGGCCCGAAGACCATTCCGTAGCCGCGCGTTCGACCGCTCACCCGCCACCTCCCGCTCATGCTGCGACTCCATCCTGTACGGACATCGGGAGCGGCGGCGCCGAATTCAGAAGAATGCGGAAGCAGCTCAGGTGTCTCGCAACACGGGCCCGCCCGCGCGCAGGCGCGCCAGGAAAGATCCGACATTCAGCGACGCGCCGTCCGGGTCCAGCAGCTCGGGCAGGAACGCGCCCGCGATCGAGCGTGCGTCGTAGTCCGCGTCCTCGTCGACGCCGAAGTTGTCGACGAACCGGGCGGCCGGCGCGTCGACGTCGAGGTCGTGATCCGAGTTGATCACCCACGGCACCTCGACCGCGCCGGTGCGCAGGATGCCGTCGTTGTAGTAGCCGTACACCAGGTAGGTGAAGGCGCCGTCGCCGACGACGATCTCGCAGTCGCCGCCCTCCAGCGTCTCGGCCCGGGTGAACCCGCCCACGTAGAGGCTCGGGTGGTACTGGTACAGCTCGATCGGGCCGGCCACGGTGAGGTCGCCGGCGACCGCGACCAGTTCGACGCCGGCGAGGTCGATCCGGGCGCCGAGCGCCGCCAGGAACGGCCCGTCCAGCTCCAGCGCGCCGTCGATGTAGAGGACGGACGTGTAGTCGCCCTGGAACTCCGCCGTCAGCGCGCCGTCGAGCAGGGTGTCGGCGGCGGCGAAGGGAATGATCCGCACGGGAGGATCATGACAGCGTCACGCGGAGCGAGTCCCGAAGGGCCGGAATCTCGTCGCCCGGGCAGTAGCCGAACGCGACCGTCAACCGCCGGCCGGCGGCTACCGGGACCGGCGCGGGCAGCGGCACCACGAGGTGGTTCATCAGCCAGTCGACGCTGCCCGGCGGGTCGTACGTCAGCGCCAGGAGGTTCTTGGTGGACAGCCGCACGGCGTTGCACACCCCGGCGCCTTCGACCGTGAAGGCGACCGAGGCCTCGCACCGGCGCGGCAGCGGGTCGCTGTAGAAGAAGCGCTGGAAGACGGCCGGCGGCGCGAGCGGCGTGGTGCGCGGCTGCGCGGCGAACGGCTCCTGGAAGACCGGCGCCGGCACGTGGTAGCCGCGGTAGCTGAAGTCCTGCGCGACCGGCGCCACGGCCTGCACGCACGCCTCCGGCACGAAGCGCGGCAGCGGTCCGCCGAAGCGGGCCAGATAGCGGTGCTTGAAGGCGGCGACGACCTCGATCTGGCGTTCGCGGAGGAGGCCGACGTGCAGCATCTCGCAGAGCACCACGTCGACCGGCCCGTCCGGCAGGAACTCCCGCGCGTCGGCGTGCACCAGCGTGACGCGGTCGCCGACCGCCTCGCGCAGCGCGGCGCGGGCCGTCTCGGCGACGCCCGGCTCGCGTTCGACGGCGGTCACGTGTGCGCCCCGGCGGGCGGCGAAGTACGAGAGGACGCCGGTGCCGGCGCCGAGGTCGAGCACGCGCGTGCCCGGGCCGACCGTGAGGTCCACGGCCCGGGCGAACGCCTCCATGCGCGGCTCGTCGAGCAGCATGTGCGCGTGGTACTGCAGCGGGATGACGTCGGCCGGATAGCCCCGGTGCGGCGCGTCGAGGTCCGCTGCGGTCACGCGCTCCATCTAACTACGGCACAAACACCAGGCGGCCGCGAACGCCGCCCTTGGCGAGGAGTTCGTGCACGGTGGCGGCGTCCTCGAGGGGGTAGGCGCCGGCGACGCGGAGCGTGAGCGCGCCCGACTCGACGAGGCCGGCGAGGCGGGCCAGTTCCGCGCCGTCGCTGTGCACCATGACGACGGCGGTGCTGATGCCGCGTTCCCCGGCGGGTGGCCGCGTGCCGACGGCGATCACGTAGCGGCCGCCGTCCCGGACCGCACCGAGCGCGGGCGCCCCGACGCCGGCCGGGTCGAAGAACCCGTCCACGCCCTCCGGAACGACCGCCCGCACGGCATCGCCGACGGCGTCCGCACGCCGCACGAACGTGGCGCCCCGCCCGCGCAGCCACTCCTCGTCGGCGGCCCCGGCGATCGCGACGACGCGCAGCCCGCGGTGGATCGCGAGTTCGACCGCGTAGCCGCCGACCGATCCGGCCGCGCCGGTCACGGCCAGCGTCGCTCCCGCCGGCAGGTCGAGCAGGTCCAGCGCCTGGGACGCGGTCTGGGCGTTCAGCGGGAGGGTCGAGGCCTCGACGGCGGAGACGCCGGCCGGGGCGCGGGCCACCGCGGCGGCCGGCAGCACGACGTACTCGGCCTGTGCGCCGTTGCCCGGGGCGAACCAGTCCGACAGTCCGACGACCTCGTCCCCGACGGCGAAGCCGGTGACGCCGTCGCCGACCGCGTCGACGGTGCCGGCGACGTCCCAGCCGAGCGTGCGCCCGGTCGTGTCCGGCCCGCGCCCGGCGAAGACCCCCGCGCGGGTGGCGGCGTCGACCGGCTGCGCGGGGGCGGCCGCCACCCGGATCCGCACCTCGCCCCCGGCCGGCGCGGGCAGCGGCACCTCGTCGACGCGCAGGACCGAGGGAGGACCGTACTCGTGGAAGGTGAGTGCTCTCATGCGCACCACGCTAGGGCTGTTACTCTCCCCCGGAAAGTACGTACCCCGGGGTGCGTTACCGACGCCAGGGAGTGTCATGCCGACCCGCACCGCCGCCCAGCAGCGCGACGAGGCCCGCTGGGCGTACGACGCGTTCCTCGCCCAGTGCCCCACGCGCGACCTGCTCGACACGCTCGCCGACAAGTGGACCTGCCTGGTCGTGGCCGCCCTGCGCGACGGCGACCGCCGGTACAGCGACATCAACCGCACCGTCGCCGGCGTCAGCCAGAAGATGCTCACCCAGACCCTGCGCGGCCTCGAACGGGACGGCCTGATCACGCGCACCGTCACCGCGTCGGTGCCGGTGCGCGTGGACTACGACCTGACGCCGCTGGGGCGTTCCCTGCTGCCGGTGATGGCGGCGATCAAGGCCTGGGCCGAGGCGAACATGGACGAAGTGCAGGCGGCGCGGCGGAGCTACGACGCTCAGGCCGCGTAACGGTTGCTGGTGTAGGTGCGGGAGAGGTTCCCGGGGATCGTGAAGTACTCGGCGGCGAGCCGCGCCGGGTTGGTGGCCAGTTCGCCGCGGCCGGGCACGTCGTTGCCGTCGTCCCAGCCCCAGGGGGCGTTCGCGGAGTCGGTGCCGCAGTCGTAGGTGCCCACGCCGCACGCGTCGGACCCGGTCGAGGTGTCGTCGTCGCCGGCGAAGCTGCCCCAGCCCGCGAAGAGCGCCGTGTCGTTGCGCCGGGACCAGAGGCCGCCGGACGCGAAGATGTCCACGAGCGTGTAGGGCACGTCGCGGTCGTCGGCGTTCGCCGGGGGTTCGGCCGAGGTCGCCGGGTAGTAGATCAGGCCGTCGCCCTGGATGTTGTACTGGGGGAACGCCTTGAGCCCGTGGCCCTTCGCCTCCTGCGCCGTCACCGGATGGGAGAGGCCGTCGCGCGGGTTCGTCTGCAGTTGGAGCGTGCCGTCGACACTCTCGCGGCCGGAGGTCCAGGTGCTGCCGGCGGGCGTGTACGAGTAGAAGTCCGAGTGCGCCACGGTCACCGCGGCCCGCAGGGCGCCGTAGGTGCTGCCGTCGCGTTCGACCGCGAGGAGCACGCCCTCGGCGTCGTTCTCGTGCTCGGTCTCGAAGAACGGGTGATCCGTCCAGTCGCGCGGGTGGAAGAACAGGTACGTGACGTACCAGTGGGTCGAGGTCTCGACGACCGAGTAGTACACCGACGGCGCGTAGGCGGCGGCGGCCACCCGTGCGGCGCCCTCCCAGTTGTCCCGGCCGGTCCAGTTGCCGTCGAAGTCGACGCGGGTCACGTAGTCGGACCGGCCGCCGAGGGCGTGCCCGCCGGTCTGGTCGACGTCCTGGTAGTGGATGGGCGCCCAGCGCAGCGCCAGTTGGGCATGACTCGCCTCGGCGGCGGCGGGCCCGGCCGGCAGCGTCGCCAGCCCGACCCCCACGAGTGCCGCGACGGCACCCGACAGCCACTTTCGCATGTGCTCTCCCGGAGTCAGTGCGATAGATGGCTGTAAATGTAGAGGCTACGGGTTACGCCGAGAAGGCCGAGTGATCAAGCAGAGGCGTACGGATTGGTCTCGTTGTTCTCGTAGTGCACCGTCTCGAAGACGTTGTTGTAGTTGTTGTCCTGGACGGTCACGTCCCAGTTGCCGTCGCCCGTGGTGTCGGCCGAGGCCTCGTCCCATTTCCCGTCGCCGTCGCGGTCGGTGTACTGCTCGTCGTACCAGCCGTCGCCGGTGGTGTCGACGTTGTGCGACTCGAACCGGCCGTCGAAGTCGTTGTCGTAGTCGCCGGACTCGAGCAGGCCGTCGCCGTCGGTGTCGTGGCCGACGAAGTCGGCCCGGCCGTCGTGGTTCTGGTCGACGTAGACGTGGTAGCCGCCGTGGCCGTCGGCCTCGACGGTGTGCGCGTCCCAGCTGCCGTCACCGTCCGCATCGACCTTGATCTCGTAGTCGTCGCTCACCCGTGAACCTCCCTCGTGACGGAGGCCAGCATAAGCGGCCTACGGGGACTCCTCCAGCACGCTGTCGATGTCCCGGCCGTAACGCAGCGCAGCGGTCGCCGTGGCCGCGGCGAGGCGGCGGCGTTCGCCCGGCGGGGTGAGGTGCCGGCCGGCGAGTTCGCGGCGCAGCCGCTGCAGCTCGGCGAGGTGCGAATCCAGCCGGTCCAGGACATAGGAATGCAGGTCAGAGACGGTTTCTTGGGACATGCCGCACCCCCCGCGCCGAGCAGACGACGTCATGGTGGCACACCGGAGGACCCGCCGGGCTCACCCATGAAGGGGTTGCAAACGGAGGCCATCCGGTGAACAGCGGATGAACGATGTTGATCATCGAGGCGGCACCGACCTACCGTCGAGGCATGACCGCCGTCGCCGCGGCACCGTCCTCCGTCGATGCCGCCCGGGCCCTCGCCGAGCGTCTCCTCGATACCTCGGTCGAACGTCGTGCGCACAGCGCGGGCGTCGCCGCAAGAGCCGCCGAGCTGGCCCGTGCCGTTCCGCCCGCGGAGCGTGAACTGCTCGTCGCCGCCGCCTGGCTGCACGACATCGGCTACGCGCCCGACGTGCGGCGCACCGGGTTCCACCCGCTCGACGGTGCGCTGTACCTCGCCGAACGGGGCTGGTCGCCACGACTGTGCGCGCTCGTCGCCCACCACTCCGGGGCCGTGCACGTGGCACCGGCGGGCGCGCTGAAGGCGTTCCCCGACGAATGTTCACCCGTGTCCGACGCCCTCACCTACGCCGACCAGACGGTCGGACCCTGGGGCCGGCGGGCCTCGGTCCAGGACCGGATGGCCGAGATGCTCCGGCGGCACGGCCCCGACTCGGCACAGGCCCGGGCCCACCACCGGCGCGGCCCGCACCTGCTCGCCGTCGCGGCGCGCGTGGAGGCCCGGCTCGCGGCCGGGCCCCCACGGCTCACACCTACCCGCTGACCGTCTTCACCTTCAGCGCCGGGTCCGTCAGGATCGACGCCTCCGTGAAGCGGCACTCGCGCAGCTTCTTCTGCGAGAAGAGCTTCGTCTGGTCGGAGAAGTGCGGCGAGTTGGGATTGCCCGACTCCCCGAACGTCAGCAGCGCCTTCGCGTCCACCGCACCGCTCGACGTCCAGCCCATCGTGAGCAGGAAGCTGGTGCCGGTGTTGATGACGTACCCCTTGCGGGTCAGGTCGGAGCCGGTGTTCGGCAGCCGCGCCCCGGCGTCCAGCACCGGCTCCAGGCTGGAACCCGGCACCGGCGTGTACTCGACGACGTTCGCGATGCCCAGCTCCTCGGTGGTGCCCGGAACGGGGATCTTCTCGTTCTTCTTGACCGTGTACTGCACCGCGTCGAGCCGTACGTCATAGGCCCAGCCGAGCGTGCGCATCCGGATCATGGCCCGCGCCAGCCCCTCCAGCAGCGGCTGGGTGTTCGCCGGCGCACCGCGCGGGGTGTTGCCCGGATCGGCCGGGTTGAACGGCACCCCGAACAGCGGCCCCGCCTCGTACAGCGCGTTCGGGTACTGGTCGATGACCGAGAAGACCGTCTCGCGCCACAGCACCGCGCCCTTGCTCGCCAGGTCGAACTTCTTGTCCCAGCCCGCCAGCGCGTTGCAGCCCTGGGTGACGTTGACCGACACCCCGTCGACCACCACCGGCGTGTTGCCCCGGGCCCGACAGGCCGCCACGGTGGCCGCCGTCGACTCGTCCGAGGTGAACGTGTTGCCGGAGAGGATCGCCGTGCCGAGCCCCGCCACCGTCCACTTCGCGGTGCTGTTGATCAGGCGCAGGTTCTGCCGCGAACGGGGCGTCAGCGGCGTGCCCTCCGGCCCCTGCAGCGGCGAGTACCCGACCAGGAACTGCGAGGCGTGCGGCACCCAGTGGCTGTCGTTGGCGTTGAACACGTAGTCCCGCCGGGTCAGCTGCGGCTGCTGCGCGAACGGGATCAACCCCGGCGAGCGCGCCCCCGGGATCGGCACCCAGGCGTTGGTGCTCGTGCTGCCGTTCAGGAAGCCGCCGGTGGCCGCCCACTCCGCCAGCGAGGCCGGGGAGAGCGCCGGGGTCTGCGACGGATCCGCGTAGAACGCGTTCCCGTTCCGGTCGGCCGCGATGATGTTCACCCACGGGATGCCCTGGTCGCTGCCCAGCGCCGCCCGGATGCCGGCCGTGTCGGCGGCCCGCGCGATGTTGAACCACTGGCGCAGCATGCGATCGTTGTCGATGTTCGCGTCGCGGTAGGTCAGCGCGGTCTCGGCCGACCAGCCGAGGGCCGGGCTCTGCGCCGACAGGTCCAGCACGTTGCCGTAGCGGGTGCTGTACATCGTGCGGCTGACCTGGGTCGTGGCGCCGCCGCCGGTGTTGACCGCGATGGTGACGTTCTTCTCGGTCATCTGCTCCGGCACGCCGTCGACGTAGTACGACGTGGGATCGCCGGGCACGAGGTCGACGGTGTAGAACGTGAACCGCGAACCGGCCGCGATGGTGTGGCTCCACGCCACCTTCTCGGTGAACCCGATCTGGATGCCGGGCAGGCCGCCGAGGCCCGCGCCGTAGACGTCCAACTGGCCGGGCACCCGCAGGTGCGACTCCCAGAAGCGCAGTTCGCCCTGCCAGGGGAAGTGCGGGTTGCCGACGAGCATGCCCTTGCCGGTCGAGGAACGGTCGGCGCCGATCGCCCAGGCGTTGCTGCCCTCGCTGCTCGTCCCGCTGAAGCGCTCCAGGCCGCCGGCGGTGGCGGCCGCCGTCGCGGGACCCTTCGCGAGCGCCGCGGCGCCGGGCGGGCTGGCCAGCGCGACGGGCAGCACCAGGGCGTCGCCGCTGGCGAACAGGGCCACGCTGCGCTGGTAGGTCAGCACGTCGACGGCGCTGATCGGCTGGATCCACGAGGCGCCCGCGCAGTAGCCGGGGATGTTCGCCGCGCCGGTCGCCGCCAGGTACGCGTTGAACCCGGCGACGTAGCCGTCGAGCAGCTGCCGTTCCTCCGCGCTCAGCGCGGCGTTCTGCGCCTCGGCGCGTTCGCGGATGCCGAGTGCGCGGTAGCCGAAGTCCGTCGCGACGTGGATGTCGTCCGGCCCGGGGCCGAGATACTTCGCGCGTTCGCCGCGCACCTTGATGACCATGTCCATCAGGTCGCAGAACCGGTCCTCGGCATAGGCGTAGCCCTGCCCGAACGTCACGCTGCCCAGATTGGCGGCGAGCACGTGCGGGATGCCGTAGGCGGTGCGGCGGATGACGGCCGAATAGCCGGCCGCTTTGACCTCCGTGCCCGGGCCGCCCGGATCGGCGAGCGCGGTCCCCGGGAGGCCGAGGGAGATGATGATCGATAATACGGACAGGACAGCGACAAGAAACCTGTTATGCCTCTGCACGCTCGATTCCTTCGTCAGGGGATACCCGGACAACCGAATTTACGGCCGACGATGCCTTTGCGGGGATCTCGACCACCCTGACGTTCCCCTATCCCTAACGCGAATCGCATCCCTTCTGAGGTGCGCGTTGGTACCCCGGACGGACATCGGCCCCAGCCGATCATCGAACCGTCAGGACCTTTCGCACCGGTTGCGGTGTCCCGTTCACACGGGCGCGCCATTCGCGCGGATAACCGAGTGACACCTCTTCGAACCGCACCCCGTCGTACTCGGTGGTGCGCGGAATGTGCAGATGGCCGTAGACCACGACCGCCGCGCGGAACCGCGTGTGCCAGTCCGCGGTGAGATCGGTCCCGCACCATTGGGCGAACTCCGGGTACCACATGATCTCCGTCGGTTCGCGGCGCAGCGGGTGGTGGTTGATCAGCACCGTGGGCACCCCGGGATCCAGCGCGGCGAGGCGCCGCTCGGTGCCGGCGACCCGCGCCCGGCACCAGTCGTCACGGGTCGCGTACGGCTCCGGGTGCAGGAAGAACTCGTCGGTGCAGACCACGCCGGCCGCGTGCGCCGCGGCGAGCGACTCCTCCTTGGTGTGCGTTCCGGGGGCGCGCCAGGAGTAGTCGTAGAGGGTGAACAGCGGCGCGACGCGCACCGGGCCGCCCGTTCCGGTCCACAGTGGATACTCGTCCTCCGGCGTCAGCACGTCGAGCCGCCGGCACTCCGCCACCAGCGCCAGGTACCGCTCCTCGCCGCGCAGCGTCACCGGGTCGTGCTCCGGGGTCCACAGCTCGTGGTTGCCCGGCGTCCAGACGACCCGGGCGAAGCGGTCGCGCAACAGCTCCAGCGTCTCGGTGACGTGGGCGAACGTCTCCCCCACGTCACCGGCGACGATCAGCCAGTCGTCCGGGTGCCCCGGCCGGATCGAGTCGACCACGGCGCGGTTGTCCGCGTAGGCGACGTGCAGGTCACTGACGGCCAGAAGATCACCGGACACCCGCCCATCCTTGCAGCACAATGGGGCGGTGCGCCTTCCCGTGATGCCGCCCGTCGCGCCGATGCTGGCCAAGCCCGTCGCCGACATCCCGCCGGACCGACTCTACGAACCGAAGTGGGACGGCTTCCGTTCGATCATCTTCCGCGACGGCGACGACGTCGAGATCGGCAGCCGCAACGAGAAGCCGATGACCCGCTACTTCCCCGAACTCGTCGAGGCCGTGCGGGCCAACTTCCCGCAGCGCGCCGTCGTCGACGGCGAGATCGTCATCGCCGACACCGCGCGCAACACGCTCGACTTCGAGGCGCTCCAGCAGCGGATCCACCCGGCGGCGAGTCGCGTGACGCTGCTGTCCGAGCAGACCCCGGCGAGCTTCGTGGCGTTCGACCTGCTCGCCGTGGGCGACGACGATCTGATGGAACGCCCGTTGCGGGAACGGCGCGACCGACTCGTGGAGGTGCTCGCCGGCGCCGAGCCACCCGTCTACGTGACCCCGGCGACCACGGACCTGGAGACCGCGCGCCAGTGGTTCGAACGCTTCGAGGGCGCCGGGCTCGACGGCCTCATCGCCAAGCCGCTGGACCTGACGTACCAGCCGGACAAGCGGGTCATGCAGAAGATCAAGCACGAGCGGACCGCCGACTGTGTGGTGGCCGGCTACCGGGTGCACAAGACCGGCGACGACCTGATCGGCTCGCTGCTGCTCGGGCTGCACGACGAGCGCGGAGTGCTCGCCTCGGTCGGCGTGATCGGCGCCTTCCCGATGGCGGTCCGCAGGGAGCTGTTCCAGGAGCTGCAGCCGCTGGTGACCCAGTTCGAGGGGCACCCGTGGAACTGGGCGGCGCACAGCCAGGGCGAACGGACCCCGCGCCGCAACGAGGGCAGTCGCTGGAACAACGGCAAGGACCTGTCGTTCACGCCGCTGCGCCCGGAACGGGTCGTCGAGGTGCGCTACGACTACATGGAGGGCGTGCGCTTCCGGCACACCGCGCAGTTCGTGCGGTGGCGGCCGGACCGGACGCCCGAGTCGTGCACCTACGCGCAGCTCGAACGCCCGGTCGACTTCCACATCGCCGACGTGTTGTCATCGCAGAAGGCCTAGCGGCGGGGATCAGGCCAGGGTCGGGTAGTCCGTGTAGCCGGTTTCGTCGCCGCCGTACGCCTTGCTGTAGTCCGGCTGGTTGAACGGGCCACCGGCGCGCAGCCGCTCCGGCAGGTCCGGGTTGGCCAGGTACAGCGCGGCGTACGAGACGAGGTCGGCGGCGCCGGTCTCGACGAGTTTGAGCGCCTCCGGTCCGGTGTACGCCCCGGGGGTGAACGGGTTCAGGATGAACGTGCCGGACCACAGCTTGCGCAGCACCGGCGTGAAGTCGGTGTCCGGCCCCTCGCCGATGTGCAGGTAGGCGAGGCCGAGCGGGTCGATGGCCTCGACCAGTGCGCTGTACACCTCGCGGTGGTCGTCCTCGCGGATGTCGTTGTACGGGTTCGACGGGGAGATGCGCAGGCCCACCCGGTCAGCACCGATCGCGTCGGCGACCGCCCGCACGACCTCGACGGCGAACCGGATCCGTCCGGCGACGTCGCCGCCCCAGCCGTCGGTGCGCGTGTTGACGCCGCTGGCGAGGGACTGGTGGATGAGATACCCGTTGGCGCCGTGCAGTTCGACGCCGTCGAACCCGGCCTCGATCGCGTTGCGGGCGGCGTCGGCGAAGTCGGCGACCGTGCGCCAGAGCTCGGCGTCGCTGAGCTCACGCGGTTCGGCGAGGTCGCGCGGGCCCTCCGGGGTGTGCACCTGGCCCTCGGCCCTCACCGCGGAGACGCCCCGCGGATGGTGGCCGGCCTCCTGGTCGTAGTACTGCGCCGGGTGGCCGATGCGGCCGGTGTGCATGAGCTGCGCGAAGATCAGCCCGCCCCGTTCGTGCACGGCGTCGGTGACCTGGCGCCAGCCGGCGATCTGCGCGGGCGTGTGCAGGCCGGGGGTGTTCATGTAGCCCTGCCCCTCGGCGTTGGGCTGCGTGCCCTCGGTGATGATCAGGCCGGCCCCGGCGCGCTGCGCGTAGTAGGTGGCCATGAGCGCGGTCGGCGCACCGCCGCCCCCGTACGCGCGGTTGCGGGTCATCGGCGACATCACGATGCGGTTGCGCGCGGTGTAGCGGCCGATCGTCACCGGGTCGAACGCTGTGGTCATCGGTGTCATCCCCCTCGGAAGATTGCTGTTCCGCACAGGTAAATGCCCGTCACCACTACGAACATTCCTAGTAATAACGTGAGCGACCCCACACGACCCGCACAGTAAACTCGTGATATGCCGTACGACCCGAAGAATCCGCCGCCGCCCCGGGCCGCAGCCGGGGGGCCGGTCAGTCACGCGATCTTCCGGCTCGCCAAGGCACACCGCGCGCTCGCCGCACAGCTGCTGCGCGACGTGGGACTGCACCCCGGGCAGGAGTTGCTGATGATGCGGCTCTGGGACTGCGGGCCGATGCGGCAGACCTACCTGGCGGAGGAGTTCGACACGGACTCGGCGAGCATGACGCGCACCGTGCAGCGCCTGGAGAAGGCCGGCTACGTGCGCCGCGTCCCGGACCCGGCCGACGGGCGGGCCACCCTCGTGGAGCCGACGGCCGCCAGCCTCGGCCTCCGCACGCGGGTCGAACGCCTCTGGGCCGAGCTTGAGCGGCGCACGCTCGGCGACCTCCCGCCGAGCCAGCGGGCCGCGACCCTGGAGACGCTGCGCTGCCTCGAGCGCAACGTGCTCAGCGACGCGGGCCGGCCGCCAGCGGCGCCACCACCCGGATGAGGAGCAGGGACACGGGGAGCAGTCCGACGTAGGGCAGCACCGCCGTCCGGACGATCGAGGAGTCGCCGCCACGAGGGCGGAATCCCGCCGCCCGGGTAAACGGGTGGCGGGCCGGGATCACGGCGGCGGATCCTGATCGGCGATGGGACTGATGGATGCGATGGCCGCCCGGGTGGCCGCCGGCGAGAGGGTCACCTTCCGGCCGACCGGTTCCTCGATGGTGCCGCTGATCCGTAGCCGGCAGGAGGTCACCGTCGCCCCGGCCGACGCCTCGGCGGTGGAGACCGGCGACATCGTGCTCGCGCGGGTCGGCGGGACCGTGTATCTGCACCTGGTGTCGGCCGTCGACCGGGCACGGCACCGGGTGCAGATCAGCAACAACCGCGGCCGCGTCAACGGATGGACCGGGATGGAACGTCTATTCGGCATCTGCGTCGCCGTCGACGGGGTCCCCCGGCCCCGGACGGGCGGCAAGGTGCGTTCGACCTGAGTCCGGTACGGTGCGCTCCAACCCCCAGAGCGACGGAGCATCCACAGGAGACGATCGGTGCGAGAGGGCGGGCCCGACGACTTCCAGGCGTCGCTGGACGCGGGAGCGCAGGCCCTGTACGAGCGGGGCGACCTGCAGCTGAGCAGGCAGCTCTACGACGCCGCCTACCGCGCGGCCGAACGCGCCGGCGACGTCGACGCGACCGCGCGGGCGGCACTCGGCGCCGCCGGCCTCTGGGCGCACGAGCACCGCAACGCGGCCGCGGCCGCGCTCGTGGAGGTTCGGCTGAAGCGGGCGGCCGACGCCGTCGACCCGCACAGCCCGCTCGGTTTGCGGCTGCGGATCCGGCTCGCCGGCGAGGCCGACTACCGCACCGGCGGGCCCGGCAGCATCCGTGGCGTTCTCGAGGAGGCGCGGCGCGGCGGCGATCCGGTCGCGCTCGCCGAGGCGTTGACGCTCGCGCACCACAGCGCCCTCGGGCCGGCCCATCGCGCGGACCGGCACGCGTGGGCCGAGGAACTCGTCCGCGTCGCCACGCAGACCGGCCGGCGCAGCGATCCGCTCATGGGCCGGCTGTGCCACACGATCGACCTCTATCTCGACGGGGATCCGCACGCCGGCCGGCACCTGCGGACGTTGCGCGGGCAGCTGGACGAGCACGACCACCTGGCGATCGCGTACGTGCTCTCCGCGCTGGAGGTGATGCTGGAGATCCGGGCCGGCCGGCTGGACCGGGCGGAGGAGCTGGCCGCCGCGTGCGCCGAACGCGGCACGCTCGCCGGCGACCAGCACGTGCAGAGCTGGTTCGGCGGGCATCTGGTGGCGATCCGCTGGTTCCAGGGGCGCATCGCCGAGCTGGCCCCGATGCTGAGCGAACTGGCCGACGCCCCCACGCTGTCCACAGTGGACAACTCGCCGCTGGCGGCCCTCGCGACGGCCGCGGCGAGCGCCGGTGACCGGCTGGAGGCGGCCGGCGCCCTGGCCCGCCTGCGGGGGCGCAGCCTCGCCGACCTTCCGCAGAGCAGCACCTGGCTGACCTCCATGTACGGCCTCATCGAGGCGGCCCACCTGACCGGCGACCGCGCGCTGTCGGCGCAGGCGTACGAGCTTCTGCAGCCGTACGCGGCGCGGCCGATGATGGCCGGGCCCGGCATCTCCTGCTTCGGCTCGGTGCGCCACGCGTTGGGCGTCGCCGCGCTGACCGCGGGGGCGTTCGACCGGGCGATCGCGCACCTGCGCGAAGCGCTCGACGACAACCTGGCGCTCGGGCACTACCCGGCGGCGGTGCTGTCGCGGTGGCGGCTCCGGCAGGCGCTCGTCGCGCGTGGTGCGCCGGGCGACGCGGAGGCCGCCCTGGAGGCGACCGGCGCGGCCGGCCGGGACGCGACGCGGCTGGGCATGATGCTGCCCGGCGCCGCCCGGGACGCCCCGCTCGGCCGCGACCGGGAACGCGCCGACCTGCGGGCCATGCTGCGCGACGCGCGGGCGGGACGCAGTTCCAGCGTGGTGCTGCGGGGTGAGGCGGGCATCGGCAAGACGACCCTGCTCGACGACCTGGCCGCCGACGCGCACGGGTTCCGGGTGGTGCGGGTGGTCGGCGTGGAGTTCGAGTCGGACCTGCCGTTCGCGGCGCTGACCGCGCTCACCCGGCCGCTGGTGCGCTTCCTCGACGACGTGCCGCGGGTGCAGGCGGAGGCGTTCCGGGCGGCGACGGGTACCGGCACCGCGCGGCCGCCGGACCGGTTGACCGTGTACGCCGCGACGGTGTCGCTGCTGGCCGCCGCCGCGGAGAAGCGACCGCTGCTGTGCCTCGTCGACGACGCGCAGTGGCTCGACCGGGCCTCCACGGAGGCGCTGCTGTTCGCCGGGCGGCGGCTGCTCGCCGAGGGCGTGACGATGGTGTTCGCCGCCCGGGACGTGCCCCGGTTCGAGGCGCCCGGACTGGCCGAACTGACCCTCGACGGGCTCGACGAGTCGGCCGGCACGGCGTTGCTGCGCCGCAACGGGGTCTCCTCGGACCTGGTGGCCCGCACCCTCGTGAGCATGACCAACGGGAATCCGCTGGCGCTGGCCGAGTTGCCGCGCGTGCTGTCCGAGGAGCAGAAGAGCGGCCAGGCCCCGCTCCTCGACGAGCTGCCCACCACGGAACGCCTCGAGCGCGCCTTCGCCGACCGGGTGGCGGCGCTGCCGGCGCAGGGGCGTTCGGCCCTGCTGGTGTGCGCGATCGCCGGCGAGGTCGCCCCGGAGACGATCGAACCGGCGCTCGCCGCGCTCGGCCTCGAAAGCGGGCCGGTCGACGAGGCGGTGCGGGCCGGGCTGCTGCGGCGGGTGGCGGGCGTGCTGACGTTCCGGCATCCGCTGGTCCGCTCCGCCGTGTACCACCGCGCGACACCCGACGAGAAGCGTGCGGTGCACGCCGTGCTGGCGGCCGTTCACCCGGAATCGGAAGAGGACGACCGGCGGGTCTGGCACCTCGCGCACGCGGCGTCGGGAACGGACGAGGAGGTCGCGGCGGCCCTGGCCCGCGCGGGGGTGCGGGCCCGGCGGCGCGGCGGGCTCGTCGCGGAGGCCACGGCGTTCGAACGCTCGGCCGCGCTCACGGCCGACCCGGTGAAGCGCGGCGCCCGGCTCGCCCAGGCCGCCCGCGCGTGGACCGGCACCGGGAAGATCGAGTACGCGGCGGGGCTGCTGGACAAGGCGACCCCGCTGGTGGCCGGCTCGGCCCGGCACCGCTGCGACGTCCTGGCCCAGCGGGCGCACCTGGCGATGCTGCGCGGCGAGCCGGCCCTGCTCGCCGAGCCCGGCCTCTTCGACACGATCACCGCCGAGGCCGAACGCGCGGCACCCGAGGCCCCGCAGGCCGCCGGCCTGATGCTGAGCATGGCCATGACCGCGCCGCTGAGCCGGTGGGACGTGGCCACCGCGCTGCGCACCGGCGAACGCGCGCTCGCCCTGGCCAGCCCGCACGGCCCCGGGACGCGCAACCCGGAGGTGGCGGTGCGGCTGGCGTTCGCGCAGGTGCTCGCGGGGCTGCCGGACGGGCCGCGGCTGGCGCGCCGGTGCGTGCCGGTGAGCGTGCGGGCCGACGACCACGGGGCGTGCGCCGCCCTGGCCGAGGTGCTCACCTGGATCGGCGACACCGGTGTGGCGCGGCAGCTCGTCGAGCACGACGTCGACGCGGCGCGGCGGGTCGGCGACGTGTCGCTGCTGGCGTTCGCGCTGACCCAGCGGGCACACCTGCTGCTGCGCACCGGGCGGCTCGCGGCGGCCTGCGCGGACGCGCTCGAGGCGGCCGAACTGGCGGAGGCGACCGGCCAGCCGGGCAGCACGGCGGCGGCGCGGGCGGTGCTGGCGCGGGTCTGCGCCGCGCAGGGGCGGCACGCCGAGAGCGCGGCGCACGCCGCCGTGGCGACCGCGCTGCTGCCGCACCACCTGGGCATCGAGGCGGCCGTGCGGCTGGCGGCGGGCTCGGGTGCCCTGGCCACCGGCCGCTTCGCCGACGCCGTCGCCGAACTGTCCACTGTGGACGACATCCTGCGTTCCGGCGGCGTCGTGGAGCCGGCGGTCTTCCCGGTCGGCGGCGACCTCGCGGAGGCGTTGCTGCGGGTCGACCGGCGGGCCGACGCGCTCGGGGTGCTGCGCCGCCTGGAGACCGCCGCCGCGCGGACCGGCCGGGTGGCCGCGCGGGCCTCGGCGAGCCGCACCCGGGCGCTGCTGGCCGACGACCCGGAGCCGCACTTCAAGGAGGCGCTCGACGGGTTCTCCCAGGTGGACGCGCCGCTGGAGACGGCCCGCACCGAGCTGTACTACGGCCGGTGGCTGCGCCGGGGCCGGCGCCGCCAGCACGCCCGCGAGCGCCTCGAACGGGCCCGGGACGCGTTCGAGGGGGCGGGCGCCGTGGACTGGGCGCAGCAGGCCGCCTCCGAACTCTCCCCGTCGTCGAGCCGGCGCACCCCGGGCCCGCAGCACGGCGCCGCCGAGGAGCTGACCGCGCACGAGTGGCGCATCGCGTACGCCGCCGCGCAGGGGCGCACCAGCCGGGAGATCGCCGCGCAGGTGCTGCTGTCGGTGCGCACCGTCGAGTACCACCTCGGCGCGGTGTACCGCAAGCTCGGCATCAGGTCCCGGCGGGAGCTGGCGGAACGGCTGGGGTCGGCGCCGTGAGGCCGCAGACGATCACCACCGCGCGGCTGGTGCTGACGCCGCTGGTGCCGGACGACGCGGACGAGATGGCCGTGGTCCTCGGCGACGAACGCCTGCACGAGTTCATCGGCGGGCGGCCGGCCACCCGGGAGGAGCTGCGCGCCCGGTACCTGCGGTGGGCGTTCGGGTCGGGCAGCCCCGACGAGCACTGGCTGAACTGGGTGGTGCGCGCCGACGGGCAGGCGGTCGGCTGGGTGCAGGCGACCGTCAGCGGCGGTTCCGCCGAGGTGGCCTGGGTGATCGGCGTGGCGTGGCAGGGCAACGGCTACGCGGGCGAGGCGGCGACCGCGCTGGTCGCCTGGCTGCGGGCCGGCGGCGCGCACCCGATCACCGCCACCATACGGCCCGATCATCACGCCTCCGCCGCCGTGGCCACCCGCGCCGGCCTGGCCCCCACCGATCGGGAGATCGACGGGGAGCGGCTCTGGATCACCCCGTAGTCACGCCGACGACCCCGTAGGTCTACGGATTCGAACCGGTAGGTGCCGCCCGCACACTTCGCGGGTGTGGATCCAGATGCGGCTGCGCTCGCCGCGCTGTGAACGGAAGCGGGCCTACGTGACGGTCCGCGACCTCGCGTCCGAGCTGCTCGCCGCGTCCGCCGTACACAACTTCTGCTTCCTGCACGAGCCGCCCGGCCTGCGCATCCGCTTCGAGGTGGCCGACGAGCAGCGGGCCGGCACGCAGGCGACGATCGACCGCCGGCTCGACGGCTGGGACGCCTGCGCCGGCGTGTACACGCCCGACGACGCGGCGAGCCAGCACTGCGACCGCCTCTCCACGTTGGACGCGTTGGCGTGGCTCGACTTCCACCTGCTGGCCGAACGGGGGCGGGGCTGGCTGTTCGCGCTGGCGGTGCAGCGCGAACTCTTCCCCAGCCTCGGTGTGGCGGACGGGCAGGAGCGGCGGGTGTGGACCCGGCTGCGGGAGCGGCCGCGGACCGGGCCGGGCCGGCTGCGCCCCGGGCCGTCCGCGGCCACCGTTCGCCGGTTGTGGTCGGCGCCCGAGGATCTGCGGGCCGGGCTGCCGCGGCCGGCCGCCACCCTGGTCGACGCGTGGGCGCCGCAGCTCGCCGCCGCCGGCCGGGCCTGGCACCGGAGCGACCTCGGTCGTCGGGCCGCCGCCGTGGGGCCGTGCGAGGGGGCCGTGCACGTCGCTCTTCTCTCGTGGAACCGGGGCCGCGTGCACCCCGTCACCCAGGCACGCGTCGCATCCGCTCTCGCCGAACCGGAGGACCGGACTTGACCGACGACCCCTCCGCCGCGCTGCTGCGGCTGGCCGCCCTTCCCGTGGGCACGCTGCTGGCGGGCGGCAGCCCACGGGCGTTCGCACACCTGGCCCGGCTCGACGAACGGGAGGCCGCGCACCGCACCCGCGCCCGCGCGCTCGCCGCCGACGTGGGTGCCCGCCTGGTGCGCCACCCGCTGCTGGACGCGCCGGGGCGGGCCGCCGCGTTGGCCGTTCGGCGCACCCTCTACCAGGGCTCCGAGCTGACCGGCGGCGACGTCGAGGCGCTGGCCCGCCGCGCCGAACGCCTGCTGCCCGGCGACGACCTGGCCGTGCGGCTGCGCTACCAGGTGGTGGGCCAGTCGACGCTGTCGACGCTGCGCCGCGACACGTTCCGCACGATCGCCTTCGAGGACGAACGCCTCCTGGAGGCGGCCTGGGGCCTGCTGCACGCGACGGCCTCGGGCCGGCACGTGGCGGCCGACGGCGACCGCGCGCTGTACCGGGACATCGCCGCCCGGGTGGCCGAGGGCGAGCCGTGGAGCAGCAAGCGCATGCGCCGCCGCCTGGACTACCTGTGGCACACGCTGACCCGGGCCAGCACCCGGGCGACGCCGCGCGGCTGGCTCGGGCACCTGGCGCTGCTGCCGGTGCACGGCTACGGCCGCTGGGACGGCACGACCCGGCTGCGGGTGACGGAGGGCGCCGCCGCCCGGGTGACGCCCGCCTACCGGCACGTCCGCCTCGACGGCGCGCACCGGTTGGCCCTCGCGCCGCTGACCTGGGTCGAGCCGGCCGAGCTGATCATCTGGACGGGCGGCGCGGACCCGCGCGACCCGCGGGGCGAGGTGCGGGTCCCGCGCACGGACGCGCTGGACACGATCGTCGAACGCCTCTCCCCCGGCCCGGTCCGCGCCGGCGCCCTGGTGGACGCGCTCGCCGGACGGGACCCGGCGCGCCGCGCCGCCGTGACGGCGCACCTGGAGACGTTGATCGCCACCGGGGTGCTGCGCGTCGGCCCGGTCGACCGGCCGGTGCTGACCGGCTGGCGGCCGATCGGGGACGACGTCGAGACGCCGCCGGGCGTGGACGTGTTCCGGCAGACCGACGCGGCGCTGGCCGTCGACCACGCGCACCGGCTCACCGGACTCGTCGGGCTGGCCCTGCGCACCATGGCGTTGATCGACTCCGACGGGCTGCCGCCGCGCCCGCTGCTGCCGCCGGACCTCGGCACGCATCCCCGGCCGCTGCTGGAGCTGGCGCGCGAGTGCGCGACGGCGGGCGTTCGGGTGGGTGCGTGGCGGCCGCACCACTACGACTGGCCGGCCGTCACCGACCCGGGCTCCGGTTACGCGCGGCTGGTGGCCCATCTCGACCAGCGGATGGACCGGGAGACGGCCGGCGATCTCGACGTCGAGGCGCTGGACTCGTTGGGGGCCCCGGCCGCGATCCCGGAGTGGCCGGTGGACGCGCTGATCCGGCCGCTGCGCGGGCCCGGGGAGATCATCGGTGCCCTGGACCTCGTGACGCCGGCGGGGCTGCTCGACGCGCGGTTCGTCGACGGGCTGTCGGCGCTGCACCCGGAGCTGCCGCAGGTGCGGGCGTACCGGGAGTTCCTGCGCGAGCTGAGCGAGACGGCCGGGGTGCCGCTGGTCGAGGTCTGCCCGCCCGGGACCGGCCGGTGGCCGGCGCACTGCGAACGCTGGACCGGCGACCCGGATCGCGCCGGCGGCACCTACCTTCCGCTGTCCGGCTTCACGCTGCGGGTCGAGGGCGGCCGGCGCGTGGTGGCCGAGTTCCGCGGCGAACGGGTCTGGCCGGTGCTGCACGCCACCCGCACGCCGGCGGTCCCCTGGGACACCGTCACCGGCCTGCTGATGCTGGCCTCCCCGCAGCCCGAACGCGACCACTGGCGGCCGCTGCGCTACTCGTTCGACGCGTGGCCGCACCGGTCGTTCGTGCCGCGGATCACGGTCGGCGGGCAGCTGGTGATCTCGCCGGCGCAGTGGCGGCTGCGGCCCTCGACGATGTGGCGCCCGGCCGACCGGCTCGCCGACAAGTACGTGGCCCTGGCGCGCCTGGTGCGCCGGCTGCGGATGCCGCGGCTGGTGGAGGTGGCTCCGGGCGTTCACGAGGAGGCGACGGCGGTCGACCTGTACGGCCCGCAGGGGGTCCGCGTCCTGGACCGGATGATCCGCTCCGGGGCGCCCACCCTGTACGTGCGCGAACTGCTCGCCGACCCCGAGCACCTGGCCGTGCACGACGAGGCGACGGGCGCCCCCACGGTGGCCGAACTGCTCCTGCGCATCCCGGCGGGTACGTCCCGTGACGTACGCGCGGATACCTCCCGCGCACCGTTCTCGAAGGTCTCCGCCGGCGCACGCTGAGGGGCATGAGGCTCACCCCGCGATGGCGCAAGACGGTCCTGACCCTGCACGTGATCACGTCGGTCGGCTGGCTCGGCGCGGATCTCACGCTGCTGCTGCTCGGGCTGCTGGGCCTGACCGGTGCCGCCGACCCGGCCGTGGTGTATCCGGCGGAGGCGCTGATCGGGCTGTGGCTGTTCGTGCCGTTGAGCGTGGTGGTGTGGGTGATCGGGCTGGTCAGCGCGCTCGCGACGCCGTGGGGGCTGGTGCGGCACTGGTGGGTGCTGGTGAAGTTCGCGCTGACGACGGTGATGCTGGGGCTGGTGCTGTTCCTGCTGCGGCCGGGGCTGGCGGATGCCCTGGAGGCCGACGGTGTCCGCACGGCTCACGAACGCCTCGACATGGTGATGCCGCCGGCGGTCTCCAGCACCGTGCTGATCATCGCGACGGTGCTCTCCACCTTCAAGCCCTGGGGCCGCCGGCAGGTGTCGCGGGCCCGTTCCCGGGTAGTCGAAGGACACGCACAACCCCCGAAAGGAGCATTACCGTGCCCACCGCAAGGGACATCATGACCCCCGACGTGACGTGTGTCGGCGAGAGCGAGAGCCTCACCGCCGCCGCGCGCAAGATGGCTCGGCTCAACGTGGGTTCGCTGCCGATCTGCGGCAACGACGAACGCCTGATGGGCATGCTCACCGACCGCGACGTGGTCGTGAAGGTGATCGCCGAGGGCGCCGACCCCGGCACGGTGACCGCCGCCGACCTGGCGCAGGGCAAGCCGGTCACGATCGGCGCCGACGACGACGCGGCCGAGATCCTGCGGACGATGGCGCAGCACAAGGTGCGCCGGCTGCCGGTCATCGACGGGCACCGGCTCGTCGGGATCGTGGCCGTGGCCGACGTGGCCCGCGCGCTGCCGGACCGCCCGGTCGGCGACCTGATCGACGCCATCTCCGAGAACTGAGGAACCCTCATATGAACGACTTCCTGCGCAGCGCCAAGGACTTCGCCGACAAGCACGACGAGCAGGTCGACCAGGGCATCGACAAGGCCGGCGACCAGATCGACCAGCGCACCGGCAGCAAGTACACCGAGCACATCGACAAGGGCGAGGACATCGCCCAGCAGCGCACCGGTGCGGGCGACACCACCGGCTCCTAGCAGCCGCCGCTAGGAGCGCAACAGGGCCCGCTTGTCGGGCTTGCCGCTGGGCGCGACCGGCACCTCGCCGATCGTCGTCACGGTCGACGGGACGGACGCCGGTCCGAGCCGGTCGCGCACCGCGGCGCGCAGCAGTTCCGCGTCGACGTTTCCGCCCTCCGTGGGAACGACGAACGCGTGCACCGCCTCCCCCGTCCGCTCGTCCGGGGCGCCCACCACGTAGGCCTCGGCGACGTTCGGCTGCGCGGCGAGGACCCGTTCGATCGGGCCGGCGTACTGGATGTTCGCGTTGACGATGATGACGTCGCGGGCCCGGCCCAGCAGGTACAGGTAGCCGTCCGGGTCGATCCTGGCCAGGTCCCTGGTGCGCACCCAGCCGTCGACGAACACGTCCTTCGTCTCGTCCGGGTCGCCGCGGTAGCCGCGGGCCTGGGCGGGCGTGCGTACGAACAGCTCGCCGTCGCGCACCTCCGCCTCGACGGCCGGCTCTCCCACCGACTCGGGGCGTTCGGCGATGCCGGCCGGGGTCTGCATGGCGATCATGCCGGTCTCGGTCTGCCCGTAGCCGTGGAACACCACCGGGCCGAGCACGTCGAGCGCCTGCCGCAGGCGTGCGGGGTCGGCCGGCGAACCCGACACGAGCAGGGCCCCGAGCGTCTGGAGCCGGGCGCGCATCCGGTACAGCCCGGGGACGGTGATCACGCTGGCCGTGGCGCGGTGGCGTTCGATCGCGACGGCGTGGAACGGCCCCTCGCGCACCGGCGCCGCGGCGACCATCCGACCGCCGGCGGCGAGGGTGAGCAGGCCGTACTCCAGCATCACCTGGCTGCTGAGCGTGCCGAAGACGAGGTAGCGCTCCAGGTGCCGGGCGAGTTCGCGGATCGCCGGGGGCCAGCGGTCGGGGTGCAGGTTCCAGGCGGCACCCATCGCGGCGTAGGTCTGCTCGCAGCCCTTGGGGTCGCCGGTGCTGCCGCTGGTGTGGATCACGCGCGCGACATCCGTCGCCCGTCCCGCCGGCGCCGCGTCGGTCTCCGGCGCCGCGATCAGGTCCCCGATCGGGATCGCCGGCACCGGGATCTCGTGCGGGGCGTCGACGATCGCCGCCTTCGTGTCGCCGAGCAGGTGACGCACCTGCGGGGCGGCCAGGCCGGGCCGGACGCCGACGACGCGGGCGCCCGTCACGTGCGCGGCGACGATCGCGGCGAACGCCTCCGGCGTGACACCCAGCAGCACGCCGACGCCGTCGCCCGGGGCGATGCCCCGCGCGTGGAGTCCGCCGGTGGCGCGGCGGATCAGCGACAGCAACTCGTCGGCGCCGACCACCCGCTCCCCGTGCTCGAACACGGGCCGATCCCCGGCCTTCGCCAGCAGGTCGAGGAGCGGGCCGGGGAACGCGCTCATCCCAGGCAGTCCTTCACGAACACCGCCAGTGGCTCCTGGTGCACCTGCGGGATGTTCCACTCGTTCTCGAGGTTCTCCGCGAGGTGGTGCGTGGCGGCCAGTTCGCCGCCCCGGTAGAAGCGCACCACCGGGTGCAGGTAGCTGGCGTCGACCGCGCCGGCGATGTCGTTCTCCCTGGGGCGCGGCACCGTGATGTCGAACGGGTCGACCGTGTCGTGGTCCGGCCCGTACTCCAGGGTCGTGATGAAACCGTCCGGCACGGTCTCCCGGAAGTACGCGACCGGCAGTTCCTCCCGGTAGTGGGCGTGCCCGTTGTCGACGGTCACCACGTCGCCCATCACCTGGAACTGCTGCCACAGCGCCGAGGAGCGGTTGACCCGCGCGACGATCGCACCCGCGATGGCCTCCGGCGTCGAGTCCAGCTCGGTCACCGGCCAGTCGCCGGTCAGGATGCGGTACAGCGCGCGCACCCCGTAGCGGAACCCGTGGATGAACCCGCTCGTGGACTTCTTGAAGTCGCGCTGCTGCGTGAGCGTTCCGGCGAAGTGCAGGCCGGGCACGTTGACCGACTCGTAGGAGGGGGTCTGCTCGGGGAAGCGGTCCTTGATGACCAGTGCCGGCCGGCAGGACTCGTCGAAGATGGAGGCGTCGAAGCGGAAGCCGGTGCAGGCGATGATCCGGTCGTAGTACAGCTCGCGCAGCGCCTCCACGGTGCGCGCGTACCGGAACATGACGGTGAACCCGCCCCCCTCGGCGGGAACGATGCTCTCGACGGTGCCGTCGAGGACCGCGTTCTGGGACTTGAGCTGGTACGTGTCGAGGAAGTTGTTGTTGACCGCCCGCAGGTGCCCGACGTAGTGCGTCTGCCACGCCAGCTTCACCGAGTGCGGGCCGGCGACGTGGATGACGGCGGCCTTCTCGATCAGCGCGTCGGCGGTCTCGAAGCCGGAGTTCCCCTTGCCGATGACGAGAACCCGCTGGTTGCGGAAGCTCTCCGGGTCCGTGTCGAACGTGTCGTAGCGCTCGACGTGCTCGATCCCGTCGATCGGCGGCACGTAGAGCTGCGACACTCCGGTGGCGACGATGAGCTTGCGCGCCTGCCACGTTCTGTCTCCACTGTGGACGGTGAAGACGTCGCCGCTCTTCGACACCCGCGTGACGGTCGTGTCGTAGCTGACCCGGACGTTCTGCGCCTTGGCGAAGTCGGCGAGATAGCGCAGCAGGACGTCGGCCCGCGGGAAGTAGCGCTCGGTGTACCGGGTGAACAGCAGGTCCGGGTCGTCGCTCAGGATCGAGTTCCAGTCCATGCGCATGTTGCGCTCGGGGTCGTCGGAACCGGTGTTCGGCTTGTTGATCGAGATCAGTTGGCGATGTCGCGGGTACCTGGTGAAAAAGGTGCCGGGGGCGCTGCCGGCCTCCAGAACGGCGTAGTCGTGGCCGCCGCGTTCGAAGGAGGCGCCGAGCTGCAGGCCCGCGGGGCCGGCTCCGATGATCAGGTAGTCGAGCGTCATGGGCGGCGACCGTACGCGCCGGAACTCAGAGGGTTGCCGCTCCGTTCTGAGAATCCGACGTTAATGTTCTGCCGTGACGAGCATCGACCTGGCGACGCCACTGCGCGTCGCGGACCTGCGGCGGGCGGCCGACCCGGTGACCGTCGTGGTTCCCGCGGAGGTGGCCGAACGGGTCAAGCGCGGCCGGGAGTTCCTCCAGGAGGCACTCGGCGACGGCCGCCAGATCTACGGCGCGACGACCGGCTTCGGTGCCCTGGTCGGCTACGCCGGCCGGGACGACGCCGTCGACCAGTGCGACAACACGCTCGCGCACCTCGGCGCCGGCTTCGGCCCGGACCTCGACCCCGCGGTCGTGCGGGCCGCGGTGCTGGTGCGCGCCTGGTCGCTCGCGCGCGGCTTCTCCGGCGTCTCCCCGCACGTGGTCGACGGACTCGTCGCCATGCTCGCCACGAACGTCGCACCGGCCGTGCCGCGCTACGGGTCGGTCGGGGCGAGCGGGGACCTGATCCCGCTGGCCTACGCCGCGCAGGCGTTGCGCGGGCGGGGGTTCGCGTACGTCGACGGCACGCGGGTCGCCGCCGACGAGGCGCTGCGCAGGGCCGGTCTCGCCCCGCTGGCCCTCGACGGCCGCGACGCGCTCGCCATGGTCAACGGCACCTCGCTGACGACGGCGGCGCTGGCCCTCGCCCTGGGCCGGGTGCGGGTGGCGCACCGGGCGGCGCAGGCCCTCACCTGCGTGCTCGTCGACGTGCTCGGCAGCGACCCGCAGTTCCTCGACCCGCGGTTGCTGGCGGCGTACGGGCACCCGGGGGCGATCTCGGTCGGCCGGTACATGAGCTGCCTGCTCGACGGCACCGTTGCGTCGGGCACCCGGGCGTTGCAGGAGCCGTACAGCATCCGCTGCGCGCCGCAGTTGCTCGGGGCGGCCGAGGACGCGCTGCGCTACGCCGACGGGGTCGTCGCCGCGGACCTGGCGAGCGTGAGCGACAACCCGGTGTTCTTCGCCGACGACGGTCAGGTGATCCACGGGGGGAACTTCTTCGGCCAGCCCGCCGCGTTCGCCGCCGACACCGTCTCGGCCGTCTGCGCCCAGCTCGCCAACCTGGTCGAACGCCAACTCGACCTGCTGGTCGACCCGGCCCGCAACGGAGGGCTGCCACCGATGCTGGCCGCCGGGCCGGGCAAGCAGCACGGGCTGCAGGGCGCCCAGTTGGCCGCCACCGCGATGGCCGTGCAGATCAGGCGCGACGCGACGCCGGCCAGCATGCAGAGCGTGCCGACCAACCTGCACAACCAGGACGTGGTGCCGTTCGGCACGCAGGCCGCGCTGCGCGCGCTCGATCAGGCCGAACTCCTGCTGCTCATCTGCGGCACGCTCGCCGTCGGCCTGCGCCAGGCCGTGCACGTGGGCGCGCGCCGCCCCACGGCAACCGGCGCCGCTGACGTGCTCAAGGCGTTCGACCAGATAGAACCGATCGACCCCGACCGTCCGCTGGACGCGGACATCCGGCGCGCGGCCGCCGTCCTCGAGACGCTAGATCTCGCCTAGCCGGTAGCCGACGCCGTGGACCGTGCGCACGACGGACCTGCCGAGCTTGCGGCGCAGGTAGTACACGTAGGTGTCCACAATGGACGCCGCCGGCGCCGCCTCGAAGACCCAGCGCCGCAGCTCGGCCCGGGAGTGCACGGCGCGCGGCCGCTCGGCGAGGACGCGCAGCAGCTCGCACTCCCGCGCGGAGAGCGCGACGGCCGACCCGTCCCGCCGCACCGCCTGCCGGCGCCCCACGTCCAGGTGCCCGTCGCCGACGCGCAGCAGGTCGCTGACCGACAGCTGCCGCCGGCACAGCGCACGGATGCGCGCGTTGAGCTCCTCCACGTGGAACGGCTTCACCAGGTAGTCGTCGGCGCCGGCGTCCAGCCCGTCGACCCGGTCCCCCACGCCGGCCAGCGCGCTCACCAGCAACGCCCGCGCGTGAACGGCCCGCGCGCGCAGGCGCATCAGCAGGTCCAGCCCGTCGAGGGCGGGCAGCTTGCGATCGATCACCATGACGTCGTACGCCCGGGTGAGCCCCAGGTGCAGCCCGCGCTGGCCGTCGTGCGCCACGTCGACCTCGTAACCGGCGTCGACCAGCGCCCCGCGCAGCCGCGCGACCAGCTCGGCGTCCTGCTCGACGAGGAGTAGTCGGGTGCTCCGCACTCCAGGAGGTTCGCACGAAAACGGGCACAGAGACAGTGATGAATGCCGCTGGCCCCGCCGCCATCCATTCGGCCCGCCGAGCAGGTATTACGGGCATCACGTTCGGGGTGTTGGCACCACTGGCGCCGTTTCGCGGGTGGTCGACAATGGGCGGATGGACCTGCTCCCGACAGTCCGTACCGGTGCCGTCGCGGCGGCGCGCGGGCTGCTGCTGGCGGTCCTGTCACTGTCGCTCAACATCGTGCTGTTCGTCCTGTTCCTCGTCTCTTTCCTACTGATTCCCGTACTCGGGATCGGCGTCCCGCTCTTCCCGGTGGTGGTTCACCTCGTGCGGCTGCGGGCCGAAGTGGAGCGGCGGATCGCCGGGTGGAGCGGTGTCGACATCCCTTCGCCGTACCGGCCGCTGCCGCCCGGGCTGTGGGGCCGTTTCGCCGCCGTGCTGCGGGACCCGGCCACCTGGCGGGACGCGGCGTGGCTCATGCCCGGCGCGATCGTCGGCGGGGTGCTGGGCCTGATCGCGGTGTGCGTCCCCTTCTACGGCGTGGAGGGGGTGCTGCTGGTGCCGGTGCTGATCACGGATTTCGTCGACTGGTACGGCTACGGCGTGGTCTGGCCCATCGACGGCTTCTTCGACCGGCTGCTGGTCCTCCCGCAGGGCGTGCTGATCCTGACCATCGGCGTGCTCGGGGCGCCGCTGCTGACGATGGGCGTGGCGCGCTTCGCGGCGCTGCTGCTCGCCCCGACCGCCGCCGAGGCGTTGCACGCGCGGGTGGCCCACCTCGCCGCGACCCGCGCCGAGACCGTCGACGCGCAGGCCGCCGAACTGCGCCGCATCGAGCGCGACCTGCACGACGGGGCGCAGGCGCAGCTGGTGTCGTTGAGCATGACGATCGGGCTCGCCGAGGAGCTGCTGCGGCGCGACCCGGACGCCGCGCAGCGGCTGCTCGCCGAGGCGCGGGAGGCCGGCGGCCAGGCCCTGGCCGAGCTGCGGCGGCTGGTGCGCGGCATCCACCCGCCGGTGCTGGCCGAACGGGGCCTCCCGGGAGCCCTGTCGGCGCTGGGCCTGGCGCTGGCGATCCCCGTCTCCGTGGAGGTGGAGCTGCCCGGCCGGCCGGAGGCACCGGTGGAGTCCGCGCTCTACTTCGCGGCGGCCGAGCTGCTGGCGAACGTGGTCAAGCACAGCGGCGCCGCTTCGGCCTCGGTTCTCCTTCGGTGGGAGGGCGACCTGCTGAGGCTGGCCGTCTCCGACGACGGGCGCGGGGGCGCCGATCCGTCGCGCGGGAGCGGGCTCGCCGGGATCGGGCGCAGGCTCGCGGCGTTCGATGGAACGATGGTCGTGTCCAGCCCGGCCGGTGGGCCGACCGTCGTCACCGTGGAGCTGCCGTGCGCGTTGTCATCGCAGAGGACCTCGCCCTCCTCCGGGACGGGCTGACGCGGCTGCTCGAGGCGTTCTCGTTCGAGGTGGTGGCCGCCGTGGACAACGGGCCGGCGCTGCTGCCCGCGCTGCTGTCCCACCGCCCGGACGTCGCGATCGTGGACGTGCGGCTGCCGCCGTCGTTCACGGACGAGGGGCTGCGCGCCGCCATCGCCGCGCGGGAGCGGATCCCGGGGCTGCCGGTGGTGGTCCTCTCGCAGCACGTCGAGCAGCTCTACGCGCGCGAACTGCTCTCCGACCGGGGCGGCTCGGTCGGGTACCTGCTCAAGGACCGGGTGTCGCACGTGGGGCAGTTCGTCGACGCGGTGCGGCAGGTGGCCGGCGGCGGGACGGTCATGGATCCCGACGTGATCGCGCAGCTGTTGGAGAGCCGTTCGGCGGCCGAACCGCTGGGCGCGCTGACCGCGCGGGAACGGGAGGTGCTGGCGCAGATCGCCGAGGGCCGGTCGAACGCGGCGATCGCGGCCAAGCTCTTCATCACCGAGAAGGCCGTGAGCAAGCACATCAACAACATCTTCGCGAAGCTCGGGATGCCCCCGTCGAACGACGACAACCGCCGCGTGCTGGCGGTGCTCACGTACCTGCGCGCGTGACGATCTTGACGCGCGGTCGTCCATCTGCGTGCGCCTCGCAGGCCTACGGGCGCCAACGCGCACGCACTCCGGCCACCAGGGCGCGGCCGCGCTGGCGCAGCGGCCCGCGGGACGCCCGGCGCCGGCGGCGCACGCCGACGACCGCGAGGTCCGTCATCCGCGCGACGATGCGGCTCTCCCGGCGCTTGCGCGGCGGCGCCGGGCGGTCCGGCGGCGCCACGGTCAACTTCGGCCGCCGCACCGCCGCCCACACCACGATGCCGCCGACCACTCCCCCGGTCCCGAACGCCACCAGCAACGAGAACGCCGAGTCCCCACCGAACAGCAACTGACCCACCGCGACGCCGGCGAAGACCCGCCAGACGATCCGCCCCTTGTCGAACCCGCCCACGACTCGGACCCTCCCCCATCGACCGGCGTAAAAACAGCGGTATGTCGCGCAATGTGCACGATCCCGGGGTTGCGCGCCCCGGGATCGCACACCACGTCCGGCTACACCGTCGCGGGCTCCCGCGCCGCAGCGGTCACCGGCGCGGGCGCCGACGCGAGCCGCCCCGGCCACCAGGTGCGCCGCCCGACGTGCAGCGCCAGCGCCGGCACCAGCAGGCTGCGCACCAGGAACGTGTCCAGCAGCACCCCGACCCCGACGATCACCCCCGTCTGCACCGAGCCCACCAGCGGCAGGACCCCCAGTGCGGCGAACGTCGCGGCCAGCACCACCCCGGCGCTGGTGATCACCCCGCCGGTGACGGCGAGCGCGTGCCGGATGCCGGCGTGGTGCCCGCGGGCGGCCGCCTCCTCGCGGGCCCGCGTCATGAGGAAGATCGTGTAGTCGACGCCGAGCGCCACCAGGAACAGGAAGGCCTGCAGCGGCAGCGCGACGTAGAGGTCCGGGTGGCCCATGGCGTTCAGGATGAAGCCGGCCGCGCCGAGCGCCGCGGCGTACGAGACGACCACGCTCGCCATGAGCAGCAGCGGCGCCACGAGCGCCCGCAGCAGCGCCACCAGGATCCCGAACACGACCAGCAGGATCAGCGGCATCACGACCCGGTTGTCCCGGTCGACCGCGGTCTCGTTGTCGAGCTGTTCCGCGGTGAAGCCGCCCACCAGCGCCGCCGCGCCGGGCACGGCGTGCGTAGCGCGCCGCAATCTGTCCACTGTGGACAGAGCCGCGTCGCTGTCGGGGGTGTCGGCCAGCGTCACGCGGATGCGGGCCCATGCGCCGTCCGGTGATTTCTCGGGAACGGACACCTCGACGACCCCCGGCACAGCTCGCGCGGCGGCCGCGACCGCGTCACCGGAGGCGGCCCGCGTGACGACCTCGGCCGGCGAGACGGTGCCCCCGGGGTAGTGCGCGGCGATGAGGCGCTGGCCGCGCACCGAGCCCACCTCGGTCGTGAACGACCGGTCGTTCGGCAGGCCGACGGACAGGTTCGTGATGCCGAGCGTGAGCGCCCCGAGAACGGCGGCGCTCGCCAGCCACACCGTCCGCGGCCGCCGGCCCACCAGGTCCGCCACCCGCGCCCACCCGCTCGCTCTGACGACCACGCCCACCCGCGGCACGAACGGCCAGAACAGCCACCGTCCGCACAGGACCAGCAGGGCCGGCAACAGCGTCGTCATCGCCAGGAACGCGCACAGCACACCCACCGCGCCGACCGGCCCGATGCCCCGTGTGCTCGGAAGAACGGCGGCCAGCAGGCAGAGCAGCCCGGCGCCCACGGTCGCCGCCGACGCCGCGATCGCCCCGATGGAACGCCGCACCGCCACCGCCATCGCCCGGTGCCGGTCCTCGTGCACGCGTAGTTCCTCCCGGTAGCGGGAGATGAGCAGCAGCGCGTAGTCCACGCCGACGCCGAACACCAGCACGGTCAGGATGCTCTGGCTCTGGAAGTCGACGGCCACCCCGGCATGCTTCGCCAGCAGGTACACCAGCGCCGAGGCCGACTGCGCGGCGACCGCCACCGTGACCAGCGGCACCAACCACAGCACCGGGCTGCGATACGTCACGAGCAGCAGCAGCGACACCGTGACGGCCGTCGCGGCCAGCAGCGCGGTGTCCATCCCCTCGAACGCGTCGAAGACGTCGTCCTCGGCCGCCGCCGCGCCGGTCAGCGCGATGGCGAGCGCACCGTCCGGGGTGGTCAGCCGCGCCTTCATGGCCGACACCGCCGCGGCGCGAACGTCGTCGTCCCCGGCCACCGGGAAGCCGAACAGCAGTGCCCTGCCGTCGCCGCTCGGCGTGGCCGGCCCGACGGCACCCCCGTCGGCGTACCGCGCGAACGCCGTGCGGTCGGCCTCCACCCGCGCCCGATCGGCGTCGGTGAGCCCGCTCTCGCGCACGTACACGGCCACGGCGACCGGTGCGCGCGAGTCGGGGAACGCGTTCTTCACCCGTTCGGCGGCCCGGTGCGCCTCCGCCTCCGCCGGCAGTGCGCCGAGCGCGTCGTTCTCCTGCACCTCGGTGAGCTTGACGGCGAACGGCCCCGCCACCCCGAGAACCACCATCCACAGCAGCACGACCAGATACTTGATTCTTGTCATGCCCTGAATCCAAGGCGCCGCAAGCCTTACGGGCAGGAGCGGCAGCGCCTCCACACCGGTGGTGCTAACACCACTTCCGGTACCAGGCGGCCACGACTTCCAGGATCGGCCGCCGCCCCGCGAACATCTCCTCGACGCCCCGCGTGTCGTACTGCCCCGTGGTCTTCGGCCGGGTCTCCAAGGCGGCCAGCATCATCGGCGCGAGCCAGAAGTACTTGGCGGCGCCGCACAGCCCGATGCCCCGCCGCGCCGTCGTCGCGTCGACGGCGCCGTCGAGGCCGCGCACGTACCCGGCGCTGACCAGCTCCACGACGTCGTCGAGGTGCGCCAGGTCCACGAAGCCGTCGAAGAACGTGTCGAGGATGAGGTTGGCGGCGTCCTCGCCGATCGGCCCCGGGCCGATGAAGCTCCAGTCCAGCAGCACCGGACCGGTGGGCGTGACGACGAGGTTCATCGGCCAGACGTCGTGGTGGCACAGGGTCGCGGGCAGGTCGTCGGTGGCACGCAGCACGTCGTGGCGGCGTTCCCACAGGTCTCGCAGATCCGCGCGGAGGGCGGCGGGCCAGGCGGCGTCGGGGTGCTCCCACGGCGCCCGCGCGGGCACCTTGCGGGAGAGCGTGTAGTCGCGCAGCCAGTCGCGGGACAGCCACGGCACGTCGGGGCGGCGCCCGAGCCACGCGGCGTGCGCGGCCCCGAGGCGCTCCGCCAGCTCCCCCAGGTCCGCCGGGGTCGCGGCCGGGCCGGGCGTCCCGGCCACCCACTCCAGCCAGATCGCGGTCGAACCGTCGGAGCGCCGCACCACCTCGCGCAGCCGCGGCGCCCGGATGCCGGCGCCCGCGAAGGCCGCGGCGAGCCCCTCGGTGTAGGCGAGCGACTCGCGACGCCAGTAGTTCCAGTGGCCGGGGTCCTCGCTGGTGGCCCAGTGCGCCGGCACACCGTCGCGCCCGGGCGGGGTGGACAGCTTCAGCACCGCCGGGCCGCCGTCCCGCTCGACCCGCCAGATCCCACCCGTGGCCCCGTTGAACCCGTTGTGGCTCAACGCCTCCGCCGCCCACGACGGGTCGACGAGATCGCCGGGCGGCCTCAGCTCCACCGGATCCGCACCGCCTTGCGCCACGCCTCGGCCACGTCCTGCCGGCCCTCGACGGTCAGCTCGTCCGCCCTGTTCCACACGCTGAGGTAGACCTGCACGGCCGTCCCCGCGAACGTCACCTCGCCCGGCCCGTGCTCCCCCGGCGTCGTCTCGACGGAGGCGCCGCCGACCCGCACCGTCCACGCGTGCCCGGTGTCCAGGGCGCGGACCAGCAGCGTGTAGGGCGGATCGGCGTGCAGCTTTCCCTTGCCCCGCGTGATGAACCCGCTCAGCAGCTCGTCGATCCCGTCGGCCGCCACCAGCGGGTCGATGTCGACGTCGGCCGCCGTGGGGCATCGCCCGAGCCGGGCCGCGACGGCGTCGACGGCGTGGATCGTCGTCTCGTGCGCCTGCCGCCGCGCCCAGAACCGGCGTGGCGGCGGCGCGTCCTTGAGGAACACCATCGCCTTGAGGTCGTCGTCGGCCGCCTCGACGGCCTCGATCAGCCCCACCAAGCCGGCGTCGAACCACGCCAGCAGATCGTCGGCCGCGGCCGCCTCCGCGACGGAGGCCTTGGTGTCGGGATCCTTCTCGCCGCGCAGGTGCCCGGCCGCCCAGCGGTGCACCATCCCCTGGTGGGTGACCAGCTTCGTCACGTCCCACGCGGCGCAGGTCGGCACCCGGGCGTGCGGGCCGGCGGCACCGGCCGCCTCGTGCAGGGCCGCGCCGGCGCGCCGGAGGGCGGCGACGTGCTCCTCGATCGTCAGGTGTGTGGGCACCGTCGCACCATAGCGGCGCCCGCCGACATTTCCGGGGTCCTTCGCGACGACGGCCCCCGCCACGGTGGACGGGGGCCGTCGTCGGTACTACCGCGCGGGTCCGGTCAGCGGATCGTTCCCAGGCGGTGGGCGGCCGCGCCGAGCAGGAGCGCGAGCAGGGCCAACAGGGCGAGCAGAGCGACGCCCGCGCCGGTGCGCGCCAGGGCGGCGATGCCGGGAGCGGTGGAGCCGAGGGCCGCATCCCCGACGCTCGCGTAGCCGAACGCCGCACCGCCCGCGGTCCCCGTGCCGGTGCCGCTGCCCGACCCCACGCCGGGGCCGTCTTCCGCGCCCTCGCCGGAGCCGTCTTCCGAACCGTTGCCCTCTTCCAAGCCGTTGCCCGGTCCTGAGCCGGTGCCCGGGCCGGAATCCGGCAGGTCGGTGCCGATCGCGACATCCACGCCGACACCGATGTCCGCTCCGACGGAGCCATCGACGCCCAGCCCGACACCGGCCGAACCCGCACTGACACCCGCGTCCACACCGAGGCCCAGATCGGTCGGGCTCACACCCACACCGACCTCCACACCGAGCCCGACGCCTGCCGAGTCCGCGCTGACACCGGCGTCCACACCGAGGCCCGCATCGGTCGAGGCCACGCCGACACCCGCCGCCACGGCGAGCGCGACGCCGCTCGGGTCGGCGCAGGGCGCGGCGCCGAGCAGCGCACCGCCGACGGTCAGGGACACCGACGCGCCGTTGCCGACTCCGGCGTCCACGTCGACGCCGACGTCGAGCTCGGACGCCTCCGGTGCCTCCGGTGTCTCCGGTGCCTCTGGTGAGGCTGCGCCGGAGGCGTTCGGGGTGTCGAGGTCGGCGTCGAGGGTGGGCGGTCCGACCCGTGCCGCCAGGTCGGCGGCGGCGTTCGGGGCCGGCAACCGTCCGATGTGGACGGTCAGCGGCGGGACGGACGGGCCGGTGGTGGTGCTGCCGGCCGTGACGGTGAGCGTGCCGGTCGTGGTGCCCGGCGTGTCGGCCCATGCCGACGTCGTGCTCAGGGCCCAGGCCGCGCCGGCGAATCCGGCGGTGACCAGGCCACGCATGATCCAACGATGCATAGCAACCTACCAAGTTCTCGTATCGACTTTTCCAGGGACGACGATGTGCTCGGCCGGTTGCTAGCCGGGGCGTCCGGGTGGCCCCCGGGTGGGTGTGCCGTCGCGTCCGGCCCGGCGGGGCGGGACGACGTGCCGGTCGGACGCCGGCGGGACGAGGCCCACCGGAAGGGTTGCGGCGCCGGGGTTCGCGGCGCGGTCGTCCGCGGCGGCGACGGTCGCCGTGGTGACGGTGCGGCTCGCGGTGCCCGGGCCGGTCGGCGCCGGGCGCAGCGGCGCGGGCGGCACCGGCCCGAACGGTGGCAGCGTCACCGGTGATCGCCGCTCCGAACCGCCGTGGCCTCCCGGAGCGGTGCCGCACGCCGCTGCGGAACCATGGGGGCCGCAGGAGGGGGGCCGGCGAGCGGCGGATGTCGCCGAAGCCGGTCGACCGTCCACATCGGACGGTCCGGCGGCCGGGTCACCGTCGGCCGGCGCCGCTCCGGGGACGGGCCACGGGGCCGCACCGGGTGAGCCCGGCCGGTCGGGGAGGCCGGGCAGGCAGGAGCCGAGCGACGGACCGAGCTGCGACGGGGCGACCGGGGGCGAGGCGAGCCGCGACGGGGCGAGTGGGGACGGGCTGAGTGGGGACGGGCTGAGGCCCGCGGCCGGGTCGACAGCGCAGGGATTCGCCGCGCCGGGCGGCAGCACGCCGACGTCGCCGGACCCGGGGACGCCGGGCAGGACGACACCGACAGACCCGCCGACACTCACACCGGGCGCCGCGACACCGACCGAGCCGCCGACACCCACGCCGGGAAGGACCGGGCCGACCGTCGCACCGGGCACACCCGGCACCGCAACGCCCACCGAGCCACCGACACCCACACCCGGCACAGCCACACCGACCGAGCCATCCACGCTCACGCCGGGAAGGACCGGGCCGGCCGTCGCAGCGGGCACCCCGGGCACGAGGGGCATGGCCGGCGCCGTGACGCTCACGGCGCCGCTGCCCCTCACGGCCGGCGGCGCGGCACCGACCGAGCCACCGACACCCACGCCGGGGCGGGCCGGCAGGAGCCCACCGATCCCCGGCGACCCGCCGGCGGCCACCCCTCCCGCAGGAGCGGCCGGCCCGAACATCGGCGACACACCCGTGTCCGCCGATGCCGGCCGGCCGTCCCCGAGAATCCACAGCAGCGCGCAGACCCCGGCCACCAGAGCCGTTCCCCAGGTCCGCCGCATGCCGTTCACCTCCACCCGATGGGGTGAAAGTGTGATCACGCGAACACGCTAAGTACAGATTCGGCAACCGTTCCGCACCCGGGGAGCACCCCGGTTGAACCGGTCGTATGACATGTCAGCCACCCGTCGCGGGAGCGCCGGCGAACGTCGCCATGATGATCCGCTGCGCCGCGGCCGGCTGCGAGGTGCCGCCCATGTTCAGCGGGTTGACCGAGTAGACGAGGCGTCGGGCCAGGTCACGGGTGGCGCCCATGCCGTTGTTGTACCCGGGGCGGTCGCCGCTCTTGCCCCACACGACCAGCGGGCCGAGTGCGATGCGGGTCAGCCCGGCCGCGTGCACGGCGCGCCCGCTCCCGTCGGCCAGCGGCACGTCCGGCACCGTGAACATCTCGTTCAGGTACGGCTGCCGGACCAGCCGGCCGGTGAAGAGCGCCACGAGGAAGCGGTCCAGGTCCGGGGCGTTGGAGATGATCGACGCCGCGGACCACTGCAGCGACGTGTCCGCGTCGGTGATGTCTTCCCACGTTCCGTCGGGGCGGATCTCGTATCCGCGGGCGTGCGGTCCGCGGATCGTCCGTTCCTCCTCGGGAACTTCCGTGGCGCGCAGCCCCAGCGGCGCGATGATCCGGTGGCGCACGTTGTCCGCCCAGGAACGGCCCGTGACGCGTTCGACGAGGAGCCCGGCGACGATGTAGTCCGCGTTGCCGTATCGCTGCTTCGTCCCGGGCGCGAACGCCAGCGGCGCGGCCGTGTCCAGTTGGCTGCCCGGCGGGTAGTGGTCGTAGCGGTGTTCGAGGTACCAGTCGGCGTCCTTGCTGTCGATGCCGGCGCCGTTGACGCCGCTGGTGTAGGTCAGCATCTGCCGGATCGTGATCGGGGCGGTGCCGGCGGGCAGCAGATCGGGCAGGTACTGCTGCACGGTGCCGTCCAGGCTGATCCGCCCCTCGGCCGCCAGTTGCAGCACCACGACCGCCGTGAACGTCTTCGTCATGCTGCCGATCCGGAACCGCGCGTCCTGCGGCACCGGCGCGCCGGTGTCCCTGTCGGCGATGCCGCCGGTCCCCTGCCAACACCCGGCGGTACCGCGAACCTGGACGACGGCGCCGCTGACCTTACCGTCGGGCAGGCCGTCGATCGCGGCGTTCAACTGTAAGAAATCGAGCGGCGGCAGGGCGGCCGGTGCGGCGGAGGCCCCGGTGGGCAGTAGCAGAACGACCGACGCGACCGCGCCGGCCAGACGGTGAGAGATGGACATGCACAAGATCCTGGAAGAGCGCGCGATCCGGTACATCCGGGACTCGCACACCCTTTTCCCCTAAGGGAAACCCGCATTGCGGCTAACGCAGCCGCACGTCCAGGGTCACGGTGTCGCCGGCGGTGACCGTCACCGGACCGGCCTCGGTCGGGGCGCCACCGGCCGGCGTGACCGTGAACTGGTAGGTGCCCGGCGCCAGGCTCCACCGGTAGGTGCCGTCGACGCCGGTGGTGACGGCCAGTTCCGGCACCGGTGGCGCGTCGCCGACCCCGCTCGGCTGCACGAGCGCACCCGCGACCGGCGCCCCGTCGGCGCCGAGCACCCGGCCGCTGACGCTTCCGCGGCCGGCCGGCCCCGCGGGGCGCGATGCCGAGGCGTCGGAGACCGGCGCCTCCGGATCGCCCGGGCCCGAACCGCCACCGGCGCCGCACCCGCCGAGCGTGAGCACGCCGACCGCCACGAGCAGCAGCATCAGTGAACGCATCGCCCCTCCCCGGATCGTCACTGCGTCGGACGCGCGGGCACGCACCGCGGTTCCCCCGCCCGGGTCGGCACGCCCGAGCGGGGGAACCATCGGTGTCAGGGCGCGTTCTTCCAGGCCTGCAGGTTGTTGAACCGGGCCTCGGTGATCCGGGCGGCGTGGTTGTTGGTGTGCGGGGACGACCCGTGCACGCCGTATCCGTGAATCGCCATGGAGCAGTACCCGCTGCAGAACGAACTTCCGGACGCGCGATATTGATAAACCGCGCTCCCGCTCATTCCACCGATCGTGTCATTGGTGTAAAAAACCTGATTGCCGGTCGTTGCGACAACGGTCCGGGAAACGTAGTCGCCACGCCATTGCTGGCCGAACGGCTTGTCACCGGGGTAGCCGTTGATGAGCGTGCTGTAGCCGTTCAGGCTCGCCGACTGCCACCAGTAGCCGAACCAGCCGGTGCTGTTGCCGACGGTGCAGTTGAGCTTCAGCGCGCCGTAGTCGTACTCCTCGTTGCCGTCGACGATCCAGCCGTTGACCGACCACGACTGGCGCACGGTGCAGCTGCCGTACGGGGTGGAACTGCCGTCGCGGCCCGGCCAGACGACCAGGCCCGTGTACCAGGCGCCGCCGGCGCCCTCGTTGACGCAGTGGCCGGCGGTGGCCACGATGTCCGGCCCGTAGAGCCAGCCGGTGCAGTGCGCGTTGCCGTTGCGCGTGATCTGCACAACGGCGCTGGCCGGGAACGATGTCGCCGGCGTGATCCGGATCCGGTCGTCGGTGCCGATGATCGACTCGGTGCCCAGCGCGGTCGTCGAGGAGCCCGACGGCGCCGTGCTGTTGAGCGTCAGGCCCGGGCCGGTACCCACCCGGCCGGACTCGCCGCGCGCCGCGGTCAGCCCGAGGGCGGGTGACGGGCTGACCTTGGCGCCGTCGCTGGAGACCGGCGTGTCGGCCGCGAGCGCCGGCGCCGGTGCCGGTGCCGCGGAGACCGGACCGGCCGCGGCGAGCACGGCGGCGAGCGCCGCGGCGAATCCCGTCGCGAGCGTTCCCGCGCGCATTCGGTGTGCGTGCATCTGCTTTCCTCCCCAGTTCCCCGAATCATTTCGAATCCCCGATGGAATCGAAATGCTTGGAACGCGGAGGACCATAACGAAATGATTTTGATCGTTGGGCCGTCGAATCAGATCGGCGACATGTCGGCCGCACGTCGGCGCACGTGGCACTTTTCCGGGATACTCCGGAGGTCAAGATCGGGGAGGCTCTGGTCCAACGACGACCAAGGAGCCCACGATGTCCTACGGATACCCGACCTACGCCCCGCCGCAGCCCGTTGTCCACTACAACCACAACCCGGGCCGCCGTTCCGCGCCGCCGTCCGTGCACATCATCGCGCTCCTGCAGTACCTCGGCGGGACCCTGATGCTCGCCGGGGCCGCGGTGGTCGCGTTCATCGCGTTCCGTGTCTCCCAGGACACCCAGATCCAGGCGGAACTGGCGAAGTACCCGGAGGTGACCGGATACGCCGAGCCGGTGCTCTACGGCGTCGCGGGTGTGCTCGCGTTCTTCGCGCTCGTCGCGTTCTTCATCGGGCGCAAGCTGCAGCGGGGTCGCCAGTGGGCGCGCGTGCTGGTGATCATCTTCAGCATGCTCAGCATCGCCGGCAGCGTGTACACGATGCTCGCGGGCGGCAGCGTGGCGCTCGACGCCGGGTCGCTCTTCTTCCCCGTGCTCACGCTGATCCTGCTGAACACCCGCGCGGCGCGTTCCTGGTTCAGCCACCGGACGTGGTGAGCCAGTCCGCCAAGCGAACCGTGCCGATGCGCGCCTCGCCGGTCGGCACGACGGACTCCGGCCCGAGCAGGGCCCCGAAGTACCGCGCGGTGTCGTCGGACACCACCTCGCGGGTGTCACCCCGGACTTCCAGCACCGTACGGACGAGGTCGACCAGCGGCCGGCGGTCGGGGCCGGCGAGGTCGAGCGTGGCGTTCGCCGGTTCCCCCGAAACGATCGTCGCCAGGGTGTCCGCGACGTCGTCGGCCGCGACCGGCTGGAACGGCGCGGACGTCAGGTGGGCCACCCCGTCGACGGTGCCGGCGTCGGCGATCCCGACGAGGAACTCGAAGAACTGCGTCGCCCGCACGATCGTGTAGGGGACGCCGCCGTCGCGGATCAGTTCCTCCTGCGCCACCTTGGCGGCCAGGTAACCGCTGTCCGACACCCGGTCGGCGCCGACGATCGACAGCGCGACGTGGTGCCGCACGCCGGCCTCGGCCTCGGCGGCGAGCAGGTTGGCCGTCGAACGGCTGAAGAACGCCAGCACGTCCGCCGGCGCGAACGACGGCGAGTTGGAGACGTCGACAACGACGTCGGCCCCGGTCAGCGCCTCTTTCACACCCGTGCCGGCCACGGTGTCGACACCGGTCGACGGCGCCGCGGCGATCACCTCGTGCCCGGCCGCGCGCAGCCGCTCACCCAGCCTGGTGCCGATGAGTCCGGTCCCACCGATGACGACGACCTTCATGACACTCTCCTCAACTCGGATATCGCTTGTCCGAGAGACTACTCGGACAGGCCTTATCCGAGTCAAGGTAGGATTCGCCACATGCGAATGTCGGGCGGGGTCGAGTGGGCGTTGCACTGCTGCGTGGTGCTGACCGCCGCCGACCGGCCCGTCCCGGCGGCCCGCCTCGCCGAATTGCACGACGTCTCCGGCAGCTACCTCGCGAAGGTGCTGCAGAGTCTCTCCCGCGCCGGCCTGGTGCACTCCAGCCAGGGAAACGCCGGCGGCTACGCGCTGACCCGTTCGGCCGAGGAGATCAGCGTCCTCGACGTCGTGACGGCGGTGGACGGGCCGGCGCCGGCGTTCACCTGCACGGAGATCCGCCAGCGCGGCCCCCTCGCCACACCCGCCGCGGAGTGCGTGACACCATGTGCCATCGCGCGGGCGATGACGGCGGCCGATGAGGCGTGGCGCGCCGCCCTGCGCGCCGTGACGATCGCGGACCTCGCCCGGGACGTCACCGACGACTACGGGCCGAGGACGTTCGCCGCGATCCGGGGGTGGCTGGGGTGAGACGGGTGCTGGCCCTGGCGCTCACCGCGCTCCTCGCGGGGTGTTCGGCCGAGGCACCGGCGCGCACCGACCCCTCGGCGCACCGCGGCGAGCGGCACAGCGCACTGCCCGCCGAGGGCAACGACCGGGTGGAGCTGGCGTTCGGCGACGCGCGCACGGGCTACGCGCTGTTCCTCGGGCGCAAGGGCACCGAGAAGAGCGTCCTCTACACCACCACCGACGGCGGCACGACGTGGCGGAGACTGCCGTTCGACGCGCCGCTCGGGCCGCACGCGACGATGTGGGCACAGGGCGCCCGCGGGCTGACGGTGCTCGCCCGCAACGGCTATCGCACCTCGGACGACGGCGGCGCCACGTTCCGCGACGGGGACCCGCCGGCCGACGACCGTCCACAGTGGAGCTGCTGCCTCGCCGCCGACGCCGGGCGCGATGCCGGCGAGCGGCGCTACGGCGTCTTCCGCGGCGAGGAGCCGGTGGGCAGGCAGCCGCCGCTGTCGGCCGACAACGGCGCCGTGGCCGTCGACGGGCGCGGCCGCACCGTGGTCGCCGGTGCGGACAGCACCACCGTCGTGTCGGCCGTCCAGGAGAACGGCGCCTGGCGCACCCTGCCGGAGCTGACCGTCGAGGACCGGCCGGCCGCGGTCTGGCTGCGCACCGACCCGGACAGCGGCGAGGTCCTGATGGCGCTGGGGCGGGACGGCGGCGTCACGGTCCACGCGCTGCGCGGCGACGCGTGGCGGCCGGTCGGCGAGAAGGATCCGGGCTACCGGGTGGGACACGTCGCGGCCGCCGGCAAGGGCGTGCTGGCGCTGGCCGGCGAGGGCACCCCGGGATATCTGCTCGCCGACGGCACCTGGCGCGCCGCGCCGGGACCGGAGCACGTGGCGTTGATCGACCGGCTCGCCGACGGCACCCTCGTGGCGACGTCGGAGAGCGTGCCGAACGCCGTCTGGCTCGCCCCCGGTACCGGGGCCGAGCGGAGCTGGGTCGAGATCTCCGTCAGCCCCGCCTGATCCATTCATTGACATTCATTGACATCACTGGGCTAGACCACTACAAAGACTCCGAGAGCGCTCTCCCTCGTCACCGGCCCGTCCCCCGACGGCCAGCCGAACGGAGACCGCATGTCCCGACCCCGCGCCGTGTCCCTCGTGGCCCTCTGCCCGATCGCTCGCGACGGCGGTGCTCGCAAGCTGCGCGCCTTGCTGCTCGCGACCGTATTCGCCGCCGCAATCGGCACCGTTGCCACGCCCAACTCCGCGGCCCACGCCGCCGACCTGGCCCTCACCCAGTACGTCAACCCGCTCATCGGCACCGACGACAGCAACTCGCCGAACCCGGTCGGCGGCGGTGCGGGCGGCAGCACGTTCCCCGGCGCGACCGTGCCGTTCGGCATGACGCAGTTCAGCCCCGACACGCCCACCGCCTCGCCGTCGGGCTACCGCGACCGGGACCGCACCATCGAGGAGTTCAGCCTCACCCACTTCAACGGCGCGGGCTGCCCGAACAACGAGGATCTCGGCATCCTGCCGATCACCGGCGCCATCGGCACCTCCCCCGGCACCGGCTGGACCGGATACGCCTCCGCGTACACGAAGTCCAACGAGAGCGCCGCCGCCGGCTACTACCGCAACCGGCTCGACAAGTACGGCGTCAACGCCGAACTCAGCGCCACCAAGCGCACCGGCGCCCTGCGCCTCACCTACCCGGCCACCACCACCGCCAGGGTGCTGGTCAACACCAGCCGCAGCGCCACCGGCAACCGCAGCGGCTCCGTCACCGTCAACGGCAGCCAGCTCACCGGTTCGGTCACCGCCGGCGGCTTCTGCGGCTCCTCCAAGACGTACCAGATCTACTTCGCGATCCGCTTCGACCGGACGCCCAGCGGCTTCGGCACCTGGAACGGCGGCGCCGTCACCGCCGGCTCCGCGAGCACGAGCGGCACCAACACCGGCGCCTACGTCACCTTCGACACGAGCGGCAACCCGACCGTGAACGCCACCGTCGCGCTCTCGTTCGTCAGCGTCGCCGGCGCCACCGCCAACCTCAACGCCGAGATCGCCGCGTTCGACACCGTCCGGGCGAACGCCGACGCCGCGTGGAACACCGCGCTGAACCGGATCCAGGTCACCGGCGGGTCAACCACCGACCTGCAGAAGTTCTACACGGCGCTCTACCACGTGCTGCAGAACCCCAACGTCGCCAGCGACACCAACGGGCAGTACCGCGGGTTCGACAACGCGGTGCACTCGGCCTCGCACCCGGTGTACCAGAACTACTCCGGCTGGGACATCTACCGTTCCTGGGCGTCGCTCGTGGCCCTCATCGCGCCCGACGTGATGACCGACATCGTCAAGTCGATGGTGCTCGACGGCCAGCAGGGCGGCCTCCTGCCGAAGTGGTCCCAGCAGACCAACGAGGACTTCGTGATGACCGGCGACCCCGGCCCGATCGTCGTCTCCAGCGCCTACGCGTTCGGCGTGCGCGACTACGACACCGCCGCCGCGCTGGCCCTCATGAAGAAGGCCATCGCCGGCGGCACCACGCAGGGCTCGCCCATCCGCGGCCGCCAGGGCACCTACGAGTCGAACAGGTTCATCCCCGGCGACCCGTCGGACACGCTCGAGTACGCCGCGTCGGACTTCGCCGTGGCGCAGTTCGCCAAGGGGCTCGGCGACACGGCCACCTACAACTCGGCGATGACCCGCGCCCAGTACTGGCGCAACATCTGGAACGACGAGTCGGCCTACATCCACCCGCGCAACAGCGGCGGCACGTGGCCGTGGCCGCTGAACCCGGCCCAGGAGTCGCCCTACGTCGAGGGGAACGCCGCCCAGTACACCTGGATGGTGCCGCACAACCTCGGCGGCGTCGTCAACCTGATGGGCGGCCCGACGGCGGCGGCCCAGCGGCTCGACCACCACTTCACCGAACTGAACGGCGGCCTGTCCCGCCCGTACTTCTACATCGGCAACGAACCCGAGCACAGCGTGCCGTGGACGTACCACTTCGCCCGCAAGCCGGCCGGCGCCTCCAGCGCGGTGCGCCGCGTCATGGCGGAGTCGTTCACCACGGGGGCCGGCGGGCTGCCGGGCAACGACGACCTCGGGGCCACGTCGGCCTGGTACGTCTGGGGCGCGCTGGGCATGTACCCGGTCACGCCGGGCGCCGACACCCTCGCCGTCCACGGTGGACAGTTCCCGTCGGTGACGATCTTCCGCAGCGGCGGCAACATCACCGTCAACGGCGGCAGCGCCACCGCGCAGTACGTGCAGGGCCTTTCCCTGAACGGCACCGCCGTCACGCGCAACTACCTGCGCTACACCGACATCGGGGCCGGCGCCACGATCGGCTACACGATGGGCACCTCGCCGTCGGCGTGGGGAACGGGCGCGGGCGACGTGCCCCCGTCGTTCACCGACGGCGCCACGCAGCCCGGCACGCCCGCCGACCTCGGCACCAACCTGGCCCAGGGCAAGGCGACCACGTCGTCGGCGACCTGCAACGCCAACGAGTCGGCGGCGAAGGCGGTCGACGGCACGCTCGCCGGCAACAGCAAATGGTGCTCCACGGCCGCCAGCAAGTTCCTCACGGTCGACCTCGGCAGCACGCAGAACGTCTCCGCCTTCGTGCTCAAGCACGCCGGCCTCGGCGGCGAGACCACCGGGTGGAACACCGGCGCGTTCACCGTCTCGACCAGCCTGGACGGGAACACGTTCACGCAGGCGGTGAACGTCAGCGGGCGGCGCTCCAGCCGCACCGTGCACCAGATCGCCGCCCGCAACGCCCGCTACGTGCGCCTCGACGTCAGCACGCCGACCAACAACGGCGACGGCGCGGCGCGTATCTACGAGTTCGAGGTCTACGGCGGCGTGCGCGCGGCCGGCAACCTCGCGCAGGACCGCCCGACGTCGGCCGACTCGCAGTGCGCCACCACGGAGGGGCCGGAGAAGGCGGTCAACGGCACCGTCTCCGGCGGCAACGCCGACAAGTGGTGCTCCGGCGGCACGAACAAGTGGATGTACGTGGACCTGGGCGCCGCCCAGCGGTTCACCTCGGTCGTGGTGCACCACGCCGGTGACGGTGGCGAGGACACCGCCTGGAACACCCGCGACTACGACCTGCTCGTGTCGAACGACGGCGGCACCTGGACGCCGCTGTCCCAGGTGCGCGGCAACACGGCGAACGTCAGTTCGTCCACAGTGGACGCCACCGCGCGGTACGTGATGCTGAGCATCGTCACCCCGACGCAGAACACCGACCAGGCCGCCCGCATCTACGAGCTGGAGGTCAACGGCTGAGGAACGCTGGCCTACCGGACGAGCCCCGTGCGGTAGGCCAGCACCACCGCCTGCACCCGGTCGCGCAGTTCGAGCTTGGCCAGCACCCGCCCCACGTGCGTCTTCACCGTCGTCTCCGCGAGATGCATGGTCTGCGCGATCTCCGTGTTCGACAACCCCTGCGCGATGAGCAGAAACACCTCGCGTTCGCGGTCGGTGAGCGCCGACAGCGGCGTGTCCGGGCGCCGCACGAGCTGTCCGGCGAAGCGGTCCAGCAACAGCCTCGTGATCCGGGGCGCGACCACCGCCTCGCCCGCCGCGACGATCCGGATCGCGGACAGCAGTTCCTCCGGGGGAACGTTCTTCAGCAGGAAGCCGCTCGCCCCGGCCTGCAGCGCCGCGAAGGCGTCCGCGTCGGTGTCGAACGTCGTCAGGGCCAGCACCCGCGGGCCACGGATCTCCCGGGTGGCCGCGATGCCGTCCATGACCGGCATCCGCAGGTCCATCACCACGACGTCGGCGGCGGTGTGCCGGAGCAGGCGCAGCGCGGCGGCCCCGTCGCCGGCCTCCCCCACCACCGTCATGTCGTCCTGCGCGGTCAGGATCATGCGCAGGCCGGCGCGCACGAGTTCCTGGTCGTCGACGACCACGACCCGGATCACGGCTTCGCCTTCAGCGGCAGCAGCGCCTCGACGCGCCACCCGCCCTCGAAACGCGGCCCGGCGGCGAACGTTCCACCGTGGACGGCGGCCCGCTCCCGCATGCCCCGGATACCGTGCCCCTCACACCCCTCGGGTGCCGGTGATCGCGCCGGGCCGTCGTCGGCGACCACAATGGACAGTCCACCGTCCATGTAGGACAGGACGACCTCGACGCCCGTGTGCGGGCCGGCGTGGCGCAGGACGTTCGTCAGCGACTCCTGCACGATGCGGTAGGCGGTCAGCTCCTCGGCGGCGGTCAGCGGCACCGGCTCCCCCTCGGTGCGCCGCGCGATGCGCAGCCCGGCCGCCTCCGCGCGGGCCACGAGGGTGTCCAGCTCGGCGATCCCGGCCCTGCGCCGGTCCCCGTCGCGCTCCTCCCCCTGCCCGTCGCGGAGGACCTCCACGATGCGCCGCATGTCCTCCAGCGCGTCGCGGCCCGTCGCCGCGATCGTGTCGAGCGCTCCCGGGACGTTCTCGGGGGAACGCCCCAGCGCGTACCGCGCCCCGTCGGCCTGCACGATCATCACGCTGAGGCTGTGCGCCACCACGTCGTGCAGTTCGCGCGCGACGTCCGCCCGCACGTCGGCGGCGGCCAGGCGACCGAGGTAGTCGCGCTCGCGTTCCAGGGTGGCGGCGCGTTCCTCCAGCGCGGCGACGTACAGGTGCCTGGTCCGCACGGCGTACGCGGTGAACCAGGCGGCCAGCGACGCCGCCCCGTACAGGATCGGAAGCGACCAGAAGAAGCGCGGGACGAGGATGCACACGATCAGCACGCCGATCGCGGCGCCGACGCCGGCCAGGATCCCCCACAGCAGCCGTTCGGCGTACTTCACGACGGAGTACATCGCCACGAGCACGGCGAGGTCGTAGGCGCGCACCGTCCCGCCCGCGAACAGGTGCAGCGGCGCGAGCAGGTACACCACCGCCGCCGTGGCGACCGGGAAGCGCCGCCGGGCCAGCAGGGCGGCCGCCATCGCGAGGCCGATCGCGTACACGACGGGACCGCTGCCCCGCTCGCCCCACGCGAGGAACGCGATGCCGGCGCACACGCCCGCGTCGAAGAGCCGTGCTCGCACGACTTCACGGTAGATCAGCGTCACGTCCCGTAGTCCATCCTAGGAGGCTAGGCCACGATCCCCGCGTCAGTCCGACAGGGCGGCGACCACCGTGGACCGGGCGGCGCGGCGCGCGGGGAGGAGCGAGGCCGTCACCCCGGCCGCGGCCGCCACGAGCACCACCAGGGCCAGTTGCGCGTACGGGATGGTGAGGACGGGTTCGATGTTGCCGAACGCGGCCTTCATCGTGAGCCAGCCGTACCCGATCCCGTACGCCACGCCCACCACCGCGCCGACACCCGCCATCAGCAGCGCCTCGACGACGAGCGTCGCCGCGAGCTGTCGCCGGGTCAGCCCGAGCGCGCGCACCAGCGCCGACTCGCGGGTGCGTTCGAGCACCGACAGGGAGAGCGTGTTGGCGATGCCGACGAGCGCGATCACCAGCGTCACCGCCAGCAGCGCGGCCACGATCGCGACGAGCTGCTGGATCTGGGCCCGGTCCTGCTCCCGCACCTCCGCGAGATCCCGCACGTCCACGAGGGGGAACTCGCGCAGCGCGGCGTCGAGGCGTTCGCGGGCGGGGGCGCCGGCGGTGCGGGCCCGCACCAGCACCATGGACTCCCCCGCGGCCTGCGGGAAGACCGCGGCGAAGTCGTCGGCCGTCACGACGATGTCGCCCACCCGGCTGGAACTCTGCACCACCGCCACGACGGTGACGCGGCGCGCCGTGCCGTCCGGGCCGGCCACGTCGACCGGGTCGCCCACGGTCTTGCCGCGCAGCAGGTCCGAGGAGGCCGCCAGGACGGCGCCACCGGGCTTCAGGTCGGCGAGGCTGCCGGCCGTCACCTGGGGGCGGAACGCCGTTCCGAACGCGGCGGGGTCGATGCTGCCGACGAGCATCCCCGACGGGGTGGTGCCCAGCCGGACCCCGGCCACGAGGTCGAACGCGGGATCCGCCCGCAGCGCGGACACCGCCGCCGCCGGGACCTGCGTGGCGCCCCGGCCCACCTCGGCCGGGGTGAGCATGTAGTCGACCGGGAACGCCAGGTTCAGCTGTTCCTCGCCGGTGCGGGTGAGCGATGCGGCGATGGTGCTGCCGCCGGCCATCATCGTGATGCCGATCAGCAGCGCGGCCGCGGTGGGGGCGGTGCGGCCGGGGTTGCGGCGGGCGTTCTCGGTGGCGAGGCGGGCCGGCACCCCGAACAGCCGGCCGGGCAGCCAGCCGAGAAGCGCCACCAGCCGGCCGACGAGCAGGGGCGAGAGCAGCAGCAGGGCGACGAAGTTGAGCGCCCCGCCGGCGATCACGATCACCAGCGCCGTCTCGGCGGAGTCGGCCCGCCAGGAACGCGCCGTCAGTGCCGTTCCCCCGAGGAAGGCGAGGAGGGCGAGAACGACGAGCGGCCACCGCGGCCGGGACCGCCCGAGCGGCTCGATCCGCAGGGCCGCCACCGGCGGCACGCGGGTGGCCCGCCACGCCGGCAACAGCGCCGCGGCCAACGGCAGCGCGAGGCCCAGCAGCACCGCGAGCACCACCGGCACCGCCGTCACCACCGGGGAGTGCGGCGCGATGCCGCCGTCGGAGAGGCGGGTCACGCCCGCGTACAGCCCGGCGCCCACGGCGATCCCGACGAGCAGGCCCGGCACCACCCCGGCGACACCGACCACCGCCGCCTCCGCGAGCACCAGCCGGAACACCTGCGCCCGCCCGGCACCGACGCAGCGCAGCAGGGCCGTCTCGCGGATCCGCTGCGCCACCAGGATGGTGAACGTGTTGTGGCTGACGAACCCGGCCACCAGCGCCGCCACCGCGCCGAAGAGCCGCAGCGCCAGCAGCACCAGGTCGATCCGGCTGAACGCCTTCTCCGCCAGGTCGTGGCGCAGTTCGTCGCCGGTGCGTGTTCTGCCGCCGGGCGGCACGGGCAGCGCGGCGCGCACCGCGGCCGGGTCGCCGTCGACCGCCGCCACCACCTCGCGCAGGCCGGTGGATCCGGTCAGCCGCACGAGGTCGTCGCGGGCCAGCACCACGATCGGGTACACGCCATCGGGTGCCGTGCTGTCGAGCGCGGTCGTCAGGTCGGCGACGCCGACGAGTCGCCGGCGCTGCGGCCGTTCGGCGGTGTCCAGCACGGTGATCTCGTCGCCGACGCGGTAGCCGGTCTTCCCGGCGGTGTTCCGGTCGATCGCCGCCTCGCCGGGGGCCGAGGGGAGGCGGCCGGTGGACGCGCCGAAGCCGGGGCTGACGTCGACGGCGTAGCCGGGACCGGCGAGGCCGCTGACGAGGCGCCCGGCGCGGTCCAGGAGGGGCAGCGGCTCGCGCATCCGGCCCGCGGCGGAGGTCACGCCCGGGACGGCCCGGACGTCGTCCACTGTGGACAGTGGGAGGCGGCCGTCCGGCGCGGCGCTCACCGCGACGTCGACCCCGCGCGAGGTGCGGGCGTACCCGTCGACGAGCGCGGCGCGGGTGGTGTCGCCGAAGACGAACGTCCCCACGACGAAGCCCACCGCGAGCAGGACGGCGATGACGGTCGGCACCAGGCGGCGGGGCCGGATTCCGGACAGGACGGCACGAAGCATGCGCTCGACGCTAGGTGCGCCACCGGGGCGGTCGCGTCGTCGCGAGGTTTCCCAAAGCGCTCCTCCCCCGGTACCACGGCCGCGGGCCGTCTCCTCCGCGCGGACGGTTTCGCCCCGGGGTCGTCCGGGAACGATCGGACGTATGGCGCGTACCGCATGGCTCCTCACGGCGTTCTGCGCGGCGGCCGCGCTCACCGCCTGCGGCGGGAACGCCGAACCGAACCGCACGCCGCAGAACGCCGCCCCGGCGGTGTCCACCTCGCCGGCGCCCTCATCGGCCTCGCCCTCGTCCGAGGACGAGGAGGGCACCACCATTCCCGAGTCCGCGATGCTGCGCCCCGAGGATCTCGGCGGGGCGAACCGCCTGGCGAACGCCGGCCGGCAGGACGAGTTCCTGCGGCCGCCCCGGCCGTGCGGCAAGGGCGGCGCGAGCGACGCTCAGCGGCTCGCCGCCGCGCGGGTGCACTACGCCGTCACGGACGAGGACCTGACCGGGCGCAAGGTGCCGGTGGCGGGGCTGTTCGAGCTGGTGATGACGTTCCGGCCGGGGGGCGCTCAGGCGTATCAGGCCGAGGTGCTGGAGGAACTGGGCCGCTGCCCCACCGGCGAGGGCGACCGGCGGTGGGGCCTCGACTCCAGCGGGGACGTGCTGCGCCTGTTCGTGGACCGGCCGGTGCAGTACGCCGACACGCCGGGGCGGCAGAAGGTGCCCGTTCTGGTGGCGCGCACCGGCGACGTGGTCGTGGTGCTCGCCGACACCGGCTACGAGACGGGCGACGGCGACCCCGCGCTGCTGTCGGCGGTGCTGGACAAGGCGCTCGCCCGGGCCGCGTCGGCCGACTGAAGCGCACCGATCACGCGCAGGAGTTCCAGGGCGCGGTGCGTCGGCGAGTCCGGCTCGGCCGTGAACATCACCACCTGCTGGTCCTGCTCCGGCAGCGACAGGATCTCGAAGTCGAGCGTGAGCCGGCCGACCGTGGGATGGTCGACGATCTCCTCGCTGTGCCGTTCGACGTGCAGCTCCTGGCTCTCCCACAGCGCGGCGAACTCGGCGCTGCCGGCCCGCAGGTCGCGGATCAGCGCGGTGATCCCGGGGTCGTTCGGGTAGCGGGTCGCGGCGAGGCGCAGGTAGCTGACGGCCGTGCCGGCGAAGCGCCGCGCGGCCGCGATGCCGTACCGGCCGCCGGCGGGGTCCAGGAAGTAGCGGCGCACGATGTTGCGGTCGTGCGCGCCGAGCGCGGCGAAGTCCTCGAACATGGCCGCCGCCAGCGGGTTCCACGCGAGCACCTCGCAGCCGCCGTTGAACACGATGACGCCGGCGTCGCCGATCCGGTCGAGCAGCCGTCGGGTGCCCTCGGCGACCGCGTCGGAGGGGCGGGCGGCGGCGTCGGGTGCCGCGTGGCCGGCGAGCCGGAACAGGTGGGCGCGCTCCTGGGTGGACAGCCGCAGCGCCCGGGCGATGTTCTGCAGCACGGCGCGCGACGGGTGCCGGCCGCGGGCCTGTTCCAGCCGGCTGTAGTGGTCGACGGAGATGAGCGCCAGCTGGGCCACCTCCTCGCGGCGCAGTCCCGGGGTGCGCCGCCGGGCGCCGGCCGGCAACCCGACGTCGGCGGGGCGCAGCCGTTCGCGCTTGCCGCGCAGGAACGCCGCGAGGTCCCTCTTGTCCATCACCCGAGCGTAGGCGGCCGGGGCGGATCCAGCCGCGGACCGGGAGTCCCTGGATACGCCCCCGCCGGCCGGACGACAGTCGCCGCATGACTGATGAGGTGCTGGTGACCGGCGGTTCGGGGTTCCTGGCGGGATACGTCACGGCGGAGCTGCTGCGGCGCGGCCACCGGGTGCGGGCGAGCGTGCGGGACCTCGGCCGGTCGGACGACGTGCGGGCCCGGGTGGCGCGGCTGGTCGACCCCGGGGACAACCTGTCGTTCGTCGCCGCCGACCTGCTGCGCGACGACGGCTGGGCCGAGGCCGCCGACGGGGTGGCGTACGTGGTGCACACGGCGTCCCCGATGCCGATCGGTGAGTTCCGCGGGACCGACGTGATCCGGCCGGCGCGGGAGGGCACCCGACGGGTCCTCGAGGCCGCGCGGCGGGCCGGGGTGCGGCGGGTCGTGCTCACCTCGTCCACCGCGGCCGCGATGCCGGCGCGGCCCGACGCGCCCGCCGACGAGAGCGTCTGGACCGACCTGCCGGACCGGCCCGAGTTTGTGTATCCGCGGGCCAAGACGCTCGCCGAGCGGGACGCGTGGGACCTGGTCGGCGGCTGGCCGGACGGGCCGGAGCTGGTGACGATCCTGCCCGCGAACATCCAGGGGCCCGCGCTGGACGGCGACTACGCGCCGTCGGTCGGCCTGATCCGGCTGATGCTGGCCGGCCGGATGCCGCTGCTGCCACGCATCGGCTACGCGGTCGTCGACGTGCGCGACCTCGCCGTCCTGCACGCCGAGGCGCTGAGCGCCGCGGGCGCCGCCGGGCAGCGCTTCATCGCGGCGGGCGAGTTCCTCTGGCTGTCCGAGATGGCCGAGGTGCTGCGGGAGCGGCTCGGCGAGGCCGCCCGGAAGGTGCCGCGGCGGGCGCTGCCCAACTGGATCGTGCGGACCGGCGCGCACGTCAACGCGGAGCTGCGGCAGCTGCGGCCGAACCTCGACCGCCGTTCGCACCTGGACGCCGGGCACGTCGAGCGGACGCTCGGCTGGCGGACCCGGCCGGCCGCCGACACCGTCGCCGACACCGGCCGCAGCCTGGTGGCCCTGGGCCTGGTCTGAACCGGGCCACCTCGGGGGGCCCACGGGACGGGGCCGGAGAGCGGGACGCGGCGAAGAAACCTCAGGCCCCCCGGCGGAACCAGGCGCGCGACGCCGGCGGGGCCGTCACGAGCACCGCCACGGCGATCCCGGCCCCCACCGGCACCACCGCGTACAGCCAGACGAGCCCGATCTCCGACGCGTAGGCGAGCGGCGACAGCCCGAGGCAGAGCAGGAAGAGGCTGCCGAGCACCGCCATGACCTGGAAGCCGCGCCGGCCGCGCCACAGGCCGCGGGCGACCCACAGCGCGAGCAGGGAGAGGCCGAACAGCGGGCTCCACGTCGTCGGGCCGCCCTGCGGTTCGGTCACCACGCCGGCCGCGGACGCCATCAGGTCGAGCACGATCGCCAGCAGGGTCAGGCCGCCGAGCACCGAGAGCAGGGTCACGGCGGCGAAGACGGGTGGCGGTGGGCGTTCCATGCATCGACGCTAGTGCTTGTCCCGGCGTGTTCGCACGACACGCGTTCGCGGGACGGCGGGGCTGATATGGTGACGCCTCCATCGAGGAGGATCCATGCATTTGGTGCTCGTCGCCGTTGTCGGCGCGGCAATCGGGCTCGTCGCACCGGCGCCGGCCGCGACGACCTGGACCGTCGAGGGGCCCGGGGAGGTCGCCGCCACGCTCGCGCTCGACGACGGCCGGCTGGCGTTCGGGGTGCAACGGCGCGGCGACACGGTGATCCCGCCCTCCCCCGTGGGCGTGGTCACCGAGGAGGCCGACCTCAGCAGCGGGCTGGCGTTCGTGTCGCGGAGCGACCGGAACCTGCGCGAGCAGTACACGATGACGACCGGCAAGCGCCTCGCGCGCGACACCGCGCTGTCCGAGTCGACGTTCGCGTTCACCGCCGGGAGCCGCCGGATCGACGTCGTGGTAAGGGTTTCCGCCGAGGGCGCCGCCTACCGCTATGTTTTCGAGGGAACGCTCACGCGGGAGGCCTCCGCCTGGACCCTGCCGCAGGACGCGCCCGCCTGGCTGCTGCCGTACAACGTCAACTACGAGGAGACGCGGGTACAGACCACGGCCGGCGCCGCCACGGCACGCGACTACGGCTTCCCGGCCCTGTTCCGGGTCAGCGACAACTACGTGCTGCTCACCGAGTCCGATGTGGACGGTCGCTACAGCGGCGGCCGGCTCACCAAGACGGCCGACTCCTCGACGTTCACCCTGAAACTGGCCGACGCGCGGATCAGCGCGACGGGACCGCTCACGACGCCCTGGCGGGTGGCCGTCGTGGGAGACCTGGGCACGGTCACCACCTCGACCCTGGTCGACGACCTGGCACCGCCCTCGAGGCTGCCGGACACCTCCTGGGTGCGGCCCGGCACCGTCGGGTGGTCCTGGCTGTCGGAGCACGCCAGCCCGGCGGATCCGGTGCGGCAGCGGCAGTACGTCGACTTCGCCGCCCGCAACGGCTGGCCCTACGTGCTCGTCGACGAGGGCTGGAACGCCTCCTGGGTCCCGGAACTGGTCCGCTACGCCCGCGCCCGCGGCGTCGACATCCTGCTCTGGTTCCACTGGACCGCACTCGACACCGCCGCCGAACGCGACACCGTCCTGCCGCGCGTCAAGTCGTGGGGCGTCGCCGGCGTGAAGCTCGACTTCATGGACTCCGACTCCCAGGCGCGCTGGCGCTGGTACGACGCGATCCTGCCCGCCACGGCCGCCAACCGCCTCATGGTGAACTTCCACGGCGCCTCGATCCCGCGCGGGTTCCAGCGCACGTGGCCGCACGTGATGACCGTCGAGGCGGTGCGCGGCGCCGAGTACCAGCACACCCGCGCGAGCACCAACACGATGTTCCCGTTCACCCGCAACGTCGTCGGCGGGATGGACTACACGCCGGTCACCTGGAGCGTCACCGACCGGGACACCACGGAGGCGCACGAGGTCGCGCTGTCGGTGGTGTACGAGTCGGGCTGGCAGCACCTCGCCGACCGTCCGGAACAGTACGACGTGCGGCCGGAGGCGCTGCGCACGCTGGATCAGGTGCCGACCGTGTGGGACGAGACGCGCCTGGTGACCGGCGAACCGGGGCGGGAGGCCGTGCTCGCGCGGCGCGGCGGCGACCGGTGGTTCGTCGGCGGGATCTCGGCCGTCGCGGCGCACACGGTGCTGGTGCCGCTGGGCTTCCTCGGCTCCGGGCGGTTCCTCGCCGAGACGTTGCGCGACGGCGACCACGGGCTGGTGCGGGAGACCCGGATCGTGCGCCACACCGACACGCTCGCCGTCCCCGAACGGGCCAACGGCGGCTTCGTCACCGTCCTGTGCGCCTACACCGGAGTGTCCACCTGCGACCGGCCGGTGCGGCGCGCGCCGGCCACGACCCTGGCCGTGACGCCGGCGTCGGTCGACGTCGACGGCGGGGAGAGCTTCGAGGTGACGGCGACGTTCGCGCTGCCGTCCGGCGGGCCGCTGCGCGACGTGCGGCTGGCGCCGCAGGCGCCCGACGGGTGGACGGTCGACGGCGATGCCGTCACGGCGCGGGCGCTCCGCGGCGGCAAGTCGCTCACCGGGACGTGGCGGGTGAGCGTTCCGGCGAACGTGCCGGCGGGCGACCATGAGCTGCCGGTCGTGGCGGAGTACACCCACGAGGAGCGGGTCGTGCACGTGGAGCAGGCGGTGCGCGTGTTCGTGCCGCCGCCGGTGCCGACCGGGACGCCGTTCGTGAGCGACCTGCCGTTCCTGCGCGAGTTCAACGGCTACGGGCCGGTCGAGCGGGACCGTTCCAACGGGGAGAACGCGGCCGGCGACGGCCACCCGATGACGATGGACGGGGTGGTGTACGCGAAGGGGGTCGGCACGCACGCGCCCGGTGAGATCGTGCTGTGGCTGGGCGGCTCCTGCACCGGGTTCACCGCGCTCGTGGGCATCGACGACGAGGTGACCCAGTCGGGGTCGGTGGAGTTCCAGGTGAACGGCGACGGGCGGGCCCTCGGCACCACCGGGGTGCTGCGCAGCGCCGACGCGCCACGGGAGTTCACCGTCAACGTCACCGGCGTGCGGGAGCTGACGCTGCGGGTCACCAACGGCGGCGACAACGACAACTTCGACCACGCCGACTGGGCCCAGGCAAGGCTCACGTGTGCCTAGAATCCGACACTCGTCACCTGCGCTGGGTAGGGGTAGCGTCACCGAGCGATGAGCGAGCTGCTGCGGTTCGAGACGGGCTCCGGTTCGGTCGTGGTCGAGGTGGCCGAGGACGAGCCCGGCATCCGGCTGGCCTCCCGCGACGGCGTGGTCGAGCAGGCCCCCGCGCACCTGGAGAACGCCCTGGCGAGCGTGCGCGGGGCCGCCGAGAGCACCCTGCGGGTCTTCCGTGACGGGGTCCTGCGCCCGGACGGGATCGAGGTCGAGTTCGGCGTCCGGCTGAACGCCGAGGCCGGCGCCGTCATCGCGAAGTCCACAGTGGAGGGTCACTTCGTCGTCAAGCTCTCGTGGCAGCGCGACCCGGAAACGCAGCGCTCACCGGAGACCTGATGGCTCCCGCGCAGTGGCCGGCGCGGGTGGCCGGCGGGGCCGGGTTCCTGGTCGAACGCGACCGGGTGCTGACCGCCGCGCACGTGGTCGAGGGGCTCGACGCGGTCGACGTGCGCTTCCCGGCGCGGCGGGAGCTGGGCGCGATACCGGCGACCGTGGAGTTCACCGGGCCGTGGCGGCGCAGCGGCGAGCCCGACGGCGACCTGGCGGTGCTGCGGCTGCACGACCCCGTCGACATCGCACCGGCGCGCTTCGCCGCCTGCGGCGCGCTCGAGGCCAGGCCGAAGGCCGTCCTGCACGTGGTCGGCTTCCCCGCCGCCGACGGCATCGAACGCGTCGCCACCGTTCAGGTCGACTTCCCGACCTACCTGGTGCAGGGCGAGTGGGCGCAGCTGCGCAGCGACGAGTCGTTCGGGCCGGCGGTCGGCAAGGGGTACAGCGGCGCGGCCGTCACGATCGCCGGCACCGGCGAGGTGGTCGGCATGGTGACCGCGGCCGACCGGCAGGACCGCATCGGGCACATGCTGACCGCGGCGCGGCTGCGCGCGCACTGGGCCCCGCTGGCCGCTCTGCTGCCGCTCGGGCCGCTGGCCGCCCCGGCGCATCGGGAGCTGCGGGCCGGGCTCGACGACGTTCCCGTGGAAAAGGCCCGTGCGGCGGCGCGCAGCGCGACCGGGGACGATCACGCCGAGCCCGACCCGGCCGCCCTCGCCGGTGCGCGCAGCGCCTACGACGTCGCGGCCTACCTCGTCGAACGGCTCGCCGCGCCGCACCGCGCGGAGGATCTGCTGAAGCGCTTCCTGGCCGCGCTCGCCGCGCCGCCGGCGGCACCCGGCGAGGTGACCGTCTCCGTGCAGGTCTCGCGCAGCGGCGCCGGACCGCGCAAGGTGCTGCTGGGCATCCGGCTCTACTCGGGCGGCCGGCCGCTCGCCGAGGTCTGCCACGAGGTCGTGACCGCCGCCCGCCTGCGCGCCCGGGTCGAGGAGCTGCTGCCGCACGCCATCGACGAACGGGTCCCGCCGGACTGCCGGGTGACGGTGGAGTTCGTGCTGCCGCGGGCCTGGCTGTCGCTGCCGGTCGACAGCTGGGCCGAGCGGCGCGGCAGCAGCGTCCAGCTCGGCTGGCGGCACCCGGTGACGGTCCGGGACCTGGCGCGCTACCAACGCAAGGCACCGGACCGCGAGCACGACCGCCGGTGGGCGCACCTCGACCGCGGCGGCGACGTCGTGCACTGGATCGGCTGTCGCGACGCCGTCGAGGCCGCCCGCCTCGCCGCCACGCTCGCCGTGCGCGCGGAGCGCGCCGTCCTCGCCCTCGCGTCCCCGCCGGATCCGGTCGAACGGCACCCCGCGCTGCGGGCCGGCTTCGACAGCGGCATGCCGGTGATGCTGTGGCGGCGGGCCGCCTGCCCGGCGCACTGCGACGGGGACGACTGTCCGGGACGGCACTTCCGCAGTCGGCTCACCGACCGGATCTCGTTGCTGCCGAGCCTGACCGAGCTTCCCGCGCTCACCTGCGCGCTGCGCGCCGAGGCGGGCCCCGACGGCGGCGATCCGATGACCCTGCTGTGGGAGCCGCCGCTGCCCCGCACCGCCGCACCGACCCTGGGCCTCGGGGGTACATCGTGAGTTGGGGGATCTACACGGGTAGCGGCAAACCGCACGACGGCGTCGACGCGCTGCCCGCACCGCCGCCGTGGCGGGTGTTCCTCGGGCGGCCGGTGCGCCCGGTGCCGCCACCGTCCACAGTGCACTCCGACGTGGTGCGGGCCACCACCTACCGGCCCGACGCCCGCACCGTGCAGCAGGTCAACGCCGCGCTGTACCTGCGCCGGCCGCTGCTCGTCACCGGGCCGCCCGGCACCGGCAAGACCACCCTCGCCTACGCCGTCGCCCACGAACTGCGGCTCGGGCCGGTGCTGCGCTGGTCGATCAGCAGCCAGGCGACCCTGCGCGACGGGCTGTACCAGTACGACCCGCTGAGCCGCCTGCAGGAGGCCGGTCAGGGGGCCGGCGAGGATCTCGGCAGGTTCCTGCGGCTCGGGCCGCTCGGCACGGCGCTGCTGCCCTGGTCCCGCCCGCGCGTGCTGCTCATCGACGAGATCGACAAGAGCGACCTGGACCTGCCCAACGACCTGCTGACGGCGTTCGAGGACGGCTCCTACGAGATCCCCGAACTGGTGCGCGCCAACACGCCCACCGCATCCGTGCTCGACGCGGGCGGCGAACTGCGCGCGCAGATCACCGGCGGGAAGGTGCTGTGCCACAGCTTCCCGCTCGTCATCATGACCAGCAACGGGGAGCGGGAGTTCCCACCGGCGTTCCTGCGCCGCTGCATCACCGTGGAGATCCGCCAGCCCACCGGCCCCGAACTCAACGCCATCGTCGCCGCGCACCTGCCCGAGCACGTGGCGGCGGCGGGTGCGGTCGTCGAGCAGTTCCTGGCGCGGCGTTCGGCCGGGGAACTCGCCACCGACCAGCTGCTCAACGCCATCTACCTGACGCAGGCGACCGGGGCGGCCGATCCGCACGCCCTCGCCGAGGACCTGATGCCCTACCTGTCGTCGGCGTTGCCCGAACCCGATGCGGATTGACCTGCTCCGGGCGGTGCTCGCCGCGCGCGGTGCCGAGTTGCACCAGCGGGAGCTGGCCGAACTCGTCTGGCTGGCCGGGCACATCACGCCCGCCGACTCCGCCCCTCCCGCCGTGCCGTCCACCGGTCCGTCCACTGTGGACGACAGTGCTCCGCCGGAGCTTCCGGTCTCCACGGCGGTCCCGCCGCCGGGTCCGCCCGCCGCCCCGCTGCACCTGCCCGACGGCGGCCTCCCGGGTGACGGGGTCGAACAGGGCGGCGGCGCGACCGCCATCCTCGCACCGGCCGCGCCCGCCCTCGGCGGCAAGCTGGCGCTGCAGCGGGCACTGCGGCCGTTGCGCCGCCACGTGCCGGACCGGCGGCGCTACACGGTGGACGAACCGGCGACCGCCGACCGCATCGCCGACGGCGGCTCCCGGCTGCCCGTCCTGCGGCCCGCTCCGCAGCGCTGGCTCGACCTCGCGCTCGTTCTCGACGTCGGGCCGTCCATGGCCATGTGGCGCCAGCTCCTCGACGAACTGCGCCAGACCCTGGCCGAGTCCGGGACGTTCCGCAGCGTCGCCGTGTGGGAGCTGGACACCGGACAGCACGTCCGGCCGGGGCGGGCAGCCGGGCCGGCCATGCTCACCCCGGACCCGTCCGCGCTCGTGCGCGCCGACCGGCGGCAGGTGACACTGGTCGCCAGCGACTGTTCGGGGCCGGCGTGGCACACCGGCGCCGCCGCGCGGCTCGTGCGCCGCCTGGCCCGGCACGGCGCCGTCGCCGTCGTGCAGCCCCTCCCCGAACGCCTCTGGGAGCGCACCGCCGCACCCGTCACCGTCGGCGAACTGTCGGCGCCGGCGCCCTGCGTTGCGAACACCGGGCTACGCTTCGCGCCCTACGACGGCATGCGCCCGCCCGGTCCCGGTGCCGTCGTCGTGCCGGTGCTGGAGCTGGCGCCGTCGTGGTTCGCCGGCTGGGCGGGGCTGATCGCGACCGGCCGGCCGGTGGAGTGCGCGGCGGTGGCGTACCTGGGTCCCGTCCCGCCCGCGTCGAGCGCCCCCGGCGGTGACGAGCCCGCCCGCGAACGGGTGCGGCGGTTCCGGGCCACGGCCTCGCCGGCCGCCGTTCGGCTGATGCGGTGTGCCGCCACGACCACGCCGGCGGTGCCGGTGCTGCGCCTGATCCAGCGTTCCGTGCTGGGCGGCTCGGTGCCGGGCGATCTGGCCGAGGTCGTTCTCAGCGGACTGCTGGCGCCGGTGCGCGGGGCCGCCGGGCGGTACGCGTTCCTGCCCGGGGTGCGCGACGCGCTGCTCGACGGGCTGGCCCGCGCGGACGCCACGGCGACCGTGGACCTGCTGATGCGCGTGTCGGCCGCGATCGAACGCGACGCCGGGGTGACGGCGCGTGCCTTCCGCGCCCTGGTGCCCACGGGGGACGGCGCGGAACGGCTCGGCTCGGGGGCGTTCGCCCTCATCAGCACGGAGGCCCTGCGCAGGCTGTACCCCACCGCGGACCCGGGCATCGGCAACGGCGGGGGCACCGGCGCGATCCCGCGGTGGCGCCCGCGCGCGGTCCTTTCCGGCCACACCGGCCCGGTGAACGCCCTCGCCGTCTGTGACGTCGGGCCGCTCGTGCTCGCCTCCGGCGGCGACGATCGGACGGTCCGCCTGTGGGACCCCCGTTCGGGCACACCGCTGCACGACCCGCTCACCGGCCACACCGGAACGGTCAACGCCCTCGCCGAGTATGTCCACAGTGGACAGGTGATGCTGGCGTCCGCGTCGGCCGACGGCACGCTGCGCATGTGGGATCCGGCGACGGGCGTCCGCCGCGACAGCGCGCACACGGGCCGCGGGCGGGAGATCGGGGCGATGGCCACCCGGGTCCGACGCGACGGGCGCAACCGGCTCATCACCGGCGGCCGCAGCGGCTCGGTGCTCGACTGGGTCTTCCCGCTGATCGCCGACATCCCGAAGACCGTCCACTACGAACGGGCCGGGGTGCGGACCGACGACGGGATCACCGCTGTCGCGACGTCGGGCGAGCCGGAGCCGAACGACCTCGTCGTCATCGGCACGCACCGCGGCGCGGTGTGGGCGACCGGCGGCCCGATGGGCAAGCGGCTGCGCTCCTTCCCGGGCTCGACGCGGACCGACGCCGCCGCGGTGCTCGACGGCCCGCGCGGCCCGGTGCCGGTGACCGCCCACGGGACGGCGATCCGGATCTGGGGGCCCTGGTTCGACGGGTCGGTCACCACGGTCCGATCGGCCCACGCCGGGCGGGTCAGCGCGCTGTGTCCCCTGCCGGACGGCGGGTTCGCCAGCGTCGGCGGCGACGCGGACGTGCGGGTCTGGGGACCGGACGGCGTGGTGCGCGGCGTGTATCCGACCGGCCACGCGGGCCCGATCCGGGCGCTGGCCGTCCTGCCCGGCACCGGAGGGTCGATGCTGCTGGCCACGGCCGGCGAGGACGGCACGGTGCGCCTGTTCGACCTGCGCCTCCCCCGTCCCGCGACGGCGCTTCCCGGGTCGACCGGGCCGGGCGACGTGCTGGCGCAATCCGACGCCTACCGGCAACTCATGGCGCTCTCCGGCCGGGGGTACGTCGCCGAGCGGCTCGACGGAGTGCTGCGCCGGCCGGACCGCGGCGGCCGGCCGCTGTTCGTCTTCACCGGCAACCGCGGCACCGGTAAGAGCACCGTCGCCCGCCTGCTCGCCGAGATCCTGCGCGACCTCGGCGTCCTGCGCGACGGCCACACGGTCCCCGTGAACGCCACCGATCTCTTCCCGCCGGACACCGATCTGCCCCCAGACAACGATCTACCCCCGAACACCGATCTACCCCCGAACACCGAATTACCGCCGAACACCGACTTGCCGCCGCGCGCCGATGTCGCGCCCGGCGTCGATCCGCTCGCGCTCATGGCCGACGCCGTCTCCCGGGCGTCGCACGGGCTCCTGTACGTCGACGACGCCCACCTGATTCCCGACGAACAGTTGCGCGCCCTCCTGGACCGGCTCGCCGACTCCACCGACCCGGTCGCCGTCGTCCTGGCCACCGACCGCGCCGCCCGCTGGCCATGGCGGGCCGGCCTGGAGTCCTTCCACCGGGTGGACTTCGCCGACTACGGGCCGGGGGCGCTGTTCGACATCCTGATGCGCACGCTGCGGACCTGGCGGCTGGCGGTGGCGCCCGAGGCGGCGCAACCGCTGCGGGACGCCGTCGAGGCCCTGCACCGGGACCGGCCGCCGGACTTCGGCAACGCCCGGGAGATCCACAGACTGGCGCTGCACGTCGCGGAGAACCGCACCGCCCGCGTGCGCGCAGACGACCCCGACGCGCCCGTGCTGGCGGTCGACGTGCCCGCGCCCGGCGCCACCCGGACGGCCCCGCCGCAGGTGATCCTGGTCGCCCACCAGGACGGCGTGCCCGGCGACGACCACCCCGCGGCGGCACACCGCCTGTACACGGCCCTGACGGAGGTCGCCCGGCGGCTCGGCTCGAACGGGCGGCCGCAGGTGCAGGCGCCCGACGCGTTCGCGCTGCGCGTTCCCACCGAGGAACAGACCCACGTCACGGCCGCCGCCGCGCTCGCGGCCGTGCGGGAGGTGCTGATGCCGCTGGCCGCCGAGGACCGGCGCTACGCGGTGGCGCTGGTCGACCAGCGGGACGGGCAGTCGGCGGCCACCTCGATGCTCGACAGCCGCGAACTCACCGCCGCCCTGCGCACCGACCCGGCCGCCCGGGTGGCTGTTCTCATCTCCTCCGCGCTCTTCCACGACGGGCTCGTCGACGACACGACCGGATTCGCACCGCGCGCGATCGCACTGGCCGGCCCGACGGGCCACTTCGCCTACCTGGCCCTCTTCCGCGCACCGCGGGCGCCCGCAGTGTTCCGCCGCACGGCACCGCTGGTCGGCGCGGAGGCGCTCGCCACCGAACTGGAGGCCGCGCTCGCCGCGCACACCGATCCCGGGCCGGCGCTGATGTACCTGCACGTCTCGGGGATGCGGCGGGCGGCGGACTCCCGGACGGTGCCGATCGACGAGGAGGGCATGCGGCTGGTCGCCGACCGGCTGGCGTCGGCGGCCGGGCCGCACGAACGGGTGGTCACGCTGTGGCCCGACGAGTTCGCGGTCGTGGTGGCGCGGCCGACCAGCGCCGACGCGGCGACGGTCCGGGCGCACGAGCTGCGGGCCGCGCTGAGCGTGCCGACCGAGGCGGGCGGGGAGCAGTTCGCGCCGCTGGTGAGTGTCGGGATCGCCGTCTCGGTCGGGGTGCACGACAGCGTCGAACTGCGCCGCCGGGCCGCGGCCGCCGTCGCGCAGGCCGACGAGAACCGGGTGGGCGTGGTGCTGTACTCGGCGACCGCGCGCACCTACACGGTGCCACCCAGCTTCCAGGCCGAGGTCGACCGGACCCTGCTCGCGGACGACTACGACCTCGCGTACCGGCCGGTCGTCGACCTGCGCGCCGGTCGCACCGCCGCCGCCCTGGCGGTGGTCCGGTGGCGGCACCCCGAACGCGGCCCGCACAGTCCGGGGGCGTTCCTCGGGGCGCTGGAGCGCTCGCGGCACCTGTGGCGCTTCGTGGCCGGTGCGGTCGGCGGTGCGCTCGACGCGCTCTCCGGGTGGCGGGCCGCCGGGCACGCCGTCGCCCTGGTGATGGACCTGCCGGGCGGTGCGGTGGCCCAGGAAGCCGGCCTGGTCCCGCCGCCCGACGGGTGGCTGGTGCTGCGCCTCACCCCGCCGACGGTGATGCCGCGCGGCCGGTTCGCGGCGGAGGTCGCGCGGCTGCGGGCCGGTGGTGCCCGGGTGGCGATCGAGGGCGCCGAAACGCTGTTCGGCGGCGATGCCCCGCCGGTCGACGTGATCACCGTTGCGCGGCGGTCGGTCGGCGTGCTGGACACCGAGGCGACGGCGGTGCGCGCGCTGATCGGTTCCGCCGCCGAGCGCGGCCGGCTCACCCTCGCCGAGGGCGTGTCCCGCCCGCGTCAGCGGGAGCTGCTGGCCGCGTGGGGGTGCGACTGGGCGGAGGGGCCGTTCTTCGGGGACCCGGTCGACGCGACGGAGTTCGGGGCGATGCTGGAACGCGAGAACAGCGGGTGAGCCGGACGCCCTCAGATCGGACGCGCCGCACCCGATGGGGAGCACGTGGACCATCGCGCCGGACCTGCCGGACGCCCGACCGGGGCGCCCGGCTTTCCGGGTTATGAGGTGCTGAGCGAACTCGGCAGCGGCGCCGACGCCACCGTGCTCCGGGTGCGGCGGATCGCCGACGGCGGCACGTACGCGCTGAAGGTGATCGACCGCGAGTCGGCCGACCCGGACGCGGCGACGACGGCGTTGTGCCGCGAGGCGGCGCTGCTGGCCGGCGTGCACCACCCCGATCTCGTGGCGGTGCACGAGGTGGGGGTGCGCGACGGGCGGCCGTTCCTGGTGATGGACCTGGTGGAGGGGCGTTCACTGGCGCGGCTGCTGGACGGCGGGCCGATGCCGGCCGACCAGGTCACCGCCCTCGCGCTCGACCTCGCCGACCCGCTGTCGGCGCTGCACCGGGCCGGGCTGGTGCACCGGGACGTGAAGCCGGGCAACGTGATGGTCCGCACCGACGGGCGGTTCCGTCTGATCGACTTCGGGATGGCGGCGCGGGAGGTGGCGGACGGTTCGGACGTGGCGGTCGGGACGCTTGTGTACTCGGCGCCCGAACAGTCCGGCACGCTGCGGCGCGCCGTCGACGCGCGCTCCGACCTGTACTCCCTCGGCGTGGTGCTGTACGAGTGCCTGGCCGGGCGGCCGCCGTTCGCGGGGCCGGACGTGGGCGAACTGCTGCACATGCACGCCGTCGTGCCGCCCCCGGACCTGGCCGCGCTGGTGCCCGACGCGCCGCCGAAGCTGGTCGCGGCGATCATGCGCCTGCTGGCGAAGGAACCGGACGACCGGTACCAGACGGGCACGGATCTCATCGCCGAGCTGACCGGCCGGCCGCACCGGCACCGGCGGGAACAGATCGTCGGCCGCGCGCAGGAGACCGCCGCCCTGCGGGAGCGGTGGGAGGCGGCGAAGCAGGGCGCCGGCGGCACGGTCGCGCTGCACGGCGGCAGCGGGTTCGGCAAGAGCCGCCTGCTGCGGGAGTTGACGGAACGGGCGCAGGGGATCGTGCTGTGCGGCTCGGGCACCCGGGACGACCCGGTGCCGATGGGGCCGCTGCGGCGGGCGTTCGACGGGTGGCTGCGGCAGGTCGACGCGCTGCCGGCGGGCGCGCGGGCGCGCACGCACGAGCGGATCCGGGCGTGCGCGGGGGCGTCCGGGCCGGTGCTGGCGGCGTTCTCCGAGGGGCTGGCGGCGGTGCTCGGGCCGGCCGGGCCGCCGGAGGAGCAGTTCGCGTCGACGGTCGCGGACTTCCTGGTGGCGCTGGCCCGCGAGGGGGACGGGCTGCTGCTCGCGCTCGACGACGCGGACTGGCTCGACCCGGCGTCGCGGCGCGTCCTGGGCCATCTCGCGGACGACGCGGACGGGGCGCCGTTGCTGGTCGTCGTCGCCGGTCGCGAGCCGTCCGCCATCGCCGATCCCGATATGGAACTGGCGATCGGCCCGCTCGCCGTCGGGGACGTCGCCGCGCTCGTCTGCGCGCTGCTGCCCGGCACGCAGCCCGACGACGCGCTGACCAAGCACCTGGTGACGCGCAGCCGCGGCAACCCGTTCGTGGTGCGCGAGTACCTGCGGGCGGTGGCCGACGCCGGACTGGTGCGGCCGTTCTGGGGGCGCTGGGTCCTCGACGAGGCCGGGCTGGACGCGCTGGCCCTCCCCCAGGACGCCCTCGGCCTACTGCTGTCCCGGCTCGACGCGCTCAGCGAACCCTCCGTGGCGGTGCTCGCGACGGCCGCCGTCGCCGGTTCGGACGTGGCGCCGGAGGTGCTGACGGAGGTGCTCGGCCGCCCGGCCGACGACGTGCGGGCGGCGCTGCGCGAGGCGGTGCGGCTCGGGCTGGTGGAGCAGCGCGCCGGGGGCGGGTACGCGTTCCTGCACGTCGGGTTGCGGGACGCGCTCGCCGCGCGGCTGGACCGGCCGACCGTCGAGGCGACCCATCTGGCGATCGCCGACGCGCTGTCGACCGTCGAGGAGCCGCCGCCGGAACGGGTGTTCGCGATCGCGCGGCACTATCTGGCGGCGGGTGCGGCCGTGCCGGCGACCCGGGCCCTCCCGGCCTACGTGGCGGCGGGCGAACTGGCGCTGCGCGGCAACGCCCCGGCGGACGCGGTGACGTTCCTCGGGCGGGCGCGTGAGCTGGCCGGGGCGCCGTCGGTGGCCCTGCTGCACGACCTCGGAACGGCGCTGATGCACGTCGGCCGGTTCGGGGACGCGGCGGCCGTGCTGGAGGAGGCGGTCGAACTCGAGAACGACCCGCTGCGCCGCGCCGAACTGCTCGTGACGCTCTCCGACGTGTGCTGGGCCGGCTGGCGGGTGCTCGACGGTTCGGCGACGCTGCGCCGCGGACTCGCCGAACTGGGCGTGCGGATGCCGCGACGGCGTTCGGTCCTGCTCGTGACGACCTTCGTGATGATCTTCGGGGTGGTGTTCACGCAGCTGCTCGGCCTCGGGTCGAGTTCGCTGCAGGGCACCGAACGCCGCCGCCGCGAACTCGCCGCCGACCTGTACACGCGCGGCTTCAACCTGTCCGGCCTCGAAGGACGGATCGACCTGTGGCTGGGCTACGGCGTGCGGGCGATCTACTGGGGCAACCGGCTGGGCCACGGCAAGCCGTACGCGCAGGGCCAGTACCTGCTCGGCATCTTCGCGAACGTGCTGCGGATGCGAGGGGTCGCGCGGTCGGCGTTCGACCGGATGAACGCCGACCCGGCGGTGACCGAACCGGGGCTGCGGGCCCTGACCATCTACGGCCGGGCCCTGTCGGAGTACATCCTCGGCACCGGCCCCGCGGCGCCGGTGGCGCGCGCCCTGTCCGAACACGGTCGTTTCCTGGACGTCGGCACCTACTCGGAGGGCGCGTTCGCGCTGGCCGTCGACGCGGTCAACCAGGGCCGCAACGCCGAGGCCGCCCGGGTGGCCGACCTCGCCCGACGACGGATGGTGACCGGATCGGGAGAACTGTCGGCGCTGTCGCTGATCCCCGTGGTGGGCGCCGCGGCGCAGGGCCGGCTCGCCGACGCGGCCCGCGACCTGGAGGCCCTCGACCGCGACCTCGGCGGCGCGAACGGCCGCACCGTGCAGATCTACGCGTCCGCGGCCCGCATCCAGGTGCTGTCGGAGCAGCAGGAGATCGGCACCGCGTTCGACGAGGCGGCCGACGCGTACGAAGCCGTCGGCGGGCACCCGCGGATGATGCGCCGGCCGCTGCGGGCCACGCTGCGCCTCGTCGCCACCGGGCGGATCGCGCAGTACCGCGCCGCGACGGAGGCCGCGGACCGCGCCGAACGCCTCGCCCAGGCCCGCGCCGCCGTCAAGCGGCTGGCGACGGCGGCCCAGGATCCGGCGGCGCGCAGCTACCTCGCGTGCGTGCGGGCCGACCTGTTCGTGGCGACCGGGCGGCCGGAACGCGCGCTGGCGGTGCTCGGCGCCGACGTGGCGGTGCACCGGCCGCCGGCGCCGCTCATCGAGTTCGAACGGGCCCGGGTGCGCGCCCGCGCGCTGGTGGCGCTCGAGGCGGACCGGCTGGCGATCCGCGAGGTGCGCACCGCGCTGGAGATCGCCGAGGAGGAGGGCTGGCCGCACCGGCACGGCTGGGTGGCGGCCGAGTTCGGGTCGCTGCTGAGCGGCCGGCGTCATGCGTCGAGCGCGCACGCGTCCAGTTCCCCCGGATCGGTCGGCGACGACCGGCGGCGGCTACGCGCCCTGGAACATCTCAGCGCCGCGGCGTCGCGGGTCCTCGACCCGGACCGGCTCGCGCGGGTGGCGCTCGACGAGATCATCCGGCTGCTGCACGCGGACCGCGCCCACCTCTTCCTGACCGCCCCGTCGGACGACCGGCTCGTGCCGCACCTCGGGCGGGACGCCGCCGGCAACGACATCGGCGAGCTCTCCGGCTACAGCACCAGCCTCGTGGAGAAGGTCCGGCTCGGCCGCGAGCCGCTGGTGGTGACCGGCACGGACGAGGGCGCGGCGCTCGGCGCGCAGAGCGTGGTGCTGCACGGCCTGCGCTCGATCATGATCGCGCCGCTGCTGCTCGACGACCGCCTGCTCGGCGTCGTGTACCTGGACAGCAAGGTCGCGAAGGGGCTGTTCAGCGCCGCCGACGCGGGCACGCTCAACGCGCTCGCCGGCCACATCGCCGTCGCCCTGGAGACCGCCCGCACCGCCCAGCTGGAGATCTCGGTGCAGGTCGCGCAGCGGCAGCGGGACCTGGCCGACCGGCTGCGGGCCGCGTTCGAGGCGATGAGCGACACCCTGGACCCGGCGACCGTCCTGGCCAGGCTGATCCACTGGGCCGGGGCCGTGGTCAGCAACCAGGGTGTGTGGCTGGTCGCCGTCCGCGGGCAGGACACGGTCGTCGGCCACCTCGCCGCCGACGGGACCTTGGTCGAACGTCCGACGCCCGACGATCCCGCCCTCGGCCCCCTGCTCGCGACGGCCGGCCCGACGACGGATCCGCCGCTGCCGGGGGACCTGGCCGAGCGCGCGCCGGAAGCGGCGGCCTGGGCGGCGCTGCCCCTGCGTTCGCGCAACGCCGATCTCGGTGTGCTGATCGTCGCCTCCGCCGCGGCCGAACGCCTCGACGACGAGCTGGAGGTCGCCGGCGCGGTCGTCGCCCAGGGCATGACCGCCTACGTCAACGCCAGCCTCTTCGCCCGCGTCCGCGAACTGGCGACCAAGGACGAACTGACCGGCGTCGCCAACCGGCGGCACCTCTTCGAGCTGGCCGAACGGGAGGTCGCCGCCGCCACCCGCTACGACCGCCCGATCGTCGCGATGATGCTCGACGTCGACCACTTCAAGCGGGTGAACGACACCTACGGCCACCCCTCCGGCGACGACGTCATCCGCGAGGTGGCCCAACGCATGCGAGCCGAACTGCGCCAGGTCGACCTGCTCGGCCGCTACGGCGGGGAGGAGTTCGCGGTCGTCGTGCCGGGGGCCGACCGGGCGGCGGGCCGGGTGCTCGCCGAACGCATCCGCGAGAAGGTGGCGGCCGTTCCGGTACCGACGCGCACCGGGCCGGTGACCGTGACGATCAGCGTGGGCCTGGCCGAACGGGCCGGGGCGACCGAGGATCTCGCCTCGGTGCTGGCGCGGGCCGACGAGGCGCTGTACGCGGCCAAGCAGGCGGGCCGGAACAGGGTCTGGGACGACGGGTCGCGGGAGGGCGCCGCCACCCTGCCGGCGTGAGTGTTCACCCGGGCTCGGTCCAGCGCGAGATCCGGTGCCGCCCGGGCGGAGTGCGCCCGACGTACATCCCTGGCGTGCGATGCGCGGCCGCCGTCAGGGGCGGCGGTGGTAGATGTTGCGGCGTGGCCGTCTCTGCGGGTCCAGGTATGGGGGTGGGAGGAATTCGGGG